>QXWO01000003.1 GCA_009911035.1 Lachnospiraceae bacterium
ATACTGATGATAGAAATATAGTCTATTGTCACACACTTTGTCCTTACTGTCGAGGTATGCACTATCTACCGTTTACGGATAAATAATGTTTTAATAGATAAATCTGAACCATAAAAAACTAAATTTGTATGGCGCAACAGGGTTATAAGAATTCCATAAATAAAATTCCAAACAAAAAATGGCATTAAAAGTGTATGTACCTTATGAAGCAGATACCTCACCAGATTGTTAGCTTTTTCCGGATTGAAAAAATAGCCAGAGATGAAACAAAACATTGGGATAAAAAAAGAATTATACGGGAAAATATTTATCATAAGTCCTACCCCTCCCCAAGCATGTGCGTCTACTACAAAAATTATTCCAAAAGCCGATAGAATCATAAATTGTTTATTTGTTTTTGATGTAGCATTTTGTATCATAATTAGTACCTCTCCCCAGATAAGATAATATTTTTACTCTGTCTAACCTCTCTGTTTTTTCAAAACCATACACAATATAAAAAGGTAGACTGGTAACAGGTAATATTCTGCAAGACCATATCTTTCCCAATATACGTAAGGTGTCGCAATAAACAATGTAGCTATCAGTCCTAAAGACGGGGCTAAAGCAATAATATAACTCCTAGCCCTAGTTACAATTACAACCAGCAGAAATAATACAAGCCAGTTTATTACTGCAAGGTAAATCGTTGTTCCTTGGTAGTCGAATATTGTATTCCAACTAACATCGATATTTCCAAGAAGGTTTTTAGGTTCAATTCCCTTGTGATCCCATTCATAAAAAGTAGATAAATCACCTTTTTCTATATTTCCACCATCAGCAAAAAATTCCCAATAATTTGGTGCCCAGTAACCAAATGTATTTAATATCCATGCTTCAATATAAAGTTTGGGATTCTTTATTAATAGAGAAAAATATGTACTCATAAATTCATTTAAGTGCTCATTCAAATATTCCTGATTAAAATCTTCATCCCATTTAAGACGATCTACGACACATGGTCTGTATGTCTCTGGATACTTTTCTAAGGGAAGAATACTATCCATAAACTGCTTGTCTTCTTCATCCATTTTTCCTTCGTACGCTACAACTCTTGCCATCTGGTTAAGAAATATCCCAAGGCTCTCCACTGGCTCATCTGCAATACCCACACGGGAATACACTGGCCCGGTAATAACATACACACAAAAAAGAATTATACCAGTACTTGCAGAAATTTTTTTTATTCCTATAAAATATTCTTTATTTTTGTCAATAATTAATAAAGTAATAAATATAATTTCACTAAAGAGAATCAAATAAAACCCATTATTCCTTGAAAAACAGATTATCAAAATCAATAAGCAGGACTTAAAAATATAAAATCTGTCATAAAAAATAATACTTCCTTTACTCATAACGCAATCCAGCAAATGCAACGACCACAGTAATATCGTTGCTGAAAAAATAGGATCCTTCCACATTGCTATACTATTTTGCGCAATAAAAGGCATAAAAGCAAAACCAGCCATAATAATCATACAGGAGCAAACGGAAATTCCTTTATTTTTCAGCCAGCCTATCATATATCCTAGGCAAAATGCTATATACACCATTTGAATCAGTGTATACAAAGCACAGCCCAATGTAATATCTTTAACTATCATCCCTACATTAAGGCAAACCCTAATAAACAAAGTATACATAATCGGGTGATGATTGTTTAGTGGTTCTCCTAATGCCTGATAAACGGATGATAATGAATCTGGAAAAATAAATCCAGGATAATAAACACAAAAATACGGGAGCCAAGAAATAAGGATAAATACTGTCACTACAATGCAGTATTCAAAATTAACTTTCTTATATTCTTCCCTTAAGTCCATATTATCACTTATAGAACTTATTAACCGGCAAACGTACCCAAATCCTTTGTAAAAAACACAAGTTAATATAATAAATCCAATAAAATCAATTTTCGTAAAATGTGTTACGTAATTTTCCGTCATTAATCCAAAATAAAAATTACCATTAGTAACAACATGATACCCACTAATGTTGGCAATACTAAATGCTGTAGAAAATAAAAACGTAAAGAAAAAATTTAATTTATTATCCCATAGTATCTCTTTGCTGAATAAATAATACAATAATAAAGAAATTAAAACCCATAAAAAATCATTATCCGGTAATCTCATATATTTTTGTACAAATGATGCTGAAATGAAGGAAATGACTAAGCATATTAATTTTTTTATATATAAAAATGCCCTCTCATTTTTGCATAAAATTTTGAGACTCTTATATAATATTTTTATCAGATATAATGTCATGACAGCGAAAGCTACAATCAAAATAAACCACATTGCCGTCAGTCGAAGTATCCCTCTCCATGAATTAATAATTATTCTATCTATCTGTATTGTTGCGTCTTCTACTTCGACCAAATCAAACCTAAAATTTTTAGTTTCCCAGTTCCCTAAATACTTATGAATATATATATAATTTCTACCATTCTTTAAACTTTTTCCTGTATATAACCATGCGTCATTATCAAAAACAAGACATTTTCCCCCTAGGCTATTAATATCTGCCACATCATACTCAATGACTTTAACAGGAATTTTTTCCTCCAGAGAATAACTTATCCAAGGGTCACTTGATGTTGCCATAAGCCCTGAATCCGTTACAACAAAATCTTTAAGATTCTCCTCATGTTCTATATATAAATCATTCTTACTCAATTCTATCTGTGGATATTTTTGCAGGTATGGCCATGAATAAAATATATATATTGTTGTACCTACCAAAACCAATATTGCCATTTTTAATAGAAATTTAAAAAAATATTTTTTCATAGCGATTATTATTGTACAAATTGTTAAACATCCTTTCATATTCTAATATCTATATTTTAAAAAGCAAATTCGTTTTTAACTAATTATTTCTTATTCATCCGAAATAAATACCTTAAAAAAAGCACTATTTTTGTAGTCGTTTGCGGTAAAATTATTTGATGGTATATCCTGATTAAATGTTTTTATATCATCACATACATTTATAATTTTTCCTGTCTGCAACATAGTACTATATCCTCTAAAAAATTCTGTCATTGGAGTCATTGCTCCTATCAGCAAACATACACATAATATTGTAACAATGTATTTACTAATCTTGTCTGTTCCTTTATTTACATCATAGTTTACCAAGTATTTTAAACACATTGCGGCCATGACCATAACTGTAGGAATAGAAAACCTCATAATGAAATCAGAAGCACCACCAATTTTAACAAATGGTGCGATAAAAGTTGTAATAATAGTAATATAATAGAATATATCATTCTTATAGTTTCTATATAAAAGTAATAAGTATATTCCTGCTTCAAGAACCAATAGCAATAGCACATCTTCTATAAATCCATCTGTTATTGTTGTCAGCTTAAATACGGAAAATACACCAGAAGTTGCTCCTGCTACTCCATTATTAAGTGCTTGATTTGATTTATAATATAACAAAAACACCGGCAATATTAATACCGCCAAACAATTGACAGGAGTAAATACTTCTTTTAAAAAATCCACCATCTTTTTATTAACTATGCTGTCAATTCCTTTATATATCCCGTTCAAAAGCATATAAACGGCAATGCCGACCATTGGAATCGGTCCTGCCGCAAACGCACATATACCTATAAATACATAATTACATAATTTTTCTTCCTGCAATACACATAATATTGCCAGCCATGGAACAATTGTCTGGTTAAATACCCAAAACAAACAGGTTGTAAGGCTGCTAAACTGTAAATCATCACACCACCATTCTAAATGCAAAAGCCAAAACTGTTTGCCCTCTACAACTATATTTCGCACTGCTCCAATAATATCCATTCCACTAAAAAAAACCAATATAATTGGTACAAGCAATTGCCTATAATGTAATATAGGCTTAGCATAAGTAAGCAGTAATAATTCGGTAAAAAATATTCCAATAGAAGTCCAAATCCACAATAAAATATTTCCTATTGTAAATGCTACCTCCGTTGAATAAATACTTGGAACTACAAATCCAATTATTTTAGTCACAGAGGCTGCTGGTAGCCAATAACCAATATAATAGACTAAGGCTTTATTATAATCTGGATATACTACTGGCCACTCCCTATAAATAATATCTCTATATATAGCATTTCTACATCCCCAGTCTGGACTCTGATAGTAAAGGTTTCCCTGTCCTCCAAGAAATGACCATATAACTGCTACAATTGCAAATATAACTAAATACCTTATTGGAATCTGTAATATATAATTAGATTTTGGCACTTCAAAATGTATTCGTAATACTTTTTTCCTTCGCCTTGCTTTTTTTATCCGCTTAAATTTTATTCTAATATTTACTACTGACAAACCAAAAAGAATAACTAAAAATATTCCACCCAGCCAAGAATGTAAGTACAGAGCAATAAAGCATAACAAAGGTAAAAGCATATATATATATACAAAGTTTTTTACTTTAACATAATTTACTTCTATCATCTACTGCATCTCCTCTGTTACATAAAGTAGTCTCTCTATAGTCACCTCATTCACACCCAGAACATTAAATCACTTTTAATAATCACATTATACTTTTATATCTAAAAATAATTTGTTTTTTAATATTTTTACTATTATTCCAATCATAATGCCCAAAAGTATCTGAACACAAATACAAGCTATCATATGATAAATATCTTCAGTTCTTAGATAGCTTGCCGCCCAATTGTAAATATATCCCCCTAAAAGTACGTGAACTATAATAACATACAGCGTATTTTCCCCTGACTTCTTCAATAAATTTATTATTCCATTCCTAACATTTACTGAAATATACCTTGACAACATATATAATAAAAGAATACCGCTTAAGGCTCCAAAAATCACTAAACCATAAGGTGTATACTTTCTTGTTGCTATCTCCATACTTGATGTATAAATCATATATGCCCAGATAATTGAAAATATAAAATAAAATGCAGAATGTCTGCAGACATATTCTAAAGTATTCAACCGCCTGCATACTATGCCTATCTCATAAAAAAATCAGACAATATAAGGCACAGTCTAAACTCCAAGGCAGCCAATATCCACCATTTCCTAATATAAATCCAATAAGTGAAAATATCATAACAATAGTTATTTTACTTTGTATTGAATTAGTAAAATAATCTATGAATAAATATATAATTCTAACTAAAAACAACATGCAAATAAAATAAATTGGGCCAACACTCGGAGTATCTACAAATAATTTGTCCGAAAAACTCATTACGTAAATATAAGTTTTCAGATTCCGAAACAGGCTATCAGAATTAATTTCGCCTAAATGTAAAATCAAGTGTGCAAGACAAAACACTCCATAGGGTATAAGAAATGATTTATACAGCCGGATAATTCCAGTACCTAAATTTTTAACCGGATGATAAAAGTATCCAAACAAAAATATAAATGCAACCATATGGCATGAGTAGATAATTCGCCTTAAACTTACATCAATTACCGAATGACCTACCAACATTGAAATGATGAAAATTCCTTTCATAACATCCGCACTATAATCTCTCTTGGCAGATATAGATACATTTCTGTAAAAATGCTGTATAAGAAATTTTTTCTTATTTGGGGATAAAAATAAAATCACAAATGTGCCAGTTATAGAAAATACTATATTTAATACAAGGCTTCCCCATAACAGAGGAACATCTCCAGTTATACCTATAAAATTAATAAAATAATTAAAATATTGTCCCATTGTTTCAATGGCAACCAAATGAACACATAAAACTAGTAAAGAGTGTTCTCCAACAAAACTCAATATACTAATTTTTTCGCCATACCTCGCTAATTTGAGCAATAAAAGCTACCAGAAAACGCCATAAAAAAGCTTATTATCAAATCAGGACAGAAATTAGTATTTAAATAAAAATGATCGTATCCATTATATACACCTAAAATAAAAATGCTTATAAAAATCAAATAGTGAAGCCATTTCAACCTTTTCAATACAGAATATAATACCCCGCCAATAAAAATACAGAAGCTGTCATTCCCGACTGAATACTAAATGGGAGCCATATATAGCTTGAAGAAATATATCCAAATAAACCTATTATAATAACTACTGTCCACCGTTTCCATTCTTCTACATAACGGTTTAATACCCATTGAACAATTTTTAAAGAAAAAACATTGCTGGTAAAAACCCTATCGCTCCTATGCGTGTGCCAAGGTCAATATCTGCAAAATTTGTATTCGTTCCTGATGCAAAAAAGGAGCGGATAATATCTTTTGCCAGAATATTTGAAATTGTAAATATTCTTCCATCCTTTAATAAAAATATACTATTAAATATATCCATTACAATAACAACACAACACGTATAAAAGTACGGTTTCATTAGACGCCTGAATTTTCTATTTACATATTCTAACGTAATTCGTTCAATTTTAAATGTATAGCCACTAAGTAAAAAGAATGTAACTACATGAAATACATGAACAAAACTTAAATAGACCTTTCCATAGGTTCCTTCTCCTATATGCCCTATGATAATACAAATCATAGCAATTCCTTTGGCACAATCAATCCACTTAATTCTCATGTATCATTTCTCCTATCCATTAATTTCCAAATAATAAATTAACTTTCTCATCCTTATTCTAGTCTTACTACCATACATAATGTATAGAAAAACAGCTTAAGCCTTAAATACCCCCCCCCGCAATTTTGCCTCTAAATCTTTCACATAATCATTTCTATTGATTGGTTTCAAATGATAAGTCTTAATAAACATCTTTAATTTTTGACAAATAGCCATTCTCACATTCTTATTGGAGATTGCTGATAATTCATTTACAATAAACTCTAAGCACCAAATATATAAACTCTCTTCATGACCTTTTATAAATCCATGTTCATCCCAATCCTTTAATATTTTTTCCATAATCTTCAAATGGTACTTAAGTTTCCATTCCACATCTTTTCTGCTTTGATCCATTAGGGATCCTTCACGGTCATAGCGGTATTTATACAACTTATCAGGAATATAAATTACACTGCTAATCCGCGAAAATACCATGAATAAAAACACCATGTCCTCGCCAAACTTTATCTGCTCATCAAAACTAATTTTGTTTTTTTTCAATGTACTATTTTTAAAACATTTATTATATACATAAGGTTTTGATGCACGTTCCCAAAACAACGCATTAATACAATTTTTATCATAGTACACCGGATTGACCGCTAATGTCCACTCAAGCCATCCTCTGTCTGGCTTCATAACTGCCCCTGGAAAAATCTCCGTTCCAAATATAATAACATCAGGTGCCTTCTGTAAAATTTCTCGGTAAAGCCTGTCACATGTGTATTTACAAATCATATCGTCAGAATCAACAAATAGAATGTATTCCCCTTCTGCTACAGGCAACGCTGCATTTCTTGCAGAGGACAGCCCTCCATTAGGCTTATTAATAATTTTAATTCTATCGTCCTCTCTTGCGTATGCCTGCAATATCTTCAAAGACTGATCTGTTGATCCATCATTGACACATATAATTTCTATATCTCTCAACGTCTGCTCTACAATAGTATTTAAACAATAGCTTAAATATGGCTCTACATTATACACAGGCACAATAATTGAAAATTTTGGTTTCTTACTCAAAAGTCTTCCCCTCTCTAAGTTCGCGCAGTGAAATCGTAAACGTATATTTCAAACCATGCCGGAACACACAACGTACAAATCTTCTTATGAATCTGGGTGTAATAGTAATACATTTTCCCACTTTATAGGTCCACGAATGTCTGATTCTTTCATATTCTTTCTTCCAGTGTATTTCCATTCTCTGAGCTCTTAATTCTGCTTTTGTATGAAAAGCAACCGGATCTTCGGCAATTTTCATCATGGTATCCCATTTGTAATCTTCAAAATAATCCCAATTTATGGTCCCGTTTTTAATGCCTTCTCTGTATTCCTCTGAAGCCCTCTCTAAAAAGATATATTTATATCTTTTTCCAAGCCGCTCATAATTCCACATGTAGCTGTCAAACTTAATTCTCTGCAAAACATATTCCAGTCTTCCCTTTATAACAGGATGTTCATCTAAAAATCTGTGCATTTCCGCGTACTCATCACACACACAAAATACTTTTCCCTTAGAATTAATAGAAGATCCTTCTGCGTCCTGTCTATAATGTAAAAACGCTTCCTGCAATAACTGAACTCTTTTTGCCAATGCCATTACCTTAAAATTAAATCCTGCATCCTGATATGAAGCTCCTGGAGTTTCCAAAAAAGTAATCTTGTTTTCCCGAATAAAATCTTTTCTATATATGGCTGACCAAATGGTCGGCTTCATATTATAAAACTCAACCATTTCCATATTAGACTGAAAATCTGTAGAAGGGCATATTGTCCTACGCTCCATAACTTTAGATACAATCTCAAACTTTTCGTTTCTCTCTTTTGGAACAGAATAATAAAGATAAAACGCTGATTTTGCAACGTCCAGCTTATTTTTATGAGCTACCTCATATAATGTTTCAAACATATTCAGTTCTGCATAATCATCTGACTCGACAATTCCAATATATTCTCCTGTCGCTTCTGCAAACCCTATGTTCATAGAATGTCCATATCCGCTATTTTTTTTATGTATAACTCGAACACGCGAATCTTTAGCAGCATACGCATCCAATATCTTCCCTGATGAATCTGTAGAACCATCATCCACACATATTACTTCAATTTCTTTTAAGGTCTGATTAACAATGCTGTCCATGCACTGTCTTAAATATTTCTGCACATTATACACTGGCACTACAATAGATACCTTAACCATATTTTTTACTATCTCCCTTCTCACTATTTGCTCATATATTCTTGGTATTGCTTTAATACTTGTCCGGGCTCACCTATTTCCATGATTTCCCCCTCATGCATCCACATCACCCTGTCACACAACTTCTCCAACGTCTCTATACTATGTGACACAATAATAACTGTCCTGTCCTTATCCTGTATCAACGATTCCATCTTAGCCAGGCTCTTTCTCTGAAAACCTTCATCCCCCACACTTAAGACTTCATCCACCAGAATAATATCTGTTTCCAGATTACATGTAATGGAAAATGCAAGCTTGGAATACATACCGCTGGAATAGGTTTTGACCGGTCTGTCAATGAATTCCCCCAGTTCGGCAAATTCAATAATCTCCTGTTCCTTCTCTTTTATCTGTTTTTCTGTAAATCCAAGCAACATACCTGAAATAAAAATATTTTTTCTTCCCGACAAGGTAGCCTTAAATCCCAGTCCCAACGAAAGCAGTGAAATTGTATTCCCCTTTAAATCAACGGTTCCCGCGTTGGGACAGAACACCCCGGCAATCGCCCGTAGCAAAGTTGACTTACCGCTTCCATTCTTTCCGATAATCCCTAAGATTTCTCCTTTTTCCACCTGAAAGGAAACTCCTTTTACTGCCTCAAATTCTTCCGCGTCCTCCGCATCCCTGCGCAGCAGATTTTTCTGTATGGAAAAGTTCTTTAGCAGTTTATAGGTAATCTTCACATCCGAAACATCTATCGCTATTTCCTTCATAACCACTCCTTATCAGCCATCATGTCTGTCACAATAACCTTCAAAAATACGGATGAAGAATGCCTGCTTTTCAAAGCATTCTTCTAAGTGTGAAGTTTTCTTCACACTATATCATCTTGACATAATTATTTTCATTTTTATTAATCAGCCGTATGCCGCCAGCCGCCAGCAAAAGTGAAATAACCAGCCATATACAAAGCATAATCCTTGACGGTATTTCATTATAAAGAAGTGACTTCCGCATACAGAAAATTAGATGGGCAACAGGATTTATTCTTTGGAATAAATATCCAAAAGGCGCAGGAAACCCTTTTTGTATATTAAAAAATATACCCGTCATATAAAACATCAGATTCAGCACAATCGCCACCAGCCTCGACAGGTCACTGACATACACGCCAAAATGGAGGAAATACAAACTGCACGCAAAACAGAAAACAAAAAAAACAATCAGGTTCGGTATCATATAAAGCAGATTAACGCCTACAGGTACTTTGTAAGCAAGCATCAGCAACGCCACAAGCCCCCAGCTTATCAGCATCTTAAAGCACAAAACCAACATCCTCTGAATGAGCAGAATATATTTAGGTATATAAATTCTGGAAATGATATGCTGGTTATTTCGGATCAAATCCACACTGGAAGTAACGCACCGGCTGAAATAGTCCCACACTGTTATTCCAATAAATACAAATATGGGAAAATATGCCTCGTCTGTCTTAAACACAATACCAAATATCAGTACATATACCAACATGGAACTCATAGGCTCTAATATCCACCAAAGCCAGTTTAGGTAAGAGTTGGCCACTTCCTCCTGCAAATCAGCTTTTGCCGCATACACCGCAAAGCTCCAATACTTTTTTAATGCTTTAAAAAAATTCATAAATCAGTCCTCTTGTCTCAATTCAACAGCTTCATTTTTGTATACCATCCCAGATTTCCTTTTCCTGTATACATCATAATCAGTCCTACAGTTCTCCAATACCCCATGTTCCTGTCAAGCTGCTGTTTAGCCTTTTTTAAATATTTCTTTTTATATTTCTTCTCTATTTTAGAAAGCCCATACCCATGTGTCTGTATTTTGACTATCTGCAATAGGTCCTGTAACCGCTCATCCTTAAACTCATCCGTATACTTGTCCAAGAAATCAAATATGGGGAAATGCACAAACAGTCTTTCGTCCGTGCAGCTTACATCCTGCCCTTTCCGCCCCAGCCTGTAATAATACAAATACTCCGGTACACATGCCGCACTTCCTGCCGCAAAAATATATTCTACCCGGAAAGGAAGGTCATCAAATCTCTTTAGGCTTTCATGAAATCTGATGTTTTTCTTTTCAAGTATATCTTTCCTATACAAAGCCCTCCAAATCGCTACCCGCGTATTAACTGTAAGTAACTGCACCTTGTCTCTGCGGTATGTGCCTGTCAGATACGGGTCTTTCAGACAGTCGTTTAAAACATCCTGCGTGCTGCCGTCTTCCTCATAATATTCCTTATATCCGCAGTAAGTCATTTCATAACTGCCCATCAACGCCCTTTGAAACAGCTTACGATACATTGTTTCATCTATGAAATCATCCGGGTCGGCAAAGCCGATATACCTTCCCCCTGCCTCCTCAATTCCACGATTGCGGGCAGAGGCACAGCCGCCATTCTCCTTATCAATGAGACGGATACGCCTGTCATCCTGCGCATACCTTAAAATAATTTCTCTGGATTCATCGGTGCTCCCATCATTTACAAAGATATATTCCACATAAGGCGCATTCCATTTCAGCAGGGAATCCATGCACTTGGGCAGGTATTTTGCCACGTTATAGACTGGAAGGACGACAGACAACTCAATCCCTTTAGCTCCCTTTTCCCATTCAAGAACTTCACACGGCGCAATATCGGCAGTTATCTGTTCCGGCCTTAGCCCCCTGTCCTTCTCTATGTAGATATGATCAGCTTTCTCCCTGTAGCTCTCCCATACTTTGAAATAATTTTCTGCTTTATGCATCCTGCCTATCAGGTATCTGGCTTTGATAAAATCACGGGGAATAAGATCCTGCCCACATTCGTAATCAAAAATAACGGCATCAGTCTCCTCTATCTGACCAGCTTCTGCAAAAGGATATATTATCTGGATTCCTTTCACGTCCTGAAGCCATTTTTCCAGAACTTTGAATTCCTTTGTAGCAGAAAACAGCAGTGCTCTTTTGATATCATATTTATTTGACAAGTAGTTCATGATCTGCTGCATATTTAAGCCACTCTTTCCCCAGCCCTCAAAAGTTTCTTAATCATCTTTTCACACATATCCTGCCAGAGATAATCATAAAATATAAAATTAAAAATCCTGAATCTGATTGCTGTCATAAAAAGCAGATACTGCCTTGCGTCCGCTTTCGTACAATTTTTTCTGGTTCCTTTTACTAATTCCATGTAATATCTGGAAGACAGCCCCTTAAACAAATAATGGATTTTATTTACCAGCACCCTTCTATGGTCAATATCCGCCATACGGATGCACCATATGGAAAACCTGACCAGAACACGCATTGCCGGAAAATATAAATCCCTTCTGCCTTCCCTGTTGATATACTGTAATAAGTCTTCAAATACAATTAATAAATCCAGCCTGTCCGCTCCCCTTGACGCGGTTATCTGGCTGCTGCTTCCAATCCTGTAGTAAAACCCGATTTCACTGATTCCCATACAGGAGGTACATTGGGACAACAGATAGAAATGGGGATATACATCTTCCCATTTGACCTTTTCCCTAAAGCTGAAATCAACCTTTTTTACAAAATCCATCTGCAGGATTTTCCTGCACTGGTTCACTTCAAACCGATATATATCTGTCTTTACTTGTGGATTGATGATCTCTCCCTCACAGGTAAAAACTTTTTCAAACAGATCCTTGTCATACCAGTCTCTTACCGCCCTGCTTCCCTCGTGGTATATCTGGGGCAGTGTCATGATCATTTCTATGTTTTTTCCTTTATGCCCCTCCAACTGACGTATGAGCTTTTCAACGTACTGGGGCATCAGCCAGTCATCACTGTCAAGAAAGGATACATAAGGTGTGTCTATTAGACGCATCCCCGCGTTTCTTGCCCCTCCAAGTCCTCTGTTCTCCTGCGGTATATAGCGGATTTTATCATTCTTTTCCGCAAGGTAACTTCTGCATATTTCGTCTGTCCTGTCCGTTGAACCGTCATTAACAAGAATCAGTTTATACCTGTCATCCGTCTGATGCAGAATGCTTTCAATTGTCCTTGCCAGCGTCCTTTCAGCATTATACGCTGGAACCACAAAGGTAACTACTTCTCTAATCGCAACTCACCCGCCATCTAGCACATATTATATATCTTTTGTTTTCTTTTTTTTTCTTCCAAAGTACCGCTGTTATCCTGCACCACATGAGGCTCCCATCGAAGTGCAGTCTCTTCCTCCTGCTCTTTGGCAAGGGAATCGTATTCCATCCTTCGGATATGATACTGGGTATCCGACAATATCCTGCGGTTTGCTGCCATCAGATCGGACACAAGCCCAATCATAAAGGTCAGAAAACCGATAATGATCAGCGTACAGCCAAGTATCAGGGACTGTACATGTCCATATCCCTTTCCAATGGCAATCAAATATAAAAACCGCATACCAATGCCAAGGCCAATAAAAAGCGGAATACTTGACAAATAAGTAAAGCATTTCAACGGCTGGTACATCATGTAGGCCCGCAGGATAATGACAATTGATTTTTTGACATAGGACCAGATTCCATGGAACAGCCGGGACGGACGCAAATCCGGGTTCGTATGCACCGGTACGCTTGTCACCGCAATCTTGTCCCTTCCTGCCTGGACGATAGTCTCCAGTGTATATGTATAATCATTGATCACATTGATATGCATTGCCGCTTCCCGGGACATTGCCCGGAAACCGCTTGGTGCATCGGGAACGTCTGTATTAGAAGCTTTTCTTACAGCCCAGCTTCCGAAATGCTGGAGTTTCTTTTTCAAAAAGGAAAAATGCTCCGTCTCGTCAATAGGTCTTGCGCCAATGACCATATCTGCCTCGCCGTCAAGAATCGGCTGGATAAGCCGCTGAATATCCTCCGCACAATATTGATTGTCCGCATCAGTATTTACGATGATGTCTGCACCGTTTCTAAGACACCCGTCCAGACCGGCCATAAACCCCCTGGCCAGTCCTTTATTCTGATTAAAGTTGACAATATGGTGCACCCCCCAGTTTTTGGCAACCTCCACTGTGGCATCTTTACTTCCGTCGTTGATGATCAGATACTCAATCTTATCCACGCCGTCCAGCTCTTTAGGCAGGTCGTTCAGAGCCACCTCCAGAGTATTTGCCTCATTATAGCAGGGGATTTGAATAATCAGCTTCATAGACTTTATTCCTCATCGTCTAAATCCAAATCAATTAAATCTGTATCCTTTTTCTCTGTAGTGTCATCATCATCAAAGTAATAATCAAACTCGTCAGCATTATCCGCAGCTTTGCTATTTTTGCCATCCTTTACGCTGCCGCCTTTTGACGGATTTCCTTTTTTACTGTCATCCTTTTTGCCATCGCTTTTCGCACCGCCGTCTTTTTCCTTCTTTACAGTGGATATAATACCTGTCACGAAAATACCTATAATCAAAACTACGATAACAATGGTCCAGATGCGGGAGCGCTTTGTCTCTGTGCGCTGTCTCTCTACCTCTTCCACCAGCATTTTGCCTTCCGCCTCAACTGCCGCCAGCTCTCCGTCCAGCCCGGCTTCCACCAGGTCAACAGTTCCCTGCCCTTCTATTTCTACCTGCAAATCTGTCGTACTGTCCTTGGGAATATAGCTTTCCTTTCCCTGATAGGATATTTTATACCATCCATCCTGGGTTTCCCCAACCACCCACACTGAATCTCCTGCCGCATAGCTCTGTACCACTGCTGCACTGCCATCCGGCAGTTCCCTGGCCTCACAGTCATTCATGATCGTCATGACCTGATTCATCTCTGTGACAGAAACCTCACCAGACGCTTCTTCCGCTTTTGCAGATAACCCAAAGGCTGATGAAATAAAAACTGCCACAAGAAGCACCATCAAAATTTTTCCTAATTTTTTCATTTTCCCTACTCCTTCATTTGCAAATCAATCTATTTCTCATATTAGCCAATTTATTTGCCAGCCCCATTATAGTACAAAATATTAAGGTTGGAGACTATATGCCTGTCGTAAATCTGTTCAAGTTCCTGTTGTCTTAGTGTGTCACGGCTTACAATAAGGAAAGCATCTTCACCAGCCATCTGTTCCGTAATTTCTCCGCTGACCACATGAATTGTTATATCCCTAAGCTGCATCTGCTGGAAATCCACATAGGGAAGCATTCCTTCATCCAGATAAAACACACTGACGTCTTTATCGCTTTCCATAATTTTTTCTGCAATTATTAAATCCTGGTAGTCAAATCTGTTTGCCCTATATGCATATTGTCCGCTGACCTGGATGCCGATTCCTGTCTCCAGCATGATAATAATTCCCAGAATCCATGCCATATTACTTCTTTTTTTGACGGCCGAAATGACCACCGCCGTCAAAATCATCAATATAAATCCAACAATCCATACCTCTTTCAAAAAAAGCGGCGGATTGAAATCTTCTTCCCTGTTAAGCAAATAGCTGATGCCTGCCACAAAATATCCCCGTATACCATTCATTTGTCCCTGTTCGATCACAGACAAAATGGGAAACAGCATTGCTCCCGAAATTGCTCCAAGCGCCAGAGTGATCCTGATGGTCCACTTACTTTTCAGCATTGCCACAATTCCTATGACCATGGATACCGGAATAAAAAATTCATTATACCTTCCATATATTACACTATCCACAGGCAGGGAACCATGCATAAAAATACTGCATATCAGTATTTCTCCGATGATTGTAAGCAGTAAAAAAAATGCCGTCCAATGAGCTGCTGTACAGCTATCAGCCTTTTTTCCAAAAATCTTTCTAAATAATTCTATTGTTTCTTTCACACACCATCCTACCGACCAGTAAAAAAGCCCATAGGTTGCCATTCCCAAATAAAAAAACTTTCCTATAATTTCCTTTATAAATGTTTTCACGCCTCCGGCCAGAAATATATTTCTAATTCTGTCCATCTGGCTTCCATAATCGTTTACCGCCGTATCTGCACTTGTAAAAACTGATAATATTACATTTCTTTTTATAATCACTACTGCCAGCCCGGCTGCGGCTGCCGCTGCCATCATGATCAGCATAGGCTTTCTCATAGCCGGATTGGTCATGCCCCACAATGCCAGTGTAAGCAGACATGCAATCACAACAGCCACTGTACGCATATGTACACAGTAGGCATAAATCAAAACTGCTGCAAGAAGTACCGCTGTGACTGCTTTTGGCTTTTGAATCAGACAAATAAATAAACAGGTCAGCCCGGCAAACAAAGCCATAAGCAGGGCCTCTGCAAGGGTCATCTGCATATAAAAAATCCAGGAAGGATAAAAAACGCTGATTCCACTGACGAATACTCTTTTTATCCGGTCAATATCCGGATTTTCCTTCTCCGGAAACAGCCTGCCTATAATCTGATAGATAACCGGCACACTAAGGCACATGAGAATCATATTTACCGCTACTGCCGCCCTGTAAACAGTCACACCGTTCCTAAATAACTTTAACAGTGGTATCAGCAGTACACTATATCCAAAAGAATAATAGGACCCTAAGGAAGCCACTTCCGTCCAGTCATATCCTACTGCCTTAGCTGCGCTTGCCCAGTATCCAAATTCATCAGGATAGATTGTAAAACCGCAGATTTTATGAATTCCATACTGGAAAATGCAGATAATAATCAAAATAATGAAAATGAGATAAATATGTTCCCGCTTTAGTCTGTTCATAATCTCCCAAATTTCCATAATATCTCCATAAGGAAAGCAGCCGTCAAAAGCTGCTCCCTTATGGCAGCAGGAATACCTGCCTGTCAATCGTTATTCCGTTTGCTGTGCAGTGCAATTAGAATCTGATAATTGCATAAGCGCCTGCGCCACCTGTTGTAGCGAAGGTAATTGTGTTCGGGTTGTCATCGATATCCGGAAGGATTGTAACAATGCCGCCTGCCTGTACACGTACCATAGCATAAGTCTTGCCTGCCTGTGCAAAGCTCTTAGGAATACCTAAAGCGATCTGGATCGCAGGGCCATCGCTGGACAGAAGGCTGTATTTTCCGCCTGCCATCTTACCAAATTCAAGGTTAATCATAGGACCAACCTCGCCGCCCTGGGATGCTGCTGCTGCGTCAATAGCAGCTTTAGCCAAATGGCTCTTTACAGGATCCATGTTTGTCATTTTTGCGTAAGGTGTTTCGTTGCTTGCAAGGCCATAACCTGATGCGATAGATGCAACGCTGCTTGTAACAGCTACACCGTCAACGCTTGTTGCAAGGTAAACGCCCTTTGTTGTAGTTACCACACCGGCAACTGTGCTCTTTGCAGGAACTTCTGCAACTGATGTAGTAGTTGTTGATTCAACAACCTGCTCTACAACAGTGCTGCCTTCCGGTGCATCGCTGCTGGCTGCTGCAACGCTCATAGCGGGAGCCATTACCAGTGAAGCGATCAATGCTCCGGTAAGCATTCTTTTGATGATACTTGCTTTCATCATTCTCTCCTCCATTTCAAAAAATGTTTATTTTACCATCCGGAATTTCCCATATCAGGCGGTATCCGGAATAACCGTCCACTTAAAGCATTATTTCGCTATATGTAATAAACGCTATTACCAATAGCTCTTTTTGTAGTATATGCTATTCTAAATATAATTTCAAGTATTTTTGGGTATACAATTAAAAATATAAACAAAATGTCAATATATTCCTTCAAAATCCACGGAGCAAAAAAATGACTATCGTTACTTTAGAGAAATATCTGAAAGATTTACGAAAATCCTGCAATTATTCCCAGGAGTTTGTAGCTTCCCACCTTAACATTACACGGCAGACATATTCTCATTATGAGACCGGAAGAATCTCCCCTCCGGTAAACTCTTTATATAATCTGGCAAAGCTTTACAATGTTCCGGTGGAAAATTTTCTTGATCTGGTAGTAACATATAACATCAATATGGATTTTGCATTGAAAGCCCAAAGAGGCAAGGTAGATATGACTGACGATTTGACCTTATTTATGGATTTTATGAATGCGCCCGAAAACAGTAAAAAATTTAAATTTTTAAGCCGCAAGGAGCGGCAGCTTCTTTTTTACTTTCTTCTGCTGGATTCACACGATCAGGATGATATCGTAACATTCATGAAAGTAAAGTACCAGAACCGCAAGCGTGAAAATGATTTATAGCTGTTTCTTCCTTATTATATATAACTACATACGGCAGTGCTTTAGGCAGAAGCCGGATAAAGACAGCTGCCGCCGGCCCCCGCAGGCCAGCTCCCGAAAGCAGACTCTGTTTATGCCCTGTGGGGCCGGCTTTCTTGTAAAAAGTCTTTGATGTGTCCTACTCACCTCACATCAAAGACTTTTATTACTATAAGCCGGCTCCTGGCTCCGTTTTAATTATTAGCCAGTCCGCACAGCTCCTCCAGCATCTTCGGAAGTTCTATGTCCATGTTTTCATCTGAGAACTGGCAGGTGCCTACTTTTTTGTGCCCTCCGCCCCCGTATTTTAACATAAGACTGCCCACATTTACTTCACAGGTACGGTTTAAGATACTGTATCCTACTGCGGCGGAACAGCCTGCGCCGCCTCTCCCGCTGACTATCCACGCAGAAATATTCTGCTCCGGGTACATGCTGTAAATCATAAAACGGTTTCCTGTGTAAATCGGACTCACGCCCCGCAGATCTGTAATTATAACCTTCCCTTTCACTTTTGTATAAGCCGTAACCATTTCTTTAAATTTTAAAGTCTGCTCGTTGTACATCGCGATACGTTCTTTTACGTCCGGCAGATTCAGGATTTCTTCGGTGGTCATTGTGCGGCAGGCATCAATGAGTTTCTCCATCAACTGGTAATTGGAAATGGTAAAATTCCGGAAGCGTCCCAGCCCGGTTCTCGGGTCCATCAGGAATCCTACCAGAATCCACCCCTTGGGGTTCTGGATCTCATCAATGGTCAGATTTCCGGAATCCACTTTGTCAACTGCTTCCATCATATCGTCAAACTGCGGAAATCTCTCCCTGCCCCCATAATATTCATAAATAATACGGGCACAGGAAGGGGTGATGCGGCTCTCTCCTTTATACTTCCCTTCCAGTTCCAATCTCTCATGCTCGCTGGAATGATGGTCAAACCAAAGCCCGCACCCTTCTACAAAGGGCACATTGGCAAGACAGTCATCTTCATTCACTTCCACCAGTCCGTCCTGCAAATCTTTCGGATGGGCAAATTTCCAGTGGTCAATAATCCCCGCTTCTTTCAGCAGTGCTCCGCATGCAAGTCCATCAAAATCTGAACGTGTAACTAACCTCATTATAATCCTCCATTCCTGTCCAGCCTGCAGATCCGGGTGCAGGCATCAATTTATCTGACTCTATTATAGGTAATTTCCGGGAAGTTTTCAATGAAAAGTCTTAAGCACTTTCCCCCTTCATCTATGGTCTTTGGCCTTCTTATTACTTTCAGCAGCGCCATATTCAGTCAAACAACAGCTCGTCTACTGTTACAAATTCGTATCCTTCCTCCGTCAGCTCATCCACAATTTTCAGCGCCGCCGTCACTGTGGTCTTATACTGGTCGTGCATCAGGATAATATCGTTTTCCTCCGCCTTGGCACAGACGTTTTTCACAATGCAGGAGACATCATGACTGCACCAGTCAAGCGGATCGATTGTCCATAATACCGGAAACATGTTAAGTTCCTTTTCAAACTCCTTGTTCCAGCTTCCGTAAGGGGGCCGCACGTAAATAACGTCCTCCCCGGTCACCGCTTTAATCACTTCGTTGGTTTTTATGATTTCTTCCTTGAAGCTTTCCCTGTTCTTGGAGGTGAGCTGGGTATGGTTATAGGTATGGTTTCCAATCAGATGCTCATCTTCATAAATTTTTTTGACAATTTCAGGGTAACTCTCGGCATTCTTTCCCGTAATAAAAAAAGTCACTTTGGCATTCCGCTCTTTCAGTCCCTTAAGGAGCTGTTCCGTATAGTACGGATGGGGGCCATCGTCAAAAGTGAGGGCAATCTTTTTATTGCCCTCATCCCCAGATGTTCTTCCCATAGTCTGAACTTCCTGTTGCTGCATAAGTCCAATGATGCATATAGCCACAAGCAGTATAAACAGAATAATGCATGATAGGATTCTTTTTTTTAAATTCATGCTGTAAAGACAATCTTTCCCTTGTACTTATTCTATTTATATGCATCAAATCCTTCTGTCTATTCCATTTCTTTGACTTCATTGCGCCATATCCAGATCTATTTTTTGTTTTTAGTCTAAATGAAATACATTCTGCAAATCTATGGATACCGGACTGTTGTCCGGATTTGTCTCCATAATATCTGCCATAAAATCCCACCATTTCCGGTTTATTTCGGTATCTGCGCCTTTAGCCCAGAGTTCCTCGTCCTCAATCTCAATGTAACCAAATAAGGTCAATGTTTCCCTATCCAGAAAAATCGTGTAGTTCCGGCCGCCATGCTGGTGAATCATGTCCTTCATTTCGGGCCAGAGGAGGTTATGGCGCCTTTCGTATTCTTCCTCCCGGCCTTCAAACAATTTCATTTTAAACCCTTTAATCATTTTTGAATGTCCTTTCATTCTACAATAAGCTGCGGTATGTCACACAAACTGATTCTGCTCCCGGTCATAGGAATATCCTATGCCTTGCAGTTTTTCCTCTATCTCCGCCTTACTGACATCCATGTCATTACACATAACATCTATGTCAGAATAAAAGTCCCGGAGCTTTAAATTCACAAAGCTTAAAAGCATAACAGGGTCTTTCGGTATTTGCATATTCCCTCCTCCTACAGCTTGGTTCCATGGCGGCGGCCGGCTATATACCCAGACGTATATGTCCGGCCCGCTGCCCGGGGAACTTAGACTCTTACATAAGCCTTAATGGTGGCTATTTCTTTTCCTTCACTTTCCCCAAAGGGTCTTATAGTGTATTCTTTTACCTGCTCCGGGATGATAAAGGTTTCCGCATAATGCACCACAAATGGGGCGAAGGCCCCGGAGGGACTTTCCACTATGGCTTCCCTTCCTTCCACCAGATTTAACACATTGACACTGCCCATCGTGTTATGGCAGACCTTACCACAAAACCAGTGGCGCCTTGTTTCTATGAACTCTCTTTCATGAAGCCCTGTCCGTTCCTGTCTGTAACCGTCCCCTTCTTCAAGGACACTTACCTGCCCCACCAGATTTTCTTTCACCCATTTCGTATCCCTGTTCCACTGAATCACCTGCTTCCCATGGTCTATATGCACAGGTCTTGGCCTGCCATCCAGTCCCAGTCTGTTCCAGTCCCACAGTTTAAAGGTAAAAATATAAGGGGTGGCGCTGATTTCAAGAACCATGCTGTTTTTACCGGAACAGTGAATGGTTCCTGCCGGAATAAGAAAGTGGTCATGTTTTCTGGCCGGGAAGCGGTTGATATATTTTTCATCAGGGAAAGTTATTTCTCCTCGGTCTGCCCGTTCAAGGTCAGCTATCATGGCCTCCTTGTCAATTCCTTCCTTCACTCCAAGATAAACCACTGCATCCTCCCCGGCATCCAGAATATAATAGCTTTCATCCTGGGTATAATGCATCCCGAAGTTCTGCTGAATGTATTCCGTTAAGGGATGCACCTGCAGGCTTAAGTTCTGTCCCCCCATGGTATCCAGAAAGTCAAAACGGATGGGGAACTCTTTTCCAAACCGGGCGTGGACCCTGTCCCCTAAAAGTTCCACAGGTTTTAAGAATACGGCGTCTATGGAAGGCACTTCCACCCTCACATCACCATACCCCAAGTATAAACTATTTTCCTCCGGTACGCCATCAAAACTCCATGCAAAATTTTCCTGATCCCGGTCAAGGCCGCAGACCTCCTTCATCCACTGACCGCCCCATACGCCGGGATCGAAGTAGGGAACTACCCGGAAAGGCGCGGAAACCGTTTTGTCAATGCCCGCCATGAAAGCCGCCCTGGTAAGCATCTTCGGGTCCTCCTTCCGGTTAGTGTCAAGAAGATAATCCATAGACGGGAACAGCTTTTGTTTCAGTCTGTCTGCCACACGCCACTCCACAAAAAATCCTCTTTTGTATTTGCGCAGGGTATCTTCTTCATAGTTGTCCATCTTCCAGTTAGCCAGCTCCCCGCTGCGGTAGCGGAGCTGGATCTCCCATCTCGCAAGATCAGCGTAAACAAGAATGTCCCCCACAGTCAGCAGGGAAGCGCCAGTGCCGATAACCAGAATGATTTTCTCCCCCGCCTCTTTACCGCCGTCTTCTCCTGCGGCCCCTTCCATGCTTTCTTTTATGCTTTTTATTTTTTCCTGTCCTGCCGCAAGAAGCGCCGGATCAAAAAATTCTTCCATGGTCCGGCAGGTGAGCACACCGAATACCCGGTCGTCGGTCAGCTCCCTGTGTATCATCCGGGTAATTTCTTCCCCGGAATAACTGTAATCGTCGCTGTATACCACTTCCACCCGTAAAAACGCCTGCTGAAAATGGGAAACAATTTCCCGTACCCTTACCCCGGGATAACACTCTGCTGTTATGACCGTACACTCCCGTCCCCTGCATTTTTTCTTTAGTTCCTTTAAAATATCCGTATACCCCTCGAAAGCTTCCCCATCAAACCCTTTCACCAATGTGCAGGGACATTTCTCATAATTTGACTTATTCATTTTATCCTCTTTTCTCTGCCGCTTTTCATGCATATATAATTTTTTAGAACGAAATTAGAACGAAAGGTCATTTTGACCGTATTTTTGTGCCGACAGATTTGCCGCACCGATAATTGCCGCGTCATTGGCAAGAACGGAGCACACAATCTGTGCTGTTTCCATTTCCTTAAAATAGATCTTCTGCTTCACTTTTTCCCGGACAGGGCCAAGGAACCGTTCTCCCTGGGCGCTGACACCGCCCCCTATGACGATTCTTTCCGGGTCAAAAATATTGATCAGGTCGGCAATTCCTTCTGCCACATAGTCTGTATATTCGTCAAAGACCCGCAGGGCCGCCTCCTGTCCTGCTTTCAGCACTTCAAAAAACAGCCTCCCGTTTAGCTCCGGTTCATCCATTCCGTTAAAAACGCCTGCTTTTTCTGCGCTTAAAAGAAGGGCCCTGGTAGAGGCATAACATTCCCAGCAGCCTTTTCTTTTACAGGTACATTCCCTTCCGCCTTTTTCTATCAGGGTGTGGCCAATAATGTTGGCGTTCCCATGGCTTCCCAGATACAGTCTGCCGTCAAAAATAATTCCGCCGCCTATGCCCGTTCCGAAAGTCACCATAATCATCTGACGGCTCCCCCGCCCTGCTCCTGCAAGGTACTCTCCCATGGCTGCACAGTTTGCGTCATTTTCCACATAGACCGGAACCTTTAGCTGTTCCTTAAGCTCCCGGCACACATAAACCTGCTGCCATCTGATATTATTGGAATAAATCACCACCCCTGCCTCCCGGTCCAAAACCCCGGGACATCCAAGACCGGCGCAGGATATGGGGGGATTTCCTGCTTTGTGCAAAAGTTCCCTTGCCATCCTACCCATCCTGTCAATGACCGCCGCCGGACCTTCTCCACAGCAGGTCAGCCCTTCCGCCTTTTCCACAACCTCATGCCGGTCATTTACAAGGCCCATACTGATAGTTGTTCCTCCCAAGTCGATGCCTATTTTCACTCAAACCTTCCCTTCCGGGAAATTGTATTCCCAAATTATATTCCTGCATTATGTTCCAGCACCAGGGCAGCCGTCCCGATAAAGGACGCGCTTCCTATAAAAGAGGAGGATTCCACATGGATATTCCTCTCCTGCCCCCATGAAAAGCTCCTGCCTCCCAGCTTTTCCTTCAGTCTTTTCACGATCTCTTTCTGATAAATATGTAAATCACCGCCCACAATAAAACACTGTGTGTCATAGGCGTTGGCCATATTGGCAAAAGCTACCTCCAGATATTCCGTCATTCTCTCCAAAGCCGCCCTGCAGACCCCATCTCCCTTTGATGCCCTCACCAGCAGTTCCATCCATGTCAGTTCTTCTCCTGCACCGTTTTCTCTGGCCCATTTCACAACAGCTCTGGTACTGCTGTACATTTCAAGACACCCCCGCTGGCCGCATCCGCACAGAATGCCGTCCTTTTCCACTATGGTATGTCCCATAATGCCTGCAAGGCCGCTAAATCCGGTGTAAAGCCTCCCGTTCATGATGACGCCGCCGCCAATTCCTGCGGAAATGCCTACATAAATAAAATCATCATACTGATTCCTGTTGCCGAAGTACACTTCCCCAAGAGCCGCCGTGCAGATATCATTCTGCAGACAGACAGGCAGATGATACCTTTCTTCCAGGCAGCTTACAATGGGAAGGTTTCTGATATTGTTAAAATCCGGCGGGTTTAATATCACGCCGTCCTTTGCCAGCAGCGGCCCGGCGCAGGAAACGCCTATCCCCCATATTTTCTCTTTATACCGGGTCTGCATCATCCTGTCACACAGCAGGAACAGCCCTTTTAAGAAAACATCATTATTTTCCATTACCGAAAGTTCCATGCTCTCTGACTGGATGATCTGCCCCTTTAAATTGATAATTCCCGCTTTCAAATTGTCCCGGCCCACATAGATCCCCAGTGTAAGAAGGGAGTCTGGAACTGCCTGCAGGTAGGTGCGCCTGCGCCCTCCTGTAGACTCTGCCACGCCGCACTCCCGTACGATTCCCTCATCCAAATATTCTTTGACCAGTCCCGTCACTGTCATTTTACTAAGTCCTGTCAAGTGACTTAATTCAATACGGGATATAGGTTCATGGATGATAATATTTTTCAAAAGAATATGCTTGTTGATGCCGTTCATACTCTGCTGGTTCATGCCGATCATCCCACTTTCTCCTCTCTATTAGTATAATTTTTTTACTAATATCTTCCTCCCCCTTAATTTCCCGAGATAAATTTTGCGCTAATCTTGTGTATTCTTATTATATCTACTGTTTTTAACCACGTCAACTACTTAGTAAAAATAATTTACTATCTTTTTCCCTTCAAATATTAGATTGAACATTCTAATATTTATGATAAGATTAAATATCATACATAAATACTTAACGCATAAAGGAGTTTTGTCATGAAGAAATACCGGAATTTAAAACACAAAATCACTTTTTATGTCATGTCTGCATCTATTATCATCACCCTACTGATCACCAAGATTATGTATGGCGGAAGTGTGCGCTCTACAGATGCCACTGTTCTGGACAATATGCAGATCACCGCACGAATCTCCGCACAAAATATCAGTTCTAATCTGCATCTTCTGACTGAGCGGATGTACAATTTTTCCACGGAACCTGTATTTATTGATGAATCCGTCTCCCCAGACAAAAAGCAGGAACGTATTGACGCTATCAAATTGCAGATAGAATTTGTGTGGCTCTCTGCATATGATATCTCAGGCCAAAAGCTTTACGGCGACGCTTCCGCACCGGATTCTGTTTCCAACACCAAGTATTTTCCTTTAATGGAACAGACCCAGAATCTTACCATCGGCGAACCCTATTACGACAACGACATCCTTCAGTTATGTGTGGGCGCCCCTTTAAAAAACGGAGAGGAAGTTGCCGGATACCTCATTGGCAGTTATAAATATGACCTGCTGAACGACGTCTTGAGCCCGCTGGTTCTCGGCGATACAGGAAGCGCCTGCATCATCAATGCGGACGGGGATATTATCGGTGACAGAGATCTTCAGAACATAATTGACCGGAAAAATATTTATGATTTATATCCTTCTGCCGAAAACACAGAAAATTTTCAGAAAGTTACCTCCTTCCAGACTGGCGCAATGCAGATGCAGCTTGGATCTGAGCTTGGCAGAAGGATCTATTATACAGGATATTCCCCCATTCCCGGAACGAACTGGGCTTTGTTCCTGTATGCACCGCGCATTGAGTTTATGAACACAAACTACATATCAGCCGGCTTGTCCGGCCTGCTGGCTCTCCTTGCCTTGCTGGCTGCCGCGGCAGTCATTGTGCCCGTTTCCCAGCGTATCACCAGGCCCCTTGCCTCTGCTACCAGCCGCCTTCAGGCATTATCGGACGGCAACCTGTCTGAGGAAGTTGTTTTATTTAATACCAATGACGAAACTGCCGTTTTGACAGACGCCCTTGCCAAAACTATTGGAAGCCTGAAACATTATATACAGGATATTGAAACCACCTTAAGCACCCTTGCTTCCGGCAATTATGCCATTGACGTGCCTGATGATTTCCACGGCGACTTTGCATCCATTCGCACTTCCCTGTGCAATATAACGGACGCTCTCAACAAAACTATGATGAAAATGGGACTTTCCTCCGTGAAGGTTTCCGACTGTGCCAAAGAGTTATTGGACGGTTCCCGGGAACAGATGCAGGTCCTCCATGCCATGGAAGACAACATGGCCGCCATCACTTCTTCCATTGAAAAGAATAAAAAGAATGTGCTTCAAATCGAAGACTGTGCCGAAATGGCAAGCCAGAAAACAACACTGGGCGGTGAGTACATGCAGAACATGCTGGATTCCATGTCACAGATTCATGAATCCGTTAAGGAAATATCAAGTATCAGCCTGATGATCGACAATATTTCACGCCAGACTAACCTTCTTTCCCTGAACGCTTCTGTGGAAGCAGCAAGGGCAGGCGAGGCGGGACGCGGATTTGCCGTGGTAGCCGAAGAAATCGGCCAGCTTTCCAATCAGACTGCCGAAGCCCTTCACAAAACCGGAGATTTGATTTCCCATGCTTCACAGACCATTGACGCCGGGCTTGAGACAGCCGGGCAGACTGCTAAGACTTTTCAGGAGATTGCCGGGCTTACCCTGCAATACCGGGATATTTCCAGCCGCCTTGCTGACACTGTAAAAGAACAGACTGACGCAGTGGCCAGTGCAAACGGCCGCCTTGCAACGCTGCAGGATATTGCCGGCAGAAATGATGAAATGTCTGCCGCTTCCCTTGCACAGGCAGAGGATTTGCGGAATTATGTTTCACAGGTTAAGATCAAACGCTGACATGCCACAGGCCGGCTTAATCTGCTGTCACCTTTCACGGACGGCTTATAGAATATGATAAATAGAATAGAGGTTGGATGTTTATTATGAAAAGAAAAATATGCTTTGCTTTATTGACCGCTGTCCTGCTCCTTGGCGGGTGCGGTTCCCAGGGTGAGATAAAAGACGGCTTTTATACCGCAGAAATGTCAGGCTATTCCCATGGATGGAAAGAATATGTGTGTATCATGGTAAAAAACAACAAGATTGTCTACACAGAGTTCAATGCAAAAGACCCCAGCGGTTACATCAAAGCATGGGACAATGCTTACATGCAGAATATGGCGCCCGTTTCAGGCACCTATCCCAATGAATACACCCGGTATTACGCCGCTGAACTGATTGAAAATCAGTCCTCCTCCGGCGTGGATACCCTGACCGGAGCCACTTCCTCCGGAAATAACTTTATCCAGCTCACAGCCGCCGCCATTGAGCAGGCGAAACAGGGCAATACCGACACGGTTGTGGTGGAAATGTCCAAGGAATAAACTGCCATATCCCGCCGGAGTCCGCATGATAACGGACTCCGGCTTTTTATAGGAACTTTTATTTAAGAAATTTTGTATTTGCCCTGCTTTCCCTGCCATAAATTTTCAGGACTTCACATCCGCTGTAAGGACTTCCCCCGACACATCCACCAGTATGGTATCTCCCTGATTCACTTTGTCCTCCAGTATCAGCCTTGCGGAAAGCGTTTCCACATATTTCTGGATGTACCGTTTTAAAGGTCTTGCACCATAGATTGGATCATAAGCCTGTTCCACGATAAATTTCTCCGCAGAAGGCGTTAGCTCTACAGTCAGTTCCCGGTCGGAGAGTCTCCGGTTCAAATCCGTTATGATAAGCTGGATAATTCCCATAATATTGTCCTTGCTCAAAGGCTTGAACAGAATCGTTTCATCCAGGCGGTTTAAAAATTCCGGCCTGAAATGAGCCCGCAGGTCATTCATGACCATTTTTTCCGCCTCCTCTGAAATATGACCATCTTGGTCAATCCCTTCCAGAAGGTAAGATGCCCCGATATTGGAAGTCATGATCAGTATGGTGTTCTTGAAATCTACTGTACGTCCCTGGGAATCGGTGATGCGCCCGTCGTCCAGCACCTGCAAAAGCACATTGAACACGTCAGGATGGGCCTTTTCTATCTCGTCAAACAGTACCACCGAGTAAGGTTTCCTCCTGACCGCTTCGGTTAACTGTCCCCCTTCCTCGTATCCTACATATCCGGGAGGCGCTCCAATCAGTCTGGATACGGAATATTTCTCCATATACTCACTCATGTCAATGCGCACCATATTGTTTTCATCGTCAAAAAGGGCCGCCGCAAGGGACTTTGCAAGTTCTGTTTTTCCCACGCCGGTAGGGCCGAGGAACAGGAACGACCCGATAGGCTTGGCAGGATCCTTGATTCCCGCTTTGGAACGGATAATGGCCTCCGTCACCTTCGTGACGCCTTCATCCTGTCCCACCACCCTTCTGTGCAGTTCCTCATCAAGATGCAGGGTCTTGTTCCTTTCGCTTTCTGTCAGTCTTGCCACCGGAATCCCTGTCCATCTGGATATGATTTTGGCAATCTCCTCGTCGGAAACACTCTCATGGACTAAAGACAAGTCCTTGCTTTTTACCTGCTCCTCCTCGATCTCAAGCTGTTTCTTAAGAGCAGGAAGTCTGCTGTAGCTTAATTCCGCCGCCTTCTCGTAATCCCCTTCCCGCTGGGCAATCTCCACCTGGGTGCTCACTGCGTCAATTTCCTCCCGCAGCCTAGAAAGCTTTTCAACAGAAGCCTTCTCATTTTCCCACTGGGCTTTCCGGTTGTTCAGTTCCTCCTTTAACTCCGCCAGTTCTTTCTGCAAATTTGCCAGACGTTCTTGACTCAATCGGTCATTTTCTTTTTTTAGGGCAGTTTCTTCTATTTCCATCTGCATGGCCTTGCGCTGCAATTCGTCCAGCTCCGTGGGCATGGAATCCAGTTCCGTTTTGATCAGGGCGCAGGCTTCATCTACCAGATCAATTGCCTTATCCGGCAGAAAACGGTCGGAAATATAGCGGTTGGACAGCACTGCTGCGCTTACCAGCGCATTATCCATAATTTTCACTCCATGATAGACCTCATAGCGCTCTTTCAGCCCTCTTAAAATGGAGATGGTATCCTCCACCGCAGGCTCCTCCACCATAACAGGCTGGAACCGCCGCTCCAGCGCCGCGTCTTTTTCAATGTACTGCCTGTACTCATCCAGAGTGGTTGCTCCAATGCAATGCAGTTCCCCTCTAGCCAGCATGGGTTTTAACATATTTCCGGCATCAAGGGCGCCGTCCGTCTTGCCTGCCCCCACAATGGTGTGCAGCTCGTCTATAAAAAGGATGATCTGCCCGTCACTGTTCTTTACGTCCTCAAGGACAGCTTTCAGCCTTTCCTCAAACTCTCCTCTATACTTGGCTCCGGCTACCAGCGCCCCCATATCCAACGCAAAAATCTTTTTATCCTTAAGTCCCTGGGGAACATCTCCCCGGACAATACGCTGTGCCAGCCCCTCTACAACAGCCGTCTTTCCTACCCCCGGCTCGCCGATCAGCACCGGATTATTCTTGGTCTTCCGGGAAAGGATGCGGATAATATTCCTGATTTCCCCGTCCCTGCCAATGACAGGGTCCAGCTTCTGTTCTCTTGCTTTCTCCACCAGTTCCTGTCCGTATTTGGTGAGAGTATCATAGGTGGCCTCGGGATTGTCCGATGTCACCCGCTGGTTCCCCCTAACAGTGGAAAGCACCTGCAAAAACCGCTCTCTGGTAATTCCAAATTCTTTGAACAGTTCTTTAACGGCCTTGTTGGGATGCCTGATCATGGAAAGAAATAAATGCTCCACAGACACATACTCGTCTGAAAGCGCTTTCGCCTCATCCTCCGCCGATACCAGTACCTTGTTCAGATCCTGCCCTACATAAACCTGGCCGCCCTGAACCTTCACCCGCTTCCTTAAAGCTTCCTCTACCCTGTTCACAAAGTACTGGGTGTTGATCTCCATCTTTTCAATCAACTTTAAAATCAGACTGTCATCCACCGTAAGAAGACTGTAAAGCAGATGCTCCTGCTCGATCTCCTGATTTCCATATTCATAGGCCAGCTTCTCACAGCCTTCCACAGCCTGCATAGACTTTTGTGTAAACTTTGATATGTTCATAAGCACTCCTTCCTGCCTTCCCTGTAATTAATCCTGCCTGAAATGCCACGATTCCTTCAATTACAGTATGTCCGGCTTAACAATTACTTATTTGTGTTTTCCACTTGTTATAGTGAGAGTATAACACTAATTGTTAGCACTGTAAAGAGGTGAGTGCTAATATTTTCAGTAATTTTTTCAATCCCAGTATTTATGGAGATTTGTACCTGATTACATCAGATAACATCCTGTAGGTTACTTATAAAAACAGAACGCATAGACTGGTTTCTATACGCTCTGACACTGTGCGGCTTATTCTATTGTGATTGTGGTTATGATGTTTTAAGCAAACTGGAGGTTAACCTTTTAAATAAGTATCAATATCCTTCCGCAATTGTGAACGTTTTCCAGTTCCAGTAAAAAGTTTTTTTAAAGGCTCAATAATTAAAAGACTGCCATTTGCCGTCTCATAAGAAAGCCTGATATGAAAATAATTGATTTGTTCTATTACCGCCATAAAATACAGTAAAATTCCAGCAATTATTCCAGATAAATCTTCTTTTTCAAGAACAGCAATAATTATTATTGGCAGATAGGCTGTTAATAAAATTACATTTATCCACCTTAGTTTACTATAAATCCTGCCAATTTCAAAATTACTTAACGCTGTTTTTCTTCTTACCATTTTCAACTTATTACGCCAATAGAAGCTACCCTCTATTACTATGACAGAAAATATCAACAATGGGTAAAACGAAATCCAATTTAATTTGAACGCGTTCTTTCCCAAGTCCATATCGACTATATACTTAGTTGCGAAATATATTCCTGCAAACATCAGCACGCCGTATAGTTCAAAGTCAGCTAAAAATTTCAGTTCTTTTTCAATTGGTCTTTTCTTTAACTGTTTTGCCATATCGTTTTGTCTCCTTTGCAACTTTCAATTTTTCCACTAACAGAATACCACAAGCGCACTCCTATTTCTATCTTATTTTCGTAAGTCCTTTTAGTGATCGGCTCTCCTTACAGGCGGCTTGGATTGGCGCATAAACACAAAAAGCACAAGGCAACCAGACTATACAAAGAAACGCCCAAATTCCACCATTTGCCGCTTAAATGTATCTTCTGCCTGCTGGAATGCTAACAAACAATCTGATAAGATTTGTACATAAACCAATCAACAGCCGACGCCTGCACAAATGCACAAAGAAAAGGCGGAGGCAGCACCAGAATAGGAGGACACATAAATGGAATTTGCAGAAAAACTTATTGAATTAAGCCGCGTATTTGACATCACCGTGGATTCCCTGTTAAAGCCCTCGGAAATCGATGAATTATCCGTCAAAACAAGCATCCTCGAGCAAAAGCAGTTATTGGCCAGAGAACAGAAGCGGTCCGGCATTTTTAAGAATGTCATGTATTCCCTTGCCGTGTATCTGACATTTCTGGCAGTATCTTTTGTCGAACACTATTTATTTTTTGCATTGGAACAGGAACTATGGGGCAAACCTGTAATTTTTGCAGAATTTCTGACAGCAACTGTGATTGTGATTTTAATCTGGGCCAAAAGCTTTACCCACAAATCAACTTCCCCGCTGTAAAATGCGGGGCTGGGGCCCACGCTGCTCTTCCGAACCGGGGTCAGACCGCTTATTCCAGTTCCCCTACAATCTGCTTTAACTTTTCAATCTGACTGGCAGAAAGCTTTTTCCGGCCCAACAGGGAGGCAAAAAGCTTATCGGCGGAACCATCAAAGACCTTGTCAATCAACTCATTGGTTTCCGCTTCCTGCACTTCTTCCTTTAAAATAAGTGCATGGCACATAAAATTAGGCTCCGAACGGGCAATAGCGCCCTTTTTCATGCAGCGCTTGATCAGCGTATAAGTGGTATTCTTATTCCACCCAAGCTCTCCGGTAAGAATATCCGCTATATACTTGGCTGTTACATCCCCCTCCCGCCAGAGCACATCCATTACCTTAAGTTCTGAATCAAATAATTTCACACACTCTCCCACAAATTTATTACTCCTTTTTAACCAATAATTTAGTTCAAAAACACCTGCCTGCCATCTATGCCTGGATTTTACCTCCCCGGACATCCGGTACATTATAAGACTATAGTAGTCTCGCCATGACAACAGACTACTACAGTCTTGCATTTATGTCAACATTTTTTTACAAATGATGCAAAAATGATACAACTTTGATGCCAGTTTGATGCCTTGCTCATGTACTCTAAGTATAGAAAGCTTTTAATCTTTTTCCAGCTCTGCGGCCCCGCCTGTGCACAGACAGTGCTTAACATGCATGCCCGGCCGCTGCCCGAAAAAAAACAAACGAGGTGTACATTATGAGAACAAAAAGAAAATCCTGGCTCTGCGCCATATTGGCATTGCTGGCTTTCCTCACCTATCCTTCCTGTGTCCATGCACAGACCGAAGATCATTCCTCCCAGGACAGCCCCCTTGCCCCCTACTTTGTCATTCAAAGTGAAAATGCTGTTTTAGAGCGTTTCCCTTTAAAAGAAACGAAGGTAACTACCAATATCGACGGCATCATTGCAGAAACCTATGTTGTCCAGACCTATGCCAATGAGGGAGAGGTACCCATAAATGCAAGTTATGTTTTTCCCACTTCCACGAATGTTACCATCCACGGCATGAAAATGATTATAGGCGATAACATCGTCACCGCCAAAATCAAAGAAAAGGAGGAGGCAAAAGAAGAATTTGAGGAAGCCAAATCCGAGGGCAAAAGCGCCTCTCTCTTAGAACAGGATCGTCCCAATGTCTTTCATATGGATGTGGCAAATATCATGCCTGGGGCCAGCGTCCGCATTGAACTTCACTATACAGAGCTAATTGAACCGGTAGACGGCACTTACCAGTTTGTCTTTCCCACTGTCGTTGGCCCCCGCTACCCCAGCACGCCTACTGCGGAGGACGTAACCGAAGGCGGAAAAGAAGCTGCCTCTCATGATGAATGGATTGCAAGCCCTTATCTGCCGGGCAGCAGCACCCCTGCCGGAAAATATGACATCACTGTCAATTTATCCACAGGAGTTCCCATTGCGGACCTTTCCTGCAAGTCCCACCAGATCAAAGTGGACAAAGACAACGATTCCACGGCCCATATAACACTTGCCAATGCAAAGGACTTTGCCGGAAACCGGGATTTTATTCTGGAATATAAACTAAACGGGCAGGATGTGAACTGCGGGCTGATGGTCAGCAGGGGAAACGACGAAAATTATTTTATGCTCATGGTACAGCCCCCGGAACGCTGCGAAATCGAAGATATCCCGCCGCGGGAATACATTTTTGCACTGGATATATCCGGCTCCATGAGCGGATATCCTATAGAGACTGCCAAAAAACTGATCAAGAACCTTGTCTCCAATTTGCGGGAGACAGACCGATTTAACCTGATACTATTTTCAGACGAGACCCTGCTGATGTCCCCTGAATCTCTGGCTGCCACTTCGGAAAATATAAACGCCGCAACAAGGCTGATTGACGAGCAGCAAGGAGGCGGGGGAACAGAGCTGGCCTTAGCTCTTAAAGGCGCACTATCCCTTCCCACGAATGCAGATACAGCCCGCAGCATCGTCATCATCACCGACGGCTATATTTCCGGCGAAAAGGAAATCTTTGAAATGGTTAATGAAAATATGGCTGCAACCAGCTTTTTCCCCTTCGGCATAGGTTCTTCCGTAAACCACTACCTGATTGAAGGGATTGCCAAAACCGGCCAGGGAGAGTCCTTTGTAGTCACTGACGCCGATGAAGCCGATGCCACTGCAGAACGGTTCCGCACCTACATCGAGTCCCCCGTGCTCACCGATATCCAGGTGTCTTATGAAGGGTTTGACGTTTACGATGTGGCGCCGGCGAACCTCCCTACCCTCTTTGCCCAAAGACCCATGGTTATCTACGGAAAATGGCGCGGGGAACTGACAGGAACCATAGAGATAACAGGTAAGAACGGAAAACAGGGCTATCAGCAGAAAATTCCCGTTTCCCAGATTGCCCCTCTCAAGGACAGCGAGGCCATCCGCTACCTGTGGGCTCGCAAAAAAGTGGAACAACTTACGGACTACGGCCTGAATGAACACAACCCCGATATAAAAGATGAAATTACACAGATTGGCTTAACTTACAGTATGATGACCCCCTACACCTCCTTTATTGCGGTGGTAGACACCATTCAAAATCCTTTGGGAAAAAGCGCCGACGTGGACCAGCCCCTGCCGCTGCCTCTAAAGGTCTCTGATTTGGCAGTGGGCTACCGGATCGGTTCCGAACCGGGAGATTTCCTGCTTCCGGGGGCTGTAGCGCTGATCCTGATTTTAAATCTTTTCAGCCATTTGAAAAACAAACGCCGTCATGCTTCCCAGGCCGGCTTATTGTAACAAACGCCGTCATGCTTCCCAGGCCGGCTTATTGTAACAAACGCCGTCATGCTTCCCAAGCCGACTTATTGTAACAAACGCCGTCGCGCTTTCCAAGCCGACTTACTATAACAAAAGGGAAAGGATACCTGTATGCCCCTTCAAAGAATCAGAACTCTGTTAAAAGAAAACTGGATATTTTACCTCACAGGCGCTGCCTTTGTGTTAGGACTTAAACTTGTTTACAGCCAGGCAGACGCCGATGAATTAAAATGGATACTGGCCCCTACCTCCCGGTGGGTCAGTATCCTAAGCGGTATCCCTTTTGAATATATGGCTCATACCGGATTCGTAAATCACGATATCCGTTTCATCATAGCCTCCTCATGCAGCGGCATTCAGTTCATGCTGATTGCCGCTGCTACCCTGATTTTCTCTTTCGTACACCGCGCAGGCGGTGCAGACGGGACGGGACATATGGCAGCGGGCATACGCTGGACTGCTTTCAGCGTTGTATCTGCTTACCTTTTCACGATCCTTGTCAACGGACTGCGCATTGTGCTGTCCATTTACATTCCCGGTCCATTGGAGATGCCGGGACTTGCCTTGGGATGGCTGACCCCCAGTAGTCTCCACACCCTGATCGGTACAGTGACATACTTTTCATCCCTGCTGGTGCTCTACCGCCTTGGCGATCTCCTTACCGAAAGGAAAACGCAGACAGATTTTCCCACCCTAAAGCCTCGTTTATTTCTTTTGACCAAGTGTGCTCCACCCTTGTTTTGGTATTTTTTCATTGTCCTTGGAATTCCCTTTTTAAACCGGGCATGGCAGAAAGATTTTAAAAAATTCGCAGATTACGCAGTTCTTGTATCGGTCATATGCCTGCTGCTTTTCTTTGCCTACTGCCTGATTTTTAAAATACGGCATAAAGAACTTTCCTGAATCCACCCCCGTTCCCCTCTAAAGCTGGAATACGGACGCTTTCTCCTTCAATGTATCCGATGCCTGCCGCAGGTTATCCATCCTGCCTGCCATTGCCGAGATCAGGTGGGCTACCTCGTCAATGGATGCCGCTGTTTCCTCAATGCTTGCGGCATTCTGCTGGGCAAGGGAAGCTACATTCTGTACTTCGGCCACCGTATGGCTTCTTGCCCCGTTTAGAGAACTCATCTCCTCCATGATTTTCCCGATTCCCTGGACAGACTGCTCAATTCCACTGCCCACTGTCTCAAAAGCATGGTTTGTCTGAACCAGTTTTTCGGCCTGCACCTGTATGATCTCCTGCACCTGCTCCATGGTGCTTACAGAGATATCCGAATTATTTTTAAGCTGTCCCAGGACCTCCTGAATCTCTACGGCTGAAGTATTACTCTGCTCTGCAAGTTTCCTGATTTCTTCTGCCACCACTGCAAAGCCCTTCCCCATTTCCCCAGCCCGGGCCGCCTCAATACTGGCGTTTAAGGACAACATATTTGTCTGGGATGCAATAGAGGTGATCATCTTTGTCATATCGCTTATTTTTTCTACCGAAAAATGAGTCTCATTGGTCTGGTGGTGCACATCGTCCACCGCCTTTTTCACCTGTTTCATGCTCTGGTTCAGTTCCGCCAGCGTCTTCCTTGCACTTTCTGCTGCCATTGCCACTTCCTTTGCCGTATCGGAAAGTCCCTGAACCTGTCCATTGGTTTCCTCTATCGTCTGTCCCATGAGATTAACGCTGTTTTCCGCTTCCAGTGTACCCTGAGCCTGGCTTGTGGTAGCTGCCGCCACTTCCTCCGATGCGGCATTCACCTGTTCTGCAGACTCCAAAGCTTTATGGGCATCCTGCCCACAGGCATTTGAAACCTCTCCCAGCACGTCCGTCTGTGCCTGTATCTCAGCCACTACCGCAGAAAGATTGTCGTCCAGACTCTTTACGCCCCGGCACATATCCCCGATTTCATCTCCTCGGCTTAACAGCCTGCTGGAAGCCTGAATCCCAAGCCTGCCCTGACTCATCTGGGTCACATAAGCAATAGCCCCCTTAATAGCCCCGGCAATCCTGTTGGCACTGAGTATGGACGTGAGGATCACCAATGCCAGCACACAGATCATGATAACCATCATACTCCGCATGGAACTCTTGATCACCAGTGCCACATCTGCATATTCTTCTCCCAGAAAAACCATACCCACAGGAGTACTTGTGCCTGTCTGAAAAATCGGTGCATAATAAGAAATATATCTCTTTCCTGAAAAGGCTGTGTCGTCATCCCCATATTCCTGCCCGCTGCCTAAGACCAGCGTCTTTGCCTTCTCCGGCGCCTTAGCACCCTTTCCGCCGGCAATCGTGGTCAGAATACTCTCATCCCCATAAAATATCCCAATGTCAAAGCCCGTATCCGCCTTAATGGAATCCACGATTGCCTGGGAACCGGAAATATTCATCTCATCGCCTTTCCACAACTGTCCGCTTTCGTCTAAATGGTATTCCCCTGACGCACCAGACTCAAATATTTCCCTGACCGCCAGCGTGGTAGCCTTCATCCCCCGATAAGTCTGTTCTTCAATCCCCTTCGTTATCTGGACGGAAACCACCCCATAGGAAAGAATTCCCAGACCTATAACCGGCAGCAGCGCCATCACCAACAGTCTCCCACGTAATTTCATACTCCACCCTCCAGTAAAATATTTATTTTTTAGACAAAAAAGCTGCCAAACATAAAAAGTTTAGGCAGCTCCTCTCCATTATGCAATCATATTCATCTGATATGCTTCGGCCGCACGCTGCATCTGAAAAATATTCCGTTCAGACTGCATATGTATCATTTCATCCGCACCATTTGCGGGCTTAGAATCATCTGCCTGCACCTTTTCATTTCCCCGCTCCTTCGTACCAGGCTTCATAACCCTTAACGCATTCATCCTTCCTATATGCATCTGCTTATCCAGCAAATCCGAAAAACCGACCGTCTGCCCCCTTCCCAGAGGGTTTTCATTTTTGCCCTCATCCTGCAGGGAATCAAAATCTGTCCTGCCCGACGTCAGATCATCTCCAATGGCAGATACTTTCGACATGCTGTTACGTGACAGCGTGTTTGTGTTATAAATATAAGGTCTGAAACTCAGCGCACCAATCTGCATAATTCTTCCTTTCCGCCCCGGCATCCGCTCCTTATACCGAAGCTTTCCTTCTTGTTTCCCGTCATTAAACTAATTATAAAATAGGAACGTCCCAAAGTCAACGCCCCCGGAACGGGCAATTTATAAAATTAAAGCCGCGTAATACTTATTCCTCATCCTCAATATCCACAAACTTAGCGTCGATGATCTTTTCTTTGTTCCTTTTCACCTTTGACACTCTGGACAAGATCCAAATGTCCGACAGGCCGTCATAAATCAGGAATATCCCAATCATTCTCACCACCATCTCCACCGCCTCAAAAGGATTGAAGATAAGTACGCCGCCAAAAGCCACGGTCAGAAGGCCGAACAAAAGCGCAAGCCACCATTTTTCATAGTTGTCTTTCTGCAGGGAAATGGCCTGGATTACATTGTGCAATCCATGTATCACGATCAGCACCCCCACAATAACCGGAACAGCCATAATAATCATTTCCGGCCGCAGCAGTATCCATACGCCGATGACGGCAAAAACAATCCCCAAGAGCAGCATCCCCTGGGAAATGATCGTGCGCACCTGATTGAACAGGTAAACCGCTATCTGGATCACCCCATAAGCCAGCAGCACGATCCCCAGCATCATGCACACAATCTGAGTGGTGGTCCCCGGCCAGACCATAAGCACCAGTCCCAGCAGCGCACATAAGATAGCCGACACCGCATAATTCACTTTCAGTTCTTTAAAAAAATCCACCATATCATTCTCTCCTTTTTTTATTGTTATGCCGCCTCTTTCGGCTTTCATATCCAAGATAAACCAGATATCCCAGCACCGCACCAAAGCAGTTCAGCAGTATATCATCCACATCAAATGCACCGAATGCGCTAAAGAGCTGGAAAACTTCTATCCCTGTCACAAACAAAAATGCATGAATGAGCATTACAAAAAAATTCCTTCCGTGCTTTATCACATAGGGCAACAGAAAACCAAAGGGAATAAATACCACCACATTTCCCACCAGGTTTTCAAAACTGTTAAGCTTATAGGAATAATCAATATACATACGTATTGTTTTGAACAATGTAAAATTGGCTGTATCAAGGCCCTCCAGAATCACGCCCTTCTCCCAGGTGCTTGCAATTTCCCTTAGCTGTTCCAGAGGATACTTAAATATGATGACCTTAATTACCACAAGCAAATATATAAAAAAGATGAGCCTGACATATTTCTTCCGAAACAGTCTCTCCTTCACTAATAACGAACCTCCATTAACGTAAGTCCTTTTGCAGGCACAAGCTCTCCCGCATGTTCCCGTAGCCCGTGCCTTAAGATTTCTGCAACTTCCTCAGGTTTCCGCTCATGTGTCCCCACCTCCAGGAGCGTCCCTGTGATAATTCTTGCCATATGGTATAAAAAACCATTGCCGCTGTATAAAAACCGGATCTCATCGGCCTCTCCCAGCATCCCCATAGATGCGCTGACTTTTTTTTCTATCCGAATTTCACTGATTGTTCTTACTGTAGATTTCTTACTTCTTTTGTTGGAAGTAAAGGCTTTAAAATCATGGGTTCCCACCAGATATTCCGCCCCTTTTTTCATCCGGTCAATATCCAGTTCCGCCTCCACCATATGGGCATATCTTCTGTCAAAAACGTGGGGAACGCCTGCGTGAATGACCCGGTAGCAATAAGTCTTGCCTTTGGCATTTAAACGGCTGTGAAACCGCTCCGGCACCTCTGTAAGGGAAATAACGGCAATGTCATCAGGCAGATAAAAATTCATGTACTCCATCATTTCATCCACACCCATCTTTGTATTCACATGAAAATTTGCTACCTGCCCAAGAGCATGGACCCCGGCATCCGTCCTGCCGGAACCCTGCACCTCTGTTTTTTTCCCGGTCATCTTAAAAAGCAGGGTTTCCAGTTTTCCCTGAATGGTGTTGTCCGTGCCTGTCTGTTTCTGCCATCCCTGATATCTGGTCCCCTCATACTGCAATAGCATCTTAAAATTCCGCAATTTATTTTACCTCCCAGGGATTTTCCGCCCCTTCTGCAAAGTACTTACAGCCAAGCAGGGAATCCCTGACAACGGTATCCACACAGTCATCTGTATAAAAAGCCATATGATGGCTTACCGTCACATTGGGAAATCCCCGCAGGATAGACAGTTCCCTGTTATCTAGTATATCTGACTTGTGGTCATAATAATACAGCCCAAACTCATTTTCTACCACATCCAGCCCTGCGCCGCCTATTTTTCCCTTTTCAATGCCGCGGATAAGCGCCTGGGAATCGATCAGACCGCCCCTTGCTGTGTTGATGATCATGACACCGTCTTTCATCTTCCCGATAGCTTCCTCATTGATCATATGGTAATTGTCATCGGTCAGGGGCGCATGAAGGGTGATCACATCCGCCTGCCTCCACATCTCCTCCAAAGAAACATAGGATACCCCCATGGCCTTTACCTCATCATTTTCATATAAATCATAAGCAAGAAGCCTGCATCCAAAACCGGATAAATCCTTAAGGACTGTCCTTCCAATCCGCCCGGTGCCAATGACTCCTACGGTCAAATCTTTCAGTTCTCTTCCCTGTATCCCTTTTAAAGTGAAATCCTGAATATTGGTGCGCTCAAGGATCCGCTTCATTTTGCGTATGGTCATCAGTATCAGCATAACTGCATAGTCCGCCACGCCGCAGGGCCCATAGGGGGCATTCGCCACCGTCATCCCAAGCCCGTGGGCCGCCTTTATATCGATATGGTCATAACCTATGGTTCTTGTGGTAATATATTTGACACCGTAATCTGCAAATACCTTCAAAAGGTCCTGGGGCATTTTGGAAGTAATGATGTCAATACATTCCCCGCCTCTGGCAAGAGCCGCATTTTCCTTATCCGGCGCGTCAGGGCACAGCACCAGCTCTATCCCCAGCTCTTTGCCATACTTCTCAAACAATTCCTTCTCGTCAAAATCCCTGCAATTATAAACTGTAACTTTCATTTTTATGCCCATGTCTTTCCCGCATGGGCCCTTCCCATGTGGGAATAGGCCCAAATACGTAGATTGAAAATTTCAATTTTCAATCTTATCTCCAATAAGTAATTTTATTTTTTGTCCAGCGCCCCGTCCTTTTCTCCAGGTTTCCCTGCCCGTCTGCGTGCCTGCTCCTGCTGCCTGTAAATGCGCACCGACTCCATATCCTTATCATCCAGATGCCGGAAATTGCTGATACTGGCATAAAGAACCTTAAGGCTGTTCAGCGTATTGTCAAAAACTCCTTCCTCATACATATTGAGCACGATGATTCCCAGCGGCACTGCAATGATGATCCCCACGACGCCCCCGGCCTTAAAGCCGATAAACAACAGAAACAAGGTGGGGATCGGCGAAAGGCCAACCGACTCTCCCACGATTTTAGGCTGAATCAACTGCCTTGCAAGCTGTCCCACGCCCCAAATGATCAAAAGCCCGATTACCATGGTGTAATCGCCGCTCAAAAACTTGACCGCCGCCCAGGGAAGCAGCACCGTACCCGTTCCGAAAAAAGGAAGCAGATCGAGAAACGCCACTCCCACGGCAATAATAAAGGCATACTTCACCCGCAAAATCCAGAATCCCACAGCCAGCAGCACATACATCCACAATTCAATCTTAAGCTGCGCCTTAAAATATCCCCCTACTGCCCGTTTGAGCCCTCTCTTTACCATATCCCAGCGTTCCAGAATGGATTCCGGCACCGCCTTTGACAGAAGATTTGGCACATAATCCTTATCCGCCACAAAAAAGTAGGCGGACAGAAGACTCATAATGATTCCGATAATAATAGATGGCAGATTCTTGGCGAAACGGCTTAAGGCTTCTATGGTAGGTGTACTTAAAGTTCCCATCAGCTCCCCGAAATACTGGTCCACATTTTCCGTGATATTCTTAAAAGTCCTCTGCACTTCCTCCGGCAGATGCCTTCCGAAGTTCTCCAGCTTGTGCCCAATCTCCGCAAAATCCTGCTGGGTGCTTTCCCACATTTCCGGCACCTCCCTGACGAAATCCGCAACCTGCTCTGTCAGCTTCATGCCCAGGAAATATCCTGCTAAAATCACCAGCGCAATAACGGAAATGATGACAAAAGCCGACCCGGCCTTGCGCTTTACTTTAAACTGCCTTTCAAAAAAACGTACCAGCGGACTGGCAATCAGTGCAATGATCCATCCTATGACAAAAGGCATAAAGTAAATAACGACTCTGGGCACCACAAATATACATAGGAGAATCAGCGCCAGCACAATTCCCAGATTCATAACTACCTTTAAATAAGTCCTTCTACTCCCTTTACCATCCATATGTGCCTCTTTCTACTGTGGACTGTCCAGGCTTTCTTTATCTCCCAGATAGGAATCCAGCAGATCATATATCTCATCCCGTCCCTGTTTGGTCATGGCTGAATAGGGAATAACCATTGTATTTTTCACAGTATTCAGTCCATTCTTAATGATTTTTATCTTCTGCGGTATCTGGCTTCTGTTAATCTTATCCAGCTTGGTCGCGATAATAATAGGTTCAAATCCCTGCTCCAGAATCCAGTTGTACATGATCTTGTCGTTGCCGGAAGGTTCATGACGTATATCCACCAGCAGGAAAACTGCCTTTAACTGCCTGGAATGATGAAGATATTTTTCCACCATCTTTCCCCACTTGGCCTTCACCTCTTCGCTGGCCTTCGTATAGCCGTAGCCGGGCAAATCCACGAAATACATCTGGTCATTAACATTATAATAATTAATGGTCTGGGTCTTCCCCGGCTGGGCACTGGTCCTGGCCAGGGATTTCCGGTTCATCAGCCCGTTGATAAGGGAGGATTTTCCCACATTGCTCTTTCCTGCAAAGGCAAATTCCATATGGGCATTATCCGGCAGCCTGCTGGTGATGCCGCATACAGTTTCCAGCGATACATTTTTAATTACCATTTTTTCTCCATTTCTTAACAATTCTGCGGTGTCCTTTACAGCAGTGCCCGCTTAAAGACTTCTTTCATATCCTTCACATAGGTGATGGTAAGGCCGCCTTTGATTTCCTCCGAGATTTCATCAATATCCTTTTTGTTCTCAAAAGGGACCAATACTTCCTTAAGGCCAGCCATCTTTGCAGCTAGAATTTTCTCTTTAAGGCCGCCAATGGGAAGCACGCGGCCCCGCAGGGTCACTTCCCCAGTCATGGCAAGATCGCTGCGCACAGGTTTTCCCGTGATAGCTGAATACATAGCCGCCGCCATGGTAATTCCCGCGGAAGGGCCGTCCTTGGGCACTGCCCCTTCGGGAATATGTATATGAAAATCATTTTCTTTAAATACTTCCGGTTGGATGTGACTTTCTTCTCCGATCGAACGCACATAACTCATGCCGATTATGGCGGATTCCTTCATCACATCCCCCATCTGCCCTGTCAGCTCGATTTCACCTTTGCCGGGCATACGGTTTACCTCAATCTGCAGGGTATCGCCTCCCACACTAGTCCATGCAAGTCCCCTGACGATTCCCACCTGGGGTTCCTTGTTTGCCTTATCCAGCATATACTTCTTCTTCCCCAGATATTTATCCAGCCCGGAAGCCGTCACTTTGATTTTCTCTTTTTCCTCTCCTGCTTCCCTGGCCTCAAGAATCTCCTTAGCCGACTTCCGGCAAATATCCCCTATTTTCCGTTCCAGCTCCCGTACCCCTGCTTCCTTGGTGTAATAGGTGATAATGTTCTTAAGGGCGCCGTCCTGAATGGACAGCATGGATTTGGTGATGCCATTGCGCTCCATCTGCTTACCAAGGAGATGTTCCTTTGCAATATGGAACTTCTCATTTTCCGTATAGCTGTTCACCTCGATCACTTCCATACGGTCAAGAAGAGGACGTGGGATCGTCTGGGTGGTATTTGCCGTGGCTATGAAAAGCACCTCCGACAAATCCAGCGGAATCTCCACATAATGATCCCTGAATCTCACATTCTGTTCCCCGTCTAAGACTTCCAGAAGGGCGGAGAAAGTATCGCCCTTGTAATCGTTGCTCACCTTGTCGATCTCATCTAAAAGCATCAAAGGATTTCTGACCCCTGCCTGCTTTAAACCTGCAGCAATCCGTCCCGGCATGGCGCCTACGTAGGTCTTGCGGTGTCCTCTGATTTCCGCCTCATCCCGCACGCCGCCTAAGCAGATTCTGATATACTTCTTGTTCAGCGCCGTGGCCACGCTCCTTGCAATGGAAGTCTTTCCAGTTCCCGGCGGCCCTACCAGACATAAAATCGGGCTTTCCCCTTTCCTTGTCAGACATCTTACTGCCAAGAATTCCAAAATCCGTTCCTTCACCTGTTCCAGCCCGTAATGCTCCCGCTCCAGAATTTCTCTGGCACGCTTCATACTCTCATTGTCCTCAGAAGCCTTATCCCAGGGAAGCTCCAGAAGCGTTTCTATATACGCTCTCTCCACTGCACTTTCGGAGCTGCTTCCTGCAAGACTTTTAAAACGGCTGATTTCTTTCTTTATTTTTTCCTTCACCTTATCGGGAGCCTGCAAATTATTTAACGCCTCATCAAACTGATCCGCATCGGAAAAAGTATCTTTTTCCCCCAGTTCTTCCCTGACATAATTGAGTTGTTCCCGCAGAAGGTATTCCCGCTGGTTGTTATCGACCCGCTGTCTCACTTTGTAGGCAAGTTCCTCCCTTGCCTTGGCAATCTCTATTTCCTTAAGCAGATATTCGCACAGAATCTGGTATCGTTCTTTCAGCGCCACTGCCTCCAAAATCTGCTGCTTCTGATGATGACGCATTGGCAGATTCATTGCAATCTGATCCATCAGGCTCCCGGCGTCCTTTATCTGCGCGTACCTCTGGGTGCTGTTCTTATCTCCTCTGGCATAATGGGAGGAGAATTCCGTAAAATACTCCAGGATCTGGCGAACCATGGCTTCCTTTTCCACCTCGTCCATCCCCTCATCCGGCTCTGGCGCCAATTCTAAATAAGCCTCCAGAAACCTGGTGTTTTCCGCATTGATCCCCTTAAGAATTCCCCGGCTGTTCCCCTCTGCAAGGACCCGGATAATCTGATTGGGAAGCTTGGTGATTTGTTTGACAGTGGAAATCGTCCCCATAGGGCAGAGATCATCTTCCCCCGGATCGTCCTCACTGCCATCCTTCTGCGTCACCAGAAACAGTTTGCCGCCTTTCATCATTGCCATCTCAAGGGCCTGAATAGATTTTTCCCTGTTTAAATCAAAATGGATCACTATATCTGGTAAAATAGTCATTCCCCTCATAGGAATCAAGGGCATTGTCAGAAGCCGCCCAGCCTCTTCTATTTTATTGTTCATAAGTTCTCCTTTTTTATCATTTTGACGGGGGCTGGAAAGATTCCCGTGCTCCCCGCATATTCCATGCACATGTGCCTGCATATGTACATAAAATGCCGCCTGTCGGCGGCATTTTTTATCTGGCTCTGCGCATTACTTCACGATGTATCAATAAAGGTTCGCTTGTACCTTCTACCGCTCCTTTTGTAATAACGCACTCTTCAATTGTTTCATCCGACGGAATCTGGTACATCACGTCCATCATTACCTTTTCCATAATGGAGCGCAGTCCCCTTGCTCCTGTTTTTCTCTCAAATGCCTGTTTTGCAATCATCTCCACAGCGTCCTTCTCAAAAGTAAGCTTCACATCGTCAAAACCGAAAAGCTTCTGGTACTGCTTGACCAGCGCACTCTTAGGCTCCGTAAGGATTCTGTAAAGGGATTCCTCATCCAGGCCCTCTAAGGCCACATTAATAGGCACACGCCCTACAAACTCAGGAATAAGCCCGAATTTCACCAGATCCTGGGGTGTCACTTCGCTTAATAATTCGCTTATTTCCTTGTTGCTCCGGTCTGCAATCTCTGCATCAAATCCGATGGACTTCCTGTTCAGCCTGCTCTCAACGATTTTTTCCAGACCGTCGAAAGCACCGCCGCAAATAAACAGAATATTGGATGTGTCAATCTGCAAAAGTTCCTGATGGGGATGTTTCCTCCCGCCCTGGGGCGGCACACTGGCAACTGTTCCCTCCACGATCTTAAGAAGCGCCTGCTGTACACCTTCGCCGGACACGTCTCTGGTTATGGAGACATTTTCACTTTTCTTGGTGATCTTGTCAATTTCATCAATATAAATAATTCCAAACTGGGCGCGCTCGATATCATAATCGGCTGCCTGTATCAGTTTCAACAGAATATTCTCCACGTCCTCGCCCACATAACCGGCCTCTGTCAGTGTGGTGGCATCCGCTATGGCAAAAGGTACGTTGATAATCTTAGCCAGCGTCTGGGCAAGATAAGTCTTACCTGAACCTGTAGGGCCTATCATAATAATGTTGCTCTTCTGGAGTTCCACATCATCCATATCCCTTGGCGCTGTCACTCTCTTATAATGATTATACACTGCAACCGCCAGTACTTTCTTTGCCTCTTCCTGCCCGATTACATAATCATCCAGAAAGTCTTTAATTTCCACCGGCTTTAACAGATTGATGGAAAATTCTGTCTCTTCCACCTCTTCCTCGTATTCTTCCTCCACAATATCAGCGCAGATTTCCACACATTCATCGCAGATATATACGCCAGCCGGCCCTGCAATTAATTTTTTCACCTGATCCTGCGTCTTATTGCAAAAAGAACACCGGATGTTGTCAGAACCTTTTATTGCCATTTTCCTACCTCATATAAACCTGAATAAATTATTTACTCCTCAGCCCGTTTGTAGACAACCCTGTCAATCAGGCCGTATTCCTTAGCTTCCTCGGCCGTCATCCAGTTATCCCTCTCTGTATCCGCCGCAATCACATCATAATCCCTGCCTGTATTTTCAGCCAGAATCTTGTTCAGCTTCTCCTTGGTACGCAGGATGTGTCTTGCTGCAATTTCAATCTCTGTGGCCTGCCCCTGTGCACCGCCGAGAGGCTGGTGAATCATGATTTCCGCATTGGGAAGGGCAAGGCGCTTGCCTTTTGTCCCTCCAGCCAGTAGGAATGCCCCCATGCTGGCAGCCATGCCCATGCAATAAGTGGACACGTCACACTTCACATACTGCATGGTATCGTAAATCGCCATGCCTGCGGTCACACTCCCTCCCGGGCTGTTAATATAAAACTGGATATCTTTCTCTGGGTCTTCCGCTTCCAGAAACAGCATCTGCGCCACAATCAGGCTTGCTGTCACCTCGTTTACCTCTTCCCCGAGAAAGATGATTCTTTCCTTTAAAAGTCTGGAATAAATATCGTAGGAACGCTCTCCCCTGCTGGTCTGTTCAATGACATAAGGCACTAAGCTCATTTCATTATCCTCCTATCCGCCAATCCTTCCTTTAGATACAAAAAGCGCACGCTCAATTATTTCTCTTTTGACTGCTCCACTGCGAATTCAGCAGCTTTTCTCACTGCAATATCTTCTTTGATCTGAGATACGCTCTTTTCAGGCAGCATTTCTTTTACCTTATCAACTTCCATCTGGTAAGCCTCTGCCATTGCCTTTAATTCCTGCTCGTAGTCTTCCTCAGAAGCTTCGATATTTTCTGCTTTCGCAATAGCTTCCAGTACCAGTCTGGACTTGATCCTCTTCTCCGCCTGGGGTTTTACCTGTTCGATCATCCTCTCATAGCTTGCCCCGGTAAACTGAAGATACTGCTCCATGCTAAGGCCCTGCATCTGTATTCTCTGTGCAAATTCATCCATCATCTGTCTCTGCTGTGTTTCCACCATAGCGTCAGGAATTTCCATGTCGGAATCATTTACGATTGCCTCGATAACTGCAGCTTCTTTCGCTTCCTTTGCATCTTTCTCTTTCTTTTCTGTCAGTTTAGCCTTAACATCCGCTTTGTATTCTTCAAGGGTATCAAATTCTGAAACTTCCCCTGCAAACTCATCATCTAATTCAGGAAGCTCTTTCTCCTTGATTTCTTTAATGGTACACTTAAATACTGCTGCTTTCCCCCGCAAATCTTCCGCCTGGTAGTCTTCCGGGAAGGTAACATTTACTTCTGTTTCCTTATTGATTTCCGCGCCAATCAACTGCGCTTCAAATCCGGGAATAAATGCGCCGGAACCGATGGTAAGGGGATAGTTTTCACCCTTGCCGCCTTCAAAAGCAACACCGTCCACAAATCCTTCAAAATCCAGGACCGTCATATCCCCGTCCTTTACAGGTCTGTCGGTAACTTCAATATTCCTTGCGTTATTCTCCCGCTCTTTGTTTATTTCTGCATCGACTTCTTCGTCTGTCACATTAAGGTCCGCTTTATCCACTGCGACCCCTTTATATTTGCCCAGCTTTACTTCCGGCTTTAATGCAACTTCTGCTGTAAAAATAAAAGGTTCTCCTTTTTTGATCTGGGTCACTTCTATCGAAGGAGATGATACAATATCCTCACCGCATTCTTCCACAGCCTTCTCATATGCATCAGGAATCAGTTCATTGGCAGCATCCTCATAAAAAATCTCCGGCCCGTACATTTTTTCTACCATCTGACGGGGCACCTTGCCCTTTCTGAAACCGGGAATACTAATTTTATTCTTGTTCTTTAAAAAAGCATTCTGCAATGCCTTCTCTAACTCCTGCGCTGAAACCTCAATGATAAGCTTCGCCATGTTCTTTTCCTGTTTTTCCACCTGTACGCTCATTTTAAGTACATCCTCCTTCATGATTCCTGTGTCTTTTTTATATAAATTTACTGCTTATTTACAAGCATAGCTACAGTCATTTTACGATTATATCATACCCGGAAAAAAATTACCAGATTTTTATACGAAAATTAGTAACAAACACTGCCACGCTCGAAATATTCTTCTGTTAAGTAAAATACCGTCTGACAGATGATACATCTGCCAGACGGTGCATGTGTTTATGTAACAAATATATTATTTATTGTCTAACAATTGGAACTGGCTGACAAGCTCGTCCAATGTAATTGCCTGTGCCGACAACTGCTGGCTGGTAGCGGATGCTTCCTCTGCAGTTGCGGAGTTGCTCTGTACCACTTCTGAAATCTGGCTGACACCCTGCTCTGCCTGACGCATGGTTTCCGCCTGGTCTCCTGCCATAACGCTTATCTCCTTGGAGGAAGATGCCATCTGTTTGATTCCGTCCACAACAATTTCTATGGAGGCCGCTGCCTGTTCTGCTGCACGGTTGCCGTCCGCTACTTCCTGCATGGAGCCTTCTATCAGTTCCCTTGTATCCACAGCTGCTTTCGCACTCTGCTCTGCAAGCTGCCTGATCTGGTCTGCCACTACCGCAAAGCCGCGGCCTGCTTCCCCTGCTCTTGCTGCCTCAATGGATGCATTTAAGGATAAAAGGTTGGTCTGTGACGCGATGGATTCGATTTCGGAAATAATATTTCCAATCTTTGCGGAAGTCTCGTTGATCCGCGCCATAGCCGCCATCATATTATTCATGCCTGTACGGCTGCGGTCTGCCTCGTCTGCATATTTCTTAGCCTGGACATAAGACTGCTCTGCACTTTCTGCGCTTTTTTCCACTGTTTCTGTAATATTGATAATGGTTGCCTGCAATTCTTCCACTGCCCCGGCCTGTTCTGTTGCTCCTTCCGCCAGTGCCTGGGATGCTTCTGCTAAATTGCTGGATCCTGCGGATACTTGGCTGGATGCTTCTCCGATAGAGCGGATGGTCGTTGTCATCTGGTCCCTTAAACCTCTCATGGAGGCAAACAATTTAGCAAATTCCCCGGTGTATTTTTCCGGGATCTTGGAACGGACTGCGTAGTTGCCGCTTGCCATCTTTCCTAACAAATCTTCCAAATCATGGATAATTACATTCAGGTTCTCTGCCATGATAGTAGCTTCTTTTACCAGGGCTGCCACTTCGTCATCCGTATTTATGACAGGGAAATAGGATACCAGATCCCCCTGTGCAAAAGTAACCAGACGCTGTCCCAGTTCCTTAAGAGGACGTGCAATCCCTATGGCAATGCTCTTTCCTATCCGTGTGGAGATAACCATTGCCGCAGCAATTACGATTATGATTACTATTGCCAGTATCCAGCTTAATATGGTTAGGTTGGTTGCCAGACTGTTCCCTTCCGTTACCTTTACATTCAAAAGATTTTCCAGCTTTGTGTAAATGCTACTGTAGGCTCCGCCTAATTCATTTAGGGCAATCTCCTGCGCCTGCTTGCACAGCTCTCTGTCGGTAGTCGCCCCAAGGCTTACAATCCTGTTATCCAGTTCCCAGTAAGCGTCCAGCTCCGCCTTGATGGCATCATAAGTTTCCCTTCCATCTTCTGAAACAATGGATTTTTCCACATCCGCAAAATACTGCTCAAACAACGCCTTGTGTTCCGCATGCTGGGCCACTACTGTTGCAATGGCATCGGCATCATCATACCCGATTGCCGCCCGCAAAGACGATCTTACATCTGCAAACTCAAACATGGCCTTCCCGATATCTCCCTGGGCAAAACCAAAGTTAGTCAGTGCATAAGAATACCTTGCAGCTACAATAAACATTGCTATAATCCCCACAATAGCTGACAGTGCCGTGATTGATGACACTACAAGAAAAGATTTGGTGAGCCTTTTCTCGATTTTCTCTTTTTTAAACATTACCCTTTCCTCCCTGTCTCATAATGCTGCTATACCGCAAGCTGGAATTTCTCTACACTAATTCTACCATCTTTTAAAAACTTTACAATATATCTGTGCATATTTTCCAATTTTTTTCTAAAAAAATACCGTCTGACAGGTAATTCATACCTGTCAGACGGCACTATCTGCCTTTCTCTCCAATCAATGCAGTAAAAACATTCTGACAGAGAGATTTTATTTGCCTTCCAAAACAAACTGGCTTACAAGGTCGTCCAGTGTAATTGCCTGTGCGGAAAGTTCCTCGCTTGTGGCGGACGCTTCTTCTGCAGTTGCCGAATTACTCTGCACTACCTCTGAGATCTGGCTGACGCCCTGCTCTGCCTGACGCATGGTTTCCGCCTGATCTCCTGCCATAACGCTTATCTCCTTGGAGGAAGATGCCATCTGCCCAATTCCATCCACCACCAGTTCAATAGATGCTGCCGCCTGTTCTGCTGCCCGGTTGCCGTCTGCAACCTCCTGCATGGAGCCTTCTATCAGTTCCCTTGTATCCACGGCAGCTTTCGCGCTCTGCTCTGCAAGCTGCCTGATCTGGTCTGCCACTACCGCAAAGCCGCGGCCTGCTTCCCCAGCCCTTGCCGCCTCAATGGATGCATTTAAGGATAAAAGGTTGGTCTGTGACGCAATGGATTCGATTTCGGAAATAATATTTCCAATCTTTGCGGAAGTCTCGTTGATCCGTGCCATAGCTGCCATCATATTATTCATGCCTGTGCGGCTGCGTTCTGCCTCGTCCGCATATTTCCGGGCCTGGTTGTAGGATTCTTCCGCACTTTCCGCGCTTCTTTCCACTGTTTCCGTAATGTTGATAATGGTTGCCTGCAATTCTTCCACTGCCCCAGCCTGCTCTGTTGCTCCTTCCGCCAGTGCCTGGGATGCTTCTGCCAGATTACTGGCCCCCGCAGATACCTGGCTGGATGCCTCTCCGATAGAACGGATCGTTTCATTCATCTGTTTTTTGAGTCCCCGCAAAGCTTCAATCACCTTTACGAAATCACCGGAATACTTCTCAGAGATTTTGGACCTGACAGCATAGTTGCCGCCTGCCATCGCTCCCAGCAGTTCTCCCACATCATTAATGATCGCATTCAGGTTGTCAGCCATCATAGATGCTTCCTTTATCAGATCCGACACTTCATCTTCCGTATCCGCCTGGTTAAAGGGCGATGCCAGATCCCCTCTGGCGAAAGTATCAAATCTCTCTCCCAAGGCTTTCAGCGGAGCAGCAATTCCCCTTGCAATGCCTTTTCCTATGCGGGTTGCCGCCACCATGGAAACTATGATCACTATAAAAATAACTGCTATAAGAACCAAGCTTAAAATTTTAAGGCTGGTTGACAGCTCGTTTCCTTCATCCACTTTTACGTCCAAAAGTCCCTGGAGCTTTGCATAAATACTGTTGTATACTCCTCCGAGCTGGTTAAGGGCCATCTCCTGCGCCTGTCTGCTCCGCTCCGGGTCTGTTGTTGCGCCCAAATTCACGATTTCTGTATCCAGTTTCCAGTATGTCTCCAGTTCTGCCTCGATTTCATCATAGGTTTTTCTTCCATCTTCTGACACAATGGTCTTTTCCACCGCTGCAAAATATTCCAGAAACCGTGCCTTGTTCTCATTATGCTGTGCCACTACAGTAACAATAGCCTCCTCGTTATCATAACCAATCGATGCTCTTAAGGATGATCTTACATCCGCAAATTCAAACATGGCTTTTCCGATATCTCCCTGGGCAAAGCCGAAGTTGATAAGTGCATAGGAATATTTTGACGATAAAACAAATATTGCTATAATTCCCACAACTGCTGAAAAAGCTGTGATGGCAGCTATTAATACGAAAGATTTTGTAAGTCTTTTCTCTATTCTGTCCTTTTTAAACATGGCTATTTTCTTCTCCTTTATCCATTTTCACTTTGTCCCGAACCACCGCCCCGCACTTCCCCTGTGCGCCGGCCCAAATCCCTGTGCCCCGGACTGCACGGCATCCTTGCCTTGACCTCACCTTCCTATTTAGTTGTCTTCATTCTATCCATCCACAGTCCACTTGTGCTGTTGGAAATATGAAGATTCACCTGCATAACCCCAAAGCAACATTCCCCCTCTCTTTTTCTTTTTTCAGCCGTCTCTCAGTCCCGGACAAAAAACTGCTCCGGGCGGATGCTGTCTTCTTTGCGTCAGAGCACGCTCCGTCCTCTGCAAAAATACTTCCTTTTCCTATGCGTTCCCTTCCGGCTGCGGTGCCTGCATAATCCCCCAGAACCGTAATGCGCCTGTGGCGCTTTACCAACCTTTGGCAAAAAATCCCCTCCTGATTTTCCGCTTTATGTACAGAACTTTACCCGCCTCATGCCACTCCGGCAGGCCGGGCAGGAAATACCCACAAAAAAAAGAACATAGAAGTCTTTTATTTCCTATTAATATTCCCGCCTTAGCTTTTGTATAAATTATATAATATTTGTTAATAATATTCAACATTTTTAATCACATTTGATACATTTTTCCGCGCAGAATATGTTTGCATTTCCAAACAGTTCTATTTATTGATGAGCAGGCAGTAGAATAATGATTTCCTCTGCCTGCGCAGACTGCTTATTAAAAACAGCCCGCCTGCATCTGCAGACGGGCCATTCTTTTTGCTGTTTTGTTATTTCATCTGTTCTTCTTGCTTCTTGATCATTCTACGAACCATTTCACCGCCAATGGACCCAGCTTCCTTAGAAGCTAATTGATAACACGAAATCCTAGAAACTGGGCTTTACAGTAACTTTTCCGTTGTTATTCTTCGCCCAGTACCTTACTTCTCTGCTATCCACATGTACAAAACTATTATACTGGATTATTCCTTTGACATCAAGCGACTGTGCATACCGGGCCACCTCTGCAGGTGTATGACCTTTGACAACGATATCAAAGGCCTGCCCCTTCATGTGGTGGGATTTCTTTGCGCCGCCTACCTTCTTATTGTAGCTTTCTGTCCGGTATCCGCTGTTGACAGTTACCGGAGCACCGAAATGGTCCCGGATAGCCTGCAGCTTGTTATGGACAAAGTCCACATCAATCAGGATTTTGTCGGAGCCGTCTTTACACCGGAATTCGCTCACCTTGAAATTGCGGGATATGTATGTGTTTCCATCCCTTTTCATGGAAAACTCTTTCACCGCTGATTCGGCATTGCTTTCATTGGCTGGCATATTCCCATAGTAGATATTCATATCCACATCCGTAGAGATACCCGTAATCCTTCCTGTAGAGGAATGCTGCCACATAAAAGGATTGTAATCCCCCTTGCTGGACGAATACTTTGCTAGCCACAAAGGATATTTGCTTAAATCCCCGAATTTCCCTGTCAGGTAATCCACATTAGAGTAAACTCCGGCCTCATAGCCCTTACCAGCCAGATAATCGCAGAACGCTTTTATAATGGCCGTCCGGCTCTCTTTTGTTTGTGGGTTGCGCTTATCAGAATCATACTCCCAGTCGGCCCATACCCGCATGGTGATGATATCCTTATACCCCTCAATGCATTTTTCACACATTTTGGCGTTAAGGACTGCCTCCTCCGTGTTAGCGGCATAAATGAACCAGTAAATACCAATTTTCAAACCTGTCGTATGGGCCCCGCAGATATTGTTGATAAACTGCTTGTCCATGGTAGACTTTCCATACCCGGCGCGGATGATTACAAAATCTACTGACTGTTTTACTTTCTGCCAGTCAATTATTCCGTTGTGGTAAGATACATCAATCCCCTTCATTCGGACACCTTTACTTTCTTAAATCCTTTAAATGCTCGTCCGCCGTAATGGCCGCCTGCGTAAAACTGTTATTTTTCCACCATGCCCATAAAGATGCTCCGGTTGTTAAAACCATAGATACAGCCTGTCCAAAATCTTCATCCGTAAACGGAAGCGGATTATATCCGCTTATTGTCAGCACTTGGTTGATAAGAGCAAATGCCAGCACCAAAGTTCTTACAATTGTCATTTTCTCAATTTTTCTTTTCATGATTTTATACCTTCCTTCTTTTCTAAATTATCAATACGGTGGTTAGCCGTTCTGATTCGTTCCTCCATCACATCAGCCCTTGCCTCCAGCCTGTCCACCCGTCCGTCCATGACAGAACAGTTTTCGCATTGTTTTTTCATCTTTTCTTCGAGCTGTGTCACCCGGTATGTAAGCACCTTTGCGCTCCCGAGCACACCTACAACAGAACCAAGCAGGCTTGCAAGGGCTGGTATGATGATATTAAGTAATTCGTTTGACATATAAACACCCCGCAAACATTTCTTAAGTACATGATAACTTATAAAAGTCCAGAAGTTGTACCATTTTTAGACAGCCATTCTTGTGTTACTTTTTTCCATAATATTGGCACATCGTCAATGGAAATTTCATTATTTAAAATTTTAATTCCATAAAATCTTCCCATTATGCAAGACCTCCTTCCTCTGCAAGCCTACTAACTGCCGCTCCTAAATCTGTGATTGCCCCATCTTGCACTTCTTGTCTGTTTTCTAATGATTCAACCATCTCCATTAAAAACTCAACTTCCGTTTTTCCCCTAAGCTTGAAACTGGTAAGGACAGTCCTGTCTTTATTTAATGTAGATGTTTCTGAATCTAGTATAAGGTTCTGGTATGTGGCCACTATCAGCCCGTCACCGTCTTTTATCTGTACCTCTGACAGATTGTTTTCAGTGAGTCTGTCCCATACTGATACCATGTCCTGTTTTGTGTCTGACAGGACTTTCATATCCGGCAGGCTGGCACCCGTTTCCAGCCCTATTTCAGAGCCGTCTTTTAAAACTAATATATTTTTCATGTTTTCTTTACCTTCTTTCTCCGGGATCTTTCCGGTTATTTTTATTTGTTTTTATTAAGCTAAATAGCAATTTAAATAATCTTCCCTCTTTAAGCGTAAACCTTATACATTACACTGGATCCACAACGTTTTCCGCTTTATGCAATAATATTACAGCCCCGTGTATTTGTATAACATCAACAGAACACATTACAGATAAGCCAAATAACAAATATGGTGTGATCGTTATTTGCAAGTTTTCCACAAACCGAATAGGAGGAATAATATTATGTACAGATGGGAGTGTTCTACACAATTCATACAATACCAATACCATGAACTGGAATGGCTGGTCATAATTATGCAGAAATATAAAGCTCAATTAAATCACATAAGTAAATGTAGCGTATAACATTATATTGGCTTGTATATTACCTCGTATCCTTATGGATATGTCTCCTAATGAGTTGATAGCAAAATATGCTGGAACAGCATTTAATGTTAGCAGTAGCATTGTAGAAACATACGCTAATGGGCGAAATCCTTCTGGCACTTTTCCAATCACCATTGTTTTGTTCATTAATGTTATTTCAGATGTTGATTTTTCGAGCAATATAGTTACTGTATTACCATTTTTTCTAAAAAAAATCTTACTTACATATTTATCAGGTGTAATCTCTGCTATTTTTCGTGATAAATTGCTATTTACCGCATCAAGGCGATTCAGGATCTCCGGCCCCATCGTCTGGTCCAGCGGTATGCCTGGCACCGTCCCTGCAAGGGTGGTTGCCGGTGCGACCCATGTGCCGTCACCGCGCAAGTATGCATTCTGCTTTCCCGCACCCGGTGCAGGTGCAAGTCCGGCTTTACCTGCCGCAGATGCCGTTGCGCCTGTCATATTTGTTGGTATTGTTGGCTTGTTGGATAAATCAGTATAACTCCCAGAAAAAGCTACAGTTTCTAAATCTGCATACCATTTCATCAGTTTTCCAAATATTACAGATAGTTTTTCACCACTTGCAATGTTCACTCTTGTTGATGCTTGTGTAAAAGTTGGAGTCTGATTATTTGTCGTTACGTTTGGCACATTTTCAAGACCAATATTTGCTTTTGTAATGTTTACATCGCCGGTCCGATAGCTTGTCTCGACGCTTCCTTTAACTCCAGATACTTGCCTGCCTGCAAGCACATCCCATTTTCCGACAGCGGTATAGTAAACATTTGAGCCAGCATTATATTTTATTCCTCCCCCATCCTCAAACCGGGAATCTGATGTAAAATCATTACTGATATTGTACATCCATCCTTTTTTCATTCCAGATGTAGGCAGATTTTCAAATGTAACTGTACCCATAGGAATTAATCCACCAGAACCTGCAGCATCCACAATTTTCCCGGCCTGATCTGCAAAATATTTTGCGCTGTTTACAGCTTCATCTGGGCGCAAGTTTCCTTCTCCTATCGCCCATGATTTGGACATATTAGAATGATTTTGGGATTGCTGGCTCCAATATTGGCTATTGTTTGTATTTTCCCCCTGCCGCGTCCCCGTGCCGCCCACTGCCCATGATTTGGACGTGACAGACCATTCTTCTGCCTGCGAAGCGTGCTGCTGCGCAAGCTGCATGAACCGCTCCACCGCCGCCTGTATATCCTGACATGTTGCAAGGATAGTCTGCACCTCAAGCATGTCCTGCTCAAAAGCTTCATAGGTTGCCATGCGCAGCACGAGGCCGGGACGGAAACACATCCACACTTTCCTTGTATCCTTGGCCACTGCCCACTCCCCGGTTACAAGCTTGTCAGGCTGTAAGTCCGCTTCCATTCCGCAGCGCATCTGGATTGTAGCTTTGATTGTCTGCACTGCCATTATTTTTCACCGTCCACGATATCCTGCGCAAATTCCTCCAGTTCAGAAATGCACGCTAAAGCATTCCGGTTCACCACCACCTTATTCACCCTCTCATTTTCCTTAACGATGTTCCCATTTTCGTCAATTTCGGAGAAAGTAAGGGAAAGGCGTTTCCCCTCTGCGGTTGTCAGGACTGTCATGCTAGTAACTCTCTTCATAACTCAATACCTCCCTGTAATATTCCTTTATATACATTTCTGCTTCTGCTTCATAGTTGATGGCTTCCTCCGGTTCTTCCTGCACAAACTTTTCTATGCGCTCCGTCTCGAACCCCAGCTGCCTTGCCTTTAACTCCCATGCGAACTTAAGGTTCGGGGTTCCTTTAATTAGGAAGTAATTTGGTTTTCTTTCTTCTACCCACACATCTCCCTGCCCATATTTTTGAAGGAATACCTGATACTGGCAGTCTGTGTTTATGGTTTCATAAAAAATGTCGTCCACAAATATGTAGCATGTTCCATTTTCATCCAGTGTGGCTTCTCCAATGTCTCCAAAGTACGGTTTAGTGGTTTCGTAGCAGTATAATAGACGATTAGAATAGTTTTGAGTTTTTGATATTCTGGATTTTGTTCCATTTACAGTAAGAGAACCCCTGACATACAAATATCCATCAATGCTTCCATTTCCCCTGCAATGAAACTTATTGGGAGAATAATAAGATATATTGCTTGTAGTATTTCCGAATGTTAAACCATCATTTGACAGTAATGTATAATTATTTCTTAATGATAAAAGTCCAGTAGAAGAAAGATAACTATTTCCAACACTTAGTCGGTTATCATTTAAATATGCAGATCCATTTACCATAACTGAATTAGGCATAATTTCTGTCTTATTTCCGTTACTGCTTGTAAGTGTTATGGAACTGGCTCCTCTTGAAGTCGACTTCATTAAAACCCATTCATTATTTTCATTTAATGTATATAAAAATGAACTTACACCTGTTGGGTTAATGTGTGTAACATATTTCGTATTTTCAATTATGGCGGTCAGTTCTATTACATTATCAATTTTATTTCCAGTTATCGTAAATTTTAATGTGCTGTCATTGATATATATGCCATCTTTTCCAACTGACATTATCTGACTTTTATCACTCCCCAGTACTATCAAATTGCCACGCTCATTGTTACTTCCCCCAAGCGTTAGAGTACCGCCCTGCGCATAAGTAAATGAAATATACAACTGTCCATTCTTGAGCCAGATTCCCTTTGCCTGCCCATTGTTTGTCAATTTATTAAAAATATCCAACTGTGTCTGCTTATCTACTGCATTTTTAGCAGCACTGTCAGCATATTTCTTGGCGCTGTCAAGGGCTCCACCTGCGGCCGCATTCGCCTTATCCTGCGCAATAGACTCTATGGTATCTCCAGAAGTAAGAGAAAAATAGTCTGCAATAATCCTCACTTCCCCGGTGTCTACGTCGGCCAGAAAAGTAGTTTTGTTTCCTTTTTTACACTCAAATCTTCCTGACCTTATCCAATCTGCGACAATGCCAATCGCATAAAGGATATTTACAACCGCATTACCGTTCTTGTCAAATCCAGCCGTATAACTCTGCCCACCATCTTGAGATACAAAAAATCCATCAATACCTATCTTATATATGGTCGTGGAATCTTCCAGCATGAGTTTATCATGCAGGTAGGTGATCCGCCCCCCGTCTGGCTGGTTCTCGTATGTAACATGATATCCAAGTGTGTTTATAGCGATCTGGTTCATCTGCTGTACAGCCTTATCATAAGTGCTAAGCTGCTTTTGAGTATTTCTGCGCGCTTCCACAACTGCCGCCGCCGCTTCGGAATAATACATGCTGCCGTTCCTAACCGGGTCTTCCGCTTGACAGGATATCTGCGTATAAGAGCCAACTATATAGGAAACGGAATTTATTATTGAAACATAAGTATTTCCCTTCCGGTCCGATACCCTTACTACTTCAAAAGGCTCATACAAAGGATTGCTTAACACCTGCGCAGTAAATGGCCGGAATACCATCCCCACCATCCGCTGGCCCAGATAATTAGAAACCTCCTGCTCTTTTCCGCCTGCAAAAGGGTTTTTAACCTCAATCAAATATCCTTCTTCTCCGAATAGGACGGTTTTATCATCCTCCCCTATAACCCTCACTCCTGTTATCTGCACATCATCTGTATGGATATCCAGCGTTTTTACACGGAAGATGTGTTCTGGCATATCCGTAAAACCTCCGCCAGATATAATCATATTAGTGCTGTAATCTGTAAAGTTTCCTCCATCAAGTATGGTATCATGGGGATATGTCTTAAAATCTCCACCAACATAATTATACTGCTCCAATAATGCAGAGTTGTACCAAATTAACTGCATGTACCCGTCATTGTCTATCCGGGCGTTATAGCCAGCAATCTGGCACGCCCATGACACTATTTGGCGGTATGTTGCCTTTTCTGGTTTTTCCTTCACTATGAAAGACATATTGTCAAACTGCCGGAACCCTATGGGGATTCCGCAGTCAAGACAGGCATCCTTGATGATTGTTTGCAGAGTGGCCGGGTATACTGTCGTGCTGGATGAATAGTCCCTGTCCAGAAGGAACATTCCGTCTACCGCATTGATCTCTATAATTTCCCCTCTAGTGGAAGGAACCGTGGCATAGTAAACCCCTTTACGTATTTTCTCTATTGTTCCATTATCCATCTGCATTGCCACATAAACGCGGATTATGGAGTTATAGAAGTCATATTTTGAGAATCTTTCATCGTGGTTTGCAATTTTTATGGTAAGAGTTTTTCCGATCACAAAGCCTACGCCAAACTTACCATCCGTGGTTTTGTCCTCTATACTGCATCCCCCTATCATAAAATCTTTATAGGTAAGATGCAGTACCGTGCCATCCGACAAAGTAATGTCTGCATAGTTTACAATATTTGCTCCCTTTTTCAGTTTTTCATTAAATTCCTTGCTTGCATTTATCATACCGGGTTTATCCTCACTGCATTAAATGATAACGATTCCCATACGGATTTTCCGTTTGAAATCATATGTGTTCCAAGGCTGTAATTGGATGTGTAAAAAGTGCTTACCTCCCATCTCCCAGTAAGGGGATTGGGATACCGAAGACTGTACTCGCTCTTATTTACAATCTGCTGCAAAATCAATGCAGCTTCATCCAGTTCTATGTACCTCCACTCAAATTCACCATTCTGTATTGTTCCCATTGGCGTATTGTGCATCACCAAATCTTGCGTCCGGTCGGAATCTTTCGTTGAAGTGGTTGCCATGTTTGGGCGGAAGGTATCAGGAGTTTTGGCTGGTACTCCGTTAAATTCAAAAGGTCTACTCATAATCCCCCCCCCTATATAGTGCCAAGTCCGTACGGATTGTTCCCAGTGGCCATCTGCTGCAATTTTCCCCAATCCACCATAGACTGTCCCAACACTTTTCTGTCAAGGACAACTTGCAAGGTAAGATTAACCGGGGTTCCTCCCCTGTTTCCACCAGACATCACACCGAGTTTTGACAGCACGTTCAAAACCGCTTCCTCGCTCGCCTGCCTTATTGTATCAAGCGGAGCTTCCACGTTTGTACCATGCTTTTGGTCGCCCAGCACCGCCAGGAACTCTTTGTTTGCTGGAATGACTGCGCCCTTGGCAAGCGCCGGTATTGGTGTTTTTGATAAGGTTGCAAAGGCTGGATTTCTGTATTCCGGCAATGCCATCCGAGAATAAGTGGTGGAGCTGTAGGAGCTTGTGCTGAATAGGCCCCCACCAAATAGGCCGCCACTAAACAGGCTCTTTACCTTACTTCCGATACTACCTAGCTTTTCTCCGATTGCACTTACTTTTTCGGATATCCAGTCAAAGGCAGATTGAATGGTATTTTTTACTCCGTCAATGATAGAGGTAACTTTTTCTTTCATTCCATTCCAAGCACCAGACCATATTTCTTTTACTCTGTTCATAGTTCCTGATATTTTTTCTCTGATAGACTGTATTGCACCAGAAACTTTTTGGGTAATGTTATTCCATACTTCAACAATTTTTTCTTTGATTGCTTCCCATGTTTCATGCAAAAAGGTTTTTATGTTCTCAAATACCGTGGTAACAGTTTCTTTGATATACTCCCATTTCTCTTGTAAGAAAGCGGTAATGTTTTCCCATGTTTCGGAAACGGTCGTTTTGATGTTCTCCCATGTTTCCGCAAAAAACTGTTTTATACCCTCCCAGACTTCACTTGCCGTCTGGCTTAAATTCTGCCATATTCCTATAACGGTTTCTTTAACGGTGTTCCATGCGTCTATGGCGGTTTGCTTCATGGATTCCCATGTTTCTTTAACAGTTTCAACCAAACTATTGATTCCATTCAGCAAGCCTTGAATGATGTACACACCCATTTCCTGCATAACTGTAGAGGGGCTGTGTATTCCAAACGCCGCCTTGAATCCATTAAGGAATGGGGTAAGTATATGTTCATATATCCATTCTCCAATTCCAATGAGTGCATCACCAATTCCCTTTAGGATTCCGAGAACAACATTTCCTCCGGCTTCTTCTATCTTGTCTTGAAAATATTCTTTTGCCGCTTCTACTCCATCCGCTATTAATCCGCCGAGGAAAGCCGCAAGACCGCCAATAGCCGCCCCTATAGCTTCAAAGAATGATTCAGCTACACCAGCCCAATCTATCCCTACCAAAAAGTCTTTGACGCTTTCTCCAACAGCCCACCAGTCTACATTTTCAATCGCCGTTCCAATAAAATCAAAAAACGCTTTGAATACTTCTCCGAGTGTTTCTCCTGCCTTTTTCCAATCAATTCCAGTCCATGCGTCTGATATGGTCTTCCCGACTTTTTCTCCAAGTTCTTTCCAATCTACAGTAGTAACAAATTCATAAATTGTGTCTACAAAAGTATTGAAAAAGTTTGATATAGAATTTGATATAGCTTCCCAATCCAGGTAATCAACAAAAGAATTTATTGCATCACCAAGCCCTTTTGCCCCGGTAATGAAAGTGTCATAAATCAAATCCCAATCTATGTTGTTAAAAAATCCATTGATAGTTTCCGCTATGAACTTTCCAATAGATTCCCAATGGAGGTTATGCACAAAAGCATTCAAAAACTCAAATCCAGTATTGATTGCTTCTGCAAGTGTTCTCCCTATGGATTCCCCCAGACCTTCAACTTCGACAAACCCATTTATCAGCGTTGCCAAACTTTTTCCAATTTTCCTTGCGGTTTCTTTTATTTCCTCCCATGGAATATTATCTAAAGCATCCTTTAATTTCTGACCAAGAAATGCCCCAAGTTCGGTAAAATCCGCATTTTCCCACATATTCTTAAGCCATTGAGCAATATCTTTAAACTTGTCAGATATGGGAACTTCCTCAAACATATTCCCAATTTGTTCTGCCGGATTTTCCTCAATCTCTTCTGGCGTGGTTTTATTGGAATTTTTAATTTCTTCTTCCTTATATTTGTTTATTTCATCAAGTGGGCTTAAATATCCTTCTGCCGCTTCCTCTGCTTCCTCTGTAGCTTCTGCTTCCTTTTTGGTAGCCTTTGCCGCATCATCAGCGGCGGTGGCCGTTTGCTTAACTGCTTTAGTATAGGTTTTTCTTCCCATGAGTGCGGCAAGAAGCTGTCCTACTGCATCAGCCGCTTTTGTAAGCCATTCTACAAGTCTTTGTATATACGGAATTGCAGTTTCAACTATAGGAGCAAAAGCGGATGCAAGCGCATTTTTAAGAGTAAGTACACTTGCTTTCAAGCTATCTACAGAACTTTTAAATCTGGAATTCTCATTATATAAATTTGAAAATCCCTCTTTTATAGAATTTATAGTTGCACTAAATATCTTCCTTATTTGATTAAAAATCAAAAAAGAAGATACCATGCTTTTAACCTGACCACCAAATTTAGAGAGAAGCCCTCCTGATTTTCTGGCGTTTTGATTAATTTTTGAAAACGCACTTTTGGCAACATTTCCCATCATTTTAAAAGGAACTATTGCTGATTTTTTTACAACACTTCCTAATTTTGAAAATACCGTCAATAATCCCTGTGCGCCTTTCTTAACCGCCGCTATGGGAATATCAACAAGCCCTTTTCCTATTGTGGCAAATGCGCTCCTTACTGCTTCACCAAGCCGGACATAAGAAGATTCTGTTTCGGTATTTTTTGACTGTAATTCCTGATGCCGTTGATTAAGTATACTTAGTTCGTTTTCTGCATACTGTAGTTGTTGCCCCAACCTAGAATATTTTTCTGTATCACTTCCTAATGTGAACGCTTTTCCGGTATTAACAAGATTTTGCATATCTGCTTGTGCCATCTGAAGCTTTCTTTCAAGTTCTCCTATGTCATATGACATTCTTTTGTAAGTAGATGTGCCCTCTTTTCCACCTGTTTCAAGAAACCTTTCCTGTTTGTTATACAGGTTAATCAATTTATTCTCTGTGGAAGTAATCTCTTTTTGAATGTTTGTATATGCATCTGTGGGTATCTTAGTTGAACCCAAAGCGTCCATTTTTGAACGCAGTCCGGCTATCTTATCAGCGGTTTTGACAATACGATTTTCAAGCGTCATAAGCTGTGCAGACGCTTGTTTGCTATCTATTTTTGTGTTTATCCTTATACTTCCGTCATACTGTGCCATAAAACCACCTGTAAAATAAAAAAGTGCCACGAACACGCATTACACGTATCCATGACACCTATTAGTCCATCCCCTATGCCGATTCATAGGGTGCACTGATTTAGTTGTTTTTATTGTACCATTATTTGAGAGTGAATTTGTACCAAGTTAAAAGAAACTACCAACCAAATATAGTCAGTAGTTTCTATGTTTGAAAAATGTGGAATTGTCATACATTTAATGTCTGCTGTGCATTGAGTGTATCAATCGTTTCAGAGAGTACAAGCGGCGGCACATAACACTGAATAATAGATACCGCTGTGTCGGCTTGATTCCGCTTGATTGCCTTGTATGTGCTTACGCCAAATTCACGCCGCAACTGATTGTGTAAATCGGAATAGAGCCGCCCTCTAACGCTTCTATCGTTGTATGCGTTGCTTTCCTTGCCGCCCAAGCACTCCACGCCTTTTCTTTTAACAGCGTTCGTGATTTTGGATTCCTCCACGCCGAGTATCGGCATATCGTTCTTGAAGTCCTCCAAGTCTTTCTTTATGGTCTGTACTTCCTCGTGAAGTTCACCGTAACCCTGTGCGATAATCTGAATCTGTTCGGGGATTGTCATGGGAAGTCTTTTCTGCCCGTATGTGCCAGTCCTCCTTATTTCAGGGAGGACTTCATCAAAAATCCACTTCTCAAACTTATCTGCCTTTTCTTTTATTTCCTTGCTGTTGCCCTGTTGTCCGGCTTTAATGATAAGTCTGTAAACGTCTCCCTCTGGTATCAGTAATTCGGGATAACCGCCAGCATTTTTAATGGTGTCCTGGTTTAGGATACCCTTACAATTATCAGTCACCGCCTTGCTCGGACGCTTATATAATAAGGCATTGGCAACATCTACTCCATAAAAGTATTCTTTTTCATTGATAGTAACTGTGCGAATCTCCCCAAATTCGGGATTGTTAAAAATCTGAATATTGTTCATAAGTTTACCTCTACTTTCTATACAGTAGAGGGCAGTGGGAGCATACCCCACCATTCGTCACCCTCTATGAACCGGCATTTCGCCTTTACAAATTAATGGTAGCATACTTTTTAAATTGATTTGTACCAAGTTATCTCAATGCAACACACCGGCCATGCACAGTACAATCACAAGTGCAAGTCCGAATCCAAGTACCTCCGCCACTATTCCGGCTACAAAATAGCAAAGGAATTTCAGCCGCTCGAAACTCATAGGCTCCCGGTCTGGTTTGTTTCTCAAAATTATTTCGTTGACTCCGTTCATGCCGCACCCTCACTCTCTTTCACATAATCACGCACGGAAATGTAAATAGCTTTAAGGAATCTTGTATTGTCGATTTTATCAAGAAATGAAATAATTAACTCTTTATAGTTCATGCCACAATTTCCGCCTTTCCTTCATTTGTCATATGAAACGCGCTAAGATAAATCTGCCAAAGAATCCAGATGTCGCTCGTCTCTGAAAGAATATCATTTATTAATTTTATGTATTCTTCGCGGTCAACCTTGTAATATTTCCTCATGCCGCCGCCCCCTTCTTCTGTATATGAAGTTTTAACAGTGTGCGTATCTGGTTTAGAAATCGCTCATCACTGACACTTGCGAGCATAAAGATAATTGAGTTTTTATAGATTTTCTGCATAAAAATAGTACCTCCTTCAACAATTTTTGGTTGCAAGAGATACCCTCATATGATAGTATATTTCATACAAGGGTTATCTCTTGTGGGTTTTGGAGTAATCAGCTACCGCCAAGTATGTATGATTACTCCTTTTCTTTTAGTTCTTTGTAGACCTTATCAACCCCAATTCTAACAATTTCCGCTTGTGATTTCCCGATTTTTTCTGAACAATACTCTAATTTCTTTATGTCGGATTCAGAAAATCTTATAGGCATTTGTTTTGTCTTAGGGTTTGTTGTCGGTCTTCCCGTTCTGGGTGACAACTTATCATCTCCTTTCTTTTGTATATGCAAAGTATAATATACCGATATACAAAAGTCAATACATAAAATAAAAAGGTGATGAATTTCTCCACCACCTTAAATTTAGTATATTACAGGAAAACCGTTTGCATCTCGGAAAGTCCCTGTGACTGCCAATTTAAAAATATCTATCAACGCTCCAACAAGAAAGAAACCGATAGTAAATGTATAAATCAGCCCCTTTTTGAACTTTCCAACATAAAACTGACATGCACCACTTAAAAGCACTGGAATCAAGCACATTCCAATAATAGTATCATTTTCTGTAATTCCCCCTATCATTGCCATAATTACCGCAACAAATGGCATACAAGATAATATCAGACATGTTTTCTTCTTTTTTGGACTTGCGGCTGTATTTAGCCCTTTCATGCCCTCTTTTATACCTGCTCCTAACTCTCTGCCGTAGTCGTTTGTTTTCCTCATTTTCCCTCATCCTCCTATAAAATTAATATGATACCTACACTATATCAGATAGTGGCGAAATTGGGAAGATACGCAAATTAAAAGAGCAGTATTTCTACTGCCCTTTCTCTGCTTTCACAATCTTCCTTCCAACTTCCAGAATCAAAATCCCGTTCTTATTCCGCTTGACCTCCGCTGTATTGCCCCGATCCGCAATCTCCCGGGCGGTCTTGCCTATTTCTTTGTCTGTCATCCTACTTACCTCTGTTCAGCTCATTTTCTGATGTGAGATTGCCATTTATATCGTACTCATTCAAGTACCGAATATTGGATTCAAGGCTCAAAATGACTTTAAACCAGTCTTTTTCACGGTCGCTTAATGGCGGCTTGCATGACAAGTTAAAACCCGTTACCTTACTGAAATCCTCACCATTCACCCGGAAAATTTTCTTCTCAACATCAATCTCCACCGTTTTTAATTCCCTCGGCGGTACAGGGTCAATGCGTTTTACTTCTTCCATATTATCTCCTTTCATCCTAATACCTCGTCCAACAATGATTTATAAGCGTCTTCCTGCTCCTGCTCTTCTTTGGTCAGTGGCTTCTTCATCAGCACCAGTTCTTTGTTATGAGAGAGGAACTCTTTCTCATGCTTTTCTAGCTTCTTTCCTTTGTTCAGCTTATTTCTTATGCCTACAATAAAGGAGAATGTACCTTCTCCCACTTCATTGAAATACCCTAAGAACGTCCACCAGTGCAAATATTCCAGTTCTCTTGTCTCCCGGCCGGCCACTTTGTTGACTGCGGAAAATATAATCTGCTCGTCCTGCGTCCAGTTATATGTCGGCTGTTCAAGCACTTGTTTTTCCGGCTGTCCGGCAGAAATGAACCATGATATTTGTTTAATGGCTTCATCTATTGGAAAGCCATTCTCTGCACCTTCAACTAAAAAACCTGCTTCTGCGGCTTCAAACGCATCATCATAACAGGAAAAACATTCGAACATCATGTATATTGCGACTTCCCATTTTTCAACGTCTGAAAGGTCAGGGTTTTGGAACGCCTCGAATACATCAAGGACATTGCGGTAGTCGGTTCTGATAGGATATTCTTCACCGCCCACCGTCAATTCCTCCGGCAATATGCCTATCATTTTGCGCCTTTCCTTTTATGATCCTGCGGCTGATATTTCGACATACGTTGCTTACTGGCCAGTTTTTCCAGCTTAATCTTGTGCTCGGACAACCTCTCAATGACCGGAATCAGCTTATCCCAAAAGTCAAGGAAGCACTCCAAATCCGGCTGGAAGTTGGGAATAACAGCGTACACATCACCAAAGAATTTCCTGGTCGTGCCTTCGCCGAAAACGTCGTCCATGATAGCAGTTGCCTTTTCAGAGAAATACTTCCTTTCCTCAATCTCCTTTTTGTAGTCCATCTCGCCGGATTCAGACTCTTTCTTTTCCATTTCCTCCGCTAATGCCGTCAGTTCATCGCCAGCCGCCCGGAATTTGTCAAAGATAGAAATATCATTGCCGGAAATTACGATGTAATCATCACCGCCGCCAACATAGACCTTTGTAAGCGTCACGCGGTTGTCAATCCTGATTTCTTCTGTTTTTGTATTTTCATTTTCAATTTTCATTTCTTCAATTTCTGCCATATTATTGTCCTTTCAAAAACGGGGCATATCCAAAACGAATACACCCCATTATTTTAACTAAGATTGCTCTTGCTGCTTGATTTGGTCTGCGTTGGTTCGCTTAATGCTGTCGGGGATGTTCCGCCCTCCGGCGTGAATGTTGGTACTTTGTTAGAAACAGATACCGTTCCCTGTGTCCTCCCGCCGTCCTCCGAAATCGTGAATGGGATTGCGTACCCGGAAGTGCCACCGCCATCGCTATCAAATACAACCTTAACAGGAACGCTGAACCCTTTCCCTGTCAGCGTCTTTGTTGTGGAATCTTTTACTTCGTCTGTCAGAGTTGCGACAATCAGCGTGGCAGATGTGCGTTCATCATCAGTAGCAAGCGTGTCAACAATCGTCTGCAAGAAGGGATAAATCGCGTCCTCTCTCCTTGCTATGTAACCGTCATTACTAAGCGTAGGCGTATAGCCATTGTTCACGAACGTGACTTCGCCCTGTACGTTTTTTACCTGCTCGCTGTCATTGTTTCCATCAATGCTCAAATCATCACTGTCTTTACCAAGGCATGTGTAACCTTCGTTATCAAACGTCAGCCACATCGCCCGGCATCCCCTTAAAATCTTTCCCGTTGTTGGGGGTGTTGGTGTTTCAGGCATAATTTTTCTCCTTTCTACTCTACTTCATATTCCATCACCACATTAGCGGCAAACACGGTTGACTTATCCCCCTCAACCTCTTCCACATCCGGGAAACTGCCACTTGCGGTAATTTTTGTTATTGTTCTGTTTCCTGTCAGCCGGGGGAGGTTCTGAATATCCTCAAGCCACCCGGTAATGTTGTCCACTACTGCCTGTGCATTTATCATCTGTCCGTTGCCCTGTGGGAAACTTTGGTAGGCAATCTGGATAGTCAATTCTGCCGTAAATCCCCCAAGCACATTTCGGCTTTTGATATTTCCCCCGGCGGTTATAATGTACACGCACTTGCCAACATCTTTAGAGTTATATTTGATGTTTGCTCCTACCGGGATATACGGGCACTCCGCAATCAGTTCCAGCAGCATTTCCCCGACTTTATCATATTCCGTTTTTGACAGACGTTCTTTGATTTCTTCGGGCATAGGCTACTCCTTGCAGATTTCCGCATAGATAGCCTTGATAACCTCTGCATCATAAAGGGCATTGTGTTTCTCTCCCTCAATCTGATGTCCGCATAGTTCAGAAACAATTTCTTCTCTGCTCTTATCAAAGGCTTCTCTGTCAGAAATGCCGTAATGCCTTGCAATGTCTTGATTGATGTCGTAACAAACCGCCGACACGTTCTTTGGTAAGTCAAAAGCACCGCCAAACAAATCAATCAGCAGTACAAAATCATAGTGGCACACATCGGAAACAAACTGCACTTCATCAAACTGTTTCAGCCAGTTTTCAAGCATTTCTGAAATTGACGCTTTTGTTCCGATATGATAATCTGGCATATATGTCTTTTCCGAACCGTGTTTTCTATAATGCAGTTTGTTTACTACATTATCTAAAAGCCATTTGTCCTTATGGACTGGCTCCCAGTCAAAATCAGTAAATTCAGCATAAAACTTCTTTCCGTCCTCTGACACAATGCCGATACTCACGAGGGTTGTGTCTTTATGCAACCCCGTAAATTCTGTATCAAAAAATAATTTCACTTTATCTTCCTCCAATCTCAAACCTCGGTATCAGCGTATAAACGTCCACCGTATCAACGCTGAACGCATACCCGAATTTTGTCTTGATATACTCAAAAAAGCCGCCGGGGTACTTGCTTTCGTCTTGGTCTATCAGTCCGACAGGCACATCAATGTCAATGCCCAGTTCCGCTTTCTTCACGATTACAAAAAAATTCTTCCCCTCTGTGTCAAGCGTGAAACTTTCAAGCATATCCTCTGTTGTGAGGTCGTTCCACACTTCTGGCGCCTTGTACGGCTTCGGCAGATTGACATTCGGGATTTCAACCACGCACACACTGGCGTTTTCCATGCCGCTTGCCTTTTGATTTGCTCCCTGTGTCAGTTCTACCCTTACATTATCAAACCGTGTGCCGAAATACGTTTCTGTTTCCATCAACCCGTTTATGTACCGATTGTAGACAACCACGCTGTCAACATAGCCTATCCCCATATGGCAAACACCTAATCTTCCATTTGCTTCTTTAAAGCCTTAATTGCTTCATTGATTGTGTCAATCTTGATTCTTTTCATCTGCTTTGTATCGTCAGATTCAAATTCAATTTCGGTTTTCATCGAAATGAGGTTATCAATCGCTTTTTGAATTTCCACCAAAACCACCCTCCTACAAAATATCCAGTTCCGCAAAGACTTTGTAAATCTTCGGGGACTGAATGGCGAACCAGTCAACCATTTCTTCATTCTCTGCCCACGGTCGATTTGTGCAATTTGAGCTTGCGTCCAAACCGCTTTCAAAAAGAAACGCATGAAAAATCTCATGCCGCAGAGAAAGACGTTTCCACATCTCGTAATCCTGCAATTCACAGTCAGGCTTTTTCTCACAGATATAAATTGTTCTTGTGGAATTGTCAGTACAACCATCACGATATTTTTCATTCAGAAGTTCGCTTTCCTGTTCTTTGCAAGTGATGATTTTCCATTCAGTTCCCAAAATATTTACTTTTTGTTCTTTCATAATTTCTCACTTTCCTCCGGCTTCTCCACTGGCTTATCCTCCGGCGGTCTGCTTATCGGGGCATTGCGGCGTGGGTAGGGGATTCCGGCGTACAGTAGATTAACGCCGTTGGAGTCCGGCACGCCGCCTAAACCGTCTCGCACAATGCCATAAATCATAGTGTCAGCCACTTTCTTATCCTTTGCCGCCTCCATTGTGGCGGTACTGGCAGAACCGGTAGCAGAATAGCCAATGCTTTCAGAGCCACTTGAAATGGACGTGATAACCTTGCCCTTTACCGTTCCGTCAGCCTGCGCCACCGTTCCCATGCTCTCCATTGCGGATTGATTGTAGCTGTCAATCTGATAAAGAAAGTCCGCCAGTTCACAGACACAATCCTTGACCGATTCAATGTCTCGCTCATTGGTCGGATAGGCAAATTGCAGTTTATTCCCGGTTATTCCGTCAATCCTGTGCTCTGCCCTCCGTCCAAATCGTTTGTAATCGTCCGCAGACATCTTTCCGCCGTATTCATTTTGGTAATATTCATAATCTGCGTACATGGGTTATTGCACCGCCTCATAGGTCTTTTCAAAGATGTCAGGCTTGCATGGATAAAACTCTCCATTCACGCCCTTGATAATGAAATCGCCGATAGAAGCATCCATAACACCCTCTAAGGTTTCAATTTTAAGAACCGGATTGTTCGGGTCTGCATATGATACCCTCACATCGCTTTGCATAAATTCCTGCAACGCAATAATGGTATCTGCGGAATCGTCTTTGAATTGCACCGCTTCAATTACAACTGGTTTTTTCCTATACTTCATGTTACCTCCTTATGACAGTTGGGATTTCCTTCCCCGTTTCTTTTCTTCCTGCGGCTCCTCCTGCCTCTTCGTGTACCCGATTTTCGCTATCACTTCATCAAGCGTCAGATACCCGACTTCATCAGACATTGAGCCGTTTTCCTTGTCAATGACAACTTCTTTCTTCTCCGTGATTTCAACAGGAAATGCCCTGCCCCCGGATATAAGGTAGGGCATACCGTCCTGTATGATGAACCTCATTAGCCGTTGGAGATAATCTGCCCGATTTTGATGTTCTTCTCATTGAACGCCAACGTCCAGTTGTCAGGTGTTCCAAGTTCCTCTTTGGTCGGGGATTCGTTTGCAATGTTCTTCACATTGAGGTCGAAGCCGTTCGGGTGCAGTACGCGCCCCTCTTTGGTATACAGCTTTTCGATACCGGCGCGGCTCTCCGGGTCGTAATCGGTATAATACGGCTCGTTGTAATTCGTTTTCCGTGCGGTCAGAAGTGCGCCCCTGCCGACAATCAGCGTCTTGTACTTCGGAACGTCCCCAGTTGCGTCCACCGTAAATCGGTCAGAGGTTACAACCACAAGGCCGTTGATTGTAGGAAGATTGACTTCCTGCGTCAGCCCGTTCGCATTGTTATACTTAGCGTACTCCACAAGACCCAACGCCTGATACCGGGTAAGGATATAAGAGTTCATAATAGCAAGTCCGAAGCCGTTCGCCATATCCCCCAGGGCTTTCTGCTGTGCGTAAATCATAGTGGTTTCATCAATCTTGTTTGCGTCTGCCACCGTGCCGCCAGTAGCAGAAATATCCATCACATGATTTTTCATATCATCAAGGCTCATAATCGCCCCAACAATGTTCATCAGCTCCGCTTCCCACACCTGCTGATAGTAGTTGTTGACGCTGTTTGCGATATGCTGTAACGGGTCTGCGCCGGTCAGCTCCTTTGTGAAGTCCTGCGCTTTCCACGCCATCATGCGCTGGATCAACATAGCGGTCTGCTTCCCTCCGGCAATCTCTTTCGGTACGTTGTCGGTCATACCGTCATTGTTATAAGGCTCGTAGTCCTTAATATCCATAGCCTTGTAAAAAGGTAAGGTTGCCACGTTACCTTCCGAACCGATAAGGTTCATAATCGTTGCGTCCTCCTGCAAAATGCCGGACGCGATAATTGCATTGCTCCATGTCGGCTGTTCTGCCATGTAATCCGCAAATACTTCCGGGTCAAAGACAAAACCGCCAAATGTTCCTGTTCTTGGCATTGTTATTCTCCTTTTCTCATTCTTTCATATGCCGCAGGGTCGGACGCTTTCAGCTTCATGCGCTCGTCAAGGCTCATAGCCTTAAACTTCTCGGAAGTGGTCGGCTGCGCCGCGCCTTTGAGTGGCCCCGTGAACGGTTTCGCCCGTCCTGCTTCAAGCTGCTCCTGCTTCTCGTCAACAAAAGCGGAAGCGTCTTTCTCTTTCATCTGCGCAATTAAATCAGAAAGACCTAAGATTTTTCCGTCACTTACTTTAAGTCCGGCTCCTCTGATTCTTGCCATGATTGCTTCTTTTGCCGCTTCGGAAGTGAACTTATAGCCGCCGATCTCCTCTTTCAGAGCGTCTTCAAAATCACGCTGCGCCAGCTTGTCCGCATAGTCCTTTTCAATGTCCTTTGCTTTCTGCTGCCATGCTGCAAGCTCCGCCTGCATAGTTTCCACGTCAACACCGTCAAATTTTTTAAGCGTTTCTTCAGCGGTGTCCGCCCGCTCTTTTTCCTTGTCACGATCAGTGGTCAGTTTCTCGTTTTCCTTCTGCAATTTGGAAACGTCCTTCCCATACTGCGCCATTACCTTTTCGGACTGTTCGTCTGTCAGCCCCCAAGCCTTTAATTCATCTGTTTTCATGTTATCCCTCCGTTATTAGGTTATTTATAGGTGTGTAACCGTCCACCAACGGTTTGCCATTTTGTAGGACTTGGCTTGTCCAAAACTGAAGCGGCTGGAATTGAACCGCCATCATATCCAGACCAGCCCCTTACTGACGGATGCACCCTCTTGAAAGGAGGGTCAGGAAATGTATCGAAAATTAGATAATGTCAAAAAAATGCCAGCAAACACGATTTCACGTATCTACTGGCACTGAAACTTTGTTACTGGCACTAAACTATTTATTTTTAATTAATTCCTTTGGAAACTCTTGTATCAGCGGTTCTCCCCATATGTCCGCAAGGCTTGATTTCATAAAGACAGGGATGCTTTTCTTTTTGCACGATTCCACAATTTCTTCAACCCACTCTCTTTTAGGTATAACCTTATCTTTCCTGCGTCCTGTTTCTGCTCCTATAATTATCCATTTTGAAAGCGTTGTGCAGATATTATCAAGAAGCGGCTCCATGCTGATAAATATGTTATATTCATCATTCCACCACCCTTTTGCTTCGTGCTCCTGCCCTGTATATGAATATCCATACCACATATTTTTTCTCTTTGGCAAAATACCTTTTTTTGCCAAATCTGCATATCTCCAAGGATTCTTTGTCAAGAATATGTAGTTGTGCTGCGGTGCTTTTTCGCAAGCCTTAAACACTTCCTCAATCCAACTATCCGGCACCCACTTCCCAAACAAATCAGCCATAGAGCAGACAAATATGTTTCTGCCTTTCTTTCCCTCATACTCATTCAAACGGTATTTGTGCAAAGTAGGCGAAAAATCATATGGATACGGTAACTTTCTTCCGGTTTCAGAATCTTCCCAAGGATGAATCACCACCGACACCTTATCGTCAGGTGTTGCGTGACAGCCAAACCTGTTCGCAATTCCTCTCGCATAGCAGTATTCACACCCATGCAAACAGCCAGTAACAGGATTCCATGTCGAATCACACCAATCAATCTTTGTTTTGTTCATGTAAATTCCCTCCACAAATTTTATTTATTTTATATTTTCTGTCTTTCCCTCTTTAATATCCACCACGCTCTCCCTCTTGCACTTCGGGCAGAACACAATGAGGTTTTTCGCCTCCGTGTCCGGTCTGATTTTCGTGCGTGTTTTTCCTCCGCAGATGGGGCAGAGTACCCATTGGTATTGTGTCATGGTTGTTCTCCTACTTTCGTTTCAGAAATCCTTTTTGCTAATTCCGCACAAATTTCATCTACAGAAGAAAATTTATCTCTTAAATCCTGCGTTGGAATATCTAACTCTTTCCCCAACTCGTATATAACATCTAATACACCGTCTGTATAAGTCGGTTCTTCATTCTTCTCATAATTGGAACACTCAAAAATTCCATCCGCAATATCAAGACCTTTCCGAACTCCTTCATAGTATTTCTGCGTCTTAGCCATTTCAAGCCTTTCTAGCTCGTCTTGATATTTTCTGCTCCATTCAATACACTCTAAGGCCTTGTCCGTATCAACATTCTTTGCTTTGTAACCCATTTTCCTATTCCTCCCATTTCCTAATGCCTTTTATGCTTATATTGTACCGTAGTTTGGCGGGGTAGTTGTACCAAGTTAAAGGCTAAAATCCAGTATTCATACAGTTGTCAACAGCCGTTTTCAATTCGTTTCCATTGACCGTATATCTCTTTCCATCAATTTCCAATTCGACAAACCGATTTATATTCCAGTGACTATGTACTTTCAGGCTTTCTTTTCTCGGTTCTGAATAATCCTCGATTTGACATGTTACTTTTACAAGTGCCATAAAATCCCTCCATATCCTCCTTTTTGCGGTTTCCGACAGGGGAAAACTCCCCTATCAGAACCACACTTGTTTTACTACCATTTTTGTACGTGTGGTTTCAAAACAAGAAAAAGTCAACGCCACGCATGGCAAGAGCAGGAATTGAACCTGCGTTTTGTTCAAATACTGAACCCAACATGCCTGATTGCTCCACGTTCGGAGTCAGGGCTATCTTGCCTTTGTCCATTTTCTGTCTGCAAGGACTGTACAGGGTTTACTGTTACAGAGGAGTATCTGCCGGAGCTACCGACTTGCGGAATTGAACCGCCCGCCCAAGCTATAAGGACTAGAACACTGTGTTTCTCTTGTCGGCCTAAATGCAAGTTCAGAGAGCAGTTTCTGTTTGCCATTCCGCGAATCGGTATCCGCACAGCCTCATCCCTTGCAATAATATGGTAACATAGATTTTCAAATTATTTGTACCAACTTAAAGCAAAAGAGCGGCATCACTGCCGCCCCTTGTCGTGGGAGATTTTTTCACTTATTGCCGCCTTAATAAATCCGTTAATGCTCATATCAGCAGACTTTGCCGCCGCTGATAATCGCTCATACTCTTCTTTCTTCAAATCAAGCGGAACACGCTTTAACTTTTCCTTTGCATATTTCAGACTTGCTTTTTTCTGCGACTCTGTGTATTTTTCTGCCATTCCATCACCTCATAGGTATGATAGCATTTATTCCAATGTACGTATATATACATTTTTACCAAATCCGTACGTATATATTTGTGAATTTAGCATATTGATACACGTACGTATATATGCTATGATAGTATCATCAAAGGAACGGAGGATATGGAAAATGAGAGATAAAAACACATTTAAGTCATTTACTTGCAGTGACGGAACTGTAAAATCTTTCTGCATTATGGCGGACGGCAGTGTATCAGAAGATATTCATTTTGGAAATTACACAAAATGGAATGTGTATCTCGGAAATATAGATGATAGAAAATGCGAGCATTCACTTCCACCATATCATCAGTATTGTTTTGAGAGCGGAGAACATTATTTGGCCGGAAGGCATTAACCACACCACCCACCCGGCGGGGTTGCGCCGGGAGAAAGAAGGGAAAATATGAACGCAATCGAAAAATTAAGAAAAGAAGGATATCCTTACAAAATCAAAGGAAATGGCGGATATACCGCAGTATTATATGGAATACAGCCGCTTCTTGACGGAGAGTATGAAGCTATCTACCGTTATCCGGGCGGTGAGTGCGTACACCATATATCTGAAATTAAAGCATACTTTGAAGTTATTGAACAGTAAAGAACAGGCGGCAGGATAACACCTACCGCCCTTTTTCTTATCGTCTAAGTTTGTCATAAAGATTCTTGACATGTTTGAATATAATATCCCTTTCGTCCACGCAATCACAATCTCTGTCAATCTGCACCACCATATCACATACATTTACGACAAGTCTTTCAAGAGAATCCAGCATACGCTCCTTATCCCCTCCGTCACGGCTGTTACTGTACTGCCGCTTATCCTCTTTGTACCTGTCCATGTCGGTATCATCACCGGACAGACGGGAGTAGTTCGGTCGGTGCATATATTCCCCTGTACGCTGATTGCGTCCTCTGCGGTATGAATTGCCGTTGTCGTAGTTATCACGGGAATACCCACGGTCACGGCTGTTACCGCCGCCATAACCGCTCTCACGGCTGTAATCTTCCATATCCCGGCTGTAACCGTCCCTGGAATAACCGCCGCCCTCTTCCATCATGTTGATTTTGTCCACGCCCTTCACAATCTCCACAAGCTTGTAAGCATTGTCAATGTTGGACTGGGATAAGCCTTTTTCCTCAATCGCTTTTAACTCTTTTTCTGCGTTTTCTCTCAATTTATGCATAGCTTAACCCTCCCTTACTGCAATCAGGTTAGCGTTCTGTACCTGAATCGCCTGTGTGGACGTATTCTCGACTGCCACGGTTGCACAGCACCCTCTTGGAACGTCTATGTACGCCTGCGCGGACACGTTGAAGAAGTTTTCCACTGCCGCCGGGGTTACAATCATACGGGTAGACTGCAAAGGCTCGCCGTCAACCGCAATCGCCACGGAAATAGCTTCTACCGTGCCGCCTGTCGGAATCTGGATATTTCCTGAAAAGCTGACAAGGAATCTTGCCTTGCAGTTATTGGTAAGTCCTCTCAATTTTACAATGCCGCTACCCTCCCTGTGCTGTATGCAGTTTGAACCGCACACCGGGGTTTCGGTTAATACAACATTCTGCCCTGCGTCTACGGTCTGCAAGGCAATTCCAGTATATTCTGCCATGTTATTTTCCTCCAAATAAAAAACTACCAACTGTTTATAGCTGATAGTTTCTAAGTTCCTACTTTTTATTTTTTATTCTTTCGCCTTGCAGTATGGACATTTTCAGTTTTTCGTCTTTTATAATAACCGCCTGCCCCTTTTCAATATATGGCACTCCGATTATTTTCCAAAAACCGCCTTCTTTGTTTGCCGCCGTTTGCAATTCCTCTTGTTCATCAGAATTACAGATAATAACCGTTGTCAGCTTATCTTTCATTCTGTTAATTTCATCAATTAAATTTACTTCCTTTGGTTTTGTACTACATGAAGAAAACATAGGGAGAAAAGAATTGTTCATTTCTTCATCTATGACTTTTCTCATATATTCCGCAACATTATTTACATTATCCATCTCCATATCCTCCTATTATTGTTTATTTTATTATCTCATATTTTTGATATGGAGTTGTACCAAGTTGAAGAAACCCACAAACCATCAGCTATATTCAGTTGTCAATGTCCAGTTAATCGCAAAAGGACAGAATCAATGTTCTGCCCTCCCACGTTGTAATAACGGCTCATGCCGAACATTTCCGATGTTTCACGGAAAAGATACTTTTCTTTTCAGTTTTTTAGCAGTTGCCACACTGACCGCAGCCATTATTCCAACCGCCGCCGTTGAACTGTCCGCAGCAGTTTGTCGGGAAAGTTACCTGCGCCGGGGGCTGTACGACATATGCCGGAATCGGACAGTCTGCGCCAAGCCTGCGGATAAGCTCCGCCGTCTGCGCCTGCTGATTGGCTGTAATAAAAGCGTTCTGCGCTGTCTGGCTTGCCTGGAATGAAAGTTTCTGGTTTTCCAGTTCAAGCGCATGAATACGCTCTGCCTGCCGGTTCGCTTCCATTTGGTCAAGTCTTGCAATTACCCTATCCGTGTCGTTGTGGGTAGACTGGATAATGTCGCAGGTGTTCTTTGCGCCAGAATACATCAGGTCTTTAATGTCCCCGCGAACATCACAGCAACACTGCTGCGCATTGAACATCATGGTTGTAAGCTGCTGCATAAGAGCCGCCTGTCCGTTACACCGTGACAATTCAGCCTGTGCAAATCCCTGCATTACAGTAGTACCAAGGTTATTTACTGCTCCAGTAACTGCATAAGTGCTGTCACAAATGCCGTTGCTGATACCGTCCAGCTTAGAGATGATAGACTGCGTGTCAAACCCTCTCTGCAGGTCTGCCTGTGTCGCAAATCCCATCATTGCGCCGCCAGCACCATTACCGCCGAAGCCACCGCCCCAGCCGCCGAAGCCACCCCAGCCGAACATGGAGAACAGGAAGAAAAGCGCAAGCATTCCCATCCAGTCTCCACCCCAGCCGCAATTGTTGTTTCCGTTGTTGCCGCTTAACAGAGCAACATCAGAAGCTGATAATCCGTCCGAATTCATGTAACATATACCTCCATATGTGATTTATTTACAAACCGTCTGTATTTACAGTCGGTTATGTACTGATTTAAAACATTCCTTTAAACAATCCCTGTGCCATCTGCGCCATTTGGTTTGCCTGTTCAATCTGCTGTTGATTGACCTTGCCAGACCGCAAAAGCTCATTCATTTTATCTTGTGGGTTTACACCCTGCATTTCCTGCCGGAACCGTTTAAATTCATTCATCATTTGGGAGAATTTATTTCCCCCTTGCGCCGGTGGCCCGCCCTGTGCCTGTTTGTTTCCCATCATTCCCATTAACGGATTCGCCATTGCTCACAACCTCCTTATTTGCCTTTACAAGCTGTTTTTCCTGTGCATTGGTTAATTGTTCAATCAGTGCCTTTAACTGCTCAAATTCGCCACGCTGGACGTATTGAGAGAGGTCTATTTGCGGTTGCTCCGGTTGTTCGGGTGCAACCTCCTGCACCTCTGCAAATTGAAATATGCGAAAAGTACAGCTACCGACATTATCAGCGGATTTCACGTAAAAATATGGCTCGTTGTTATCCATCATCCAAACAGTTTGGCCCGGCTGTACAATCTGGTTTTTCGCTCCGTCAATGCCAGACACTCTAATCCAGTCCACGTTTTGCGTTGGGGCTTGTGTGCTCTGCTGTCCCCAGCTACCGCCTTGTGGCTGATTATAAAAGCTCTGCATAATGTTTGCTTTGCGCTGTTCGTATTCCCTTTCTAACTGCGCCATCTGCTGATTTAACGCCGGATTCATTGTTAGTGCCATCTTCTGATTCCTCCATAGATTTTAGTAGCATGTCAAGCATAATGCCGTCACTTGCGCTTTTATAGTCGGGGCAGAACCCCCATAAATTGAAAAGTATTCCTGTGTTCATGGTTATATTTTGGCATAAAAAATAAGCCTCAAACAGTGTCAAAAAGAACCGTTTTAGGCTTATAAAAGTTTTAAAAAAGTAGCCAAAAAGTTACTAATTTTGTATCAAATTTTTCCAGTATACATTTTCAATCCATTCATTCATGCGCTTTACATTTGTTACTTTCTCGATTTTATTGTTGACTCTGCGGCTTATTTTCTTAGCATCATCATATTGTAAAATTTCAGCGCATTGAGAAAGTGGAATATTTTTACATCTAAGTTCAAATAATGCCGACTCTCTTTCGTCAAAATTGCAAAATGTGCGATAGTATTCAATTTGTGGCAATGTAAACTCATGTACTATCAAATCAATCTCCTATTTCTTCTTAACTCTTACTTTAGTCGATTTTGGCTTATTTCCATTATTCCCCTGACGTTTTCTCCTGTGCACTGTCACTTTCGCCATAATTATTTATATCTCCATCATTTCCAATATAGTTCGCGTCTCCACCTTCTCCACCATCAACAACTATAGTGTCGAACTGCGACCACTGATATTCGTGATACAATCCCTGTACAAGTATGACTCCAAGAAGAATTAATATGATGATTTTATAGAACTTCTTGTCGTTTTTTTGTCCCTCTATCAAATCAGCGATAAGATTATCGTTTTCTTTTTCCTTCACATTATCCCTATTTTCCATTCTCCAATCCTCCGATATGTATTTCCCTCATTATAGCAATTTTAGGGAGGGGGCGCAATCCATCTTTGGCTTCTTTCCTTCCTATCTTTTCTCCCAAAAATAAATAACATTCTTTCCGCCGCTGTCCCATGTATCAAAATATTTTCCGTCCACCACCGTTACCACATGACCGTCAAGCCCAAGAACATATGTGCCATGTGGAAAGTTGCAGCAGAATTTGTATACGTCCATAGGATAATCCGGCTCATAGCGCACATAGCCGTTATCTGCCAGATATTCGCCCCAGACCTTATTTGCCGACAGAACATCCTTTTGTCTGTATGCAATCTGCACCAAATCGTCAAAGACTTCATTCCAACTGCGCCCCGTAGCCTTGCAGCACGCACGGATGGCGCAGTCGCCGACACGTCTTTTCAAAGGATTAACATTATATTCCACCCATCTTTGCACAACTATACCTCCACAAATATCCACCGCCAACACCTATTCTGCACCATTCTTCCAAAGTGTCCTTGTCATATCCTAACAACCCACAAGCGACATCAACGGAACAATATGCAGCAATCACTTTTCCGTCCATTCTTTGTTGCTGAATAGACTTAATTCTTGTTTTAAGCGCACGTTCTCTCGCTGTTCCGTAATTATTGTTATAACTATATGTACACCACTCAAGGTTAGAAACTTCATTGTTTATTTTATTTTCGTCCTTGTGGTTTACACATGGTAAATTTTCGGGATTCGGGATAAAGGTTTCCGCAACAAGCCGATGTAATTGATATTTTCTTTTCGACCTATCCTCTTTGTAAAGCATTACAACATGATATCCAGAGTTAATCAGCCACGGTTTAAGAATATATTCTTTTTGTTTGCCAAACTTACTACCCTCACGGAAACTCTTTACCCTTCCTAAATTGCTGACCTGATACAATCCCTCATATCCTTTTACATCTTTCCATATTTCTTTATTATCCACGATACGCCTCCAAAGGTTCTCGCCATGCAGTCACATATTTGTCCACATTCTGTCCGCAGTTCCGCCAATGCCCTCTACCAAACTTATAATGACGAACATCTGTCACTTTATCGCTCTTGAAAGTCACTTGGTATTCGTAAAAGTCATTTGTTACCGGATTTATCTTTTCCTCCGGCAACCGCTCACTGCATGGAATCCAGCCGCCAATTTTGGGAAACTCATCAACAAACTTTCTCAAATCATCAAAAGAAACATACTCCGCTCCTGCGTCTTCCAATGCTGTTATAAATTCCATAAACTTCTTTTCATCAATCATCTTCCCTACCTCCTACCACAATTTTACAACAGATTCGGGCGGGGGTTGTACCAATTATTCAGCGTATTTCTTCCCCAACAATGGAAATCTCAAATTTATCAAGTTGCGCATTACGCCGATTAACCCCGGCAATATAACATTTTACAGGAATATTTATATCACGAAGAAGTCCGTTAAAAAACTCTTTGATTCCGATGAATTTCTTTGATTTTTCAACATCTGCAACAATATGGAATCTTGTAAGTAAATAACCAAATTCTCTCGTACAATCGTCCAAATAGAATTTGTAACTATCTCCATCATAAATAAAGGTGGTTTCTTTCCTTATCACATCATCATCTTTACATGGATTCATATTTTCTCGCCCTCCTTATAAAGACATTATACACTATTCATGATCCTTTTTGTACCTTTTCGCCCCTGCATTACTCCGCTTTGTCTGCTCCCTGCCGAAATCAGCCACCTTTATGCGGTCATTGCTTCTGATTTCCCACATATATCCGCTCTTGGTCGATATGCAATCCGTTTTGTTTGCAAAATCTCTCATACTCCCCAAACTGCCTATCAAACAACGCTTTAACCTCTGATAGCTCCTCTTTCATAGCAGAAATAGTGTTTTCATCATGCAGAGTTTTGATAGAGTGCTTAATATTATACATTCGCTTCTTAGTATCTCTAATGCGCCGCTCCATTGCCCGCTGTTTCTGGAATAAGTCATATTTCTGCCTGTTTTCCTCGTTGTCATAATCCTTGTATGGGTTGCTGTTTCCGGGATAGTGCATATGCATTGTATGGCAGCAATTCGCGCCGCATAGCCCCGTAACCGTTCCGTACCCGGTAATTTCCACCAAATCAGGATATTTTTTCTGCTTCTTGAATCGTCGAAAAAAATCTTTTATCTTACCAAAAATATTCTTTTTGGGTTCTTCATACCCCATCTTTTCTAATAATGAATCAGATATAGAATATATTTTTCCTTGCCAGCTCTGGTGGTTCGCCGGCTCCTCTTTGTCAGTATATCTTGCCCCAATATGGCTACTAACAAGAACCGTTCTTAATCCTGCATTGGCACATTCTGTCAATGTTATTTCTGCATTGACTTGATTGATTCCAGTTAGCACGCACATTCTAACAGCGGCTTCAACGGTCATTTTTCTTCCACCCTTATACACAACATGCGTTCCGTATTTTGATACTTCCGTTATAGCTTCTCTAATAGCAGTATACCTATCAACTCCATGCGTGGCTTTCCACCATGCCGCATCACAAGACTTATTAAACTGCTGGTTAAGGTCTGCCGCTGTTGTCCTTGTCAAGTTGCGGATTTCTCCCTTTGTCCGCTTATATGCCGCATCTAACAGCTTCTTTTCACTCTCTGTCAGATTTTCAAGGCGCGGTGCTTTTCCAACAAAGTCCTTTAATTCCTTGTCAGATTCCACCATATCAGCCACGGATTTATTGATGTCCTCATTGATTTCATATCCAGCTTGCAAAAATGCTTCACGGATTTTACTTTCAACGCCTGGCAGACGTTTTCTGATTTCTTTTTCAATATCAGATGCCAATATGCCGGATTGTTCATTTAACAGCTTTAATCTTTGCACATTGGACGGAATAATCTTTATTTCTCCCTCTGATTCAAAGAGATTGACGATAGAATCAATTACTTTGTTTGTCAGGTACATATTAAATTCAGATGCGGCAACGTGGATACTTTCTACCAGTTCATTTAGATATTCTGGCGTGAACATATTTTATCTTTCCTTTTTCCTCTTTAAGCCTGTTTCCGGCAAAGCAATTTTCACAAAACACAACTTTTTCAGCCGGTCCTTTTATTGGATTTCCGCACCTATGACAAATATTTATTACCTGCATATAATTACTCCTTTCTAAATCCATTCTTCGCCGCTTCAACAATCGCTTCTTTCTCATGCTCTGCGGTGTATCTCGCCCAATCACGCACCGCATCCGGGTTTTTATACTGCAATAGGCGCGTGGTCGGCACTTTCTCCACTCCCGGGCGGCTCCAAAATCCATAATCTGGCTTGTAAAATGCTCCCTTCCCGGTCTTTGGGTCAGCGTACATTATTCCTGCGTGCTGATAATGCCCATAGGGTACGCCATTTGGATTATAAGCATATATAACTCCCCTCTCTCCGTTTGTTTCGTTAAACGCCTTAATATCCGACCGCAATGCGCCTCCGTCTTCACCCGGAACATGCTGTAACATTCGTGTAAGAAATTCATTGTCAAGTGCGTCCTGCGCCTTATCCAGCTTAATTCCGAAGCGTGTCATGTTTAGATTTACAGATACGCCGCCGTCATTGACTTTGATATTTAGCTTTTTAAATAAGTTTCTAAAATAATTCTTGCTGATTGCCAAATCATCACACCCTTTCAACATTCCCTATGCGCTGTCTGATTCTCATAAAATCACCCGAATATGCTTTTCTTCACAACAACGCTTGTCCTTGTGGTATTATTGATAATCTCTTTCTTTGGTGGAATTGGCTGAACCGCATTATCCACCAACTTACAGGAAACAAATTTATAGATTTCCTGTGTCTCTTTCCATGCCATACCCTTTTCTATTGCTGTCTGTGTACTCATGTATGCCGGATAGCGTCCGGCTATTACTTCTTGCTTTACTTCCTCATAATTGCATGAGGGGCATTTTTCGACAAGACATTCCTCAAAATTTCTATATGGACACTTCATTCCCTATTCCTCCCCAAACAATCCCTCTTTTGGCTCATTCTCGCTTTTGGCTTCTTCCGCTACTGCCTTTGCTTCGTCCTCGCTCATTCCCTCGAATTTCATATAAAATTTATAGAGTGGGTATTTCCCAGCTTGTACATACTGCCAATGCCGTAATCTATCCTCATCAAAATTATAAGTAATATCCTGCAAGGCATAATGGGCGGTGTAATAATACTTCATATCCTCCCCGGCAGCTTCCAGTTCTTTATATTCTTCCTCAGGCAAATATACAGTTCTTAGGTCGTTCGGATTCTCCAAGTCAAGATAAAAACCAATAGCATAGATAAGTCCGTCTGTTGCTGTTTTAAAAGCATCTCTGATATGCTTTATATAGTCTATGGTCTCCTGATTGTCCGCTTCAACTTGTGTAGCTGTGATTCTTCCTGTACGTCCGTCAAGAACGAACCACCCCGGACTATATCCACACTTCACGCCGACCATGTCCAGTCTGTGGTTGACAATCTTGATTCTATCTTCTGCCTGTAATGACGGTGTTTCCTCGTGGTATTCTTCCCCGGTTGTGCTTCCGGGTAATATGCGCACTCTACGCGGCAATGCACGCCCTATCTTGTCAACGATACCGCCGGAAGAACGCCTTTTTCTGACGGACGTTCCCGGTTCTTCAATAAGGGAATCGCCAAGAAATGTAATATGTTGGCTGTCATAGGTTTCATCATCAAGACGCGTCCATGCTATATCGAGCCCCTCCAATTCCCGAATAGCGTTGGAAAATACAGATACTCCAAGTGGACTTTGTAAGTCAATATTATTTGCGATCGGCATTTTTAAAATGGAGAACAGCGGTCTTTCCACCCCTGTAAACGCCATATCTTCCTCATAATCCGCCCATACTGTTTCTTTGATATTACACTCCTGCCCGATTCCATTTGTACCAGTAGATTTATATGTTTTATTCGTGATGCGGTACAATCTCACATCATTATTCTGCGGCACTCTCCAATCCTCGAAACGTTGATATTCAAGTCGGGTATAATACCACTTATCCCCCGGCTCGTGATGGTGATCGTGAAATATTCCGCCGTCAATCTTTCCGTCTGTTTCATGTGTCGATTCAAAATCCCACGGCATAACATAGTCAATGGTTTTTCCGTTCGGCTTCAGAACAATATAGCCAAATGCGCAGGCTTTCTCGCATTCCTCATTCTTCATTCGGTCAACATATCCCGCCATCAGCTTATTAATGCTTTTTGCTCTGTCAGAACCATCAACAGTGATTTTTAACATAAGGGTAGTAAGCCTTGCGGTTTCGTTGCACAGTTTTTTTGAAAAATTGTAACCCTCAATATCGCTGTCTTTTGTTATCCAGTCCGGCTTGCCCTGATAGATATTAACCCAATCATTTAGCGCCGATTTCATCACGTCACTTTCGATTGTTTCAACTCCGAATTTGTCCTGCGCTTCTCTCTGCCACAAACTGTCCCACCACCTTTTTATTGTTTGAATTATTCCCATTATGCACCAACGCCCCAATATTTGATTTCGCCCTGTTTCCTTGCTTCTGCCGCTTCTTCCAAAGTGTCATATCTGCCTAAATCAATCTTTTTGTTATCAGCATATATAATCGCCCGGTATTTATTTCTTTTCGATTCGTAGTGAACACCATTTACCCCAGTTGCATTTGATTTCTGCATCCTGCGGTTTCTCGACTGTTCTGTCGCGGTAGCCCAATAACAGTTTTCCGGGCAATAGTTTCCGTTCACATCCCGCCTATCAATACTCAAATCGTCAGCATATCCATTCTGCAATGCCCAATTCACAAATGCTTCTGAACTTGTATCCCATTCAGCACATACCTTTATGCCGCGCCCTCCGTATTGTTCATAATCCTTATCGTTCGGATTATTGCACCGTTGACGCATGCCCTGCCATATTTTGAATATTCTTGGATTGTTTTTCTTTACTCCGCTACGCATGATTTCCTTTCCCCCTTCTGTCAAATAATGGTGACATGGCATAGCGGACAGAATCCACGGTGTGATTATCTTTGTCCGGGTAATTACTCATTACCTCGCCATTTGCATCTACTTCAAATTCATAATTTATAAATTCCCGGTATACATTTGGTGTTCTTTCGGGGTCTATAACGATATAGCGGCATTGCAACCATTTCATACCGTATTCAACCGAACCAGGACCTTTTATAACTTCCCTTGCAGGTATTTCCATATCTCTATAATCAACCACAGATTTAGGTTCTGCGCTGTCGCATATGATTGTATAATCATCATACCCTTTATCAAGAATCCATTGCCCGGTCTTTGAATTGCTTTGTTTGTGGCAATAATGCTCGTCAAATATATATATTTTTTCTTGATTGTGGTTGTAATACATTCGGGTAAAAGCATAAGCATCTGGATAAAATCCCCAGTCCACGCCCTGATATATCCTGTCAAATCCTTTGATTTCTTCATCAGTAATCTTTCTGATTTCCAAAAATTCAAAGATGTTTGTCCCCAATCCAACAGGAATACCTAAATACTCATGCTGGTAGGCTTTCAGATTGGTTTCTTTCAGATGTTCCGCATCGTCAATAAACTGCTGTCCTAACCACTCTCGCGGCACTGTGGTATAGTCTGACTTATGCCGCAAAGCGTCCGCCCTCGGCTCATTGACATATTGATTTGCCCAGTTTGCATTTGTGATAGGTGGGTTGAAACTCTTAAATACCACAAACTTACTGCCACCACGAAGTACCGACTGCTGAACGGTTCGTATTTCCTCAATACCGGCGAACTCGTCCAATTCTTCAAACCAAAGATATTTAAAATATCCATGCGATACCTTGATTGACTTCGTTTTCTTCGCCTTATCCAGCCCTCGGAACAATATCTTTTGCCCTGTTGGCTTGTAAACGAACGATAGGGGGCTGGCCTTTGCTTCCCACAAGTCCGTTGCCCCCAGTGCGTCTATTCCCCATTGTATCTGCTCATACACGGATTCCCGGAGCGTGACCGCATATTTACGGAATATAACCGCATTTGCCAACGGGTCTTGCATCATGCCAAGAGGTATCTCCACGCCGATAAATGATGATTTCGTGCTACCCCTACCGCCGTAAAGGTCACAGTATGTATGCTTACCCTCCGCTATGTCCCAGTGAACGGAATAGAAAGACGGGGCGATTATGTCAGTCAGCAGTATTTGGTTTTGGGATATTGTTGATGATTGTGATTGATTCTTCTTTGTTCCCATTATCTTCTGGCTTATCCCTCCACGCATCCGGCTTTCTGTTTTTCAGCCAGAATATCTGTGCTGTCACATCCCCTGGCACTTCCTTTTCCAGTTCTACCACTTCCCCGTCTTTCGTCAGTTTTTCTTCCTTGACCGTATAGCCTAATGCCCTTTTAAGGAGAGCGTTTTCAACTTCGTAGTCAACTACTTCCTTTCCCTTTTTTAGGGTCTTGGAAATCTCGTCATACTTATTCTTCCAGTCATATAAAGTTGCCGGATTTATCCCTATATTTTGGGCTATCTGTTCATCTGTCAGCCCATCCCTCGCCCATCCCTCCAACTTTATCAGTCCTTCAGGAGTGAGCCAGTATTCATATTTTCCTTTTGCCATTCTGACACACTCCCGTCAGTCTTAATTGTCTGCGAATGCTTTCTGCTTTGGAGTTAGCTTATCCATTCAGCTACCGCCCATATGCTTACCGATTTCATTCAATCAAATACCCACCCATATTATCCATGCTTTTCCAAACGATTTTGTGTATTGTCAAAACATAGTAATCAACGCCTTTCTCTGCTCCCCATTCCGCTTTCCCTTGTCTTATGTCAAGCGAACAGTCTGCAATAAAAGAGGGAGAATTTTTATTATATCCATTTCTGAACATAATCTGTTTTTGTTCATTCCCAACAGGAATAAAAGAATATGGTGTCATGTAAAATACATTTTTGAATCTGCTTTTGTAATATGGTTTTATCTCTCGGTATTCTTCTTTCTTCTCGCCGGAAAGAATCATATCAAACCATTTTTTGTTGATTGGTAATGTCAGCATATTTCCATTTCCCTCCACAATCCCCCTAAATCACCTAATTCTATTGTACAGGAGATTTGAGGGGGAGTTGTACCAAATTAATTTCTCCTGTTCCACTCCTCTTTTACTTCATCAGGATTCCTCCCAGTAGGGTATCCATCATCCGGGACTGGGCAATCTGGATTGTTGCATTTTACCATGCACATGAATCCTCCGCTTTTCCATGTTTCAACAACGATCTTGTTTCCATTGCATTTTTTGCATGGTTTTAGTTTAATATTACTCACTTCCCTATCCTCCTTAACTCCTTATCAAACAAACTGTAAAAATGGGGTTTGCAGCAAATTATTCAAGTGACCATTCCGGCTTCTCTTCCGGTTCAATATCATCATCGTAATCCGATCCCTTGTCCATGATAATATCAACAAATCCACGCTTCAAAGTCATGAGAAACACTTCAAAATTACTCAAATTACGCAAGGAGTTAATGTCAATAGAATCTCCACATCCCATGAAATTCCAATTTTTCTCGTTTGTGCCTTTGTAAAGTTTAATCTGGCAGTTTAATTTCTCATCCTCTTCGCAAGTAAATTTTACAATGCAGTCATCAAAACTGGATTTAAACCACACTTTGTCCTCATGCTCCACTTCCATTTCTGCGGTCACATGCTCATAATACGGATCGCCATCATCACAGCGGGCTTCCAAATCATCCGTGCTGACATTCTCCGCAACGTGCTGGCAATACCGTTTGAATATGTCTGACAGCTTGATTTCTTTTATTTCTGGCTCTTTCATCAGTTCCTTAAAGTTTTCCAACATCTTCTTGTTATCTGCAAGAATTGTATTATTCACAATCTCCGTCAATACAGAATCCAGTTTTATGAGATACTGGTTAAAATCGTGTCGCTCAATGACCGGAACAATGGTTTCGTTCAGCTTTTTCTCAATCAGTTTCTTTCCATCTCCGCTCCAGGAAAACACTTCTTTCAGTGCTTCAGACACGCCTTTTTCTATGTACTGCTCAACCAATTTCTCCACAGTACCATCATTCAACTTCTCATTTACTGTTTCTGCAATTTTCTGTTCAAATGTTTTCATTTCCCTATCTCCTTCATTTTCTCGTTAAAAATACTAAAATAATATCTCCTTATCCCATAAAAATCCGTCCGGCAGTACGGAATCCGCTCCATTTCTTTCAACTCCCATTTCACCCTCAAAGTGTCATATGACTTATTTTCTTTTACGGACAGTAAAATATACTCTGCAATCGTTTCATTGGCTGTATGAGCCGCCTGTGAAGCGAGAGAGGCATATCTGCCGGACTGTATGTACTCTGTTAGCTGCCTATACCGCTCTTTGCTGATTCCGTAATACTCCCATGAGCGCCGGGGGACTGAATGGTACTGCGGCTCCTGGGGCGTATCGAAAATGCTAAGCTGCTTAAAACCTCTGTATCTCCCACATGATTCTTTCTTCCCTGTGCAACCCTCGCATTTGCATACATTCAAGCATGTCCGGCATAGGCAGGTGTGGCATTTTCTGCGCATTTAACCGCCTCCCGGATTGCTGTTCAAAATCTGCCTTTCGAGATCATCAAAGTCATATTCTCGTTGAGGAAAATCGTTAAAGCTGTTTTTTATCTTTTTTTGTTTTTGCTCCGTATAATTGGCATCCAGATAATCTATATATCCGCTGTTAAAAAATGTGCCGCCATTCTGCCATTGCAGGTAATCAACGCTTTCAACATACCGTTCGTAACGTTCTATTGCTCTTGACATTTCCTCGTAGCCAATCTTGAGGAGCTTGACCTTCTGTGTATCAGATACACGTCCTTTCCCTTTTTTGGACGGGTACAGTTTCCATAGGCGTTCAAACAGTGCCAAAGCGTCAGCTTTGCACATATTGTTTTTATTATTAGCTTTACTTACCTTACCTTTACTTATGTCATTTCTGCATACATTTTTTTGATTTCTGCATACAGAAACATCGTTTTTGTATGCAATACCCTTAATTTTGTCAACACTAACCAAGAGGTACTCTTTTTGTACAAGGATTTCTTCGCGCCTTTTTACAACGTCAAAGTACTGTGTCTGCATCCTTGCTGATGTAAGAATGGAGTATTTTTCGTACATCTCGGCATTAAATATGCCATTGTTTAAGCACCTATCCACTATTTCGTTTATTAAGCTGCAAGTCACCCCGCTGTTTCCACCGAACCAGTCCGACAAAAACAGTAAGGGACTTCTTCCAGACCATTCGCAGTAATAGCCCTTCTCTGAATATATTTTCTGCCAGAGACGAACGACTACCGCAAACCCCTTAACTCCGTATTCAGCTTCAATTTCAGAAATATTTTCGTTAGTCCGGCAATCTAAAAGGAACGCATTTATTCCGACTTTTGCCATATCTTTTACCTCTGAAATAGCCACTACATACCCACCATGTAACCACAACAAATATGCACCAGCATTTTAGCTATGTCTGTTTTTGTACTCTTATATCCACACCGCACCCACCCATAAGACAAATGCGGCACGGATACAAGTTTCGCGCATCATGCGCTTATAAAGCTCCACATTACCGGAAACATTGAGCCGCCGATAATACGGTGTTTTATTTATTTTTCTATTATTTTCACTTCAATCCGAGGATTATTTTTATCCACCTCGAATCTGTCGGAAAATCCGACAACATACTTCCATCCATCATCCTTCAGCACGCCACACTGTACAAGCGCATCCTGTATTACTTTGCGTCCAAAGGAGCTTATATTGTCCTTATCCCGGCGTTTATTCGGCTCATACCAGCAGTAGTGCATCTCGACTGGCTTATTAATCTTCACATACCTTAAATATTTCTTAATTGCCACAGAAACAATGTTACTGTTGTCTGCCTTCATCTTCGCCCCTTTGTGGCGGTTCGCGCGTTCTGCGGCTATGTAATCATTTAGGTTGTTGAGGGTGCCGGGAATTATCAGTAAATATTCCATGGTCATCCCTTCTTTGTTTCCGGTCTTTTTATATCCACCCTGATAACATTAACAACACGATAGACAGAAATTTTCCCACCGTCTGCTGTTTTCATTTCCATTTTTGGAATATCCTTGTTATCCACCAACATTCTGTATGTCTTATTAATCCATTCTAAAAAATCTCTTTCCATAAATCCTCCTTTCCGGCGGCAGAGACCAACCGCCGCCAATTCCGTGATATATCGCATGAACAAATACTACGGTTAATAGTTACCTAATCTTTTGATGCATTGAAAAAAGATGAATTTTTTGGTTTCATACAAGGAGCCAGCAAAACACATTTCACTGGAAGCCCATAGAATTTCCCATCTTTGTCCATGCACATCAATTCTCCATTTTCTTCCTTACTGCCTTTGCAAGCAGAACAAAAGTTGTTATATCCTAACACATCTTTCATATCTAATTCTCCAAATATTCCTCCAGACAATCCGCATAATCCACGATCTCATGCTCTTTCGACCATTCATCCCAGAAATCTATGGTCTTGCTCTGCGGACGCTCCCTGGCAAGCTCTACATGGATTTTCAGCGGTATCGGGCAGGCATCCCCAACCACAAGGCAGTCACCGGGGGAAAACATGGTAGTTGTCTCAATCACATCTGCGCTTCCGGCCGGCATCATGCCCTTAATCATGCTCTTGTCATTTTCGTTATTCAGTTTCATCACAATATAGTTTGCACACTGTGCCATGATGGTTTTGTTCAGTTCTGACGGTCTCTGTGACGCTACAAACAGCGTAATTCCAAACTTCCGACCCTCTTTAGCAATATTCTCAAAAATCTCCACCATGCGCCGCTGTGCTGCCGATAGCTGGAAATCTGTAGGTATGTAAACGTGGGCTTCGTCACAGACAAGGGTTATCGGTCTTGCGTCTTTCTGCATAATCTGGATATTGTAAATCAGCTTTGTTATCGCCCCGATAATCAGCACCGATATATCGTGCGGAATGCCAGATAAATCAATGCTTTTTACCGTCTTATCGCCGCCCATGATGCGGTTGACAAGGTAATCAATGTATGAATCCCCCATATCCATATCTTCAAAAAGAAATTCATATCTTTTATCACAAATGAGAAGTTGCATGGAATTACTGATTCTTGTCAGCTTGCCGTAATAATCACCATTCACAAATTTAGGAAGTCCTTTTTTATCTCCTGATGCATATATACCAGTTTCAATCTGTTCATTGTCAAGAGATTCCACATAATCAACCATTCTTCCATAATCAAAATATACAGGTTTATTCTCATTTGCATACTTTCCAACCTGTGCATAATATGCCTTCCTAAGTGCCGACATAACCACCGTACTGTCCTCTTTCACTTTCAGCACATTCGCCGCCATATCCGCAAATCCAAGCATCCATATAGGGAATGGAACTTCGCCCATTTTAATGCTGTCAACGTAGGATAACTGGCTGTACTCGCCGTGGATATCGAATATCACTATGTTTGCACTGGGCAGCTTTGCGGTTTCCTCAACAATCTTAGTGACCGTTTCGGATTTGCCGCACCCGGTGTTTCCGACAATGCAGGAATGGCGCTGGTAGAATTTGTTTCCATCGAGGTATGCAGGAGTATCGTAATTCACATATTTGCCAAGTCGGAATCCAGATTTCAGATAAGGCAGAATGATTGAAAGTTCATCATTACAAAAAGGCTTCATATCTGCATCTGTGATAGGGTAACGGTCTACTTGCTGCACGAAGCTTCCATTTACCGTACTTCCAAGAATGGAACACTCAATTACTTTCAAAGACGGCTGCTGCAATTCCTCCATGATGGCGTTCTCGTCCATATGCGTTTCCACATCATTGTCCGTTATGGCGGTTATCATTGTCACAAGCTCCATTTCGCCGTCTGATACGGAAATGAGGTCATTCAGACGGGCGTTTGCAAATTCCGCATCGTCCGTCCTGATTTGTATTTTGTCTGGTAATATTTTTACTAATTTCAAGCCGATACCTCCTTTAAAAGCGTTTCTCTTATATGCACATGGCACTCTTTCAAAGGAACACCTTTTCTTCCACAATCAATACAGTAGCATCGACACGGTTTCCCATCACTTGTATTTAGAACCCTTGTATTTATTATTTTCGCAAATGTATCTACATCTGCATTTACTATTTCCTCTTTTGTTGCTGAAACACTAAGAAGAAACACCGGGTTTCCGTTTTCGACCTCTTTCTGTATATGTTCTATATAAGTCATTCCCTATCCCTCCAATAATTCCGAATACCACCTCAACTCTGCCTTTTTCACGCTCTTGCAGTAGTCACACACGCCACAGTAATGGGGTTCTTCCAGTCCTGACTTGACTGCTATGAAACGTGGCATATTCCCTTCAATTTCCCGAAGCGCCATGTCAAGGATTGGATGGTCTATCTGAAAGATGTCAAAGTTTGTGACTGCTTCCTTTGTGGCGGCCGCTAGATAAAACGGCAACCGCCCATATCCGCAAGCCTCAACCCCCGCCTGATACACCGCCCCCTGCAGGTCATACCGCCAGAACGCAAGGTTTTTGAAGTTCTGTACCACCTTTAAATCAGTGATGCAGATACCTTCAACGAAGCTATCCATCTTCATCTTCCACGGCGCGCCAAACATCTCAAACGTGAGGATTTTTTGTTTCTCCCCGGACATATACTGCATGAATCTTTCATCCTTCTGTACGCGCTTGATAATGTCATCTGCCTTACGAAACTCTGCACGTAGCGCACCGTTGCGGCAGTAAAAGATGTTCGGAGATTCCTCGCGCAGCTTGTCCAGGGTCCCCTCGAACCATCTGTCGCATAAAATTCCAATTAACATAGCCTTGGTTGTGGGCTGCTCATATTCGCCATGTATCTTAGCAAGTGCCATAGCTTCACACTTGCAAAAATCTTTATACTGACTCACGCTAAAAAAGGCTTGATTTGCTTCTTGTTCGTAATATGTATCATCACTTAGCTTCATCTGCGCCACCGCCTAAATCAAGTTCCTGCTGTCCGTCTTCCACCTTTTCTTCCTTTTTCTTACCGGCAAAAGCATCTTCTGCTTCTTTTTTCTTCACGCCCGGAAGCTCGAAGATTTCCTCGCGCTTCGCCATTCCGTCCTTGATGGAGTTGAATACCTTTTTCAGCCGGATAAGGTCGTTCATGCTGAAAGAATCCGCCTTACATCCTATGTATTTTTCAAGGCTTTCCTGCGGAACTGCGTATTCTTCCTTTGCAGTCCTCACAACGCCTGAAATAAGGTCTTTTAATGGGAGCTTCTCTCCGTCAATCAGCGTCTTTCGACACTGTTCGACCGCCTCTTCTACGATGTCGCCCGGAATAATCCCAAGAATGCACGCCCTCACGCGCCTTGCCGCCTGATTTGCCACAAGTTCATAAATATCCCTGGAGCCTGTAAGGGGATAATTTCCCTTTTTGGTCTCCCGGATGTGGGGCACTGCAAAAATCTTTGTCTGCCGGGTATTCGTTTCCAGATCCCAGCAATATGCCATAACTTGTGATTCCCCGCTTCTTTGCTCCAACTCTACAAAACCAAAATCAAGATTTCCCCAGTTCTGCGCCATGGCTTCTGCGAGCCGAATAGATACCCCCGTTATCTTAGATGTACCGCGCTGATACTCATATTCTGCCTGCTCCGCCAATCTTTTTCTCTGGCAGGCGGTCAGAATACGATTCCTTGCCGCAATCTCATCCCGCGGGAACTTCTTTGCCATAACGATCTGACCTTGTACTTCCTGCATCTGTCTGCTTGTAACCATCTCTGCGGTTACGCTCCTGCCTGCTGCCATTTCAAATCCTTCCATCTTTAACCCTCCTTAATCCAATTACCAGAGAAAAACCACTCCACAAACTCCTGCTTCAACTCTTCATCCAGAGAAATCCTTTCCAAAGCATACTCATATGCATCTTCCTCCGGAACAAATACGCCTGTTCCCATTTCCAACCACCCAGGACCATTAAGCTTTTCTTCGACTTCATGGAATTTTTCGCTATCCCACGCCTGGTCAACGACCATTTTATTTTCAATCTGTTCTGTCATATTTTCCCTCTTCCAGCTTTTTTACAATACGTCCGTTGCTGATAACAAATGTAAATCCCAAATGCTCATGCAAAAACATAAGACCTGCAACAGATTTCCTGTTAAAATCTTCACTGTCAAACATAATTACCCTCCTATTTTATGTAAGCACCGCACAAAGCGGCACTTTTACTATGACACTCCAGCATCCTCTCTTTTCTTTACCTGCACATCAACGGTAATTTTCATTCCATATTTATCCCCAAGCTGTCTTGCAAGCAGTTCATACGGAAGCCGGATGATGCGCTCCATCTTTTCGTCTGTAAGGTTTTTAAATGTGTCTACCATAATTTCACATCCTTTCCCTGTTATGATTTCCAAATTCTTCCGGTTTTATCTGCCTGCAAAGTAAATAATCATGTAAGCCGCCACAAATCCGCCAATCATAGCCACCATCCCGGCTATAAAGTAGAGGGTAAATTTATACTGCTCATAACTCATAGGTACTTTTTCGTGTCTGTCAAGCCGGGCGGCTTTCAATACCTCGTCCACCCTCTTTTCGCTGTCTTCAATCAGCTGTACTACTTCTTTGTATTCCATGTTTTCCTCCTGTTCTCTTGCCGGTACAGGAGTTTTGTGGTAAAATTTTCCTGTAGCCAGTAAGGTGCGTTTATTGGTTACGTTGCCCTGTTCGGTATGTGCGTACTGAATGGGGCGTTTTAATTGATTTTGTTTCCTTTATCTCCTATACTTTAAGTACCAGACCGCCATCTGGAATACTAAAGAAAGGAGAATGAAAACATTGAATTTTCCAGATATACCGCCAATAGCAAATGGAACTGCAATTCCAAATGGAATCCTCGAACAACAAATTAAAGAAGCAAAAGAAAAAGAACTTCGCAAGCAACAATGGAAACATGATTTCCGAATTGCCTTATTTAGTGTTGTTTCTGGCGCTATTGCCGGCTTCATATCATCAGCTATCTTGTTGCACATACAAGGATTGTTGTAATCAGGGCGGCCACTGCGCCGCTCAAAGCCGATAAGAGACAGCAGATGAAGTAAAACAATGGTCTGTTTTTCGTTTCCCTCACCTCCCCTCTACGCTTCCTGCAACTGCTTGTCTCTCTGGCTGTCTTTTGCAATAGCCATACCCTCCGCCACGCCGAGAATATAGTTCTGCTTGTCCTTATCCAACTTCGGAACGGTATCAGAAAGCCGTCTAATTATGTTTTTTTCTTTTTCGCTCATAAGATGCACCTCCTTTAAAATTTCTTGATTTTGTGCTATCCTTTCGTTGCAGGCTCTGCCAAGCCAAGTATAAGAGAAAGGAGTAGCATAATGACTGATAACGAAAAACGCGCGCATGATATATCAATCGCATTATTGCCAAAGGCAATAGAATATGAATCAGCAAAAAATGCTCTGAGTAATAACACTGAAGAACGTGTTGACGCTTTCCGCATCTATATGGAAAATTACAAACATGCGCTAGACATGATTAACGCTGAATTTCCACACGATAAATAACTTTATCCCCAAGCGTTACATCTACGAAAAAAGGCTTCTTAGGCACTCGCACTGCCTTTGGAGCCTTTTTCTTTTTCTTCTTACCCAAATCTCTCACCTCCTTGTCTTAGCCATATATTATCATGTCATAGCCAATTAGTCAATATGTTTTTCTTGACTTAGCCAATTTTTTATGATATGTTTTGATACAGAAAGGAGGGGTAATATTTGAATGATAGGATAAAAGAAATAATAGAAAAATCTGGTTTAAAAAAGGTCGAATTTGCCGAAAAAATCAAGGTTCATCAGTCACATATCACTAAGGTTATATCCGGCGAAAGAAAGCCAAGTGATAGATTGATTGATGATATTTGTGAAAAAATTAAGATTAATGGCGAATTGATTAACAAAGACTGGATTTACACAGGAAAGGGAAATCCTACAATAAAGAGAACGCGCAAGCAGAAAATAGGCGCATTCGCCAATGAAGTAATGGATTTGCCGGATGAGAACATCAAGAAGCGGCTGATTGAAGCATTGGTTAAACTCGATGAAAACGACTGGAACACAATAGCAAAAATCGCAGACAGTTTAAAAGAGGGCAGTTAATCGCCCTCTTCTGTCATATTTATAACAAATTTATGTATTTGCTCTAATATCCATACATCTTCAATCTCCCCGACCATCTCAACAATCTTTTCCTTGTACCATTTTACCCCCCCCCCTGTAATTTTCTTTGTTTTCGCTGATTTCTGATTGATTTTTCATATTTTCCCTACCTCCGTTATTAATA
>QXWO01000004.1 GCA_009911035.1 Lachnospiraceae bacterium
TGATATGTTTTCAGCAGAATATTTTAGAACAAATTTTAATATTTTTGTAAAATGTTTTTGATTGTAGGCGTAAAATGTGTTATGATTATATAAAAATTCTAAAGAGGATAGGGGGATTTATTTATGGCAATGATTTACTGTAATGAATGTGGAAAGGAAATTTCCGACAAAGCGGATAAGTGTCCACATTGTGGGTGTCCAGTTTTTAAAAATACGGAAATGCAAAATCAAATTCAAAAATCAAAAGAAGGAAAAATATCTGGTCTTAGTATTACTGCATTGGTATTTTCAATATTGGGATGTACATTTTTTATTGGTGTAATACTTGCAATTATTGATTTGTGTATAAAAGATGGCAGAAAGAAAACTTGTTCCATTATTTCGTTAGTAATTTCCGGTGTATGGTTATTTCTTGCGATTGGATTACAAAGCTCCAGCGATGATTCCAAGACTAATTCAAATAATAATGTATTAGAAAATGTTCAAGAAAACAATAATGCTCAAGATAGCAAAAAAGAGTTTCTTATTGGTGAAGTTGCAGAATATAAAGATGTAAAAATAACTGTAATTAATTATGAAGAATCAATGGGAAATGATTGGGGAAAACCATCTGAAGGGAATGTATTTATATTTCCTGAAATAGAAATTACAAATAATTCCAACAAAGAAATATCTGTCAGTAGCATAATGAGCTTTGAATGTTATATTGACGATTATAAAGCAGATTTTAATTCTGATGCATTTATGGCAATTTCCACTGAAGACGGAAAACAGCAATTAGATGGCAGTATTGCTCCCGGTAAAAAATTAAAAGGAGTACTTGGAATAGAAGCACCTAATGATTGGAAAACTATAGAAATATATTACAAAGATAATGTATGGTTAAGTTCCAATTTTAGTTTTAAAATTATTAAATAGAAAAATTAAAACCGCCCCTGTACTAACAGGAACGGTTTTCTTTTTAAAGGAGACATTATGAACAAAACAGTTGTAAGATGTGCTATATACCCAAGAAAATCTAAGCAGAATGATAAATCTGAATCAATGGACGTCCAAATCCAGATGTGCGAGGATTACATCAAGCAGAATTACGAAAATTACACCATAAAGCTGTACGATAAAGATTATGGCGTTACCGGTCACTCCATTAAGGCCCGAAAGGATTTCCAGCGCATGATGAAAGATATTAAGAACGGCGAAATAGACATAGTCGTAATACAGCGTTACGACCGCATAGCGAGAAATACACGAGACTTTTGTAATTTATACCATGACATGGAAAAAAGTGGCTGTAACCTTGTCTCCGTGAGCCAGATGATAGATACAAGCACGCCCTACGGGAAGAAATTTATGTATGACCTTGCAAGTACTGCCGAATTGGAATGGGCGCTTAATTCAGAGCGTCACAAGGACGTGAACAAATATGCCCGGATGAGGGGAAAATGCAATCTATCCCCCTACGCTATGCCGTTCGGGTACAAAGCGGAAGTGATTGACGGCGTGCGCCGAATGGTGATTGATAAGGAAAAAGAAGCGATCGTGAGGGATGCGATAGACCATTACAGAAAATATCAAGTAAAACAGGGAACCACCCGGTACATCAACGAAAAATACAACCTACAACTATCTCACTCCTTTATGCAACGCCTTACTTCCTGCGAATTTTACTATGGTAAATACAGGGAAAATGAGAACTACTGCGAACCATATATCACCAAAGAGGAATTTTTAGAACTTCAGCGCATCAGCAAAAGCAAAATGAAATCCTATACTAGGGATGAAAAGTATTTCTTTTTTACTGGACTTTTGAAATGTCCGGAATGTGGCCGACGGCTAGAAAGCCAAAGTCAAGTACAACCGTCTGGATGGAGGTATCATTATTACAGGTGCTATGCACCGTACCGGACAGGGGCTTGTAACTTCCGGGGGAATATAAACGAACGATACATTGAAAGTTATTTGTTAGACCATATAGAAGACGAACTCACAAAATATGAAAACTCTGCTACTACATCTATGGAAAAAGAAAATAAAATTGTTGACTTTGAAAAATACAAAAAGGAAATGGATAGGCTGACAAACGCTTATATCAAAGGCCGAATAGATGAATCCTATTATGATGATGAATACGCCCGGTTGAAAGCATTGATTGATGAAGCTACGTCTGAAGAATCCGAATATCCTAAAAAAGATATCAACTCTGTCAAAAAGCTCTTCGGTGAGAATTGGAAAAGTGCATATCTGCTGCTTGACCGGCAAAACCGAAAAGCCTTTTGGCAGAGTATTATAGAATCCATAGAATTTAACGAAGATAAAACGGTGAAAAACGTTTATTTTCTGTGATTTTAATTTTCGTGTTACCAACTATCACCTTTTGAAGTAAGGTCGCCATTGTAGCCTTCTTTCAGGTTAACACCAAGTTCAGAAGCAACTTCTGTTTTGAAACGATCCATAGCTGCTTTAGCTTCAGGAACTTCTACTCTATTAGCTTTGCTGCTTGCCATCTTTCATTCACCTCCGTTATATTTTTTGACTGTCTGTTACAGTCTTCGGGATAAGCGATTTAGATTTCGCTTATCCCGGAATTTCTCCCGTTCAAAGCGTTTTCTTTATCACTTATCTTGTTCATAGTATTAACGGTGTTCGTGAAAATATTATGGTAAGTTTTTCCGTTTTAAAAACTCCTGATTTTATCGTTTCCATCGTCTTTTGTTTTCTCGATGGATCTGATTTTTAAGTAATAGCCGTAACCAGCATTGACCTCCACATAGATCCTCTCTCCGGCCTTATGTCCCATCAGGGCTTTGCCAATGGGAGATTCCACGCTTACCAGACCGGCCAGGGAATTTCCGCGCATGGTAGTGACAATTTTATATTTTTCTATAGCGCCGTCCTCTTCAAATTCCACTTCCACGATATTGTTCATGCCCACCTCGTCCTCCATGGACTCATCGGGAATCACTTCCGCGGTCTTTATCATCCGCTCTAGGAAGCGGATACGGCTTTCATTTTTATTTTTTTCCCTTTTGGCCGCATAATACTCAAAGTTTTCGCTTAAGTCTCCCTGGGCTCTGGCCTCTTTTACCGACTCTAAAAGCTTCGGCCGTATCACAAGCTTCCTTTCCTCAATTTCGGCCTCCATCTCTTCTATATCTTTGCGTGTCAACTGATTATACATTCATTTCCCCTCACTGACTTTACCTATTACCACAATCGGCCAATGCCATTTATGACCTGCCGAATCAAAGCGTATTTGAAAAATTCCGGCCTGCTCTCACCGAATGCTCATTCCCCCGGCTTCTAACTGGACCGTCACCAGCTTCCTGCACAGGTACTGTATCAATGCTTTCCGGGTGATGATTCCGATGAATCTGTCCCTGTCGTCAATAATCGGGACAAAATTCTGGTTCATTGCTTTGTTCAGCAGATTTTCCATATCCACATCCACGTCCACCGGCTCATTATCACAGTTGCGCGGTACCTCCATAATAGAAACATCTTCCGCCCTGTGGACGGATAAATCCCCATGTTCCTTGATATACCAGAGCAGATCCCCTTCCGTCAGGGTTCCTATGTACCGTCCTTCCTTCCTGCTGATGACAGGAATAGACGCATGCCTGTGGTTCTCCATTTTTTCTATGGCCTGCCGCAGGGTGTCCGTATCATAGACATACGCCACTTCACTTTTGGGCGTCAAAAAAAATAAAATATTCATTTGTACCCTTCCTTAAATCTTATTGCTTATATACAATTTTTTCCGCCATGGCGGCGCTGGCCCTGCTGTCTGCCAGATATTCTATAATTGCAAGCCCAAAATCAATAGAACATCCCATGCCCCGTCCTGTAATGATATTGCCATCCCGGACTGCAGGTTCATAAGTAACAACAGCACCCTCAAGCTGGCCTTCAAATCCCGGATATGCGATTGCTTTCTTTCCATTCAGGATGCCTCTGTGTCCTAAAATGGAGGGAGCTGCACAGATTGCGCCCAACGCCTTTCCTTCCCTTGCAAAAGCATCCACCTGCTCCATAAGGGGTTTGCAGGCTTCCAGATTCTTCGTCCCTTCGCCGCCTCCGGGCAGGACGATCATATCCACTTTTGAAAAATCAATATCCTCAAGCAGACTGTCCATGGAAACTTTAATATTGTGGGAACCTGTTACGGTTTCTTCCCCTGTAATGGAAACCATCTCCGTATCAATTCCCTGTCTGCGCAGAAGATCCACCACTGTAAGGGCTTCTATCTCCTCATAACCTGTACCAAAAAATACACATACTTTCATAGCATAACCCACCTTTTATTTATTTTTAACAAATATCATTTAAATAATGGGATTTATTTATCCCTTATGTGAATATTTTACCATTAAACGGCCGGAATTTCCAATTAATGATTTGTAAACTTTATTAAGAAAAGGTATACTAAAGTATAAATGGGATTTACGGTAAATACCTGAAACGTGTTTGGGCAGCCGCGTATGCTGTCTTTATAATATTTTACTTTTTTAAATATATATGGAAGGAACTGATAAAATGGAAATCGAACGCAAATTTTTGATCCGGGAAAAACCAGATAAACTGACCCTATTCCCATGCCTCGTAATCGAACAGGCATATCTGTGCACAAATCCTGTTGTACGTATCCGCAGGCAAAATGAGGATTATTATCTGACTTACAAGGGCAAAGGGCTGATGGCAAGGGAGGAATATAACCTGCCGTTAAATAAAGAAGCTTATGGACATCTTCTATCCAAAGCAGACGGCAATATCATTTCCAAAAAAAGATATCTGATTCCCATAGATACGCCTGCATTTGCCGCTCATTATAAGCCTTCAGGAAAACTTCCCGCCCTTACGGTGGAACTGGATATTTTTGAACCGCCTTTTGCGCCCCTCATTCTGGCGGAAGTGGAGTTTCCCGATGTGGAAACGGCAGACGCCTTTCTCCCGCCTGCGTGGCTTGGAGAAGATGTTACTAACGATGTGGAATACCATAACTCCAGCATGTCCCGGAAAATTTTTTCATAAAATTTGTTTTAGGATTGCCACAGACTCTGATTTCTGTAGCATGTAAATCTGACAGGAATTTTTGAGAGCAAAGAATATTTAAATGAAATAACAGGACACAGGCTTATAGAATGATTCTATCGCAGCCTGCGTCCTTATTTTTTAATTATTAAAAATTTAAATAGAAATGCGGGCACACCCGAATCGAAAATCGTAAATCTGCCAAAGGGGCAGCGGCTGCAATGAGTATATGTCAGCCATGCCGGGAAAGCATTGCCGGATTGGGTTTACCAGTAGATTCCCGTTCCACCAGTTCCGCCGGAAAAATAATATGTTCATGTTCGCATTTGCCTTCTATCAGATTAAATAAAAGTTTCGCCGTCTTTTCCGCCATGGCTTCCACGGGCTGTTTGATGGTGGTGAGCTGTGGCGTGTAAAATTCACCGATTGCAATTCCGTCGTAACCTGCCACAGAGATATCTTCCGGAATCCGCAGTCCCGCCTCATGAATGGCCCGGCAGACTCCCACCGCAAGGAAATCCGCAATGGCAAAGACCGCTGTGAAATCCACGCCGGAAGCAAGAAGCTGCTTTGCCATTGCGTAGCCGTTTTGCATGGAGTATGGGTCCGCCTGGTCTTTCACCTCGTAAATCAGCCGTTCATCTATTTCTATCTCTCTGTCCCTGAGTGCCTTCTTATATCCCTCCAGCCGGAGCTGGCCTACAGATTCAGCCGCAGAACCTTCCGCAATTATGGCGATCCGCTTATGTCCTAAGTCCAGCAGGTAGTTTACCATTTTCTGGCTCTCCGTATAATCGTCCACTGCTGTATTGGAATAAGTCTTCGCCCCTTCGTCCTGAACCGTGCCTATCGTGCTGAACACAAAGGGCACGTTTAGTTTTGCCAGTTTCTGACTGTCATGACGGTAGGCGCCCCCCAGAAAAATGATTCCGCGCAGCCGCTTTTCTTTTATCAGTTCAAGGGCCACATCCAGTTCATCCTCATACGCCTCCACATGCTGCATGACCATAGCGTACTTCTTTTTCTGGACCTGCGTTTCGATAATCTGGATCACGGAACTGAAAAACGGATTGGTAATACCTTTAATCAGTACTGCAATGCATCTTGCATCCGTGCGCTTTAGGTTTCTGGCGCTGTTATTAGGAATATATCCTGTCTCCCGAATGACCTGCATGACCATCTGCTTGGTTTCCGTATTGATATCCGGGTGATTGTTTATGGCCCTGGATACTGTACTGATCCCTACCCCGCATCTTCTGGCTATATCTTTTATTGTAATTTCTTCCATTCAAAAAATACCCCTTGCTTTGCTGTTACCCGTTTCTGTCTCTTAATCCGCCCTTTCATACTGTCTGCAGATTTTATGGATCTTTCCTGCAAGGCCGCTGCCAGTCTGTCCCTTAACCATCCGCCATTTCCAGTTATTTCCAAGAGTAGACGGCGTATTGATCCTGGCTTCCCCGCCAAGCCCTAAGTAATCCTGCATGGGAATGACTGCCGTATCCGATACGCTTGCAAGGGCTGCCTCAATGAAATTCCACACAACATCTTTTTTATCAAACTTCACATTTAAAAATTTACTTAAATAATTCTTAGCAAAATTCCTGTCCCTGTAATTAATGGAACAAAACCAGCCATAAGTTGTGTCATTGTCATGGGTTCCTGTGTATACGACAGAATTGGGCGTGTAGGTGTGGGGAAGGTAATCGCTTTCTTCCCGTGAATCAAAGGCAAACTGCAGAATCTTCATGCCCGGATATCCTGTCTTTTTGACAAGTTCAATGACTGTGGGAGTCAAAAATCCCAAATCTTCCGCTATCACGGGCTTGTCGCCTATTTTCTCTCTCATAACCCTAAACAGGTCATAGCCCGGCCCTTTTTCCCAACGGCCCTTTTCCGCAGTAGGATCCCCAAAGGGAATATTGTAATATTCGTCAAATCCTCTGAAATGATCGATCCTGACAACATCGTAAAGTTTGTAGCAGTAGGAAATCCTCTGTATCCACCATGCATATCCGGTTTCTTTATGGTAATCCCAGCGGTATAAGGGATTGCCCCAGAGCTGCCCGGTGGCGGAGAATGAATCAGGCGGACATCCTGCCACCCCTGTGGGCATCCCTTCACTGTCAAACTGGAACAGCTCCGGGCTGGCCCATGTATCCGCACTATCAAAAGCAACATAAATGGGAATATCACCAATAATCTGAACCCCGTTTTCATTGGCATATTTTTTCAGCTTCATCCACTGTGTCTCAAATAAGTACTGCTGGAATTCGTAAAAAAGAATTTCTTCCTTAAGCTGCTCCTGATATTTTGAAACAGCTTCCGGCTTCCTGCGGCGTATATCCTCATCCCATTCTGACCAGCTTTTTCCGCCAAAAGAATCCTTTATTGCCATATAAAGGGCATAATTGGCAAGCCAGAAATCATTTTCTTTCACAAATGCCTGAAAATCCTTATCTTCTTCTATACGGCTGATCCCAAATGCCTTCCTTAAAACCCTGAAACGGGATAAATACACTTTCTCGTAGTCCACATAGGCTTCACTTCCGCCCCAGTCGCATGACTCACAATCTTCCTTAGTGAGCATCCCTTTTTCAATAAGTGCTTCCAAGTCTATGTAATATGGGTTTCCCGCAAAGGTAGAGAAAGACTGGTAGGGTGAATCCCCATACCCGGTGGGGCCTAAAGGCAGTATCTGCCAGTACTTCTGTCCTGCTTTCCTCAAAAAATCAACAAATTCATATGCTTCTTTAGAAAATGTTCCAATCCCATATTTAGAGGGAATACTGGATACCGGTAATAAAATGCCGCTCGCTCTCATATTTCTTCTCCTACTTCTAACTTCTGGTATCGTTTCCGCCTACTAAAAAGAATACCACTTGCAGGTCTGATTAGCAAGTGATAATTCTAATTTCGTCCTATCAATTTAGAGCGTGTTGAAAATTGCTTTTTGCCAGATGCATGTCACAATTGTGGGAGACTAAGAGCATGTTAGGTATTTCTACACTTGGAAAAACAGGCTCCTTTTACAACTTAATCAGCAGTCATGTTTTTTACTTTGACAAGTCCCGCAGAAACCGGGGGCAGCGCAAGAATAATAACTGTGATCAAAGCTTCCAGTCCCAGATAGGAACCGTTGTACAGCAGGGAATAAACCGGAACAGACATGTTGTAAGAAGATGCATAGCTTCCAAAAAATATGATTCCCGACAGAAACGTAAAAAATAATCTGCCAAGAACCCCCAGAAGATATCCCCTGATAAGGCCATACTTTTTATTAGAAAAAACACCGGAAAGCCCCAGCGCCCCAAAGCCAAAGATATAGTCCGTAAATATCTGGGGAATGCTGATAATATAAGGGTCTATCACCAACTGCAGAATCCCGTGTGCAACAGCCGTCATCAGTCCTGCCCGCAGGCCGAACAGGTATCCAATAAGGCAAATGAACAGCATGCTAAGCAAAGTGACTGATCCTCCCATAGGCAGATCTGCCAGTTTAATCATGCTCGTAACTGTGGCAAGAGCCATTGCCATTGCGGAAAATACAAGCTGCTTCGTGCTGACCTTCTTCTTATCCCCCGCACCGCTGACCATGCATCCCAAAAGCAGGATAAAGACCATTGCCGCAACAAGCGCGCCATATCCGGCCCCGGTCAGTTCAAAATAGTTTCCATAAGTTTCATCCACAATTTCTTTTACAAAAAATGACATAAAAAAACCTCCTTGTTTTATCACAGGAGGAGAGACAAATTTTGCCCATGCACATAGCACATGACACATCAATAGTATGATGCATCAATAGCATGATACAAAATTCTGCTTCCCTACGCCGGTATTATCCGGTTCAGGTGATGAGGGTCAGCTCATGTCCTGTTATGAGACATAGGCACTCTCAGCTTACGCTCCCCTAGCGATTTATTTTATTATTATACATTTAAGATATACTTATCCGGCATTATTGTCAAGCACAAATGGTGACATTTCACACAAACGGATTATAAAACCTGCTCCCGTTAGAATAAGTAACAGCCAGCGCAATAACCATAAACGCCACCGTAAATGCAATGACCAGATAATCATTCCGCTGCATCTTCCGCGCCATATACCAGGTCCTCTTTTTATGTTTGCCGTACCCCCGCAGCTCCATGGCATTGCTGACAGTGTCTATCCTGTCCATGCTGGAAAAGATTAGCGGGAATATAATAGAGGATGTATTTTTGATCCTGCTGATAAGGGATGCCTTGCCGGACATTTCTATGCCCCTTGCCTCCTGTGCGTGTTTGATCTTGGTAAATTCTCCCTGTACATCGGGAATATACCTAAGGGCGATGGAAAAGGCATACCCCACATTGTAGCTGATGCCTACTTTATTCATGGAAGCAGCAAACTCGCTGGGATTGGTGGTGACCAGAAACATAAACACCGCAGGAATGACGGCAAAGTATTTAATAATAACGTTCAGCTCATAAAAAAGCTGTTCCTTCGTCACATCATAAGGCCCTGCCAGATGGAAAAGCACAGTCCGGGTTCCGTAAATATGGGTTCCCTGATCCGGTGAAAACAAGAAGATTGCAATCACGTTCAAAACCAAAAACAGCATGATCATCTTAAAAACTGCCCCTACCTGTTTCCACTGGGTTTTAGAAATCTTAAATATCACAAGGCTTAAGACCACCATCACGACCAGCACTCTTGTATCGTAGGTCAGCATGCTTGTAAGGCACCAGAGCAGGAAAAAAACCAGCTTGGTCACGCCGCTTAGCTGGTGAATCCAGGTATCTTTTTCTACATAGGATAATATCTTAGCCATCTGCCGGTCCTCCTTTTATACTCTGTGTTCCCGCTCATAGGTGATGAAACGCTCCACAAATTCGGAAGGATCATCTATCTGGCAGTTGACCGCCAGATCATAGAGCGATGTTTTCTTGAGATATGCCTTATCTGCAATGGCCTCATTGGTCAACACCTTTGCAGGTGTGTCATCTGCAATCAGATGGCCGTCCGCAATGACAATGGCCCTGTCTGTGTACTCCAGCATAAGATGCATATCGTGAGTGATCATGATAATGGTGATTCCGTAAGTTTCATTAATTTCTTTTAAAAATTCCATGATTTCCGTATAGTGTCTGTAGTCCTGCCCTGCCGTAGGCTCATCCAGAATGAGCACCTCCGGATTCATCACAAGAATAGAGGCAATGGACACCCTCTTTTTCTGCCCGAAGCTCAAGGCGGATACAGGCCAGTTTCTGAAAGGATACAGACCGCAGATTTTAAGGGTATGATAAACCCGTTCCTTAATTTCTTCTTCCGGCACGCCTCTTACTGCAAGCCCTAAAGCCACCTCGTCAAAAATCATGGGCTTGGAAATCATCTGGTTGGGGCTCTGCATCACGAGACCGATTTTTTCTCCCCGCTCTTTGATGGAAAGCGGAGCCATATCCTCACCGTTTAAAAGGATTTTTCCTTTGGTGGGCTTATAAAAACCGCATATCAGATTGGAAAGGGTGGACTTGCCTGCGCCGTTCTTGCCGACAATGCTGACCATTTCCCCTTTCTTGATGTCAAAATGGATATGCTGTAAAATAGGATGGCCTTCCACATAAGAAAAATACAGCTCCTCCACTTTCAGGGCGGAAGCCGTCTCCTTTTTCGGCTTCTTTCCTTCCGAACTGGCAAACCAGTCCCTTAGAGGCTTTTTGTAATTTTCAAGACGCATGGTTTCAATGTGCTGGGGATGATCCTTGGGCAAAATGGAACAGCCTGCATGTTTGATGGCTGTAATATAAAGAGGTTCCCGGATTCCCTGTTCCTTAAGGATATTCCCTGCCAGCAGTTCATCCGGCGTAGTATCCGCTACGATTCGTCCCTCCCCTACCACCACGATTCTGTCCACATCGCGGTAAAGGGCATCCTCAAGACGGTGCTCAATAATCAAAATGGTGGTCTTTTTCTTCTTCTGTATCTGGTCTATCATGGCAATGGCCCGTTTTCCGGTGGCTGGATCTAAGTTTGCCAGCGGTTCATCAAAAAGCAGGATCTCCACATCGTCCACCATGACCCCTGCCATGGACACCCTCTGCTTCTGTCCCCCGGACATTTCCCCCGGCGCATGGTCAAGAAGCTGTTTCACATCCACCATTTCTGCCACTTCATCAACCTTTTTGAACATTTCCTCCTGGGGCACCATGTCATTTTCAAGGGCAAAAGCAATGTCCTCCGCCACTGTCAGCCCAATAAACTGTCCATCCGTATCCTGCAATACAGTCCCCACGATCTTAGACATGCCAAACAGCCCTAATTCCGCAGGATTTTTGCCGCCTATTGTAAGACTTCCCGTAATGTCCCCTGTGTAGGAAAAAGGGACAAGACCGTTAATGCAGTGGGCAAGGGTTGACTTTCCCGAGCCGGAAGGCCCTACAATCAAAACTTTCTCTCCGGGCATGACCGAAAGGTTGATATCCCGGAGAGTAGGTTCCGCCTGTGCCCGATATTTAAATGAAAAATCTTTAAACTCGATAATAGGCTCCATGTATTAATCCTCTTTGGTAAGACTGGAAGACTTGGCTCCAATGGCTGAATAGCCCACACACAAAAGAGTTCCCAATATGCCGATGATGATGATATTTCCTATAAAAGCAAATATTCCCTGCACGAACACCTTGTTGACCGGCTCTGCATAGATTGCGATATCCAGAACAGGCGCTACCAAAATCCATGCCACTGCATTGGACACCACCTGAATCACATTAAAGAACACAATGACTTTTGTGGTTCCGAATCCGCCTTCCCTGATCGCATACTTTGCGGCAAAAAGGCCGATGATAAGACCCACCACGCCGTCCGGGAATACCCAGCTCCACCATACGCTGCCGTAAAAGAGCGCATCACCCAGGGCATGTGGCCGAACACTGCCGCCAGAAAAGCCATAACTGCCATACGGGGCTGTAAATAGGTATTCGGAATGGGTGTGGGAATTTGGATCTGCGTAAGGGCTACGAACAGTGCCGTACCGATACCGATAGCTACAACCTCTTTGATACCAAATTTGAGTTTCATGATAACTTCCTCCTCATTTGTTTTATAAAATTGTCCTGGCAGAGCACTTTTACTGCCGCTGTCCATTTCACGACCGGCAGTCCTTTTACTGCTGTGCTCTCACCAGTTTTCAGTATAACACAATTTCGTTACCAAGTGCAAAAGAATATATAATTTTTTGCACCACTTCCCTGCCTGTGAGCCGGGAAAGGGCTTCGGCATAATAGTCAAGCTGTACCTGATACCGGTCCACCAGTTCTTTCTCTGTCTTAACCGCATCCGTCTTGTAGTCGGCCACCACGATTTTTCCGTCCTCCTCGAAAAAAACATCAATGATCCCCTGGATCAGCACCTGCTCATCAGAAGGAAAACCGCTGTCTATGCGGTCCGCCGTAAGCCCCAGCACAAAGGGCTGTTCCCTGTACAGCTTCCCCTTGCTGTCCGCCTCTGCCATCCGGCGGGCAAGACTGCTTTCCAGAAATTTCTCCACTTTTGGTATGGAAATACTGCTACGCCACTGACTGCTTATCAATTCTTCCCCCTCAAAAATATCAAGCACCATCTCCAGCTGTTCCCTAAGCGCCTGTCCCTTTAAACCTGCCAGCTTTCCTAAATCCAGCAGCTCCATTACCTTATGGTAAGCGCTTCCCCGGTCGGTCCCCGACATACCTGCCGTGTTATCTATGAAAGAAGGAATATAGGGAACCACCTCCTGTTCTTCAAATAACTGCCGCGTAAATGCCTTTCCCAGCCGTCTGCCACAGCCGCCGTCCCCCAAAGTTTCCAAATCTTCTATTGACTGGTCTGATAAATCATGAATCGCCTTCTTCTTTAGTTCCGACACGGTAGTCTTTACAAAAAGATTCGACAAATACTGATAAGGATAGGTTCTTCCAAAGCGTTCTGACAGTTGTGTCAGTATTTCATTATCCTGCCCGGTCACCATTCCTCCTTCCGTATCTTTCAAAAACAGTTTTTTCTTCCTCTCTATCTGGTATACAGCCCCCTTGACATCCCTGTGAAATACTTCCCCGGGACCGGTTAAAACTGCATCTTCCAGACAGGGGAAGATAAAGTCCAGATAGCATCCTGCTCCTGCCAGAACGGAAAAAGGCACTTTCCCCTTTCCCCTTTCTTCCTGCTTTTCAAATTCCTTTTTCTGTTCCATTGCTTCACGGAATTTCTCAATGTCAGAAGTCATGGCTGTGAGAATCAGCTTTTCTTTCGCCCGGGTCATTGCCACATAGAGCACCCGCAGTTCCTCTCCTAAAGCGTCAATTTTCATCTTAAGGGCCACCGCATTTTTTTTCAGGGTATGACTCTGAATCCGGCGGGTGCTGTCAATATAATCCACACCGATGCCCATATCCGCATCGGCAATCAGCCTGCCTCCCGTATCCTGCATGTTGAATTTCTTGGAAAGGCCTGCCACAAAGCAGACCGGGAATTCAAGACCCTTGCTTTTGTGGATACTCATGATCCGCACCACATCGGCATTTTCATCCAGCACATCGGCCTCCCCATAATCCACTTCGTATCTCTCCAACTGTTCCATATAGCGCAGAAAGTGGAAAAGGCCGTAATAACTGGTACTCTCAAAGGCTGCCGCCCGGGTAAGGAGCATTTCCACGTTGGCCCTGCGCTGGCTTCCTCCCGGCCGAGCTGTCACATAATCCATATATCCCGTGTCCCACAGAATCTCCTGTATCAGTTTGTGGATAGGGGTGTATGCGGTTTTCTGCCTGTAGTAAAAAAGCTGTTCCAGAAATTTATGTATCCGCTCTTTCAGCTGCCCTTCATGGGAAACCAGACAGTCATAGAGTGGAATCCCCTTGTCCTGCGCCCGTATGCCTGCAATTTCCTCCTGGGAAAATCCCCCGAAAAAAGATTTCAGCGTTCCGTATAAAGGGATATCCTGTAGAGGATTGTCAATGATATTCAAATACTGCATCAACACTTTGATCTCCACAGTCTGGAAATAACCCGTCCGGGAAGATACGTAGGCCGGAATCCCTTCTTTTTCCAGAATCCCCTTAAATTCCTCCGCCCAGCCGGAGGTAGTGCGCAGGAGAATCACCATGTCACTGTACCGCACCGGGCGCATCTGGCCGCTTTCTTTGTCCGTAACCTTAAAGTTCCGGTACATTTCCTGTATTTTCCCGGCGATTACTGCCGCCTCCTGCTCCCGCACCGTAATAGGTGACTCCCCATCCTTTCCTATAATAATATATTCCGTATCATAGGTATGATCAGACATGTCATCATCAGAAGCCGGGGGAAACGAAGCCCCCGGATAAAGAGCCGCTTCTTCGTCGTATTCCACACCCCCCACTTTCCTTCCCATGATGCGCCCAAATAATTCATTGACGCTGGCAAGGACCTGGGGACGGCTCCTGAAATTCTTGTGTAGATCTATCCGCTGGCAGTCAGAATCCTCCTTCGGGTAGCTGTTGTACTTCTCCATGAAAAGCTCCGGCCTTGCCAGACGAAATTTGTAAATACTCTGTTTTACATCCCCCACCATAAAGCGGTTATAATTTCCGTCTTCCTCTCCGGAAATGCTTTTCAGAAGAAGTTCCTGCACAAGATTGCTGTCCTGATACTCATCAATCAAAATTTCCCCGAAAAACTGCCTGTATTCCAGCGCTGCGGGGGAGGGGGACACCGTTCCATCCTCCGTCTTTTTTAAAAGGATTTGAAGGGCAAAGTGTTCCATGTCATGAAAGTCAATGACGTTTTCCAGTCGTTTCTTTGCATCCAGCTTTTCTTTATATAAAAGCACAAGATGCAGCAATTCTTCCACATTGGGAGCGGCCTTTTCCATCCGCTCTGCCACCTGCGCAGGGGGCAGCAGGAGAAATGCATTTCTGATATCGTCTAACTGCTTTTTGATATCCTTACGCATCTTCTGCACCTTTTCCCGGCACATGGGATTGACGGAATCGTCCTTTTTGGAGGGGAGCCTGCCAAAAGAAATCCTCTCAAAGGCTTCATAATATCCTCCAAGCCCCTGCACTTTAAAGAGCTGTTCCAGCATTTCCTTCTCCCGCTCAAGAGTTTCCCCATACATATAGGGACCGTCCGGCCTCTGGGCAATTCTGACAGCCCTGTCTGTTTCCTGCACACATTCTTCAATGGCTGTTCTTATGTAGCCTGTAAGATATCTGCACCATGGAGTGTTTTCCAGTTCTGATACGTCTGCCAGCCGGTAGTCCTCCATACATTGACTGATCCAGTCTTCCGGCCATGGATAACTCATGGAAAACTCGTACAGTCTGGTGATGTATTCTTCCAAAAGCTTATCGTTGCTTCCTCCTGTAAAGTACTCCACGCAGTCCGTAAAAACCGTATTTTTCTCCTGATACTGTTCCTCCAGAAGTTCACGCATCACATCCTGCCCAAGAAGCTTCAGCTCCCCCTCATCGGCCACCCGGAAACCGGGATCAAGGCCGATATCGTTAAAATTATTCCTTATAATAAACAGACAAAAGCTGTCTATGGTAGTGATCTGGGCATTGTGAAGCAGGGAAGCCTGTCTCTGGAGGTGGATATTTCCGGGATTTTCTTCCAGCTTCCGGCCAATTGCCAGACTGATCCTCTCCCGCATCTCCGCCGCCGCCGCATTGGTAAAGGTCACCACTAAAAGACGGTCAATGTCCATGGGGCGGGACTCGTCCGTGATCATACGGATGATCCGCTCCACCAGCACCGCCGTCTTCCCAGACCCTGCTGCTGCCGATACCAGAATGTTCCGATCCCGCAACTCTATCACTTGCTGCTGTTCCGGGGTAAATGCTATTGCCATATCTGCCTCCTGAATCTTCTCTTGACCAAACGCACTATTTGCTGCGCAGTTCTTCTCTCATTTTAATAAATATTTCATCCTCGGGAATATTCCCCAGCACACGGGTATGGTATCCCGGTGTCTTTTCCTCGAAATCGCATACGCCCTTATAGGCACAGTAGGTGCAGGACTCCCTCCCTCCCTGCTGGCAGGGGTTGACTTCAATATTGCCGGAAAGGATCTCCCTGCCGAACTGTCTGATTTTGTGGTTGACGAATTGGGAAATCGTCTCATAGTCTTCCTTTCCCACAGTAGAAGAACGCACGGAAAAGCTTCCGTCCTTTTTCCGCTCCACAGGAATCACAAGGGATTTATCGGAAAAATTTTTGTCCAGAAGGCTGACCGCTCTCTCGTCCCCGCTGACGATCCCGGTTGTGCGCAGTTCTTTCAATATTTCACGGCTGACCTCCTCGGGTGTCATCTCCTCCCCGCTTTTGACCAGAGGGTCGCTCACATGGTAGTACAAAAGGGCTGCCGGCACCACTTCTTTATCCGGGTGGTTTCTTTTCGTCACCTCCGCCGCCACATTCATATACACCACAAGCTGGAGCTGTAATCCATAGTACAGAGCCGCCAGATCGAATTTTCTGCTGCCGGATTTGTAATCAACTACCTTCACGTAAACCTTTTCCTCATCCTCACAGGTATCAATTCTGTCAATTCTTCCCCGAAGCTTCATCTTTTCCTCATCTGTTAAAGCAATGTTCACCGCTTCGAGTTTTTCCACCCGGGAAAAGGACATCTCAAAGGAGGACGGAACGAAATCCCCTTCCCTTAGCTGGGCCTTCAGTGTCCGTATGGTCCTTTTCAAAATCCGGTACATCCGCTCCACCATATACTCATAGCGGGCATTGCTGTAAAGAATTGTCTCCCCATAGGACACTGTATGAACTTCCAGCGCTTCTCTAAGCAGCCGGTCCCCTTCTTCCTCCGTAAAATCAAACCAGGTGAGACCGTTTTCTGTAAGCTTTGCAGCAAATGACTCTAAGACCCCGTGGAAAATATTCCCCAGATCTGCCTGCTCAAAGCTGAACGTATCCCGTTCTTTCAGCATCAGACCGTATTGCAGAAAATGAGAATAAGCGCAGGCCGCATATTTTTCCAGACGGCTCACACTGCTCTCCAGCATACTTCCGTATAAGGCTTTGGCAACTGCCCGGGCCAGAGGCTTGTGCTCATACCGGGAAAAGGCTGCCTCTTTCAGTCTGTTTGTGTAATCTGCATATTTTTCATCCTTTTCATAGATCCGGTACAGACCGCGCAGTTCCTCCCGGCTTAAAAGGCCTTCCCTTCCTGCGCTGTAATCCCTAAGTTCCTCCGCCAGTACAGTAAGCCCATCCTTTTTCCCAACAATTGCGTCAAAGGGCTGACTTTCACTCCCCCCGGTTTTGACCCTGATTTGCGGAAAAAGCTTCCCGATCATATCCACCAGATAAGAAGGCCGGATGCTTTTTCCCTGACTGTTTATCCTTGAAAAGGACAGATAAAGCCGCTCCGAAGGCTTGGTCATATTCATATACAGGTAAAGCCGCTGGGTATACATCTGCTGTCTGGGGGTAGGTGCAAGCTCAAAATCCGACTGCTGTAAAAACTCCCTGTCAATATCTGAGATAATACCTCCCCGGCTGCCGCTTCTTGGAATGTTGCCGTCGTTTATCCCTAAAAAAAACAACACCTTCACCTGCTTTAAACGGCTTCTTTCCATGTCCCCTACCACGATCCTGTCCACACTGCCGGGAATGATCCCCACTTCAATTTCCCCGAAACCAGCATCCAAAATATCCGCAAACTCCTTAAGGCTCACTGGCTCCTCCTCCAGAAGCCCGACAATCTGCTCTAAAAGTTCCATCACAAGCCTGTAAATCTGGGCATACTCCTTTGCCCGCTCCGGCATCTGGATATCCTTAAAATACTGCTCATACCCTGAAAGTTTCTCCTGTATCCTTCCGGCTACAATGAAGTCATACAAAGTCCGCACCATCTCTCCGGCAGTTTTCTTTTTCACAAGAAGGGGCCTTATCTGCTCCATGAACCGCTCTCTCGTTTCATTCAGCCCTTCCAGATAAAGAATCTGCCGTTTTTCTTCCTCGCTTACTTCCTCCCCGTCCGCTCCCGCAGGCGCCGCAGAATCCGCCCTGCGCACAAAGGCCTGGCTCCATTTTTTCTTTCCCTTAATGCCAAGGGCAAGCACATAGTTTTCCAGCCTGTCCGTCTCCTCCGGCGAGAAATCCGCCAGTCCGCACCTTAAGAAATGGAAAACCGTCTCATAAGAAAAATCATACAACACAATTTTAAGGGCACTGCGTATGTATTCAATGAAAGGATTCAGCAAAAGCCCTCTGGTCCTGTCTATGAATACGGGGATATCATACATAAGGGCTTCCCGCTCAAAATAATCCCCATATGTTTCCAGATCCCCTGTGACAACTGCAATGTCCCGGTAGCAGTACCCCTCCTCCAGCACCAGTTTCTTGATCCGGATGCTGACCTGGCGCACTTCCTCTGCAGGGTTCAGGGCCTTTGTCAGATAAATATTCTCTCCCCCTTCCCCTTCGTAAGGTCTGACCGGGTAGCGGAACAGGTTTTTCTCTAAGTGGGCCATTTCCTTATTATTCTTAAATCTTGGCAGGGGATCATTCTTTATGTACACATCCTCCCTTTTCTGCCAGTCTGCATGCGCTCCATCTTTCTGTGTCCTGCCCGACTGCGCTGCTTTTGTCTGCATTCTATCCGGCCTGCCCGACTGCGCTGTTTTTGTCTGCATTCTGCCGGCCTGTCTCTGCTTCCTGTCCGATTCATCCTGCCCAGTGCCGCTCTCTCCGGCCAGACGGCAAAGGTCACTCACCGTCTTCCTGCTTAAATAAAATAATTCCTGCTCCCCCTTCATCTGGAAAGGGTTTTCATGACCGTCAATGGTGACAGATACAATGACTTTATTGGTCAATGCCAAAAGCTCCCGGATCAGCCTGTACTGGATAGGCGTAAACCCTGTAAATCCGTCAAAAATGACAACACTGTCTTTTATGATTTTTGACTTTCCCACCGCTTTGGTAAGAAGATCGAGGGTTTCCTCCGTGGTAATGAAACGGTTTTGTATGTAATCCGTAAACCCTCTGTAAATTACCTCCAGATCCTTCAGTTTACAGTGCAGGGCCCCCCGGCCTTTGGCAAATTCCGCAAGCTCCCCTACCTGGCTGACACTGATGCCATATTGCATGAATTCGGAAATGGCAGACTTGACCTCATGAATATACCCTATTTTGTTTAAATTTCTGCCTATGACGGGCATGTCATCTTTTAAGGAAGCCGCCACCTTGCGCAGTACCATACTCTTTCCCGTATCGTCCAGAACCGGCCTGGTGCCATACCCGGTCTCCTCAAAAATCCGGTGGGCCAGACGTCCGAAGCTTAACACATCAATATTCATGATACCGCCGCAGTCGCTGGCATTCACCAAATCCACCTGCGTCTGCATGGTGAACTGGTCCGGCACCAGAAACAAAAAATTGCGTCCCGGCTCCTTCTTTGCCCATCTGGTAATATCCTCATGGAGCTGTCTGCTTTTTCCCGCACCTGACGCCCCAAAGTAAAATTGTAATCCCATATGCACTCCTAAACTTTCCCCTGTCCTACAAAAAAGGAATCATTTCTCTCACAGAAGAAAATATCAGATGGGGAACCACTTCCGATTCCTTCACATCCTCCATTCCAGCTTCCCCGCTGAGAACCAGAATTCCTGTATAGCCATTGTTCACTCCGGCCGCCACATCGGTGTACAGCCGGTCTCCCACCATGGCGGTTGCTTCTTTTGCTGCTCCGGCTTTCCGGGCCAGATAATCCATGATACTGCTGTTCGGTTTTCCGATAATGTGATCCGGGTAACGCCCGGCGGAAGCGTGGATGAAGGCATGGATCGACCCCGCATCGGGAATAAACCCTGTTTCCGTAGGGCAGTTGTAATCCGGGTGGGTGGAAATATAGGGAAGCCCATTTCTCACCAGATCACAGATTCTGCACATCTTCTGGTAAGTCAGGGATGTATCAAACCCCACCACCGCAACTTCCGGGTTTCCCTCGTCCAGAATAATCCCTTCTTCCAGAAATTCCGCCTGTAAAAGTTCATTTCCAAGAAGATAGACCCGCTTCCCCGAAAAGTTCCTTTTAAGATAGTCAATTGTTGCCATTCCCGATGTGACAATCTTCTCTATGCCGGTCTCCAGCCCCATGTTCCCCAGCTTTTTTATATAAGTTCCGGGGTCTTTGGATGAATTGTTGGTCAGAAAAACATACTTTTTCCCGGCTTTCTCCACTGCCTGCAGAAAATCCCGTGCGCCCTCGATCCACTTATCACCTAAATAGACCGTGCCGTCCATATCCAGGGCAAAGCAGGTTATATTCTTTAAAATTCCTTTTTCATCTGTGTCAACTATAGGTATCATACTTTTCCTCGCTTCTTAGGTATTTTCAGCCTACTTCCCTGACAGCCTTTTTTAACCAGTCCAGTTCTTCCCCTTCAAAATAGGGCGACAGCTTTTCATATACTTCCCTGTGGTAGGCATTCAGCCGCTCTTTGTCCTTTTCCTCCAAAAGAGAGACCTCCACGCCCTCAAGGTCAATAGGCACACAGGTCAGATCCTCAAAATACATAAACTGCCCGTTTTCATTGCTTTCCCCTTTCCGACATAGAAGCTCGTTTTCTATTCTCACCCCATGGCTTCCTTCTATATAAATACCTGGCTCATCGGTGGTCACCATGCCCTCCTCAAGGACTGCATTGTCCTGATAATCCGGCATCAGCCGCCACCGGAAACTGTTAGGCCCTTCATGGACATTCAAAAGATACCCCACGCCGTGTCCTGTGCCATGTTTGTAGTCCAGCCCTCTCTCCCAGAAGACTTCCCGGGCACGGATATCCAGATTTACACCCCGGCATCCGTGAAGGAATCTGGTGGATTTCAGATTTAGCATTGCCCGGAGCACTAAAGTAAAATGCTCTTTCATCTCTCTGGTAACGGCGCCAAGGACAAAGGTCCTGGTGATATCCGTAGTCCCTTCCAGATAATGACCGCCGCTGTCTACCATCAAAAGCCCCTCCGGGCGGATTTGGGCGCAGGAACCAGCCGCCGCGCTGTAGTGGACGATGGCGCCGTTTGCCCCATAAGCGCAGATAGTCTCAAAGCTTGGCTCAATAAAGTGTTCCTCCTGCCTGCGCAGGGATTCCAGATAGTTCGCCGCACTTAACTCCGTCATGGGAATTTTCCCTACATTCTTTTTCAGCCAGTACATAAAGCGGGTCACGGCAATTCCGTCCATCAAATGGGCTTTTCTTAAATTTTCCATCTCTGTGGGATTCTTCACCGCCTTCATAAGGGCCGTAGGATTGGGCCTGTCAATCAGGGTGACTCCAGAAGGCAGCTCTTTCAGCAGGCGGTAGCTGATACGTCCTCCGCAGAGCAGTACTTTTTTCTCCTGTATCCTGGGCACAAACCTGTAGAAATCATCATACGGAAGAAGCGTCACCTTATTTTCCCGCAGATACTGCCGCACCTTTGCCGTCCACCCCTCCGCTCCCCCTGTATTTCCTTCCCCAAAGAGCAGTGTCTTTTCCATGGTAATTACTGCATAGGCCAGAACTACAGGACAGCATGCCACATCAGCTCCCCGCAGGTTTAAAAGCCAGGCGATATCGTCCAGTGCAGTCAATATATGCATGTCTGCCCCTTCTTTCTTCATCTTTTCCCGTACCCGGGCGATTTTGGTCAAAGCATCTTCACCGCTGTATGCATCTTCCAGCACGAAAACCGGATGATGCACGAGGGACGGACGGCCTTCCCATACTTCCCCTGCAATATCCCTGTTCCAGATAGTTTCACCCTTCTTCTTATTTACGATTTCAACGTAGGATTTTGCATCGTCAGCTTTGACCACTCTCCCGTCAAAGCCAAGATTCTGTCCCTCTTTTAAAGAAAAATCAAGATATTCTTTCAGCGTGGGGACATCCTTCTCCCCTGTTTTCATCAGACGGATTCCGCTGCCGGCCAGTTCTTTTTCTGCCTGGATAAAATATCTGCCGTCGGTAAAAAGGACTGCTTCCTCCTGCCCCACCACCAGCGTCCCGGCTGAACCGGTAAAGCCGCTGAAATATTTTCTAACCATAAAAAATTCACTGACATACTCACTGTCATGGTAATCCGATGTGGGAACCAGATACCAGTCAATCCCTGCTTCCCGCATTTTTTTTCTAAGTCTGTTTAGCCTTTCCTGTATCATATAACCTGCTTTCCTGTTCTGTTTTTATATAATAGTAACCGTTCAGCCACATAATTTATGTCCCGGCAGCATTACATTTTAATCTATATTTTCAAACGGCCATGGCTGAACTGTTACCTATAGTATACCACATACTGAAAAAAAAGTAGAAACCCTCACTTAAATTTGATATAATAAATTTATAGTTTTATACCTATAGGTAATCAAAAGAATTTTATTAAAGGAAGGAGGCGGATGGATGACCAGAATCCGCGCGCTGCCCGATCAATGTTCATCCAGTTTCAGCTTGGGAACTATAAACTTATTTACGGCAGCGCAGAAATGAGGGTTATTATGCAAAAAGGAATCGGGGATAATACGCACAAAAAAACAGGGGATAACCATCCATTTATGGGAATTGAAAAGAAAATTTCCCGGCGTTTCGGGCAGGTGATCATCATAAGCTGCATTGTGCTGGGGGTCATATCATCCGTCCTTAACTATATTTCTTCTATTAGTGCGGTTTCGGAAACTATCAATGACGCTTCCGATATTGCCGCAGATTATGTGGCCGCTGCACTGGATATTTATGTGAAAGTGGCTTATGAGACAGGCAGTATCGCCCGGCTCGCAGATCCTGAAAAGTCACTGGAGGAAAAGGCGGCCATCCTGAACCAGCGAATCGAAGACCACAACTTCGACGGAGGATTCCTTCTCGACAGCAGCGGCATCGATGTGCTGACAGGGCAGGATCTTTCTGACAGGGATTATTTTAAAGAATGTATGAAAGGAAATACCTATATTTCCACACCGGTATACAGTAATGTCACCAACAGCGTGTCCTTTGCAGTGGCAGCGCCCCTGTGGGAGAACGGCATCCCGCACACTACTCCGGTAGGCGTAGTTGTCTATGTGCCCTACGGCGAATACCTAAACGATATCATGCGTTCCATACAGGTAGGCAAAGGCGGCACTGCATTCATGATCAATTCCCAGGGAATTACGATTGCAGACATTAATTCAGAAATCGTTGGTGTAGAGGACTGCATTAATCTTGGAAATTCAGACCCCAAGCTTAAGGCTTTCAGCAATATTTGTAAAAAGATGGCCGCCGGCCAGAACGGCGTAGGAACTTATTCCTACGGGGGCGCAACGAAAGTGGTTGCCTATTCCCCTGTTCCAGGTACGGAAGGCTGGAGCATCGGTGTTGCCGCTATCAGGAGCAATTTTTTGGGTAAATTTTATTTATCCCTGATTTTCACAATTATTTCCGTCATTCTCTTTACTTTCATCGGAATCAGTAACGGGGTCAGTTTGGGAAAGGCAGTTGCGAAACCGATTGTCACATCTGTTGAGCGGCTGAAACTTTTAGCCGCAGGTGATCTCCATTCTCCTGCACCAGTGCCGGAAAGCAACGATGAAACTGCCCTGCTGATGGACAGTCTTGCCGGAACGATCCAGGATTTGAACATGGTAATTGCCGATATCAGCCACCATTTGGCGGAACTGTCTTCCGGAAACTTTAGAATTTCCATTGATGATACATATAAAGGCGACTTTGCACAAATCAGCGAATCCTTCCGGGGAATTGTGGCTTCTTTAAATGATGCCATGAGAAACATTGACAGCAATGCGGAAAGCGTGCAGAAAGGCGCCACCGATCTGGCAGGAGCCGCCCAGTCCCTTGCGGAGGGCGCCACGGATCAGGCCAGCGCCATTGAGGAGCTGACAGCCACAATTACAGATATTTCAGAAAAAATCCGTGTTAATGCCAAGAATGCAGATAAAGTCAGAACAATCGTTGACACTATGAATAATCAGGTCATTGAAAGCAATGAGCAGATGAAGCGCAATACGGACGCCATGGCCAAAATCAGGGAGGCTTCCAACAAAATTGCCGAAATTATCAGCAGTATTGAAGAAATTGCCGACCAGACAAACCTTCTCGCACTAAATGCATCCATCGAAGCAGCCCGGGCCGGGGAAGCCGGCAAAGGATTTGCCGTGGTTGCCACACAGGTAGGCATTCTCTCCGACCAAAGTTCGGAAGCTGCCAGAAATACCAAGGATCTGATCCAGAATTCCATTGCTGCTGTGGAGGAAGGCACCCGGCTGACCCAGTTTACAGCCGAATCCCTGCTTTCTGTTGTAGACAATGCAAGGAAGGTAAACGAATCCATTACGGAAATTGCCGCCGCCACAGACAATCAGGCGGAAGCGGCCGCCCAGATCACAGAGGGCGTCAACCAGATAGCTGCCGTTGTGGAGTCCAACTCCGCTACCTCACAGGAAAGCGCGGCAGCCTCACAGGAACTTTCCAGCCAGGCCGATATGCTCAAAGACCTGCTTGGCAATTTCCAGTACCACAGATAACTGTCCACTTACTATAGAAAATGTCACAGAAAAATTGCCGTCTGACAGTGCCGCAGCCCTACATGGGCCAGCGCTGGCAGGCGGCTTTTTGCATCTTTATTTATAATAGTTCTATTTCTTCATCTTAGGATTAAATATCAGACTTGCCAGATATCCAAAAACCAGCGCTGCCGATGTTCCCACTGCCCCCGCCTTAAAACCGCCGGAAAACAGTCCCATAAACCCTTCCTGGTCTACCGCTTCCTTTACGCCTTTCATCAGCACATTGCCGAATCCCAGAAGCGGCACCGATGCCCCCGCGCCTGCAAACTCCACGAAAGGCTGATACCACCCGAAGACACCTATGACTGCCCCTAAGCAAACAAGAAGCACCATGATGCGCCCCGGCATCATTTTCGTTTTTTCCATCAATATCTGAACCAGCGCACAGATAAGCCCGCCTACCCAGAATGCATTAAAATAATCCATGATAACCTCCTTGTCCGGCCTGATACACAGCATATGCGTCTGCTCCGTGGGACGTAATGGCATTGTTATTTTGCCGGATCGTTTTCATGGATTATTATGTGCAAAAATAAATTTTTTATAAGAATTCTCTCTTTTTGTCTGAAACGTCTGCAATCTTTTCTGCAAAAAGGCGGCCTGTTTTTGTCTGTTTATACCGCCTTATCACATCGTAATCATCCCACATATGCATGGGAAACACCTGATCTGCATCCACTTTCTGCAAAAATAAGTCCATGCCAAGGTGATAATTCCCTTCCTGCCTGGGATCCAAAGGGATAAATGCCATGTCAAAATGTTTTCCGGCAATTTTATCAATTTCCCTTTTATAGTCCTGTTCCATCCGGGCGTTCCAGTCCTCCGGCTCTCCTTCCCAGCGCCAGTCATTTAAATCCCCGGCGTGGTAAATGGCTGTCCCTTCCGTATACACCAAAAAGGCGGCCCCCTGGTCGGTGGAGCGCAGTGCCTCCACCCACAGGTCCTTTAGGGGACTTTCGTAAACCGTCCCTGCCCCTATCCGGTTCATCCGCTCCAGAATGCAGGCAGGCAGTCCTTTTTTCTCCAGATATTTTGCATTAAGCCTAATATCGTTTCCCAGAAAATAAACGGGACCAGGAGATACCTTTTCCGCCCACCGGATGGCGGACAACTGGAAATGGTCCGGGTGCTTGTGACTGAAAAACATGACTAACTGCTTCCCTGCAGGCACCACAGGCGCATTTTTGCGCCCGTCATAGGGCCCGTCCCCGGTCTGATGTGGATCATAATAGTCAAAAACAAGCACCTTCTTTTGCAGTTCCACCGCAAAACCGCTGTGATACAGATAGGTCACCCTGCCCATAATTTACCTCATTTCTGCATCTTTGATCCCTGCTGTCTTTATTTCTATTTTTCCATAATCCCTGTATCCCTCATGGATCTTTTCCACATCCACTTTACCGTCCCGGTTTACCAGCCTGTACTCATTGTAAGCCCCTTCCCGGTACCCGAAGTCTTCTCCGTTGTCCTGATAATGGACATAAGTCCCCTCTCCGGGATAGGCTTCCAAGATCAAAATATCATCCTTATCCTCTCCCACACACATTCTCACGGGATATTTGGGGATAACGGCCCCTGCTTTTACATATATGGGACACAAATCCAAAGGCGCTTTTCTTACAAGGAAACTGCCTCCCTCCACTTTTTCGCCTGTCCAGTAATCATACCAGATTCCTTCCGGCAGATAAACCATCCTTTCCCTTGCGCCCTGTTCTACCACCGGCGCAATCAGCATCCTGTCCCCCAGCATAAATTCGTCATTCCGGTTTTTGACATTTTCATCCCTGTCATATTCCAGAACCAGCGGGCGCATCATGGGAATGCCCGTCTGTTCTGTTTCCCGCATCAAATCGTAGAGATACGGAAGCAGCTCATAGCGCAGGCTGATATACTTTTGGCTGATGGCAAGGACTTCCCCGCCAAACTGCCAGGGTTCCTGCATCCTGCATCCCAGCGCACAGTGATTTCTGAATAAGGGAGAAAAGCATCCTATCTGCATCCACCTTGCAAACAGCTCCGGCGTGCTGTCGCTTCCAAAGCCACCCACGTCTGTTCCCACAAAGTTCATTCCCGACATACCCAGGTTGCAGAGCTGGGGAATGGCCATACGGATGTGCGCCCAGATACTGTGGTTATCCCCTGTCCATGCAGTGGTATACTTCTGGGAACCGCTATAACAGGCTCTTGTAATCACAAAAGGGCGCTTATTTGTCTGTTTTTTCCATCCCTCATAGGTAGCCTTGGCCATATTGTGACCGTAAATATTGTGCACCTGCCCGTGGGTGGATTTCTTATCCTCATCGGTAAATACCACATCGTCCGGCAAAGGCCCCCGGAAGCTTGCTGGCTCATTCATGTCATTCCATACCCCCGACACTCCCATATCTATCAGGAACTTCTGCTTCTCTCCCCACCATTTACGTACCTGGGGATTTCCGAAGTCAGGATATACCGCATCCCCCGGCCACACCTGATTGACATAGATTTCCCCTTCCGGTGTCTTGGCAAAGTATCCTTCTTTTACCCCTTCCTCATAGACGTAATAGTCCTTCTCCAGCTTAACGCCGGGGTCGATAATCGTAACCGCCTTGATCCCCATCTCTTTAAAATCAGCAATTACCTTTGCCCCGTCTGTATACCTTTCCTTATTCCATGTAAAAACCTTAAAGTGGTCCATATAGTCAATGTCAAAATGGATGCAGTCGCAGGGCAGCCCGTGTTCCCTCATCTTCCGGGCAATCCCGCGGATTTCCTCCTCTGAATCATATCCCCACCTTGACTGATGGTACCCCAGCGTCCACATCTGCTGCATGGGGGCGCGGCCTGTCAGATATGTGTACCCCGAAACCACATCCTTAAGGCTCTTTCCTCCAATGAAATAGTAATCCAGATTTCCCTCTTCGGCGCCAAACATATAATAGTCATTGTTTTCTTTCCCCAGATCAAAGAATGTCCTGTTATGATTGTCAAAGAAAATGCCATAAGCCCCTTTTTCCCTTAGAACCATCATAAAGGGGATACTCTTGTAAAGGGCTTTAAAATTGTCCTCCTGGGGATCCGGGTTGTCTGTATTCCACATCTCATATTCATAATGTCTCTTATTTAAAAATCCGGTTTTGTCCCCGAGCCCATAGATGCAGTCCCCGGCGTCCAGACACCGCAGCTCCTGTATTTTATGTTCATCTGCCGCACCCGATATCTCATGGCCTTCCTCCGCAAGAAGGGCAAGCGCCGCCTCACTTACGCCTGCGCCGCTTTTCCTTTTTCCCCGGTAAGCCGCGCTGAGCAGATTCCCTTCCCTGTCATAAAAGTCAACATGAAAGCCGTCACTGACTACGCCAGTCAATTCCTTTGTTCTGATTATGACGCCAGCTTCCTCTTGTGACACACTTTCCAGTTTCGCAATATCCCCGCCAGTTCCGGCATTGAGTCTTTCCCCAAGCTCCCCTTCAATGGCTCTTGTACAATGGCCCGTACCAGCATAGTCAATAAATACATTAAAAATGCTTTCAGAAACCACCTCCACACAGGGCCTTGCCCCGGCTTCACGACTTCCCTCGTAAGTAAAATACACCTTTGCGCCCTCAACGCAATATTCTTTTAATTTTCCAAACATTCTTACCTCTCCTTCGCACACATAGCTGTGCACCTTTTCTTATTCTATTCCTCTAAACCTTTATGCTGTTATCTCTTTCATTGGCATTGTGCATGTGTTTTCCTTCTGGAAGCTGTACCAGAATGACTGCTCCGAATACCAGTCCGCAGCCTGCCAGTTCCCGGCCATTTAAGGACTGTCCCAAAATTACCCAGCCTGCCAGCATGGAAACCACCGACTCCAGGGAAAGAATCAACGAGGCCACGGTAGGGTCCATATCTTTTTGTCCCACCACCTGCAGCGTATAGGCCACTCCGCTTGACATAATGCCTGCGTAAGCAAGGGGAATGATACCGTCAACAAATTGGGAAAGTTCCGGCTTTTCAAAAATGAAAGCAAAAATACTGCTTATCATGCCCGCTGTCAGAAACTGTATACAGGAAAGCTCCACACCGTCCGCTTTAGGTGAAAAGTAGTCAATCACCAGAATATGTATGGAAAAAATAATAGCGCATAGAAATACAAGGGTATCCCCCTTTCCCAGCGCAAGCCGCTCACTCATGCACAAAAGGTACATGCCGAAAGCTGCAACCGCCGCGCCAATCCATACCTTGCCGGATATCTTTTTCCCTAAAAATATCCCCAGAACCGGAACAATAATGATATACAGTGTAGTAATAAATCCTGCTTTCCCCACCGTTGTATACATAATTCCAAACTGTTGTAATAATGCCGCCGACCCAAGGGCAAGACCGCAGCAAACGCCCCCTTTCAGGGTGTTCTTAAGTTCTGCTGCTGCAATATTTTTCTCCTTGTTCTTTTTCCTGCGGAAAATCACCAGCGGAAGCAACACCATGCTTCCCATCAGGAACCTTGCCCCGTTAAAGGAAAAAGGCCCCATGTAATCCATTCCCACACTCTGGGCCACAAACGCCACGCCCCAGATAAATGCTGCCAGAAACAGCAGAAAACTATTCCTTAAAGATACTCTTTTCATATGTCTCCTCACTAAATTCTATACCCGCGGCGATTTCCTCCACCACGCTTCTTATATCTTGGCAATTACAGTCAATAACAATGTCAGCATATTTTTCATATAAAGGAACTCTCTCCTTATATAAGTCTTCCAGCGCGTATCCTTCTTTAAGCACTACGCCTCTCTTGTGCAGATCCCCCAGACGTTCCTGCAATTCCTGACAGGAAAGTTTCAGATAGACAATTGTTCCTATTTCTTTGAAATGGGCCATGGCCTCCCTTCCATATACTGCACTGCCGCCTGTGGCAATCACTGTTTTCTCTGCTATGATCCCAGCATTTATATTATTTTCAAGCGCAAGAAAACCTGCTTCGCCCTGCTCCTCAATAAGCTGGTAAAGCAGCTTTCTGCATTTTTCCTGAATGACAAGATCGCTGTCAAGAAACCTGTATCCCAGCTTCTTTGCAAGCACCACGCCTACCGTGCTCTTACCCGCTCCCGGCATTCCAGTCAATATAATATTGTTCATCCATCCTGCTCCATTACTGCAATAACCTCTACTTCGCAAAGCACATTTTTGGGCAGCTCCTTCACCGCCACACAGCTTCTTGCAGGTTTTCCGGTAAAATACTTTTCATAGACACTGTTAAAAGCCGCAAAATCAGACATCTCTGCAAGAAAACAGGTTGTCTTCACCACCTTTTCATAATCTGTGCCCGCTTCTTTTAAAATCTCACCCACATTTTTCATGACCTGCTCAGCCTGCACGTAAATATCCCCACAGACAGTCTCCCCCGTCTCCGGGATAATGGGAATCTGCCCCGATGCAAAAAGGAACCCATTTGCTATAATTCCCTGTGAATAAGGCCCGATGGCCGCCGGCGCTTTTTCTGTTGCTACTTTCTTTAACATAAATTTGTCCTCCATTTCTATAACAGTCCGGTTTCCCATTATTACCTGACTGCTGAATTTTATCCTATTCATCAAACTCCGCTGTTACATAAAATCCCCGTTCATTTTCAATGACGCTTACCACTTTCCCTTTCCGCTCCAGCATCCGCTCCCGGAAGGGGAAATTGCCGGACATGGCTAAAGACGGGTCAATGGTATAATAGTAGTTGCTGGGCAGAACGCCTTCCGTAACGGTAATTTCATCGCCTTCCTTCAAAAGGCCGGGGCGCTCCATTTTGAATTCCATCTGCCGCATAGGTATCCCTCCATTCATTCTTATCTGCCATAATAGCCCCTCTCTTTTTACATAGATGAGCCACTTGTCATACTCCCAATATAAATATCGTTAGCACATTACGCCAGCCCTGCTTACTATACATTTAAGAAAAAACAGTCCGTTGTTGTGTCAAGAATATTCTTAAACACTTCATAGTTAAGAGATTTTTCTAATCCAATCTTATATGTTGCCGCCGTATCTAAACATATATCCAAATGATTAAGCGGATGTAATAAGCCTTTTTTATGTTTTTTATCATAATCATATCTTATATATCCTAAATCATAAGAAGAAATAAATTTTACTATTCCCCATATACGCTCCATACCAGCATCCGGCAGATTATCTGCACAGCTTATAATTTCATCAAAAAAACCATCAAATGAAAAGCCGTTTGTGTTTATTTTTTCAAATATCCCTATAAGCATTGATACCAACACAGCATTAATGTCCAATCCAGTTCCTGTATCATAAATTCTGGTAATTTTCCCATTTTCCATTTCCACAGAAAATGGGAATTGCATGGAAAATATCTTATCTTCCAAAACGTAAAAAATCCGGTTCATTTTATTTATTGAAATAACTACTTTTGCTGTTTTATTTTCTGCTATCCATTCTTCAATATCAAACATTCTAATCGTGTAAAGTAACAGCAAAATTGCTTCCCGCCTGCTTCGCAGCGGCCTGCCTGCCATTTCAAAGATTCCTTTACTCATACTGTAACTTGCTTCTTTTTCCATATTTACTCCATTAATGCATAATTTGTCTGGATCACATCATAAAGTTTCTCTTTATCAGCTTCTTTACTGCACAGTACTTTAACTATATCATGTATCTTTTTTCTCACCTTCTTATTTATACCCAATTCGTCCATAATTTCTTCTACCAACTCATATTGGGATTTGTGAACATTTTTTCTATTAATAATTGCATTATACAGCCTGGCTTTTTCTTCTTCCGAAGGTTCCGTGACTTTCAGGAAACCTTTCCTGTTAACAAATTTTATTCCCGCCATAAGTTGATTCAATGATGTATTCGCTGTCGGCACAACAAAATATGATGTTAAAAAAGAACGTGTCAACATCATATAAACAGAATTTCTGACCTGAAAATCGCCAGTCAGTTCCCCCTGCATAATACATATGACAAATGGGAATTCCAGTCCCTTTACATTATTTCTATTGCTAATAAAAAGCATCCCTTTTCTTTTTTCTTTTGTTTCGTATCCAATGTTTACGTCCCAGTCAAACTTTTCTTTAATCAAAAATTGCAGTTTCGAGGCTAATTTATAATTCTTATCAATGTTTTCCATAAACATAATTCCTATATCATCCGGAGCGACCGTAGGATTTTTCTGTCTGATCTCATCGATAATTTTCATAGTTGTTCCTAAATATCCTGTTTCACTAACCTGATATAATTCAATTCCATCTGTCGTGTCAATATCAATATCTTCAAATCTTTTTAACGGTTTTCTATGAAGTTCAACAATTCCATTCTCTTTTTTGATATCATACCCGCAGGCTTCCCACTCTTCATCCTTAAGCCAGCGCAATTTTTTTTCAAACAGTCCCATACCAATTGCATGCGCCCCCATTAATGTTCTCGGGTCTGTTCTATAACATTTATTCAAAAGGAAATCAGGATTGACAACGCTCAAGGATTTATTTTCAAAAATATCCTGAAAGATATCTCCGGCCACATATACGCATTTCTTTGACACTTTTTCGCACAGCCTAAAAAATCCTTCTGAAAAATCCTGGCTTTCATCAATTAATATATAATCAAAACAGCATTCAAATTCTTCAATCTGACTAAGATTATATAATGCAGTTTTACAAATAGCGTCAAAAGTTGTATTGTATGAAAATCTGCTAAAAGGAATATTATAGTAATGGCATATATAACTATATACACCGGAATTCCAATCAATTTGTGTCCCCCAGCTTCTCATGACCCATAGTCTTTCATTCCATTTAATCTGTTCCTCCACTTTCATAAAGTTGAAAAACTCCGGCACACGTTTCCGTAAGCTGTCTGCAAGTATTTCATTATGGCAGGTAAAAACGATTTTATTTTCCTCTGATGATATATATAGTTCTTTGATTTTATGCAGCAGTAATTCTGTTTTTCCTGTTCCGGCCAGTCCCTGTATAGTAATCCTTTTTTTAGCGGGTTCATCAAAAACAAATTTAGTCTGTTCGCCATCAAATAAAATAATTTTCCTTTTTATTTGATCCAAAACATTGTCCGGAATACCTTCTCCTAGTCTTTCTGCCTCATTTATACTGCCTGTAGCCAGGGATATTAGTATTTCTCCTTTTCGGATAAGCTCCGCATCCTTAATACGATTTTCTTTAAGTAACACAGCAAAAGGAGCTTCCTTACACTTACTTTTACTTATTTTAACAACAAAGTCTTCTTTCCACTGTCTTGGACGGCCAATCAATTTTACAAACTCATATTTCTTGGCAATATATCCGACATCCTCGACAAAATCTGCTACATATTCATCAAACAGCTCATCATCCTTTCCAAAATCAAAAAACATAATCTTATGTTTAGGAACCAGAATTGCAAATACTCCTTCATACTCATAATCATTCTTTTTCTCAATAACAGGTTTCTTGACAACATAAAAAGGATCTATATTATCTGTCGTCACTGCTTTTACCTGTTCAATAAATGCTCTTTGCTCATCATCCGGCTCAAAATTTATATAAAACAAACTGTTATCCATTTATATCTCCTTTTTCTTTAATTACTGCATCCATTTTCAACTTATATTCCATAAGACGGAGCAAATAGGAAGGCATTTTTCTTCTTCCATGTTCCCAATCCTGTACCGTGCGATAAGGTATATCAAAATACGCCGAAAATTCTTTCCAATTAAGTCCACTTTCTTCCTTTAGTTTTATTAATTGTTCCCTTTCTTCCATCAGCCTTCCTCCCCTTTATGGATTATAGCACCTGCCACGCATTGCGTCTATACATAATTTGGTCATTTCCTGTCCGCCAAACACAGAAAGCAGATACTTAAATCCGCAGTATCCATTTTCGTCATTCAGGAAGCGTTTTGTCAAGTGCTTTTTTGAGTTATGCGGAAACTTTTCAAGCCCTATCGCGTAACAGTCCATTCTGTTCTTGGGGAGAGGTCGGCGGCGAAATGGCAACGGCAAAAATCCAGATAGTCAAGGGTTTAAGAGTGGAGATAGAACGGGGATTGCTTTTCGTGACTGGGTATGGTATAATTTCCCCACTATAAACCGATAAATTAATATTTTCCTGATATAATGAATTAATTTGAGTATGTGGGCTTTGCTATAACTACACAATCATGCTCATTCCTTCCACTATGTGGAAAAGCACAGACAGCACAGGGGGGAATCATTCGGATTGCAGGCAGGATACAGCACGAGTTCATAGGCAACGGTTGTATCAACCGGGACGGGGATTTTCATAAAATGCTGGATACCTTTTTGAGATATCTTCGATTGGGCAATAGGTTTAGCGATAAGGCTATATAGATGATCAGTTGACTGCAATTCTATGCAGTTGTGTTATGACCTGGGTTATTGTGGGGATGATTTATGAAGTGGGCAAAAAGATTTGGGATTGTGATGTTATCTTTACCAATTGCGCTGGTAATAGTCTGGGTGCTATATGAAATCTTTGGTATGTGCATAAACCATATTACCACCAAAAAGCAAACGAATACACTGCGGACGAATTTAGAAAGTGAAATTTCTGATATTGAGATTATTAGTATTTATTCGGAAACGGGGAATGCATCAGGAACAGGAAACCATGTTGATTGTATGTCCTCTATCATATTTTCAACAGAAATACAGGAAACTGAAATAGAGGATTGTATGTCTAAATACTATGTTTTTGATGAATGGAGTTGTTATGTAGATCAAACGGACGATGGGTATTATAAAATTTATATCAATACATTGGCTCCGTTCGCAGACAATATAGAGGGACACTGACTTCCAGTTTATCGGTCTAATATTCGTCCAAAACAGGGCGGCGGGGCAGGTGTGACAACCCCGCCGCCCTTTCCGTTATCGCTCCATATCCTGTACCCTGTGTGGTAAAATACTTTGAATGTAGTCGCAAGGGTGGGTGGCTCGGTGTTCTTCTGTTCTTCTTTCAGCCAGTTTTGCAGTTTCTACATAGTAGTTTCGTTTATCGCGGAAATATTTTGTGGTCTTGAAGTTGACAACGGGTCATGTCTTTCATAATACACACGCCGGCTTTGCCGTTTTCCCCTTACATCCCCGACATATATAGTCCCCGTGCAAAGTAAAGCAGGCTGCCTGTGACTTTCCCAAGGGCCGCCGCTGCAATCGCCACCCCCAGTCCATGCCGGAATCCAATTCTCCTTGAAAAAATCGGGATAGAATTAAGCATCTCCGCAATGGCAAGGGCAAGACAGCCTACAAACATCCCGGCAAAAAATCCGCCGCCGCATAAAAAGATATTGCCAATCACTTTCCATACGCTGACAGTTCCCGGCCCAAATATCTGCCTTGACAAAACAAAACTTCCAACTTCCCCGTACCTGCCGAAAACACTGCAAAACCCTCCGGTAAGCGTGCCAAATACCACCGCTTCTTCCAGTGCAAATACCTTTTTTGCCACATGCATCTTCCCTGCAAATCTGGGGATCAGCCCCACAGAAACCAGCACGGTAAAGACGCCCGCCGAGGCCAGCAGCCCGAAACTTAAACCGCAGACGCCCAAAAAGAGCTGTTTAAGAAACATCAATTGTCTTTCCCTCCCTGTCTGCCGTCTCAATAAGGGCTTTGTTTACATCCGCCTCGTATACACGCATCTCCACTTCAATGGGAGTGGGGTCTTTTGTAATGCGCCTGCCGCCGATATGGTTAAAAAACAAAATAATGCCCACTGCCAGCCCTATGGAATAGGAAAACTCCAGTATGCTGTAGCCGTCAGCCGGATACCCCATAACCTGCTCGTACACCTGGGAAAAAATTTTGTTGATGCTGATATCATTGTGAAAAGCCATGATCGTGAATGCAGTCCCGAAAAAGCTGATTGCCGCCACAAAAACAAGCTTTATCCACTGCCCCAAGCCTTTATGCCTGTTAACGTCAATATGCTCAATCAGCATATCTGCTTCGCCCAGATTTTCTACCGTTATATTGGGGTAGATCCTGTTGATTTCTTCAATTACTTTTAAAATACTGATGACCTGCCTTTGGGGCTCTCCCTCCTTAAAATGGTGCAGTTTGATAGTTTTCACCTTTGCCATTATGTTTTCGTCAGTGCACGTTATTTTTCCAATGTCTTTGATATAAACATCCTCTGATTGCAATTCTATGTTCTGCTCTGCTTTTAAATAGAGGGTTACATTATTTGCGGACATGATTATTCTGCCTCTCTCTTTTTTATTGACTTATTATGGATTTATTGAGAGGATTTTATTCATTGGGCTGCGCTCTAATCCAGTATAAACTGCATAAGGACCGGATCATGGTCTGAAAATTCATATCCCCAGTCCATGTTCTGGTAAAAATTCACGATCACATTGTCTGAAACGATAAATCCGTCCAGGGTTACAGTGTAAGTCGTTTCCTCGTCATAGGGCGTTTTGGCACTGCGGCAGGTATTATGCGCCACGTCTTCCGCATCCCTTACCCTGTCGATGGCCATCTGGAACCCTTCCGGGAGAGTTTCCTTCGGAAAAGGGTAGGCCCACTCAGGTGCATTTTCCTGATCCCCCACTTTCAGATTATGGTTAAAGTCACCGCCGCAGATGACATAATTGCCTTTTTTGTAGTCCGCTGTCATATCCTCATAGAGCATGGACAACTGGGCCTGCCTGATTTCATCACTGCCGCCATAAGCAGATGTATGGACATTGTAGATACACAGTTCCTTTTTATTTTCTGTAGGGATACGGGATATGGAATAGCACCTGTCCAGATCCACAAACTTGCTGAAAGATTCCGAAATCGGAAGGCTCCGGCGCATGGCCTGCCTGATTTCCGCTCTGGAATAGGTGGCAAGCCCGGCTTTATTTGCGCCGTGGGGCTCCCATGGAGGGAAAAACAAGAACGGAGAATCATAGTTCTGGGCAAAATCATAATAGTAACCCTTGATAAACTGGTTCAGCAGCTCAAGTTCGTCAACATGATAAGAGCGAGTGCCGTCAATGTCTATCTCCTGCAAAAGCACAAAATCCGGGCTGACCGTATCTACGATCTCTCCCATGGCGCTGACCGACGCCATCACACTTTCCTCATCTTTCGCCCAGGAGGACTTTCCTCCATCCATGAAAAAGCTGTAATCCCTCCTGTAAGCGCCAAACCCGATATTATAGGTCATAATAAAATATGCCCCCTTAGATTTGAGGGTAAAGTCCTCGTCAAAATAAGAATTCTCGCCATTCCTTTTGACTTCAAGAGTCAAATTGTCCGGCAGACGGTAATATGCCTTAAAAACATAGATCACATATGCTCCTAAGAACGCCGCCAGCACCAGCACTATTATAAAAATCCACTTTACTGCCTTTTTCACTACGCCATCTCCTCTGCCTGAAAATATATCTGCATCATTCCCGGCTGCTGTCAACTATTTACAAACACTCTCTGCAAAAGGCTGCACACCGCTGTCCCTTTCATGCCGCTTATTCTTCCTGCCCTGCGCCGGATGCCGGGTTCAGTATCTTCTCAATCTCCGCAATAAGCTTATCTTTCACAGCAGGCTTTAGGAAATACCCTGCCGGATTGAGCTTCAGTACCGCCTCAATATTGGCCCGGTCATTGATAGCCGTCAGGAAAATAACCGGAATGCTCCTCATATCCTCATCCGCACGTATCATTTCCAGCGTCATCTTCCCGTCACAGACAGGCATTTCATAGTCCAGCAGAATCAAATCCGGCCTTTTTTTGCCGATAGAGGTCATTGCCTGCGCCCCGGAAATGGCGACGGCAACATCATAATATGCTTCCAGCATGGCTTTCATGGTCCGAAGGGCCGTGCCATTGTCATCCACCACTAAGATCCGCTTTTTGCCGGTATTTTCTTTTCTTTCCTCTGCTTCCTTTTTTACTGCTTCCACATCCAGCCCAAGCTTTCTGCACACAGCCTCCATAATTGCCGTGTTTTCCACCGGACGGATCAAATTCTCAAACTGGCTGCTTTCATAGTACTTAAAAAATTCCCTGCTTTCTTCCTTTGTTCCAATCGTAAGCACAGGCGTGTCTGCATACTGGTCGCTTAACATAAAAAACATGGACTTGTCGATATCATAGGCGCCAACCAGACTAATAAAAACCAGATCCGGATTTACGATTTTCAGCATTCCTTCCAGCACGCCGGCATTTTCCGTACATATCTGCACATGAAAAAACTGCGACAGGAATTTATTCGTTTCCTTCACTATCGTATTGAGTTTTCCTATCAATAATATTTTCTTCATTCCCTACCCCTCCATTTATCCTGTCGGTCATTTCTGCCGGCGTTTTCCTTTTACATTTTTGCAGATACCAGTAAATCCGCAAGACGGTCCGTTTCCTCTATGTCCAGATTTGTCACTGCCTCCGCAAGCTTTCTGATATTTTGTCCTGTTTCACCGGAATATTCATAGGCCTGCAGTTGTCCCATCAGTTGGTCCGCCTGGTCAATATCCATTTCCTGCACACTTATCCGCACCATTTCCACAAGAGCCTGTATGACAGAATAGTCTGTCACTTCTTTTCTTTCTCCGCTTCCTATACCGAATACCCCCTGCAGTTTCTCCCGGTAACTTCGCCACTCCTCCAAAAAAGGCATTGTCACAGACATCACTGTTTCTATTTTACCATCTCTTGCCGCATATTCCAATATCTTTGCAAGACCTGACAGGGGCATAATTCCAACAGTGGCCGCAAGGCTTTTCATGGCGTGGACCTGAATCCGGTACTGATCCAACTCCCCTTCTTCCCCAATATGCAGATACGACTGCTCCAGCTTATCCGCAGCAGAATCGATTTGGGCATAAAACTCTTTTACCGTATAGGCAAGCAGCTCTTCATCCGGCAGGTACATCCATGCGTACTGCCAGTTAAGGCCGTCCACCTGGGGCAGTTTTTCCAGGAAATCTCCCTGTGCCTGATGAGACGCAGACTCCCCATGTTCCCGCTCCCCGGAGCCCTGGTCTTTTGATTCCTGCCCCGGTGCCAGCGTCCCAGCCCCGCCGCTTCCTGCATCCTGGCCTGTTTTCTGCCTATGCGCATCTTCCTGCAACAGTTCCCCCGGCAGCATATCCTTTATCATATTTTCAAGCTTTTCCGGGACGATCGGCTTGGAAAGGAAATTGTCAAAGCCTTCCGCCAGATACTTTTCTTTCGCCCCGGATACTGCATTTGCCGTCAGCACAACGACCGGCGTATCCATACACGGATAATCAGAAAGTTCTTTCATGCGGTGGAGGGTTTCCACGCCGTCCATCTCCGGCATCATATGGTCAAGAAAAATCAAATCAAAATGTTCTTTCTGTACCAGTTCCAGGCATTCCGCGCCTCCCCCGGCATCCGCCACCTGGATCTGCGTCTGCTTTAAAAGGTTCCGCAGCACTTTGCGGTTAACAGCATTATCATCAACCACCAAAATCTTTGCATCAGGTGCACAGAATTTGGTACTGTAATTATAATTTTCCGTAATCTGGTGCACCCTGGACTGAAAATCTCCAATTGGTGTACTGTCAATAATCTCCTGTTCCAGTTCAAAGGAAAATTTTGACCCCTTTCCATAGTTGCTTTCCACCTGAAGCCTGCTGCCCAGCAGCTTCAAAAGCTGGATCGTAATGTTCATGCCAAGTCCGCTGCCTTCAATATTGCGGTTCCGCTCCTCCTCTATCCGTTCAAATTCCGCAGAGAGCTTGGGTATATCCTCCTCTTTAATTCCTATGCCCGTGTCCTCCACTTCAAACCTAAGCGCCACCCTGTCGTTTACCCTGCGGCTTTGAATCCGCAGCCATACCCTTCCTTCATGGGTGTATTTGACTGCGTTGGTCAAAATATTCATCAAAACCTGCCGGATACGCACATCATCCCCATACAGCCGGGCAGGAATTTCACTGTCAGCCTCCACCTCGAAACTGATATTTTTGTCCTTTGCCCGCTGGGAAGCCATATTGGACAAATCGTAAATCAGACTGCTGGTATCATAAACCACAGGGACAATCTCCATTTTCCCGGAATCAATCTTGGAAAAGTCCAGAATATCATTGATCAGGGACAGCAGTGTCTGGCCTGCCATATAAATATCCATGGCATATTCTTTTATGTTCGGCTCCCTTGATTCCCGCAGGATCATTTCGTCCATGCCCAGCACCGCATTGATCGGTGTGCGGATCTCATGGGACATATGGGCCAGAAACTTTCCCTTTGCCTCATTGGCAGCCTGGGCCTCATGCCTTGCCGTATCCGCATCCTTTTTGGCCTGGGCCAGCTGCATATTCTGCTGCTGCGCCGCTCTTGCCTTTTCTTCCGCATTTGCCCGGTATTCTTTTGAGATCTGCAGAACATGCATGACCGACATCATAATACCAAATATCGTCATACTGTACTGCCCGGCAGCATTGCCGCGTAAATCCACTAAAAAAGTATTTATAATAAGGTTGGCAATTCCCCCTGCCAGCAGCACCAGCATGGATAAAGTTGAAAGCAGCGCCTGATAACGCCTGTTTCTGAAATCAAGCTGTATCAGACTTACAATAGCAGTCACACAGACCACGCCAAGCACAGCAGCAGACAAAATCACCATATCTTTCAGCTCCTGTACGCCCATGATGTGCAGCGAAATCTGCACCGCCGCATGAACGATCACGCCCCAGGTCAGTGCAAAAAAACGGCGCGGATATACCGTATGAAGGTTCCGCTCAAAATATAATGCCAGAAACATGGGTATCATCAGTACCAGATACTCCTGCATCTCATAGGCTTCCTGCACATCATAAAATATACTCAGCGTATCTGTATCAATAAAACAGTAGATCCCTGCGGCAAGCCCCGCCAATCCTAAAAACAGCTCTCCCCGGTCCGGCTGGCGTGTATACTTCCGTATCATTGCAAGCACAAACATGACAATTGACGTAATAAGGATCAGCAGACAACAGCCAATATCCGTAATGCTGCTTCCCACCACTCCGATAACCACCATATCCCTGGTCTCAATTTGGATTCCGCCTATATATGCCGCCTTATCAGGGCCGGACGCAGACAGAATGAGCCATAACTCCCCTTCCTCTATCACATTGGGGATATCGACATAATTTTCATTACTTCCAGCCGCTGTTCCATAGGCTTCCTTCCCCGGCACAAATTTATAAATAAGCTGGCCATCCAGAATGACACGCACCTCCGCAGCCGCCGTGGCAAAGTTCATGGTCAGACCTGCATACTCCAGTGGAAGTGTATTTTTCAATATGAGCGTATTGGATTCTCCGCTCCTTCCCTCATAAGGCAGATACACTTCCCGTCCGTCCTCCTCCAAGGCCTCAACAGCCTGCTCCCGGAACCTGGCATACCCTTCCTTTTCCTCCAGGGAAACTGCCGGACCGTCCAGTACGGCCATGACCCAGTTCTCATCAAAGGCAAACTCAAACCCTTCCGGCAGCAGGGATACCTCGTCCCCTGCCTGATACCGGAAAAGTGCAATGACCATAAATATAAGTATAAGGGTAATCGTTATACCTGCTAATTTTCTTAAACTCTTCATCTGTATCTTTCTCCACCTTCTTTACCGCAGCTTTATTTACAAACACGCTCGAGAGCGTGTTTGTAACATACCTCTGTCAAAAAGTAATTTTAAAACATGCTATAAACAAGCATAACAAATTTATATTTTTTTGCCAATTATTTCTTATATAATTTGTTGACTCAAATGCTGCCACACTTTTCGTGACAGCTTATTAAAAAAGACTATAACCATCGCCGTTATAGTCTCTTTAAACCAACAGGTATATTTATGCTGTTTTTGTCCTTTTGCTGCTTATCTGCATCCAACCAGTTCCACCCCGTGGGCTATCCCCGGTATGCTCTGCCCTTCGTTAAAACTTGTCTTGGAAAGAAGCGCCCCGGTGGGCACGAACAGCACTCTTTTCCATTTTCCTTCTTCAAGCTGCTTTAAGATATAGGCTGACAGGGTCACAGCACTGCACCCGCACCCGCTGCCGCCTGCATGGGCATCCTGGCTCTGGTCATAAATCTCCATGCCGCAGTCCATATGCACTTTGGAGATATCCATCCCCTTTTCGCGCATCATGTCCCAGAGGGCTTTCTGCCCCACGCTCCCAAGGTCCCCGGTAATGATCTTATCATAGTCAGAAGGTTTCCGGTCAAAATCTGCCAGATGCTGGTAAATGGTATCAGCCGCTGCTGGGGCCATACATGCGCCCATATTCATGGAATCTTTCAGGCCAAAATCCACGATTTTTCCGATGGTCAGCCCGTCAATCATCGCCCTGTCCCTATCACTCTTGATACTGCTTAAAATAAACGCGCCGCTGCCTGTTACGGTCCATGTAGCGGAAAGCGGCCTCTGATTTCCATATCCCAAAGGAAAACGAAATTCCTTTTCCGCACTGGCAAAGTGGCTGGATGTCACACAGGCGGCATATTCCGCCATCCCTCCCGCAATCATGACCGTAGCCATGGACATAGTCAGCCCGCAGGTAGAGCAGGCTCCATACATGCCCACCAGCGGAATCTGGAAAGACCCAAGTCCAAAGCTGCTTGCAATTGACTGCCCCAGCAAATCCCCTGCAAACAGGTATTTTATCTCACTATTTTTTAATCCTGATTTGCCAATGGCAAGGGAAAGCGCTTCCTTTTGCAGCGTGCTTTCCGCTTCTTCCCATGTATCACAGCCGAACTTATCATCTGTTCCAACCATGTCAAAGCAGTCCCCAAAAGGCCCTTCCCCTTCCTTGGTTCCCACTACCGATGCGCTTGCTCTTATATAAACGGGAACCGGCACCTTGATGCTGCGCTGTCCCTGCTCAAAAATTGCTCCAACCGTTGTTTCCATAAAAAACCTCCAGATGATTTACTTTCCATTAGTTTTACTCATCTGAAGATTTTTATGCGTTTTAGCCAGATCATTCCTTATCCCTTACCCCATGTTCCATTAAAAACTCCTTCCACAATTCATTATACATCCCTAAGAGATGTATCTTGTCATGGGTATACTCTGCATTCAGGTTCCCTTCTTCATCGCACACAGCCTCATTCACATCAATATAAAAAATATTCCTATTGTCTGCCAGTGTTGCTATAGCGTTATTCCTCGCATTAATATTATTATTATTAAAAATAGCGTCCGAACTGCTTTTCTCCCCGGAGACCCGCATCACTGCCTGCACGAAAATCTTTGCGTCCGGCTCCAGCTCCCGGAGTTTATCCACTACCTCCGTATAAGCCTCCATATAGTCTTCCGTAGTCCCCCTGCCCAGCTCATTGATGCCAACCATCAGATAAATCTTTCCATAATCCTTGTTTTTTAATGCATCCTCAATGGTTCCCTTTCCTCCAAAGTCCTCTTCCATCACCTTATGAATGGTAAGGGAGGTTTCACAGTAAAAGTCCCCATGGTCTGACAGATCCGTGTAATCCCTAAGTCCCACCGTGCGGGAGTCTCCAATAAACAGCGCATCATCAAAATAGCTTTCATCCACCTTAGCAAACTTATAGGCCGATGCACGCACCACACCTGCATCGCCGTAAATGTCTGCCGATATATGATTGATATATTCATCATAAGTGCTTTCCCGCAATGGGTCCAGTCTTTCTAAAGGGGGTTCAATGCTTTCTGCTTCCGCACTTTCAGAGGGATCTTCCCATGCATCTGTCTGTGGATCTGCCAAAGGAGCCGAAGGCACCTGGGCACCAATTTCCGCTGTGCTTTCCTTCTCTCCCTGCCCGGCAGTTCCGTTACCCTTCTGCCCGTTATCTTCTGCCAAAACGCCTCCCTGCTCATTCTCCGGGGCAGTATTTCCTTCCCCGCCGTTTAAAGCTTCATCCCTGCTCTGGGTAAGGTCTGCGTCCCCGCCTGCCGCCCCATCCATAGCGGTCCCGCTGTTCTCCTGTCCGTCTTTTACAGCCATCACCTGCCTGCTCTCCCCGTCCAGGATCTGCCAGGGGTAAATGTCATCGTTCACCGCCCGGAACATCAGCGCCAGAACGGGCGTAGTCACCGGGTCATACTCCTGCCCGGCGTATATATTGCTTTTTCCCACTATTCCAATCAAAGTAAAAATAAGTCCTGTGCCCATCAATACGACAAAGAGCGGGCACTTCTTTATGTGTTCCATTCTTATACCCCCGCATACCGCAGGCTTTTCCTGCAATACTGCACCAATAGAGCGTTTGGAAGTTTTCCCAAATTGCTGCCTATTTAAAAATTCAGATACATAAAAGGATTCCCCGCACTGCTGGCTATGAAATAGACCGAAGCCCAGAAAACCAGCGCCAGCGCCAGTACAATAACAGGATTCTTCTTATGATCTTCAATGAATTTAAATACCGCCGGAATACACAGCATGATGCCTGCTATAAAGTAAATTCCATAATTCATTCCGTAAGTAATGATATCCTGCCGGTTCACGGCAATGCCCGCGCCCCCTATAAAGGGAAACAGCCGCCCGAAATAAATGCCCAGTTTCTTTAAATCTGTTATAGCAAAAACCACCCAGGTAAGGGGAATGCACACCAGCACATAAAAATTCCCGGCCACAGGAAATTTTTTCAGTATATTTCCCAAAAACAGTTTTTCCAAAATAACAAAAAGCCCGAGAATTCCTCCCCAGATCAAATAATTCAAGCCGTTTCCGTGCCAAAGTCCCGTCAGGACCCATACCAAGGCAAGGTTAAAGACGATCCTCGGCTTCCTTCCCCGGCTCCCTCCCAGCGGAATATAAACATAATCCCGGAACCAGCTTCCCAGCGTCACATGCCATCTCCTGTAAAACTCGCTGATGCTTCCAGCCGCATAAGGATGCTTAAAGTTTTCAACAAAAGGATACCCCAGCATCACCAAAAGCCCCGATGCCATCAGAGAGTATCCCCAGAAATCAAAATATAACTGCAGGGAATAGCCAAAGGCTCCCATCCATGCCAGCGGCGTGGAAATGCTTTTGAATCCTATCATCTGCAAATCTTTCCACAAAATCGCCAGACGGTCAGCCAGAAGCGCTTTCATCCCAAGCCCCATCACAAAATAAATAAGTCCGTTCTCAAGCTGCCCCAGGCTCACATGCTTTTCATTCCCGAAGTCTCCTTCATGATACCGCATGATCGGCCCCTGCACAATCTGGGGAAACATGGTAAAATACACCGCCGTCTGCCGGAAAGAAGGACAGCTCCAGATTTCTCCCCGGATGAAATCCGCCTGAAAGGATATCATTTTAAAAATATAAAAGCTCATTCCCACAGGCAGCAGGGAACTGTCCACAAACACGGCAAGACATTTAAACACAACAAGCACTGCCGCATCCAGCGCCACCGCCTGCTTCACCAGGCTTTTCCGCTTCTTTTTCTGCCACCCGTGCATCTCAAAGCCTATGCCAAGCTTCCAGATCTCCATCCCGAAATAATAGTTCACAAGGGTGCATAAAATAAGCGCCAGAATAAAAACAGGTTCTCCTGCCGCATAAAAAATAATGCTCCCAAAAAGCAGAGCACTTTCCCTGTACTTAGCCGGTACTGCAAAATAAATTCCCAAAAAAACCGGTAAAAACCGAAATAAAAATTCCAAACTGGAAAAACTTACCATAATCTTCCTCTGCCTTTATCCATAGATGTCCACTGTTATACCGCATAGCACTGCCGCCTTTATCCCCGTCTTTTTGACAGATTCCGACATGCTGTGTTTATTATTGTAACATTCCTGTTTTAAATCTACAAGTTTGTTCCCACAGTTTCTTTAAATTCATCTGCATAATTTTTTATTAACATGCAGATTCTATATCCCATTAAGACATAATTTTACACAGACATCCTGTGCAGAAACGAGGTTAATCATGAACGAGTCAAAAAATGCAGAACAACTGGATCTTGAAAAAGACTATGAAGAATATGTAAAAAGAATAACGCCCACCCACAATCTCTACCTTCAAATGCTCAAGGCTTTCATTACAGGAGGGATCATCTGTATTGTAGGACAGTTCCTGCTAAATCTTGCCTCCCGTCAGATAGGGCTGGACAAGGAAACGGCAGGAAGCTTCTGTTCTCTGGTACTGGTACTTTTGAGCGTACTTCTGACAGGTTTTAACATTTACCCTTCCATTGTAAAATTCGGAGGCGCCGGTGCGCTGGTGCCTATCACCGGATTTGCCAACTCGGTAGCAGCTCCTGCCGTGGAATTCAAGAAAGAAGGACAGGTATTCGGTATCGGGTGCAAAATCTTCACCATTGCAGGTCCGGTCATTTTATATGGTATTTTTACAAGCTGGGTCCTGGGGCTTTGCTACTGGATCGGAAAAGCCCTTGGGTGGTTTTAATAACGGCAGGACAGCTTATTGTAACAAAGAATGCCTGGAAGATCAATCCCCTAGAGAGTGTTTGAAAAATGCTTTCCTTGAGATGTACGTCACAATTTGTGGGAAATTTGTGCCAAATGAGGGAGGCGTAGCGGGCTGCGTTGACCGAATTTGACGCAAATATCATGCAAAGTGGGGCGTGCAGATCGGGGAAATGAATTTTCAAACACGCTCGATGCATTCTAAAACAGGTTTAATATATTTTTTATCCGAAATATCATAGGAGGAAGATATTATTTTTATCATTTCTTCCTCCGCCTGTGTCTTTCCCTTTTTCGCTTTAAGGGCTTTCACAAACATTTTCATCATAAGCTTCGACGGCCCGGACATCTTTTCATAATTCAGCCCGCCCGGGCAGTAAAACACGTTTACCTTTTGCCACTGTTCCTGTGTAAAGTTCTGTTTCAGTGCCGGTTCAATTTCCGGGCTTTCAATTGGACTTGCGCCGACACAGAAGACAATCAGCTTTTTATCCGCCCATTTATCCATATTTCCTTTAAACCAATTGAGTCCGGTGATGCCGCCGGCACGGGCCCAGCCGCCGAAAATAACCGCTTCATATGTGTCCATGCTGTTCTTTTTCGCCTCTGCCAGCTCCATGCAGTCCGCTCCAGCCGCCTTTGCTATCCACCCGGCATAGCGCTTTGTAAAACCAGTCTGGGAATTATAAATGACTATTGTTTTCATGGGCAAACCTCTTTTCCAAATGTTCAAGTTCCGCCTGCAGTTTTCACATAAGTTTCCTGTTTTTCACAGCATCTGGAAATTACTGCCTAAATCTTCCAGTCAGGTTCCCCTTACAGGTAACTTATTACCTTCTAATTATGGCAACAAGTTACCTGCATGTCAAGAACCGCTACAGTATAAATCTGCCGATAGACTCATCCAGCGCATCCGCTTCCTTTTTCAGCCGCTCCACATTCCCGGCCAGATCTGCCACAATTTTCACCTGTCCGTCCAGCGCGGAAGTAATCTCCTGGGTGGCCACCGCTGCCTGTTCAGTCACCACAAAAATATGGCCCATGGAGTTTTGTACCTGCTCTTTTTCACTGCCCATAAGCTGCATATTGTCGGCAATAGTTTTCAGCCCTCCCACAAGGGTTTCCACACACTGGCCGATTTCCCCGAATACCTCTATGGTTTCCCCAAAGGCCCGGGCCTGTCCGTCCACAATGTCCTCCGCTTCCCTTGCTGAGGCAGTGGTCTTTTGAGTCGTTGATACTATGCTTTCCACAATTTTCTTTATATTTTTTCCTGCCTCCATGGATTCATCCGCCAGCTTCCGTATCTGCTCCGCCACGACCATAAATCCCCTGCCGTTCTCCCCTGCCCTTGCCGCCTCTATGGAAGCGTTCAAAGAAAGCAGATTGGTCTGCCTTGCAATGCTGCTGATGGTATCGATGAATCCTTCTATTGCAGCAGAACGTTCCTGTACGTCGTTGATATTTTCCACGAGGACTTTCGTGATCGCCACAGTGGTTTCCGTTTTCTGGTTCAGCGTATCTACGATCACCTTTCCTTTTCCTACTGCCGCAGTAGCCCTGTCGATGGTATTTGCCATTTCCCCGGCCCCGGTGCACACATCATCCACCCTATGGGCAAACCCGTTCATCATGCTGTTGCTCATGTCTGCTTCATGGGCCTGTCGCTGGGCGCCTGCCGCCACTTCATCCACTGCCTTGGAAATTTCCCGGATAGAGGTGTGTATGGTATCCGATTTTTCCGCCACCCCGTCCGCCATTTCCTTTACCTTCACCCCAAACTTCTGCATATCCTTCATGAGGATACGCATACTGGCCAGCATGTCGTTAAGACCATTTGCAAGGATCCCTAATTCATCCCTGCTTTCCGTACAAAATTCCTGGGTCAGATCCCCTTGTGCTGCCCGGCCCATACCTTCTGTCATTGACTTTACCGCCCTGCCCATTTTTGTGGCAATTCTGCTGCCCGTCACAAAGGCAATCACACAAGCCAGAAGGATCATGGCAATGGTTAGATTCCGTATGGAATGCACTTCCTCTACAATATTGCTCTGGGGAATCAGTCCGCAGAGCATAATTCCCGTTTCTCCTGCGGGTGCAAACACATATAAGTATTTCTCCCCGCCATATTCCACATAGCGGCTTCCGGCCCCTCCGGCCTGCTTACTTTCCCTATAAAAGTCTTTGCCGTTAAAAAACTCATCCCCGGTTTCCATTACCGTGCTTTTATCCCCGCTCTGAATACGCACTATCTCCCGCCCGTCAGGAGAAACCATTGCCTTGATGCTGTTTTCCCCAAAATCCATTCCGGCCAGTATTTCCTCCACGGATGCCGTGGAAATGTCCAGCACCAGATAGGCATTGCGTTTAGGAAGTTTCTGGTAGAAGGAGACACCATACCGCTCCGGTGAAATGGAAAGCTGCTGGTCGAGGAAGCTGTGGCTGCCCAGCCATGCCGAACCCTGCGGCATATTTTCCTGCAGATACTTTCCCTCCCCGGAATCCATAAAGCCCTGCCATGCATTTTCACCCAGTTCAGACGGCATGGACGTAAGTCCGGCACTCCCCTCTGCAATCAGATGGAAGCTGTAAATATATTGCACACTTGCCTCCGCCTGGATAAAGTCTTTCCTTACCTTATTAAGATACTGCGCTGCTTTCATCTGGTTTACTTTGGCATACTTCAAATAAGAGGAAAGATTTTCTCCCACCGACATTTCCAATGCTTTGGCAGAGACATTTCCTGTCAGGAGACTGCAGTACATGCCCATGGCAGAAATGGTATTTCGGGAAGACTCCTCCACCTTTTTCTTGATCATATTGGTAGCCAGCAGACAGGAAACACTGCCCAGTATAATAATCAGGACAACAGGAACAAGAAACGCTTTCAGCAAGGTACCCTTTATGCCGGATCCCTTTCTTTTCAGACCTTTTTCCCTGGAATCTTTCCTCCCGGCATGTTTCACTAAAGTTTCCGGCATCTTTGTTTTTTTACTGCTGTTTCTTTTATCCGTCCCCTGCATAAGTCTCCTCCTGTTCCCGTTTTGATCCCGTCTGCCCACTGCTGCCGTCTGCTTATTTTTTCAGAATTTCACTCAGTTTCACCTTCCGGTCTTCATAACGCGACATGGTGCAGGCGTCTGCCGTAGCAATGGCTGCCCTGGCTGCTTCCCCGGTCAGAAGAGGACTGAATTCCTCGTCTGCTTCTTCCCCATGCATAATTCCGTTAAAGTATTTCATCTCTTTCTTCATGATACTGTGCAGCCACATAGGCGGCTTTTTACCCGGCTTTCCGTACATGATGGCGCCGTCCATCTCTGTTCCATGGTAAAGTCTTGTCCTGTCGTCATCCTCCTCCTGGGATTCATGTACCAGGAAGTGTTCCTCTTTTCCGCCTACCTTGAGCATTCCTCCGCAGTTGCACATATCCAGCCTGATTGCACCTTTTGTTCCCTGAATCAGCACATAATGTTCCGGCCAGTGGAACGCCGATCCCCACTCCAGCACCGCATAACGATTGTCGGGATATTCCATATTTACAAACAGCATGTCGTCCTCATCACCGAAATCCTCTCCCTGATGAGCCACATTTCCTCCGGTCATGGTGACAGTTTCCGGCATTCCCCCCATCAGGAACTGCACGCAGTCCAGCTCATGAATATGGTGGTACAGATGTCCCCCGGATTTTGCCCTGATCTTCTTCCAGGAAATGCTGGGCTGTCTCTCCTCCCATCCGTTCCTTGCAGAATGGCAGTACAAAATCTTTCCGATAACACCCTCATTAATCAACTGTTTTGCGTAATGCACCCCATGAAAGAAATTCATCACATGTCCAGCCATAAAGATTACATTATGCTCCTGACAGGCTCTCACCATCTCGTCACAGTCTTCATATTTAAGCGCAATGGGCTTTTCACAAAATACGTCCACACCATGCTTGGCCGCCTTGAGCACCGGCTCCTTATGTAAATAGTTAGGTGTTGCCACAATCACCGCATCCACATCTTCCCGGCTGTACAAGGCATCCAGATCGGTTTCCACATCACATCCAAGCTCCTGGGCCACACTTTCGGCATTCTCCGGATCCAGTACGGCAACTATCTCCGCCCCTTCCTGTTCCTTCATGATCCTTCCCAGCTCTGCTCCAAAATAACCTGTTCCTACGATTGCATATCCAATTGTTTTCATAAAAAATACCATACCTTTCCAAGGCCTGCGGATTTTTCCGCAGACTTCCATTTACATGTACATAATTTTTTGTATTTACGTCAGTTTATTTTACTGCCCCGTCCGTCATTCCTCCTGCTATCTTATTCTGTATGAACATGAAGAACACGACTGACGGAACAACTACCAGGGCCGAAGCCGCCATCATATCGCCCCAGTCCAGTATTTCTGCGCCCTGCAATGACTTAAGAGCTACAGATACGGTCATTTTATCCGTACTGTTAATCAGGATCAGGGAGTATAAAAATTCATTCCATGCATTGATAAACGTATAAATTGCAGTGGCCACTATTCCCGGCATTACCAGAGGAAGCACAATTCCAACAAAAATCTGCACCTTATTGGCCCCGTCCACTCTTGCCGCTTCTTCAATCCCCAAGGGCACTGTTTTAAAGAAACCTACCAGCATCCACACCGCATAAGGCACGCTGAAAGAAAGATAAACAATGATTAGACCGATCCTCGTGTTGACCAGCCCCAGCTTTGCCATCACCAGCGAATAAGGAATCGCCAGCAGGATAGGCGGGAACATATAAGTTGCCACCAGTGCCTTAGACATAACTGCCCCCAGCTTTGGGAAAAAACGCACGATCCCATAAGCCGCCATGGATGAAATAACAATGGCAATGCAGGTGGTAAACAGCGCAATCAAAAGGCTGTTGCTGATATTTAAGGCAAATCCCAAATCATTGATGACATGGACGAAATTCTCCAGCGTAGCCTGCTTAGGCAGAAAATGGGTAGGGTTTGCAGTCAGTTCCCCGGATGATTTTATGGAACACATGAGAATCCATACCAATGGGAAAAATGCGATAATGGATAAAATAATTAAATATACATGGCAGACGGCGCCGCCAATTTTTTCTTTTATATTCGTCATCACTTATCCTCCTTCTCCCATTTTGCAATAATCGTAAAGTAGACCACACAGATAAGCAAAAGGAATGTCAGCAGCAACATTGTAACCGCCGATGATTTACCAAGAAGCTTTGTTCCCCACCCCATGTTGTATGCATAAATGGGAACTGTTGTGGTAGCGTTTGCCGGGCCGCCTCCCGTTATCAGGTAAATCAAATCAAAGTTATTGAAAATCCAGATTGTCCGAAGCACCACCAGAAGACCCACCACGATTTTTATATGGGGCACAGTGATATGCTTAAACTGCTGTATCCTTGACGCCCCGTCAATCTGGGCCGCCTCATACTGATCCTGGGGTATTGTCTGGAGCGCCGACAGCACATTGACCATGATCATTGGTGCACCAAACCAGACATTAATAAATATCAGGGTAAAAAACACTAACCTGCTGTCACTTAAAAACTGCGGTAATTCACTGCATATTCCCATCTGTACCAGAAGATTGGGGATAAAGCCTGATACCCCGTTTAAAATCCACTTCCAGGACAGGGCAATTACGATAGATGGAAACGCCCACGGAATGGTGTTCTGTATATGCCTTTTCCCATCTTTACCCTGTTGATTGCCAGTGCCGATGAAAACCCTATCAGAAGCTGTCCCGCCAGGGAAGCCGCTGTCCATAAAATGGAAGTAAAAAATGCTTTGTAGAACTTAGCATCCGTCAGAACATTTTTATAGTTCTCCAGTCCTACAAACTTATAGGATGACTTGATCAGATGTTTTGTAGTCATACTGTAATACAGACTGGAAAAAATAGGATATATCAGCAGTGCTCCGACAATCAGCAACGCAGGCAGTACAAATATCCATCGGGCATAATCAAATTTTATTTTTCTATTCATAAGCATTTGCCGCCTTTCCTAACAAACGCCGATTCGCTCCGCAAATCGTCTTATTGTAACAAACGCCGATCCTCTCCGCGAATCGTTTTATTGTAACAAACACCGATGCGTTCCACGAACCAGCTTTAATGTAAGAAAAGGGCATCCCCGGGTCAGTTCTGCCCGGGATGCCCTTTCCCGCATCTATTTATACTGAATTACTGGATGGAACTGAACACCTCATTCAACATGTCCTCTGCTTCCTTTGCTGCTGTTTCCACATCCGTTCCATTGGTGATGATATCCTGGAACATACCCTCAATAATTCCCTGTGAGGTCAGAAGGCCTGCCTGTACGCTGGGACCATGTTCAAAGCCAATCGCTGTTCCAAGTTCCATGGCGCTGGTGATAACCTCCACTGCATTTGCAAACTTCTGTACGGTTTCATTTGCCTGGTATTCAGCCGTATCGGATATACCCGTAATAGAAGGGAGCATACCTACCGGAGTTGCTTCCAGGAATTTGATATAGTTTTCTTTCTCGTAAAGCTTTTTAATGAATTCCTTGCAGATTTCGGGATGTTCTGAATTCTGCCATACAACCATAGGGATATTGGATGTTTCAGCGCCATAATCCGCATCGCCCTTGTTCAGTTTGGGGAGGGGTGCACAGTCAATCTGGTCTACCAGATCCGGTGAGTTCGTCTCCACACCACCGATCTGGAAACCGGAGTTGAAGTCAAATGCTGTCTTTCCCTGATAGTAAAGGGTTGCCTGATCCAAAACCGCATAGTTTACGGAATCCTTAGGCGAGCAGTTATTGTAGATATCCAGCCAGAACCTGATTCCCTCAATTGCCAGATCACTGGTCAGATCCGCCTGTAAGTCATCTGTCAGGAGACTTCCGCCGCCGCTTCTGACATAGAAATTCAGGAAACGGGTTGCCATCAGATCGCTGGAACCGCAGGGGAATGAACATCCGTACACGCCGTCTTTAGTCAGCGCTTTTGCTGCCTGAGCAAATTCTTCCCAAGTTTCGGGAACTTCCAGCCCTGCCTCTGCAAGCAGATCTTTCCGGTACCACATAACCTGTGCGTGGGAATAAAGGGGCAGTGAATAGCAGACACCGTCCTTCTCACCTTCTGAAAGAGTAGCCTGTGCAAACTTATCCCTGCCAATTTCATCAATCAGATCATCCACGGAGACTAATGCTTCCGCATCCATCATTTCCACTACATGGCCCGGAAGGGCAGTGCTCATATCCGGCACGTTTCCTGAGGAAAGTCCTGTGGTCCATTTTGTATAAAAATCGCCCCAGGAAAATGTTTCAATTGTAATCGTTACCCCCGGGTTATCTTTCATAAACTGGTCTGCCGTGGCCTGAATCACCTCAAGGCGGGGGCCCTGCGTGAAGGAATGCCAGAATGTGATATCGCCTTCCAATGCTTTGGCATTTTCTTCTTTTACCTCTTCCCCAGTTTCCTCTTTTGCCTGTGACTCCTCTGCCGCGGGCGCCGAATCTGCACTTTTTGTCTCTCCTGCTCCTCCTTTGGAGCCGCATCCAGTCAGTATACCCGACACCAGCATAACTCCTGCCAATAACATTGCTGCTTTTCTTTTCATGTGTTTCTCCTTTCCCAAATACCTTCTCTTATTCCTATTGTGTTAAAGTCTTTAACAACTTGCTTATATTATCTTTATTTTACTTGGATTTTTTGTATATATCTACTAACCAAACGCTCAATAATAGCACTAGACGCTCACAACTTTTTATTCTCTGGCCACCTGCCTGTACTGATTCGGCGTATACCCAAAAGCAGATTTGAACTCCCTGATAAAGTAATTTGTGTCTTCATACCCTACTGCATAGGCAATGTCATTGATATTATCATTGCTGGTAAGAAGCTTTCTTGCCGCAGTAACAAGACGGATTTCCCTGACGTATTCCATAGGGGTTTTTCCCACATTTGCCTTAAATAAACTGCTAAACCTCTGTTTGCTTAAATCCACCATGCCGGCCATTTTCTTGGGCGTATACTTTTCCATGGGATGCAGTACGATATAATCCACCACAATCTCTATTCTTGGATCAATCCTCTGCCTGGTCTTCATGGCCCGGCGTTTTATCTTCTCTAAGTCATACACTTCCCCCTGAAATGCACTTTCCTCCCGGTCAACGACATTCCCCCGCACGGAAAGGGAACCAATCAGCAGATCAAGATATCCCCGCACAAAGCACTTCTTCGCCACATGCTCTCTTTTCACCCATTTGTAAATCTCTTTAAAATATGTGTCTTCCCCGTGATTTTCTGTCACCCGTGGAATACCGTAATAGACGTCCAGCACGTCCTCGCTTTCATAAAATACGGAGGTGGTGAAGCGGATGCTGAAAAATTCAAAAGTGTCCGTGAGGGCATTGCAGGACATCCGGCAGCCGCTGGGTATATATACGATTTGGTTTTCCTCCACCACAATTTCCTCCCCGTCAATGCAGAATTCTGCCTTGCCTTTTACTATATATCGAAGTATATTATATGGTATCACATTTTCCGGGTACACCCAGGTTTTCCCCATGGAATATAAATCCACATACAAAAAAGTAAAATGCATGTTATCCATAGTGTCTCTCCTTTTTCTATATGTATATTTCGTTCTTCTTAAGTGTCTCTTTCAACACGTCTGCCATGATTTCATAGCCTTTTCCATTGGGATGCAGGCCGTCGTAGGTAATTCCTTCCATCAGTTCCCCGCTCTCTGGCTGGATCATTTGTCTGTAGTAGTCAACGAAAATCAATTTGTTCTTTTGTGCAGTATCCATCAGCCAGTAATTTAACTCGCACACATACCGTCTGCGCAGGGCTTCGTTCAATGACACCGGAATACTTATCGGCAGAAGGGAAGCCAGGATCAGTGTGGTTTCGGTATCTTCTGCCTTTTTTATTATCTTTTCAAAATTTCCCTGCGCACGTTCAAGCACTTCCTCATAAGGCGCCGGCTTAATCCGTTTCCAGTAATCTCCCTCCAGATCGATGGAATCATTTATACCAATGCCCACAATACAATATTCAGGCTTAAGCTGCAGGGCATCCACATAAAAACGCTTCTCAAGATAAGTTGTAGTATCTCCTCCTATCCCCCTGTTTACCAGCAGAAGATCCCGATCATGGAAATAGGCCGCCAGTTCCCAGTAATGGGTAATGGAGTCCCCAATAAACAGAAAATCCGGCCGTAAACCCTTATATATCAGAGAATGGTTCCTGATGTCAAATTCTTTCCGTCTTGTGTCTGCAGCTACAATTTCCGAAAAATATTGAAGCCGCATATAACCGTCTTCCATCCAATTCATAATTCAGTCCTCATTTCTACGCCGCTTTTATGTTTAATGTATTTCTTTGCCAGTACAAAACATACCTGTGCCGGGGCTGCGTGTGCGGCGTAACCGCATCGCCATTCTGCTATTTTATTATAAATGACAGTTTCCCTCCGCGATACTGAATAAATACTCAAAAATAGCATAATACACTCATTATTTTATCCTATTATTCTATACTCCAGATATTTTTGTAAAAATAGCCGTGGTACACAACATATGGTAGCATCAAAAAAAGTCAGTACTAGTTTTGCCAAAATGATTGAAGATGTGCGGCGTTTATGTTATATTTATTTTCGACTCATGAAGTCAACAGGCACATTTACACGACATAGGACAAAGGTTCAGGTACATATTTTTATGAATGAAAAGTTTTTTGACTTAAAGAAGGAAAAGCAGGACAGGATGATCAATGCATCCCTTAAAGTGTTCGCCATGAACGGATATGAACATGCCAGCACTGACGACATTGTAAAGGAAGCAGCCATCAGTAAAGGGCTTTTATTCCACTATTTTATCAGTAAACTTGGACTGTACTCTTTTATTTATGACTACAGTGTCAGGTATATCATGCTGGAACTGTCCACAGGCGTATCCCCTAAAGAAACAGACTACTTTAAACTGCTGGACCAGATTAAATTTGCCCAGCTCCAGGTAATGAAGAATTACCCCTATATGCTGCAGTTTATAAACAGCAGCAATGACGAAATTGTCAGCGAGGCTCTGGTAGAGACCGAGGACAAGCGTTCCGTTCTCCCCGGCCAGTATGCCCAGATCATGGAAAGGGCTGACCTTGGCAGGTTTAAAAAAGACACCGATGTCAAAATGCTTACGAAAATGCTGGAATTTACGGCAGACGGCCTGATGAGAGAGCAGTTTATGAACGGTTCTTTCCAGCCGGAAATCTATTATAAGGAAACCAGACAGTACTTTGATATGATGAAAACGCTTTGTTATAAATAAAGAAATGAGAGGACAGGCCAATGAAAGAAACACTTTATACGATCCCATTGAACGATGCCGTCAATGCCGGGGATGAATGTCCCTTCTGCTACATAGAACGGGCTGTGGAACAGGACCTTATGGATTTTGTATTAGGTTCAGGTTCCTCGTACATGGAAAGCGATGTGCGGGAACAGACCGACAAGGCAGGCTTCTGCCGGGCCCACTTCAAAAAGATGTTCGACTATGGCAATACTCTGGGAAACGGATGGATCTTGAAAACCCACTATATGCAGATGAACCGGGAAATGAAAGAACAGTTTAAGAAATTTACGCCTTCCAAGTCCTCTTTCATGGGAAAGCTCAAGAAAAACCCGGAGCGTGAAAATCCTATCGGGCTGTGGGTACAGGAAAAAGAAAGATCCTGCTACATCTGCAGACGTTTTGCAGACACTTACGAAAGATATATAGACACCTTCTTTTTCATGTATAAAAAAGATGAAGATTTCCGGCGGCGGATTTTAGGCAGTAAGGGCTTTTGTCTCCATCATTTCGGAGACTTATGCGAATACAGCGACAGCCGGCTGAATGATAAAGAAAAGAAAGAATTTTATCCCGCCATGTTTGAGCTGATGGAGAAAAACATGGAAAGGCTCGGCGAGGATGTGTCCTGGCTGGTAGAAAAATTCGATTACCGGAACCAGGATGCCGACTGGAAAAATTCCAAGGATGCCATCCAGAGAGGTATGCAGAAATTAAAAGGCGGATACCCTGCCGATCCGGTTTATAAAATGAATAAATAATTTTATGGAATTTTAATACATATTCTCTTTTCAATTCCGCAGAATAGTATTAAGATATTACTATGTGATGAACTAACGTAACAGGTCTTTACTGTTACAGACAATCGAAAGGAGTACTTATATGTCCAAAAAGTTTGGTAAATTATTACTTTTCTCTGCTGTAGCCGGCGCTGCTGCTTATGGTGCATATCACTATATGCAGAACAAAGACAACGCTTCTTCCTCTGAAAAAGGTGAGGATACGGACGATGATTTTGATGATTTCAGCGAAGATCTTGATGACGATACAGAGGTTACGAAAGAACGTTCTTATGTGTCCTTAAATCTGGATAAGGCAGAAGCCATTGCAACAGAAGCTTTCCACAAAGCGAAAGAAGTTATTGTCGATTCTGTTCAGCAGGTAAAGGACACGGTAAGGTCAGTTACGGAAAATCAAATCAATTCCGACAATAATTTTACGGATTTGACTGCACTGAACAAAGAAAAAGAAGCTGAAAATGAAGAAGCTCCCGCCAGCGAAACTGCTTCCAAAGAGACGGAAGAAACCGTTAAGCAAGAACCCCAGGCTCCTTCACAGGAAGCAGCAGAACCCGCTCCTGAAAACGCTGTCGCAGAAGAAGAAAAAGTTGAAGAATTCTTTGATGACGATTTATAAAAGGCAATAAACAAGCCCCTGCCGCACTTGACAGGAGATTTTATTGCATTCAAAAGCCTGGAATCCTTATCTATACCCAGCTACAGATAAGGATTCCAGGCTTTTTTCAGCAGTTGGATTCCCTTTTCCAGCTCCTGCTCCTCTAAAGCCCCGTACCCCAGCAGCACCGTCCCCCCGTAGGACAGCCCTTCCGCGTTCTCCTTCCGCATACAGTCCTTTGATATGCCATACACTTTCACACCCTCCCGGGCCGCCGCTTCTGTCAGCTTTTTCTCCGGTATATGTTTCCGGCTGGTGAGAAGGATATGCAGCCCTGCATTCTCACCGGAAATAGTAAAAGCTCTCTCAAAGCATCTTAACTGGCTTAACAGGAAATCATGTCTGACTTTATATATTTTCCTCATTTTATTTAAATACCGCTCAAAGTACCCGTCTTTAATAAATTCATTCAGAATCCTCTGGTCGATTCGTGATACGGTACAAGCGTAAAAACCGCAGTTTTCTTTATAAACCTTCAGGAGGTTTTTAGGCAGTACCATATAACCCACACGAATGGCAGGTGCAATGGATTTTGAAAAGGTTCCCATGTAAATCACCCTGCCCTTCCGATCGGAAGCCTGCAAAGCGGGGACCGGCTTTCCTTTATAGCGGAATTCGCTGTCGTAATCGTCCTCTATCAAATACCTGTCTTTTTCCTCCCCGGCCCACTTAAGCAATTCCAGCCGCCTTCCTATGGGCATCACCACCCCTGTCGGATATTGGTGGGAGGGCATCACATAAACCGCCCTTGCTTTCGTCTGCCGGAGCTTCTCCACGTCCATCCCGCTTTCATCCATGGGGATCGCCTCTATCTCATAGGCAAATGACTGGAATACTCTGTATGCACGCTTGTAGGTAGGCTCCTCCATAGCTACAGGCACATGTCTGCCCAGAATCTTTTCCAGCAGCATCAGCAGATAATCCGTTCCTGCTCCAATAATAATCTGTTCCGGACGGCAGTTTACCCCTCTGGAAGCATGCAGATACCGCCCGATAGTTTCCCGCAGCTGTCCATCTCCCTGTGCGTCCCCGAGCGCAAACATCTCACTATTGGCATCCACCAGAATATTTTTGGTTATCTTTTTCCATGTGGAATAGGGGAAATTTTTAAGGCTGATGGCATGGGGCGAAAAATCATACAGGATTTTTCCCATTCCTGCACCGGTTTCCGGCACTGACAATTTCTCTGATGACTTCTCTGTTTCACCTTCCGGCGCCGCCAGGCTTTCCATCAAATCATCCGGCAGAAGTTGAAACAATCCTTCCGCCTGGTTGACAAAATATCCCCTGCAGGGCCTGGCCTCCACATATCCTTCTGCCACAAGCTGGCTGTATGCAAAATCCACTGTACTCCTTGCAACCTGTAAGTATTCCGCCAGGGAACGAGTTGAGGGAAGCTTCTCACCTGCAAGAAGCTTCCCTTTTCTTATCTCATCCCTGATATGTTCATAAATCTGCTGATAAAGGCATTTCTCCGCCCCATCTGTTAATTGTATCGTCAGACCAGCCATCATCCGTTGGCGTTTTTCTCCTTTTCCTTCATCTTCTCAAGCAGAATATCTTTTGCTTCCCTTGCCTTGTCTTTCATACGGTTATTGGCTGTCACCGATGTAATGATAGAAGGCAGTATCTTGCTTGCCACCTCAAACTGCTCATATTCCATGGCAAGCATAGCAATCAGAAATTCCACAGTTGCCTCATCCATGCCGCACATAGGATAGTTTTCCGACTGCCTTGCATTCAGGAATCCTTCCAGCGCATTCTGAAGGAACTCATCCTCCTCTGCTTTCAGCTCTGCGTCCTTCTCGTCATATCCTTCCAGCTCTTCATCAAGTTCTTCCCTCATGCTCCGCAGAAGCCATCCTGCCTTTAAACAGATATACGCCTTCTCGCTTGCCTTTCCATGCTTTACAATCGTGCTGGCAAGACACAGCTTATACCTCTCAAGCGCTTCCTCATAAGTATAAGTCTCCTTCTTCACCTCATAGGGTTTAAAAGATATGGAGATCGTGTCCTTTACCGCCTTGATCTGGGACGGGGTGAGTCCCATAAAATAACGGCTTAAAACAGAGTAGCCGCAGCACTGGCAGACAATCACGTCATACTTAAGAGGCTCAATATTTTCGTATACAGGGCGTAAGTCCATATCCGTTTTCAGGAGTTTGGCTTTTCCGACCCTCATGGTTCTTTCCTTAATTTTCTGATAACATACCGGACACTCATAAGATTTGTCAAAAAGATAATCTTCCTCTTTCATGACCTGTACTGCCGGCTTTTTGTCCTTGGGAGGCTCCTCTTTCTTTTTTTCCTCCTGATACAATTCCTTTTTTTCCAGATTTTTAAGACCAAACTTACTTAATCCTGATAATAACCCTGACATTTTATTACCTATTCCTTTCTAATAACCTGAATTCCTCTGATTCAGGGAGCTTTCCGATATCTATTTATTTATGCCTTTGGCAGTACATAAGAACTTTTCAGTGAAACAATTCTGTTGAAAACCAGTTCGTCCTCTCTGGAATCCTTTACATCCACACAGAAATATCCCTGGCGGACAAACTGGAAGCTGTCATATGGTTTTGCATCCTTAAAGGACGGCTCTAAGAAACAGTTCTTTAACACAGTAAGGGAATCCGGATTCAGATTGAGGCTTCCGTCCTCATTGTAAACACCCTTTTCCTCATCAATGATATTTTCATACAGGCGTACCTGCGCCTTTACCGCTTCCTTTACTGGAACCCAGTGAATGGTTCCTTTTACTTTTCGCCCAGTAAAGCCGCTGCCGCATTTGGTTTCCGGATCATAAGTGCAGTGAACCTCCACCACCTGGCCGCTTTCATTCTTAACGCATCCTGTGCAGGTCACAAAATAAGCGTTCATAAGGCGCACTTCATTGCCGGGGAATAAGCGGAAATACTTTTTGGGCGGTTCCTCCATAAAATCCTCTCTCTCAATATAAAGTTCCCTTCCAAAAGGCACCTGCCTTGTTCCCATTTCTTCCTTTTCAAGGTTATTGGCGACTTCCAGCATTTCTGTCTTATCTTCCGGATAATTGTCAATGATCAGCTTCACCGGGTCGAGAACTGCCATCATGCGGGGCCGTTTCAGCTTCAAGTCCTCCCTGATGCAGTATTCCAGCATGGCATAATCTGCAGAAGAGTTGCTCTTGGATACGCCGCACAGTTCCACAAACATCCTGATGGATTCCGGGGTGAAACCTCTCCTGCGCAGGGCCGCAATGGACACCAGACGGGGATCATCCCAGCCATCCACGATGCCTTCCTCCACCAGCTTTTTAATGTAACGCTTGCCCGTCACCACATTGGTCAGATACATTTTGGCAAATTCTATCTGTTTGGGGGGATTAGGGTATTCCAGCTCCCTTACCACCCAGTCATATAAAGGTCTGTGATCCTCAAATTCCAGCGTACAAATGGAATGTGTGATTCCCTCAATGGCATCCTCAATAGGATGGGCAAAATCATACATGGGATAAATGCACCACTTATCCCCGGTATTGTGGTGGGACATATGGGCCACCCGGTAGATGATCGGATCTCTCATATTGATATTAGGGGAAGCCATGTCGATTTTAGCACGGAGCGTCTTCTCCCCGTCCTTAAATTCCCCGTTTTTCATCTTCTCAAATAAAGTCAGGTTTTCCTCCACGCTGCGCTCCCTGTTGGGGTCTTCCCTTCCCGGTTCCGTGAGGGTCCCCCGGTACTCGCGCATTTCCTCCGCAGTCAGATCAGACACATATGCTTTTCCCTTTTTAATCAGCTTTACTGCCCCTTCGTACATCTGTTCAAAATAGTCGGAAGCAAAAAACAGCCTTTCTTCCCAGTCAGCTCCCAGCCACTTAATATCTGCCAGAATAGATTCCACAAATTCGGTTTTCTCTTTGGTAGGATTCGTATCGTCAAAACGCATGTTGAATTTGCCGTCATATTCCTTTGCCAGCCCGTAATTTAAAAGAATACTCTTGGCATGACCGATATGAAGGTATCCATTAGGTTCCGGCGGGAATCTCGTATGCACGGTATCATACACGCCTTCTTCCAGATCCCTGTCAATGATCTGCTCTATAAAATTTCTGGAAACAACCGCCTTTTCTTCATCAGAATGTTCCATATTCATTTCATTTTCACTCATATCTCTCTGGCCCGCACTGCTTGCCACCGGGCCTTCCCTCCTACAATAAGTTTCGTAACATCCTATGATATCATATCATACACCATTCAATTTATAAAGGGAGAATTTTTTGCAAAATCTTCACAGAATCATTTACAAATTTTATTTCATCCAGTTCCCATGCCCGTTCCCTCTGTGTCTCTCCAAAGAAAACACGCATACTGGTTCTTCCCCTCAAGACCACCGGCATGACTATCACCGATTTCAGTCCCAGCGCTGCAAGTTCTTCCTTTTCCCTGTCATTTACCATGGAATCAGCCGATAGAACTACTGCCCTCTCCCTCTTAAAAAGAGTAAATTCCCTGCCCCCTATTTCCTTATCCATATCCCAGCAGGATTTCCCGTCGCACCACTTCGATACAATGTCCACCCTGCCGCTTTTGCCTCTATTCCGGCACAGTCCTGCGGCACTTACATCCAGGAAGTTCCCTATGAAAGCCAGCAGTTTGTTGGCCGCAGATTCACCTTTGTGCCCATTTAACGGAATCTGCATCATTTCAATGAACACCTTTGTCCGCCTGGACTCCTTCTCTGCTTCCTGCTGCTTTTTCCGGCTTCTTTCACTTTCCTCTCCGGCCTGTAAGGCACAGCGCCTGTCATGAATCATCATGTCCGTCATGCCCCGTATGGCATCCACCGCCCTTTCAAACTGCTTCCTGCCAATCAGACAGGTGATTCCCTCAAGCGGCGGCTTTTCATAATCTTCTATGTCATCTGCATCAGAAAGCACGCCACAAACAAGCCAATTAATAACAGGCTTCCCAGCCGCCTTGCCGGATATCACGGCAAGGCGCACATTGGGATAGACTGTCGTCTCAATTGCCTGATCCTCAAGCGTGCTTTTCGATACGCGCAGCAACATGTTTTGAAATTGCTCCCCATCAATTATTTTATTGATTTTCAATGCTTCTTCCCCATTGCCCTCAAGAGGAGTCAATGGGTTTCCATAACTGTCCAGACAGCAGATAAAGACATTTGCCATATCGCAGAAGTATCTCTGCCACCGTTCCAACTCTTTCCCTTCAAAAAAGTTCTCCGGCTGCGGCTTCCTCTCAACACTGCCGATTGGATTTCCCTGCTTATCCACCCAGACCATGCTCCTTCCGTCTTACTCGTCAACGCTGTAATTAGGCGCCTCCTTGGTGATATGGATATCATGTGGATGGCTTTCCTTAAGGGAGGCCGCAGAAATCTTGACAAATCTTCCCTTTTCTTTCAGTTCTTCAATTGTAGCTGTTCCGCAATATCCCATACCTGAACGGAGACCTCCCATCAGTTGGAATACGGTATCTTCAATGGTGCCCTTATATGCCACGCGCCCTTCCACGCCCTCCGGCACCAGCTTCTTGGCATTTTCCTGGAAATAACGATCCTTGCTGCCGTTTTCCATGGCGGAAATAGAACCCATGCCTCTGTAAACCTTGTATTTCCGTCCCTGGTACAATTCAAAAGTTCCGGGACTTTCATCACATCCTGCAAAGATGCTTCCCATCATACATACGTTTCCGCCTGCAGCAATGGCCTTGGTCATATCGCCGGAATACTTGATTCCGCCGTCCGCAATGATCGGGATACCGTACTCCTTTGCTACCGCATATGCGTCCATAATGGCTGTAATCTGGGGCACGCCGATCCCCGCTACCACACGGGTGGTACAGATAGAGCCAGGCCCTATGCCTACCTTAACTGCATCTGCCCCTGCTTCAATTAAATCCCTTGTGCCTTCTCCGGTAGCCACATTGCCTGCGATCACCTGCAGTTCCGGGTATTTTTCCTTGATCATCCGAAGGCTGTGAAGCACATTTTCAGAATGTCCGTGGGCGCTGTCCAGCACAATGACATCCACTTTCGCATCCACCAGAGCGCCTACCCGCTCCAGCACATTTGCGGTAATGCCCACCCCTGCGCCGCAGAGCAGCCTTCCCTGCCCATCCTTGGCTGATAAGGGATATTTAATCGTCTTTTCAATATCTTTAATGGTAATCAGCCCCACCAGATTATAATCGTCATCTACCAGAGGAAGCTTTTCCTTTCTTGCTTTCGCAAGAATCTGCTTGGCCTCTTCAAGGGTAATTCCCGCCTTGGCCGTAATAAGCCCCTGGGACGTCATGGACTCTTTGATTTTCTTCGTAAAATCTTTTTCAAATTTTAAATCCCTGTTGGTAATGATGCCTACCAGTTTACGTCCTTCTGTAACCGGCACGCCTGATATACGGAATTTCCCCATCAGTGCGTCTGCATCTGCCAATGTATGATCCGGGGTCAGTGAAAAAGGATCAGTGATAACACCGTTTTCCGATCTCTTTACTTTATCCACTTCTTCCGCCTGTGCCTCAATAGACATGTTCTTGTGAATGATGCCGATGCCTCCCTGCCTGGCCATGGCAATTGCCATCCGGTGTTCGGTAACGGTGTCCATCCCCGCACTCATCATGGGAATGTTAAGCTTGATCTTCTTCGTCAGCCATGTTGACAAATCCACTTCATTCGGAACAATCTTTGAGTAGGCCGGTACTAACAGCACGTCGTCAAAAGTAATTCCTTCACCAATTATCTGGCCCATTTTCTCTCCTCCTGTGATATATATTTACTTTTCATTTAGTCTTTAAATACCTTTCTTGGGGCTACAAGCTGCATTGCCTTGATCATCTCTTCATTAGGTTCAAAAATAACCTTTTTGCTTCCTTCATAATAAAATACATACCGCACCTCCGGCTGCTTCTCCACACCGGAGCTGTAGTCAACCGTCTTGTCATTGCGGTTCTTGAAATTGTCAAGATGCCAGGATTTCAAAGGGGCAACAATTTCCATCTTGTCCAATTCAAATGCAGCCACTCTTTTCCGTCTGGTCTTCGCCATGACCTTGTCCACAGTCAATTCCTTATCCACATAAAGATACTCATACTCCAGATCTGAATTCAGATAAATAAAATAAGCGGCAACTCCAATTGCAATACCAATCAGCAGCGCCGGTATGATTACAAATCCCACCAGTATAAACAAAGCTGCCAGCATAATAGACAAAATCCTAAGAAGCGTCATATACGCAGGAGTTTTCTTTTTCACAAGCCATTCTACATATGTTTCGTTCATATCCAACCTCCAATTTGTCCGCGCCAGCCTTCATATTACGGCAGGCAGATGTGTATTATATCTATGATAGTATATTTTTTGAAAACTTTCAAGTAATATAAAGGCTCCTTTTGATTTTTCCTTAATTGTGAAGCAAAAGGCTTCCAGGGCGTGCTTGAAACTATCAGCGTTCGGTTAATTTACAAAAATTTTATGTTTTTTTAATGGATAACTTATTCCCCTTCGTTGACATGTTTTCGCAGAGCCGTTATGATAGTAACTATGCATAACTTAAGCAGAAACGGAGAGATACATTATGGCTAAGAGAGAAAAAGATCCCCGGGAATATCAGGGTGTCCGGGATGAGATCAGACAGCAGCAGATGAAAACAAAGGATATGTCCATCAAGGGAAAACTGGGCTATTTCTGGGATTACTATAAAATCCATACTGTGGCAGGGCTTTTTGCACTGTTCCTTGTGGTTTCCTTAATACACGACATTACTATCGCAAAAGACTACAGTTTCTACGCAGTCATGCTCAATGCCGGTTCCATGCCTTCACAGGAACTGGAAGCCGCCTTTGCTGAATATGCCGGGCTGGATGAAAACAAGTTCGACTGCTTTATTGATACCAATTCTATCATGTCCATGCACAACACCAGCCAGTATGATATGGCCACCTCCCAGAAACTGATGGCTCTGACACAGACCAAAGACCTGGACATCGCGGTGTTTGACTCCGAGGTCTACAATAACTATGCTTATAACGAAATGTTCACTGACCTGAGGACTATTTTTACCGAACAAGAGCTTGCCCCATATAAAGATCATCTTTACTATATTGATTATGCCTACATACGCGAGGGGGAAGGTAATATGGACTACGAAAATCCCGCATTACTTTATTATGACAATTTCACAACTCCCTCCCCGGAAGAAATTGTTGCGGAAGCAGACAGGCACCGTCGCCCCGAGGAGATGGTGGAACCTGTGCCTGTTGGTATTTTTATTGAAAACTCGTCCTTTATTTTACAGAGTAATGCCTATGGCGGGCTGATTCCTGTGCTTGGCTTTTCCTCCACATCCCAGAGAATCGATACCGGAAAGAAATACCTGGAATTTATTTTCAATGAATCTATTGACTTTGCATCCCTGCTTCAGGAACCAGAGTGAGACTTTACCATTGCCTCCAGAATATCCACGCACTCCTCCACTTTAAAGGCGCCGCGGTTAAGCATGATATCTTTTCCCTCTTTTTTGTTCCACTTGCCGTTTGAGTAATAGGTGTAATATTTCTTTCTGGCCGCATCCATGTTTTTAACCAGCTTTTTAGCGGAAGCCTCATCGATCTGATGCTTATTCCTGATGATTTCCACCCTTTTTTCAAAGGGCGCGTAGATAAACACTTTCAGGCAGTTGGGATTGTCCTTCAAAATATAATCGGCCAGACGCCCTACAATGACGCAGGACCCTTTCGCTGCCAGATTGTGGATGATATCCGTCTGAACTTTAAAGAGCTTATCCCCCATGGACGGACTTAATTTTCCTATGGTAAGATACGGACTTAAGAAACGCCCCATAATTGATTCATCAGAGGAAGCCAGTACATTGATGTCAATACCGCTTTTCTGCGCAGCAAGAGCCAGCATGTCTTTGTCGTACAGTTCAAATCCCAGCCGCTGTGCCAGTTCCTTTCCTATTTCGTGGCCTTCCGCGCCGAATTCCCGTCCAATTGTGATAATCAGTTTACTGTCCATATCTCCCTCTATTCATTCCTTAATTAAAGTACTTTATTTAAAAAGCTGATGGTGCGTTCCTCTTTAGCATGGTTAAATATGTAGTCAGGAGTCCCCTGCTCCACAATATAACCGTCATCCATGAAAATAATCCTGTCAGCCACTTCCCTTGCAAACCCCATTTCGTGGGTAACGATCACCATAGTCATGCCTTCCCTTGCAAGGCTTTTCATTACGTCCAGAACTTCCCCTACCATTTCCGGGTCAAGGGCCGAAGTTGGTTCGTCAAAAAGCATGATATCCGGCGACATGGCAAGGGATCTTGCTATGGCGCATCGCTGCTTCTGTCCTCCCGAAAGCTGGCTGGGATATACCTCCGCCTTATCTTCCAGCCCCACTCTCCTAAGAAGCTCCATGGCCCGCTCTCTTGCCTGCTCTTTGGTAAGGATCTTAAGTTCCACAGGCGCTAAAGTGATATTGTCTATAATCGTAAGATTGGCAAACAGGTTGAAATGCTGGAACACCATGCCGATGTTTTCGCGCACTTTATTAATATTTATCTTTTTATCTGTGATCCGCTGTCCGTCAATGATGATTTCGCCACCGTTGGCTTCCTCCAATTTGTTGAGGCAGCGCAGAAAGGTACTCTTGCCGGAACCAGAAGGTCCTATCAGGCAGACCACTTCTCCCTCTTTTACTTCCACATCCATGCCCTTTAATACTTCCAGCTCTCCGAAGCACTTCTTAAGCCCTTTAACAGATATCATTGGACTTTTATTTTTCAAACTGTCTTTATTTTCCATGGGATACCTTCCTTTCCACTATCTTTGCCACCTGTGAAAGAACGGTGCACACAATTAAATAGTATACTGCAACTACCAGCCAGATAGCCATGACCCTGTTTGCAGAATTTGCTGCCAGGATTTTGCCGTTCTGAGTCAGTTCCCTGATACCGATGATGGAAATCAGGGATGTATCTTTTAATGTGATAATAAACTGGTTGATAATCGCCGGAAGCATGGTAAAAAATGCCTGTGGAAGCACAATTTTACGCATGGACTTGCTGTAAGACAGGCCAAGGCTTCTTGCCGCCTCCATCTGGCCTTTGTCAACTGCTTCAATACCGCCCCGGATAATCTCCGCCATATATGCCCCTGCATTCAGGCTCAGGGCCACTGCGCCCGCCGTAAAAGGACCGCCGATCAGTTTCCACTGGAACCCTAACGGCCGGAGTACCTGCGCAAGACCGTAATAGACGATAAATGTCTGTACCAGAAGGGGCGTTCCTCTGATGATTCCCACATAGACCTGTGAAAGGAACTCCAATATCCTGATTTTTGATACCGTAAAAAGACCGAAAATGACACCCAGCACAGAAGCCGCAATCAAGGCCACAATGGCAAGCTTCACCGTCTCCCCCATGGCTGCCATAAAGGTTCCCACGCTGTTCGTCAGCACCTGAAAAAATTCCATTTTTCCACCTCTCCCATACATTTTTTCTGAACAAATGCGCTCTGGAGCGCGTTTGTAACGTAAATTCCGCCGGCAGGCTGTGACCCCTGCCGACAGTATAAGATCTCTCACACACCGTTTGGTATTATCTGGAAATATATGTATTTAAAATTTCATCATATTTTCCGCTTTCTTTCAGGTTTGCAAGACCTGCGTTGAACATTTCAACCAGTTCAGGCGCTTCCCCCTTAAGGGTTGCAAAGCCATAGGAAGAACCTCTCTCCATGTCGATTGGAAGTTTCAGTCCTGTACCTCTGGAAATTTCATACCCAAGCACCGGATAGTCATCAAAACATGCGGCGCTTGTCCCGGAAAGGACATCCTGATACATGCTTGCGGAATCTTCAAACTGAACAATGGTAAATCCATACTGTTCAGCGATGGACTCTGCAAAAGCGCATCCTTCTGTACCAATTTTGGCTGCTACCTGGAGTCCTGAAAGGGCTTCGTAAGAAGCAATGTCAGAATCAGCCGCCACTGCCATGCCTACCCCTGAATCATAGTATGCTTCTGAAAAATCATATTTCTGCTGTCTTTCATCCGTAATGGACATTCCGGCGATCACACCGTCAACTTCCCCTGCTTCTAAAGCGGTAACTGCTGCCGAAAACCCAATGCTCTGGAGTTCATAGGTAAATCCCTGATCCTCAGCAATTGCTGCAAGTAAATCCAAATCGATGCCTACCATCTCACCGTTGTCATTTTCAAACTCAAAAGGTGCGAAGGTGGTGTCGGTTGCAATCACATAATGCTTTGCTTCTGTGCCTGCCTCTGCTTCTTCACTGCTTTCTTCCGGCGCTGCCACTTCTTCCCCAGCTTCCGCTTCTGTCTCCTGGGGCGCTGCCTCTGCTGCGCCTGACTGTTCTGCATCCTTTGCACCGCCGCAGGCAGTCAGTGAAAATACCATAGCTGCTGCCAGTAATAATGCTGCTCTTTTTTTCATATTCTCCTCCTTTTTCGCCGGTTATCTGCTTTCCACAGTCCTGCCTGTCTATCCGGTACTAACTTTTCCCAAAAGAGAGTCTGCAGAACTTATCAAATGCCGGTACGTTTAAACCTGCCTATTGATGAAAAGAGGATAACACCATTAGGGTGTTACCCTCATCGATAACCTGACTTTACCTATATTTATACGCCAGTTATTATACCATCTGATTTTTTCTCCGTCAACCTAAATTTTCATTACGCACCGCCTCTATAATCGTGTCTTTCCTGATTTTGCCAGATGAGATCCGGTAAGAGACTGCTACTGCAAGCATGACCAGCGCCGTTCCACCGGCAATTTCTCCCCAGGGGATATAGGGCAGCAATTCCTTCCATGTTACATCTAAAATCCACAGTAACAGCGTAAGAAGCCCGGCCACCGCAGGTATGGCGGCCAGAACGGGAGTAATGGCCATCCGCAGTCCTTCCAGCGCAAGCAGCTTTCCGACTTCCTGTGTATCCATTCCCACCGAACGCAGCATGGCAAATTCCCGCCGCCGGCTCAGCATCGACCGTGACACCACGGACAGGGTATTGGAAATCCCAATCAGCCCCAGCAGAATTCCGATGCAGTCCACAACCGCTCCCATAGCCCGGCTGACCGTTGCATTGTCCCTTTCTTCTTTGCCAAAACTTACAAGATAAAAGTCTTCCTCCGGCATAAAGGACCTGCACAGTTCTTCCGCCCGCTCTGCTACTGCCAGATCATTTTCCGGGCTGGTCTTCATTTTTACATAGACCTGGTATGCACTCTGGGCCTTTTCCGGTCCAAAGCCTTCTGCTATGGCATAGTACACCTTGAGAGGCACATACAGATTTATGGCATAATTATTCCTTACATCCCCAATCTCCGGCCCCTTTGCGGCCACAGCGCCTACCTCCACAGACAGCGTATAATCTGTATCCAGATCATCCTCTGTCTTCTCCTCAATCATCAGCTCCTGACCGGGTGCAAGCTTTAAATGGGAATAAGACTGCCCCGCTTTCCTGCTGTTATTAATCACTTCCGGGTAAAGGGGCGCCGCGCTCCATGCAAGGGCTTTTAAGTGTTCCGTATCATAATACTCTGCGGGGCTTTCCCCAAGGCTCTGGCAAAAAGCGTCAAAAGCCTTTTCTTCCATACCGTACAAGTACGTTCGCATTCTGTATTTTCCGTCCCGTTTTACCAGATTCCATTTATTCAGATCCAGCCCTGCAAATCCTCCCCTGCTTTTAAATTCTTCCGATTCCTGTGAAGGCTGCGCCCAATAGGCCAGCCGTGAGACACAGAAATAAACGTTTTCCTCCTGTCCCGGAATAGAAAGCAGTTCACCGGGAAGTTTCCTGTCTGATTCCGTTATCATGGTAAGTCTGGCAAAAATGTTATAATGAGCTGCCTGCCGGTTCCTTATGCTTAAATAATCATTGAGTCCCATCATGGAATAAAATCCGCAAAGAAGCATCAGGCATAAGGTCAGTGACAAAACCCCTGCCCTAAACCCCTTTCTGCCTGCATAATGGGAAGCTGCTGCCAGTTCCCCCGTATAGCCGAACAGCCTTCTGAAAAGGGGATGCTTTTTATATTTCCTTCTGCCCTTTTTCTTCCCCTTGCGGCTTTCTTCCTGCATGTGTACAGCCTCTAAAGGCGTCATTTTGGATATCTTTACAGCGGGAATAAGGGCCGCTGTCAGAACCGTAAGGAAAGAAATCCCGGCGGAAAACAGGGCCAGTGCCGGAGAAAACTGCACGGTAATGGGAAAGTACAGCATTTCACCTGCAATATGCGTATAAACCCCCATGACGCCTGCCGTAAACAGGTAGCCGACACCGATGCTAAGCAGTATGGGCACTATGGAAAGAAGAATCCCTTCCATTAAAATAGAGATCCCTATCTGTCCGGGTGTCGCCCCTACAGACCGGAATATCCCAAGCTGCTTCATGCGGGCCGCCGCCGATATCTGAAAAGCACCGCGTATGATCATTACAAAGGCACCTGCCGCCAGAAGCAGGATACTCCCGTAAACCAGCGGCACCCCCCAGTTTTCCAGTGCTGGCAAAAGGGGGCGAGCCTCTTTGGGAGGAAAAACATAGTTGAGCATAAGCAGCATAGTATGATAACGGAAGTGGTTATCATACTTACCGTATTCGTCTTTTGGGATTCCAATGGCATCAGCGATCTGGGGCATGACCTCATAGGTCCTGCGGATATCCTTTAGTTTCACATAAACTACCAGTTCTTCCTTCCCCGTAAGAGCCTCTCTGTCCAGACAGCCCATGGCATAATAGCCAGGCACTGTGGTATTGGTGGTCATGTCCATAATACCAACCAGCGTGACCATACATTCTCCGGTCTGGTGAAAGTGCTCCCCCTCCCGGCTCGTCTGCCCGGCTTCCAAAGCCTGGTTCCCCACACGCCGCTCTCCTTCCGGCATAGAAATGGTATCCCCAAGTCTGTACTGTGGGTTCTGCTCAAAAAAGGATCTGGACACCGCAATCTCCCCACTTTTTTGGGGAACCCTTCCTTCCACGATGGAATTTTTCTCCCCCATAAAGCGCCAGTAATTCTCATCCGCTCCCCGGTATATTAGATAGGGAAGGGCATTTTCCCCCGGAAGTTTCAGACAGGTGAAGGGACCTTTTACCATGGTTTCCTCCACATACAGGTTATTGTCAGTCACCGCAAGATCTTCCGGCGAAATTTCTCCTCCCAGCTCCCCATGCCATGAACCATTCTCGTATTCTTCAACCTCCACCCGCCATTTCAGCTCTGTATAACCAAAAGTACACAAAGCACACAGCAAAGTAGAGGACAGAAGCACTGCCGCCATAATGGAAAGGGACATGCCCTTATTCCTCTTTAAGGTCTGGAGCGTATAGGAAAACAATATTCTCATTTTCCCACCCCCTTATCCGACAAAATCTTTCCATCCTCAATCGTGATGATCCGGTCCGCCTCTAAAGCGATCTTTTCATCATGGGTAATCAGAAGAATGGTCTGCTTATATTTTTTGTTGGAAAGCTTCAAAAGCCCTAAAATCTCCTCTGAATTCCTTTTATCCAGATTCCCTGTCGGCTCGTCCGCAAGCAAAATCGCCGGCCTGTATATCAGCGCCCTTGCAATGGCAGCCCGCTGCTGCTGCCCCCCGGATAGCTGGTTTGGCAGATGGGTAAGCCTCTCCCCCAGCCCCAGAATCTCTGTAAGCTCCGTAAACCGCCCTTCGTCCGGCTTCTGGCTATCCAATAACATGGGCAGCAGAATATTCTGCCTCACATCAATAGATGGAATCAGATTATAAAACTGATAAACAAGTCCTACCTTGCGCCTTCTGAATACAGCTCTCTGTTTTTCACTCAAAGTCGAAATATCCGTATTTTCCACCAGCACCCTGCCGCTGCTGGGCTGGTCCACTCCTCCCAGCAGGTGAAGCAGCGTGGACTTGCCGGAGCCGGAAGTTCCTATAATTGCCACAAACTCCCCTGCCTCCACCGATAGATCCACCCCCCTCAAGGGCCGTCACCTTGGTCTGCCCGCTGCCATAAACCTTGGACAGTTTCTCACATCTCAATATCTCCATGCCGAACTTCCTGCCTTTCTCCAATAAATGCAAATTTTATATACTTCATCTGATTTACTGCAACAAGATAAGAATAGCAGAGTTAAATGACAATCCGGTGACATTTTTATCTATTTAGATGATACAGGTAAATTTTTATAAAATTTAATTAGAAACGCCGCCCCTCCACCGGCCCTGTTCTGCGCCCGGATTTCACCATTCTGGCTTTCAATCAGTGATTTTGCAAGGGACAGCCCGATGCCAATACTGTCCTTTTGTGCAGAGGCCCCCCTGTAAAACCGCTGGAAAATGCGGGGAAGTTCTTCTTCCGAAAATCCACGTCCTTCATCCTCAATGGCAATCCCCGTGTAGATGGGATTATCCCGTATCCGTATCGTGATTTCTGTCTGCTTTGGCGACTGCTCACAAGCGTTTTTCAGAAGATTTCCAACAGTTTCCCTGGTCCACCCCAAATCACAGGCCATAAAAATATCTTTTTCCCCGCAGATCCTCACCTGTTGTCCTTTTTCCTCCAAAAGGGGAAGAACCGGTTCTAAAGCGCAGGAAATCAGATCACTTACAGGGACTTCCCTGATCTCAAAGGACAATACGCCGGCGTCCGCTCTGGATAAGGTGAGCAGCGCCGCCGTCAGTCCGCCCAGCCGTTCTGTCTGGGTTTCCATCTTACGGACAAGAGCGATATCCTCCTTTTTAACCAGACGCCGCTGCAAAAGTTCATTTAATACATTGAGGGATGTAAGGGGCGTCTTAAGCTGATGGGAAATGTCCGCCAGATTCCGGGCAAGATTTTCCTTCTCCTTCTTTAAACCCTCACGGCTCTCCCGCAGGGCAAGCACAGTCTTATATATTTCATCCTCCAGATTGGAAAAGACATCCTGGGACCTTTCAAGGGAAATCCCATAAGTCCCTTCTTCCACCTGCCGCAAGTACTCTGTCAGATATGCCGTCCTTTTTTTCAGCTTCCCTTTTTCCCTGTAAAATAGAAAAAAAGCCCATCCGGCTGCGGCAAAGGCGGCTGCCATGCTTCCCAGCCCGGAAAGGACATAAAAATTTCTTTTCGGCAGATGTCCGTAATAACTATACCTGCCCAGAATCTCCCTGCCTGCATTTATATTGCAGGCATCCGTATCTTTTAGAGCTTTCATGATATCCGTCTGCCGCTCAGGCATCACGGAAACCACTGCGGCTATCCTGTCATAAAAATACTTTTCATTCCACCTGTAACTGCCAAATCCGGCCCCGGCGCAGCAAAACAGACAGACTACGAAAATTCCCGCCGCCAAGATCACATTTTTTCTTATGTCAGTCATTTTCATCCTCCAGTTTGTACCCAATTCCCCGGACAGTCCTGATGATCCGTCCTGATTTCTCCCCCAGTTTTTCCCGCAGTCTTTTGACTGTAACAGTCAAAGTGTTGTCGTTCACATAATCACCGCTGCTGTCCCACAAATACCGGAGCAGTGCATTTCTTGTAAGGGTGCTGTTCTTATTTTCCATCAAGTACATAAAAAGCCGGAATTCCCCGGCCGTTAAGGCAATCTCTCTGTCCCCGTCCATTACAAGGGTTCTATTTTTGTCCAGCACAATATCTCCGCAGCGGAGTACCGCCCCAGATTCTTCCACTTCCCTCCGGCGGCGGAGCACCGCACGGATTCTTGATAAAAGTATACCTGCTTTGAAAGGCTTGGTCACATAGTCATCGGCGCCCATATCCAGCCCTTTGATAATGTCCTTCTCGTCCTCCCTCGCTGTCAGGATGATCACAGGTGCCCCTTTGTCCTTCTCCATTTTCCTAAGGAAATCCCATCCTTCCCCATCTGGCAGTCCCAAATCCAGCAGAACCAGACAAAAGGCCCTTATATCCATGCAAAAGGCTTCCCGCAGGGTGGAAACTGCCGCCGCATCATACCCTTCCTCCTTCAACAGTTCCGAAATACCATATACGATCGTATCATCATCTTCAATCAGCAAAATCCGTTTCATAATAATCCCTGGTCCAACAAACGTTGCTTACAGCAACTTATTGATTTAGAATCTGTAATAGGGTACGCCTCCGCAGCATAAACCGCCGCCTCCACAGCAGAGATTGCATATCAGGTTGGCAATGCACAGCCGCAGACACAGGCCGTTTCCGCCGGAATATGGCTGGCCGTAGGTATACTGTCTCTGCCGGTACCAGGTGCCGCCGTTTTCAAACTGGTATACCAGACTGCTGTAGTCCCTGTTCCCCGGCTCCATAGACGCCGCCCTCCTGGCATGTTCCAGGGCGGACACCTGATTGCCAAGTCCTGCATGGGCCAGTGCGCTGTAGTAGTACCACCTTGCGCTTCTTGCAGCTTCTTCCATACCGTCAAGCACATTCCTTGCTTCCCTGTAATAGCCGTTTCTCACATAATTGCCTGCTGCACGCAGATGCCCGTCATCTTCATATCCGGTTCCCCCGCCGCCGTAAGTTCCTCCAAAACCACCAAAGCCGCCGAAATCTCCAAAACCGCCGAAGCCGCCGTTTCCGCCAGAGCTTCCACTGCCGCCGTAGCTGCGGCTCTGGTAGGAATACCCGTCTGTCCGCTCCTTCATGACCTGCTGGTATGCCTGCTGGATCTCTTTAAACCGTTCCTCGGCTTCTTCCTTGCGGGGATTGTTGATATTGGCATCCGGATGGTACTTCCTGCTTAGTGACTTATATGCTTTTTTTATTTCTTCTTCCGTGGCGCCTCTTGACACGCCCAGGACCTCATATGGATCGCGCATTTTTTACTCCCTGTTTATGTCCTGCTTTGGTTTTAGTCTTTGCCTTTTTCTCTGTCTTCTTCCCGTCCCGCTTCAGCCTTACGGCTTCATAGCGGTACCAGATACCAGAATAAAGGATATTCCTCAAAATTTCAACATTTTCTATGACAGGAAGTTTTTCAAACTCTTTACAGCACCCTGCCATGATCATTGTCAGAATGGTCTTGACCTCCTCCTCAAAATCCGGGTTATTAAATTTCTTGATTAAAGGATTGTATCTCCCTTCTTTTATATCGTCCTCAATATCTTCATATGCATCTAAAAGATAAATGAATTTCCCGAGATAGTTTCCCATGGTTCTTAAGCTTTCCTGCCACTCGTCCCTGCGGACTGCCATGATTTCTCCCATGATTTCCCCGAAAAGCCCTGCCATGTAGTCAATGTCCTGAATCTGCTTCTTTTCCCCGGCTGAGATTTCACGCATCAGCGCATCTATTCGTCTTGCCTTTTCTCCGTACCGGGAGCAGATATTCCGGTACGCTTTCTTAATCAGTTTTCCATAGACCAGACGGGAAAGCTTTCCCTCGTCCGCCCAGTCATCCCTGCACTTATAATAAGTAAAGAGCAGGTTCATGTCTGCTCCATAATAAGAAAAATCGCTGCTCCTTACCGTATGCTTTTCAAAAGGGTGGGCCGCACATTTAATTTCCCCTGTCTCTACAGCCGGCTCATACAGACTGCCCAGCAGCATGACCAAAAAAGTCATATCATAAGAAAGGCTGAACTGTCCCGCAATTCCATACCTTTCTTTCAGTGCCCGGCAAAGTCCGCAGTAATAGGAATGATAAATATCAAATTCCTTGAATTTCATATCTCCTTTGTTGATGATAATATATCCAAACATTGCTTTCTCCTGTTTCTGAACAATGGTCAGCTTTTTTTGATAAAAGTCTGACTGCACTTGGGACATCTGATTTCAATCTTCCCCTTCCCTCTGGGGACTCTTATCTTCTGTCTACAGGATGGGCACCGATAAATGTGATGGGTCTTACGCTGCTGCATGTCTCTTTTAAACGTGTAGAAACTCTGCTTTACCTTATATTCGTACCGCATATATACAGAATTTTCATTCCTGCGCTTGTAAATATTTCTGGACAGCATCCTGAAATATGCATAAATCAGCAACGCTGTGCCAGCCACATAAAAAGCCCTTCCTCCCAACATGGATAGGGCAAAGCATACCAGCACCAGAATCATAAGAAATCTGTTTAACTGGTCATTCCCGTACCTTCCCTGCATAAACCGGTATAATTTTTCTTTCATCACAATCACGCCCTTTATTTTTCGTTCTGTACTATATACTACTTCTTTCTCAACAATAAATCAATAAACGCAATATAAATGAATCTAAAGAATTTCTAAAAAAGTCAAAGCGTCCCCGCCCGGACTATCAGAGAAGTGTTGTCAAGTGTGTTTTAAATTTTTCATATTTATTATAATCTTTTTGTGATGACAGGCAGCCTTGTCCCCATCCTGCACAGCAGTTCGTTACTAATACTGCCGGAACGGTATGCAACAGCAGAAGCGGATAAATCATCGTATTCTTCCGCGTCTATAAGCGTTACGATATCACCTGTGAACACCCCTTGTACATCTGTTATGTCTATAGAAAGCTGATCCATGCAAATGCGTCCGACAATAGGCACAATATGGCTGTTTACCAATACCCTGCCGTTTCCATTTGAAAGGTTTCTCGGAAAGCCATCACCATATCCAATCGGTATGACCGCAATTCTGCTGTCACGTTCAGCTACAAAATCCCTGCTATATCCAACGCTGTCGCCTTTATTGACCTGCCGTATCGACACCACCCGACTTTTTAAAGAAAGTACAGGACGCAGGCCAAGTTTTAAATTCGTGTCATCATTCGGGGAACTTAAAACTCCATATAACGCTATCCCCACTCTTATGTAATTACATGTAAGATCAGAATAGTTTAATAAACCATAGCTGCTTTGAATATGCACTTTAGGAATATTTATTTTCCCATCCTTCAAATCATCTATCAAATGATAAAAATTGTCAATCTGTTTTCTGGTAAATGCAATATCATCTGGCATCAGGCTGTCTGCACAGCACAAATGCGTATATATCCCGCATATTTTCAGTTTTTTCATCTCAAAGACCTTTTTTACCGCCAAGGCCTCTTTACAGGAAAATCCAAGCCTATGCATACCCGTATCTATTTTAATGTGTACCTTTACGGCAAAATTTTGGCTGTTTAAGGCTTTTGCGTATTCAAAATCTATCAAGGTCTGTATTAAATCAAATTTTTCTAAATCAGATGCCCGTTTTACATTGGTATATCCAAGAATAAGAATTTCCCCACGAATTCTATTTTTTCTAAGTTGTATGCCTTCTTCAATCGTAGCAACCGCAAACGCTTTAATCCCCATTTTATTAAGAATTGTGGATATTTTGCAGGCCCCATGCCCATATGCTTCCGCTTTTACAACAGCCATTAATTCACATTTAGACGGCATTGCTTCCGTTAATATTTTTACGTTATGTTTCAGATTTTCTATATTCAGTTCAATCCATGAACGCTCCGTTTTTGCCTGTATACTTCTCACTTTATCCTTCTCCTTCTATCATACGCATTGGCTGTGAAACAACGGTATAATTGTCTGGAACATTTGTATTTACTACCGCACCTGCGCCAATTTTTACATTATCCCCTATTCTGATATCCCCAATAATGACAGCACCTGCGCCAATCAAACAACTATTACCAATGACAGGCGCTTTTCTGTCTATTTCTCCGATTGTTACATTTTGATAAATACAACAATTTTCCCCTATTTGTGCATAGCGTGAAATAAAAATTCCATGCAGTCCGTGTGGAAGGGATAAATGATTCTTTATTACTGTGTCCGGGCCAATATACCCTCCATGCCGGTGCGCACATCTGCTAAGTAAGAAAGTTAAAATATCATGCACTATTCCATCTCTTCCTGTCTTTTTCTGAATCCTATAAAGACGCCAAAAGTGATGCAAATTATTTCCCCTTGAATATTCAATGATTCTTCTTCTGATATTCATAACGACTCCTTATACAAAATTTCCTTATATTCTACAGTTCTTTTTTATCATCCCATTTTACATACAGACTTATTAACTTATCTAATACTTCTGTAAAAGATAAGCCAATGCCTTTCATCATGTTGGGATATCGGCTATGGGTAGTAAATCCGGGAATCGTATTTACTTCATTAAATACGATTTCACCAGACGATGTATAGAACATATCCACCCTTGCAAAACCTGAACAACCTAAAACCCTGTATATAACCCTGGCAGTTTCCTGTATCTTTTTTTCTGTTTCACAGTCCACTCTTGCAGGCATATAAATTTTTGAAGATTTCAATGTATACTTTTCAGTATAGTCAAAAAAACTTCCTGATAATTCTATTTCATCAACTCTCCCAACGGTAAGGATATCATTGCCAAGTATTGCACAGCCAACTTCAAATCCATTGACTGCCTCCTCAACAATAACTTCCCTATCGTATTGAAAGGCAAACTCTACTGCCGCATCAAGTTGCTGTATTTCATCTATTCTTGTAATGCCAAAAGATGAGCCTGCCCGTACAGGTTTTACAAACAGCGGACAACACAAATTTTTCTTTATCTCCCTATAAGCCGGTTCTTTTTCAAATCGTTCAAAAGTTACCGCTTCAGGAACAGCAATTCCTGCAAGACTGACAAGTTTATGCGCCCTGTCCTTGTCCATACAAATTGCTGACGAAAGCGTATTGCATCCAACAACCGGTATCCCTGCCAGTTCAAATAACCCTTGCAAAGTGCCATCTTCCCCATTTTTACCATGTAATATTGGAAATACCAAATCAATTGGAATCTTCCCAAACTTATTACCATGAAACTCTGTAAATCCTTGTGCCAAACGGCTTTGGGAAACCATAACCGGATATAAATTTTCCTCGTCTTCAGACCATGAATCATTACTGATATTTTCAATTTTTCCTGTATAATGATACCATTCTCCATCTCTGGTAATACCAATGGGGACAACCTCAAAATGTTTTCTATTGATATTCTGCAAAACGGAAAATGCTGATTGGAGCGATACATCATACTCTGTTGAATGTCCGCCAAAAATAACTGCTATCCTTTTTTTCATCTTATACACCGCCTTCTTCAATTTTTATGTTATCAGGAATCCAACAACCTATCTGACACCAATTGACATACAGTTTCCTTTCCGTTTTTCTGCCGGAATCCTTGTCTGTTTCCATACGGCAGACAGAGGCAGTCTGATAGATTTTTTCATCCTGTTTTCTATAAGTTACAGATGAATTAAACACTGAATATTCAATATTTACAACGTTTTTCGCTAAAATGCGGCCATACATAGTATTATCATCAAAATCAATTTCAATCTGAAATGTATTCTCCGTTTTATTACATACTTTTAAATCTAACCAGCCCTCATTAACCGTTGCATCTGTTCCCATTCAGCACAGGAATTGAAGTTTCAAATACTAAATTTTTCTTTGCCATTTACGGAGAGGAAGCAAAAAAGGAAATATCTGCATTAGTCTCTTTCTTGACATAAAACTGCTCCTTCATCTATATTTGCGCAAAACAAAACACCCTTGTTTTAGTACTGTTATTGTATCAAAAACAAGAGTGTCATTTATTTGTTTACACACAAAATATTCAACCGATTTACTATAAACTTTCTTACAATTTACTTACGAAACTGGCAATACGACTTCAAATTCTATTACTTCATCATAGCTTCTTGCCTGAACAGTACCTTGATGAAGCTCAACAATTTGCTTTGCAATAGCCAGTCCCAGACCTGCCCCTCCGCTACTCGTACTTCGGGAAGCATCAAGCCTATAAAACTGCTCAAAGATCCGTTCCAGTTTTTCCGTCGGAATGGTATCTCCATGATTTGTGAAGTTAATCATTACATTCTCTTTCTGTCTGGTAACTGTAATGTTAATATCCGTACCATTAAAACTGTAAATTACAGCATTTCTTAACAAATTGTCAAATACACGCTGCATTCTGTTTGCATCGCATTTCATTATAATATCCTCTGGAACAGAAAGATTACACTCCAAATTCTTCTCTTTCAACATTGGCTGAAATTCATATAAAAGCATTTCAAGCAAACGTTTTAAATTTATTTTACTATATTGAAGCGTTATTGTTGTCAGATTATATTTTGATATTTCAAAAAATTCATTGATTAAATCTTCCAACCGTTCTGCTTTATCCAATGAAACCGAAAGATATTTTTCCCTCAGCTCATCTGATATTTTTTCTTCATCACGCAATAAATTCAGATAACCAATAACAGATGCAAGAGGCGTTTTCAGGTCATGGGCAAGATACATAATCAAATCATTTTTTCGCTGTTCTGCCGCAGACATATTTCTTCTTTGTGTTTCAATGATATGCTTTATTGTGTTTAATTTTCTCTCCATTGGCAAAAGTTCAGGCGATAAAGATACCTCTGCCGCACCATCTTCTATCAAGCTGTCCATTCCTTTTCCAATTTCATCAAAATACTTTGTAAACCACTTCAAAAAGATACGAAATATAATAAGAAATGCTATCACTAATGCTGCTATCATTATCATATCCATATGATTACGAAATACTTGAGAATATAAACTATATGCCGCATCATACTCCATCCGAAAAGCACTCTGTAAAAAATCAATTATGAAATCAGCAAAGCGACCTCGTAAAACCGTAAAACGCAGAAAATAAATCAACAAAACTGCCATGAAAAACATGACAGTCAAACGTATAAAGACTTTAGTATAAAATGTTTGAAATTCCTTATTTAAAATATTGCTTTTATTTTTCAATGGTGTACCCAACTCCCCATATATTTACTATAAATTTTGCCCTTTTTGCCGAATCATTCATCTTTTCCCGCAAACGGCCTATATGCGCCATTATTGTATTATTGCTATTCAAATATTTTTCACCCCATACTGCCTCAAATAATTCTTCTGACGGAACCACTTTTCCCTGATTCTTACATAAATACCAGAGAATTGAAAACTCTATCGGTGTTAATTGTAACTCTTTTCCATATAAAAAGCATTTATGGGTATTTTTGTTAATCAACAGCCCCCTAATATCATACTCCTCTATCTCCTCCATTTTTCTTCCCGCAAGATTATTATAACGTACATATCGCCTCAACTGTGTTTTTACTCTGGCTACTACCTCTAATGGATTAAACGGTTTTGTTATATAATCATCAGCACCGATTGTCAGTCCCATAATCTTATCCCTATCCTCTATTTTTGCCGTAAGTATTATTATCGGATAATAAAACCGTTCCCTGATTTTCTGACAAATCTGGAAACCATCTATATCAGGCAGCATCACATCTATCATTGCTAAGTCCAGTTCTGTTTCATGAATGCACTTCAGGGCATCCATCCCATTATAAAATTTATATACAACATAACCATCATTTTTGAGGTAGACCTCAATTAAATCCGCTATTTCTTTTTCATCATCCACTATCAAAATTTTTTCGTTCATACAAACACCTGCATTCTACCAATAAAATTCATTGTTCCTACTTTAGTCAGGCCCTTTTACCCTTTATCCATAAAATTTTTACTGATTTAATCGTATATCATCTCGAAAACACCTTATACCGCCATGCAATAGACTTACGCTTTCACACCCACTCCCATAGATAAAAATTGCTGGACATATAGCAATATACTATCCACCTATTCTTTACTCCCCCGCCCTTTTGTGCTTTTCCTTCATGCTCACGGACAAGGACAGTGATATGTGTATGTGCAAGCATTATAAAAAAGCCTTTGTCGCAAGCAGGAAGGGGAATGAATTTTGCAGCCAGAAGCATAAGAACCAGTTTAATGTCTACAAATCAGGAAAAAAGAAAAAGGGGAACAAGAGAGATGATTGAAAACAGAAATGTAAATATCATAACCGATGCGGACGGTAAAAAGCTGGTCTTGAATTCAAAATCACACATTAGCATTTTTAATGCAATGGGGGAACTTTGTTCCCCCGTAACTATCTTAAACCCGGAATACCTCCAAAAGCCCGGAAAGTTCTCCTGCGCGTTTCTCAAGGATTTCCGCCGCCTTATCCAGTTCTTCCACTGCTTTGAGCTGCTCTCTGGCAGTGGCATAGACATTTTCCGAACCGGCTGCGGTCTGGGCCGATACTGCCGATATGGCGGATATGGCCGTAAGAGTCGCATTGCGGTCTTCTTCCATATTGGCTACGCTTTCATTGATTATACCAAGAGCATCCAGCAGTTCAGAAACCTGCCTGCCGATTCTGTCAAAAGAGTCCGTGGTCAGGGAAACTGCCTGCTGCTGTCCGTCCACAATGCCTTCCGCCTGCCTGGCCACTGTGGAAGCTTCTTTTGTGTTCTTCTCAATCTCTTCCACTATCCGGGCAATCTGGCTGGCAGACTGGATGGATTCGTCAGCCAGCTTCTTGATCTCCATAGCCACCACGGCAAATCCCCGTCCTGCATTTCCTGCCCTGGCCGCCTCAATAGACGCATTCAGGGACAAAAGGGTGGTCTGTTCCGCTATTTCGTTGATCGTCTCAATGATCATTCCAATGGACCTTGACTTCTCCTCCAGATTGCCTATTACATCAATAATGTTGGATGTTATGGTAATGGTAGCGCCTGTGCTGTCCTTTAACCGGACCACAGAATCCATACCTGTCTCAATCACCTGTTCTGCCCCCTTGGCCAGCACATTGATCTGCCCCGAATTCTCAGCTACCTGACCAATCCTCAAAGACAGCGCATCCATCTGCCTCATACAGTCTTCCGACTCATCATCCATCTTTCCGATTCCCTGCTTCATGTCAGAAATCTCTGTCTGTATGCCCCGGGAGGAAGTCAAAAAGCTGTCGGAGGCCGCCGTCATCCCGCCTACCGCACCAGTCAGCTCCGCATTCACGTCCTTCAGCCCGGTAACAAGGGTTTTCATGTGGGTGGCCATGTCGGTAACGCCTTCTGCAAGAAGCTTAAATTCATCCTTCCGTCTCGTCTTTACCTCCACCGTAAGATCTCCTTCAGAAATCTTTTTCAGCTTATGAATCATATCGTAAATAGCGCCGCCATACTGTCTGGCCAGCATGGAGCCAAGCAATACCGCAATCAGACTGGCCAGCACCACAAGGGCCATGGAAAATCTCTGTATATCCACAGTCTGGCCAATAATCGTCTCTCTTGGCACCAATGCGCAGATCAGGGCATCCCTGCCCTCAAGTCTGGAATAAAGGAAAAGATACTTATTATCCTCCACATAGGAAAAACCGTTTCCTTCCTCCCCTGCAAAAGCTTCCTCCACATAGGGCTTTCCTGCAAAAACAGGTCCTTCTGCTTCTTCCGACAAAGAAGATAAGTACTCTCCCCCGTCGCAGGTAAGGAATCCCACTATACTTCCCTGTCCGGCATCTAAGGAAGACAGGGCGTCATCAATCACATTTCTGTCTATATCTACGATCATGATAGCGCCTGCATTGTTGACATACCTTGCAAGCCTCGCCCCATACTTGCCGGAATCCGTACTTAACTGCCCGTCCACCGGACACTGGTTGCCAAACAGGTAAAATTTATACTGGTCATTTTTAACCATTTCCCCCTGATGGGTCTGGATGTAAGCCGTAAGCAGTTTTTCTTCCGCAGCCTGGGATGTGACAATGGACTGCTGGGTGTCTGACAGAAAATAAATATTGGAAACCAGTGCATCCGTCGTCACCGCATGGCTAAATTTATCCCTATAATCCTTGGGTACAAAAGCGTGCTTTACATTGTCGCCGTCCATCAGTCCTTTAAAAAACTGCAGCAGCGAGTCTTCATTCAAATAGGACTTATAATTGGACTGCACTGTATCAAAAACCAGTGTCAGATACTGATTTATCATATCTATGGTCTGGTCTGCCGAAGTTTCATAACTTGCAATGATCTGGGTGGAGGCTTTCTGGTAAGAAACCACACCTAAAATTATAATAAAAAGAACAGGGATCAGAAAAGATGTTATCAGCTTAAAACGAATCCGCCTCCAGAAAGGAATAGGATTTCTACCCCTCTTTTTTGTGCCGGGCTGCGCGTCCGGTAACGTTACCGATTTTGTTTTTATGCTACTTCTTCTGCTCTCCACTTTATAACCCTCCTTATGTAGTTTATACCCCGGTTTTTTATAATATTTTACCAGATTTCCTTACACATTTCTACCCAATATAAAAAAATTATGCGCCAGCGGGCAGGAAAGTAATGTCTGCATCTTTATCCGCTAAATCCGGCAGCAAACTGCGGTCCGGGAACTGGACAAGGGTATCTTAAACCGCCTTGTAAGAGGGATTCTGACTTGGGAAGATGAAAAAAGCCCTTTCATGAGACGGCTGCCTTTTTGGATTGCTGGTAAACTGGAATTTGAGGTCTAAAACTCATACTTTTGCCGCAGTTTATGCAAAGAAAATAGCATTTTTCGAAAACATTCCAAACAGCTCACCCTATCCCGCTTGTTTTGTGTTATACTGTTTTATATGATTTTGCTTCCCTTATTTTTCTTATCAGAGTTCGAAATGCCCTGTGGAAAAATATAAACAAGGGAAACTTTAAAGGAAAGTTCATCAGAATTTGTGAGGAAACCCATATGATTAGAATAAGACCGTATAAAGCTTCGGATGTAAATACGATATTATCGTGGTGTCAGGATGAAAAAACATTTTATCAATGGACCGCAGGCATGCTTGGTAATTATCCTATAACCGAAAATGAATTTCGTGGTGTTGAATCTCTAATGCCCTTTACAGCGTTTGATGAAATAGGTATTATTGGCTTTTTTACATTAAGAAATCCTAATGAATCATTGGATGAACTACGCTTTGGATTTGTTATTGTAAATCCTAATAAGAGAGGAAAAGGCTATGGAAAAGCCATGCTTCAGTTAGGACTAAAATTTGTATTTGAAATATATGGAGCTAAAAAAGCATCCCTGGGTGTTTTCGAGAATAATCTTCCAGCCTATTACTGTTATAAAGCGGCCGGCTTTAGGGATGTAATTCTTGATACAGTGGAAAAATATAGTGTCCTGGGTGAAGAATGGAAGTGCAAAGAATTGGTTATAGAAAATATATAAATTCCGGCTTATAGAATCACAGCCAGCTAAAAGTCGGACAACAGCCGCATATAGTGTTTGCAGATGAAGCATTGTCATGACATACGCTGATACAGTAAAAAGGCGCGGCGAAGCACAACAGTGTTTGATTAAAGGCTTCTTTGCGAAGCGTACTTTAATGCCAGAGCAAATACGCTCTAACTGTGGATAAACGGCATAAAACATTGACCCGTCAATGTCTTATGCCGCTTTATATGTATACTTATGGAAAACTTTGCCGCAGGAACCATAAAATATATACAAGCCTTCCCGTCAGTCCTCTATATCCTGGTCCGCCGCTACTGCTGAAACCACGGAAGAAACCACTGATACTACAACTGCTATAATTATGATCAACAAACCGCCGCCTAATATTACAAATCCCATTTTTGTATCTCCTTTACAAATGCTGTATCCTTACTGCAAATTTATTGTACTAAATCCTGGAGAGATTTTCAACTATAAAAATAGATTAATTTTTATCCGCAATTTCAGTTTCATCATCAACAATCAATATTTTATCAGACATTAAAACAGCTGGTTTAAAACTACTATATAATAAAAATCGATGTAAAATTTTGATTTTAATGATAAATTCTATTAATATTTCTTTTACTTCGCCATATAGAAATAAAAGATGCTTCCCTCCCCATGCTTTGACTTTACCTTCACATATCCTCCCTGTCTGGTGGCAATCTCCCTGACCAGATACAGCCCGATTCCCACGCCTTTTTCCCCTGCCACTTCCCGGCTTCTATAAAACCGTTCAAAGACTTGTGCCTGTTCCTCCTCTCTGATACCAATTCCACAGTCAGCCACCTGCACCGCCGCAAACATCTGGTAGTCAGTCACACTAACCTGTACCTGGCTGCCTGCCGGACTGTATTTTACTGCATTGTCAATCAGATTGCCTACTGCTTCCTCAGTCCATTTCCTGTCAAAGCAGGCGTCAGCTTCCGTCTCCTTTACGGTAATTTCTATCTGCTTTTTCAAAGCTGCTTCCTGGACGTCAGCAGCTGCGGCCAGAATACAGGGCATGACAGGCTGCTTCTTCGTCTGCAAAACAAGGATATCGCTTTCCAGCCGGGACGCCTTCACCATCGACCGAATGAGAAAGTCCAGTTTTTCCGACTGTTCCCTAATGTTCTCCACGATAGGCAAAAGCTCCGGGTCTGTCTCCTTTTCCTGCAAGATCTGCGAATACAGCAGTATGTTGGCAATGGGTGTTTTCGTCTGATGGGAAATGTCGGAAATCAGCATCTTGATTTTGTCCTGCTCCTCCATTAACCTGTGTCTGGAGCTTACCGAAGATGACAAAAAATGCTTCCACTTCGCCTCTAGTCTGGAAAGCCTGCTTTCATCATAATGTTCTTCCTCAAAACTATCATTTATGGCCTCTTCCAGCATTGCTTCCAGCCGTCTCATTGTGCCAAATCTCATCCTTTACCCCTTCCACACATAACCCTTTCCATATACCGTCTGCAGATGTCCCTCACCCTTCTCTTTCAATTTACTCCTCAGCCTGCCCACTGCTACGGACAGAGCATTTTCATCCACATACTCCGCCCCGTCCGTCCATATCCGGTCAATCAGCGTTTCCCTGCTTAGGACAATATTTTTATTTTCCACCAGGAGCTGTAACAGCTTCAGTTCTGTTTTACTTAAAATAACTTCTTCCTCGCCCTTTTTTACCAGCATCTCCTCAAAGGAAAAAAGCAAATCATCAAACCGGTAAACACTCTTTTTTTCCCTGTCTTTCGTGTTCTTCATTGCCTTGTCGATTCTGGCCCGCAGCACCATCAGACTGAACGGTTTAGTAATATAATCCTCCGCGCCAAGGGTAAGCCCCCGCACCTCATCCATCTCAAGGTCATTAGCCGTTAAGATGATAACCGGAGTGTCCCCGCTGCTCTTTACCTCTTTGAGAAGGTCATAGCCGCTGCCGTCCGGCAGATTGATGTCTAGCAGGATCAGATCAAAGTCATCTCCCGCCTTAAGTTCTTCCCTTGCCTTCTCCATGCTCTCACACAGAAAAAAAACAAAGTCATCCCGCCGCAGCGCAAGTTCAATTCCTTCCCTAAGCCCCCTGTCATCCTCAACCACCAATATCTTTTTCATTTCTGTTCTCCACGATTTATCATTTTCCTTCAGGGACAGGCGTTCTTTGTTTCCCTGTCGACAGCCTCGGAAAGCCATTCCACCAGCCGAAGCTCCACCTTTCCCTCCCCGGCCATATTTTTAAGAATGCCTATTGCTTTTTCCTTGGACATGGGCTTTTTGTAAGGACGGTCTGTGGCTGTCAGTGCATCGTAAATATCTGCCACAGTAAGGATACGTGTCTCTAGGTCAAGCTCATCCCCCGCAAGCTGCATGGGGTAGCCGCTGCCGTCCAGATATTCGTGATGGGCCGCCGCCCACCTTGGCACATCCGCAAAATTTCTGTGAAACCGGACCTTTTCCAGTATTTTTTCCGTCATCACCACATGATTTTCCATTGTCTTCCTGTCTTTGTCCGTAAGCGTCCCCCTGCGTATGCCCAAATAGTCTGCCTCCTGCTGGGTAATATACTTCGTAACCCTTCCATCCTCCCGGACATGTTCCTTCTTGGCCAGGCGGCACACCCTCTCATAGCTTTCATCGTCCAAATATCCCACACTGTCAATTTTGTGGATAAAGGCAAGTTCAGATTCCAGGTCTTCTATGTATCTTCCGTACTCTGCCTTTGTAATCCGTCCCAAAAGCAAATCAATCTCATAAAGAGCTTTCAGATATTCAAACCGGGCCTCTACCACCCTTACCTGACTGTCCAGGCGTGTGCCCCGGTTCATAATGCTCCGGGGCACTACTATTTTCCCGATATCGTGAAGCAATGCCGCAAGCCGCAGTTTACGCTTTCTTTCATAGTCAAAGTCTTCCTCGCACTTTCCCTCTTTATGCATACAGGAAATATAATCCGCTAAAAGCTCCGCATACTTTTCAACATTTCTGGTATGGGCAGCGTTATAAGGCGTCCTCTCGTCCAGGGCCGTTGTAAGGGCCTCTACAAAAGAATACATCTGCGCTTTGAGTTCCTCCATGTAGGAAATGTTAGTCAGTTCAATGGCTGCTATGGCCCCCAGAGAGCGGATAATAATATTGTACTGTTTATCAAAGGGAATCACCTTCCCTTCCCCGTCCATGGCATTGATAAGCTGCAATACCCCAATCAGCTCATTTTCACTGTTTTCCAATGGAATCACCAACTGGGACTGCGTATGACAGCCTGTCAGATCATCAAAATCTTTCTGGGCAAAACAAATGCTGGACGGCTTATTGTAACTAGAGCTTCCCTGCCCGCCAGCCGGCACATTGACAATTTCCCGGTGGATAGCCGTATAGGCGCATACATTTTCCTCTGCCATGGGAACAGGAGGCATATCCGTAATCGGTTCCCCATTTTCTCCCCTGCTTACACCTGTGGAAAGAATTTTTATAATCTTATATGTCAGCCCGCCATTCTCGTACAGATACAGGATACCTGCATCGCAATTGGTGATCTCCATTCCTTTTTCGAGAATAGAGGACAAAAGGCGGTTCCTGTCCTTTTCCGTGGAAAGCTTGATTCCTATTTTTAAAATTTGCTTAAAGTCTTCGTATTCCAGATACATTTTCTTTCTCCCTGCTTTGTTGCCAATTTCATTTATAGTTTACTATTCTGACTATAATATTTCAATCCTTTTCTATTTCTACGAAAACATTCAAAAATATAAATTCCGGTACAGAACCAGAATGTATGGAAGGTGATAAATTGCTTCACAAAATGGTACACAGATTGGTATGCACTCTGCAAGCCAAATTATAGAAAAAAAAACTGGTAAGAACTAAAGTTCTTACCAGCTTTACTTAAACGATTATTTTGCAGCTATTTCAGCTTTTAATCTTTCTGTCAGAGCAGGAACGATCTTATTTAAGTCACCTACGATACCGTAGTCAGCTACATCAAAGATAGGCGCTGTTTCATCTTTGTTGATGGCAACAATGATGTCAGCTTCTTCCATACCAGCCACGTGCTGGATTGCTCCGGAGATACCGATTGCAAAGTATACATTGGGACGTACTGTCTTACCAGTCTGGCCAACCTGTAAATCCTTGGGTTTCCAGCCTGCATCCACAACTGCACGTGAGCAGCTTACTGTACCGCCAAGAACTTCTGCAAGATCTTCAAGAATCTTGAAGTTTTCAGGGCTTCCAACACCACGGCCGCCGGATACAAGAATTTTTGCATCCATGATATCTGCAACATCAGAAACTGCCTTTACAACTTCCAGAATTTCTACATACTTGTCATTGGGTGTGAATCCAGGATTGAACTCAACAACAACTGCTTTCTTTCCTTCTTCCCTGGGTGCTTTCTGCATAACGCCCGGACGTACGGTAGCCATCTGAGGACGGAAATCAGGGCAGGCAATGGTAGCGATCGTATTGCCGCCGAATGCAGGACGGGTCATGAGCAACTGGTTGTGAAGCTGTTCTCTTCCCGGAATCGGGTTGATCGGGAAATCACCGATATCAAGCTGTGTACAGTCTGCTGTAAGTCCTGTATGTATTCTTGCGGATACCCTGGGTCCAAGGTCACGGCCGATTGCGGTAGCGCCTACCAGGAAAATCTCAGGCTTGAATTCATTAATAACAGAAGAAAGTGCATGTGCATAAGGCTCTGTCCTGTATTCTTTCAGTTCCGGGTCATCTACAACGATAACCTTATCAGCGCCATACTCTGCAAGTTCGTCAGCAAGCCCTTTTACATCGCTTCCTACCAGAACTGCCGTTACTTCTGTATTCAAATCTTTTGCAAGGTCTTTGCCCTTGCCAACTAACTCTAAAGCGATTCCACTAAGTACATTGTCTACCTGCTGGGCAAAGACAAATACTCCCTTATAATCTTGAATATTCATTTTGAACCTCCATTATTGTATTTAGATAACGTGTTTTGCTTTTAATTTATCAATAATATATTCTACGGATTCTGTAGGATCAAGAACAACCTTTTCTCCTGCTCCCTTTCTAACCTTATCGGAAGCCTTGGCAATCTGGGTAGGTGATCCTTTAAGTCCTAAGTTGGAGTCTTCCACGTCAACCAGGTTTGCTCTTCCCCATACAGTGATTTCTGCACTGTAAGCGTCGAAAATTCCGCCGGGAGTCATATAACGGGGCTCATTTAATTCAGCAAGGGCTGTGATCAGGCAGGGCATTTTTGCCTTTAATACATGATATCTGTCATCATACTGACGCTCAACAATTACGCTGTCGCCCTCGATCTGAATCTTCTGTGCGTAGGAAATAACAGGGATTCCAAGGTGCTCGGAAATCTGGGGACCAACCTGTGCGGTATCTCCGTCGATAGCCTGACGTCCTGTGATGATCAAATCATATTCCAGATTGCGGATCGCTCCTGCCAATGTCTGGGAAGTTGCCCATGTATCTGCACCGCCGAGAACTCTGTCTGTTACAAGGATTCCCTTATCTGCGCCCATAGCCATTGCCTCGCGGAGAACTTCTTCTGCCTTGGGAAGTCCCATAGTAACAACTGTTACTTCTGCGCCATACTGATCTTTTAATCTAAGTGCTGCTTCCAAACCTGCTTTGTCGTCAGGATTCATGATTGTGAGCATTGCACCTCTGTCAAGTGTACCATCAGGATTAAACTTAACGCCACCCTTGGTATCAGGTACCTGTTTAACACAAACAACAATTTTCATTGTATTATCTCTCCTTATAAATTAATCTTTTTTGTATGTGCCATTACCCTGCGTAACCGGCACTGGAAAATGCCCGTGTTTTTATTTACTTATCAACGGTCATTTAAGCAGTGAACCGGAAATAACCATTCTCTGGACTTCGCTGGTTCCTTCGTAGATCTCTGTGATCTTTGCGTCGCGCATCATGCGTTCCACGTCGTACTCTCTGATGTAGCCGTAGCCGCCGTGAAGCTGTACAGCCTTGGTGGTCACTTCCATTGCAACTTCTGCTGCATATAATTTAGCCATAGCTGCTTCTACAGAATATACTTTCTGGGTTGCCTTTGCAACTGCTGCCTTGTAAACAAGAAGCTGTGCTGCCTGTACCTTGGTAGCCATGTCTGCAAGCTGGAACTGTGTATTCTGGAATGCCCCGATTGCCCTGCCGAACTGCTTTCTCTCTTTGACATATTCGATTGTTCTCTCTAAAGCGCCCTCTGCAAGTCCAAGTGCCTGGGATGCAATACCGATACGTCCGCCGTCAAGGGTATGCATAGCGATACCGAAACCTTTGCCTTCCTGTCCAAGGAGATTTTCCTTCGGAATACGGCAGTCTGTGAAAATTAATTCATAAGTGGATGAACCGCGGATACCCATTTTCTTTTCCTTTGTACCAAAGGTAAAGCCGGGTGTTCCTTTTTCCACGATAAATGCGGAAATCATTTTTTTGCTTCTGCCCTTTTTGTCTGTAACAACGCCTGTTACAGCAAAAATTACGTATACGTCAGCTTCCTTACCGTTTGTGATGAAGATTTTGGAGCCGTTCAGCACCCATTCATCTCCCTCCAAAACAGCCTTTGTCTGCTGGCCCTGTGCATCTGTACCTGCGCCAGGCTCTGTCAGACCGAATGCGCCTAACTTTTCACCTTTTGCAAGGGGTACCAAATATTTCTGTTTCTGTTCTTCTGTACCATATGTCATAATGGGGTCACAGCAAAGAGAAGTATGTGCGGAAACGATAACGCCTGTTGTACCGCAGACTTTGGAGAGTTCCTCCACGCACATAGCGTATGTAAGAGGGTCGCATCCCTGTCCGCCGTACTCCTTGGGTACCGGAATTCCAAGGAAACCTGCTTTAGCCATTTTCTCTACTGTTCCTCTGGGGAAAACTTCTGTCTCATCAACTTCCTGCGCCAGAGGCTTAACTTCTTTTTCTGCAAACTCTCTGAAAAGAGTTCTTGCCATTTCATGTTGTTTTGTTAACATAAAATCCATGATATTGATTCCTCCATAAAGTGTTTAAAATATTTGTATAAACAGTTTTCCTTACAGCATTCTGCACTGTTTATTTGGAATAGTCATAGAAACCTTTTCCTGTCTTCTTGCCAAGCTTGCCTGCACGTACCATCTTTCTAAGAAGGGGATGAGGACGGTATTTGGAATCGCCTGTTTCATTCTGTAATACTTCCATAATAGCAAGTACAACATCCAGTCCTATTAAATCGCCTAAAGCCAGAGGACCCATGGGGTGGTTTGCGCCAAGCTTCATAGCCTCGTCGATGTCAGCCACGCTTGCTGTACCGTCACCATAAATGCCGATTGCTTCATTGATCATGGGTATAAGGATTCTGTTTACAACAAATCCGGGAGCTTCTTTTACCTGTACAGGTGTCTTGCCGATTTCTGTGGAAATCGCTTTAATCTTTTCTACCATTTCATCCGGTGTGTTTTCACCTGCAATTACTTCTACCAGCTTCATTCTGTCAGCAGGATTGAAGAAATGCATACCAATCATAGGTCTGTCAAGACCTGCGCCGATTTCTGTGATGGACAGGGAAGATGTGTTGGAAGCGAACATGCATTCAGGTTTAACGATTTCCATTAACTCTTTGAATGTGTCCTTCTTGATCTTCATGTTCTCGGGAGCAACCTCTACGATCAAATCACAGTCTGTGCAGATATCCTTAAGCCCGCAGGTGATCTTAGCTAAAACTTCATCAGCCTTTTCCTGTGTGATTTTTTCTTTCTTTACAAGGAAGTTCATATTTTTCTGGATTCTTGCTTTTCCGCCTTCAGCAAACTCCATCTTGATATCGCAGAGACATACTTCATATCCGTCTGTCATTGCAAATGCCTGTGCGATTCCAGCACCCATGGTACCAGCGCCAATAATACCTACTTTCATTCTCAAATCCTCCTACATTCATATTGGTTTGTATTTATCACTGTAAGGAATATGCCTGCAAATTTATTTTCTCATTCGGCATTCCTTTAGGCAGTGTTAAACTCTTTTCCGGTTCATCGCCTAGCAGTTCTTGAAAGGCTCTTTTACTTTTTCTTTATTCTTGTCAAGGAAGAATGCCATGCCGTATTTCTGGTCTTCTGTCTCGAAGCAGTCGCCAAACAGCTTTTCTTCAATTACAATTGCTTCATCCATGGATACGTCAAGCCCATCGTTAATTGCCTTTTTGCAGTTGCGTACTGCGATAGGCGCATTCTTTGCAATGCCTGCTGCCATCTTCTCTGCTGCGGGCATCAATTCTTCCTGTGTATAAACAGCATTTACAAGACCGATTCTGTATGCTTCGTCAGCCTTAATGTTCCTTGCTGTGTAAATCATCTGTTTTGCCATGCCTGCCCCAACCAGACGTGCTAGTCTCTGGGTCCCGCCAAAACCGGGCGTAATGCCAAGTCCTACTTCCGGCTGTCCGAATACTGCATTGTCAGAACAGATCCTGATATCGCAGCTCATGGAAATCTCACATCCGCCGCCTAATGCAAAGCCGTTGATTGCCGCAATGACAGGGATAGGGAATGTTTCCAGTTTGCGGAATACATCGTTGCCTTTCTTTCCGAAAGCTTCACCTTCTGCCTTTGTAAGGGTACTCATCTCACCAATGTCTGCACCTGCTACAAATGATTTCTGTCCTGCTCCTGTTAAAATCAGGCATCTTACTTCATCAAGATTTACTGCGTCAAGCGTCTGGTCCAGTTCTTCCAGTACCGTTGAGTTCAAAGCGTTCAGGGCCTTTTCACGGCTGATGGTGATAATGCCATAGGCGCCTTTTTGTTCATATACGATAAATTCCATTTTGCAGCTCCTTTTCTCTTATACAGTTTTCTTATTTTCCCACTATACACACCAAATGACCGTTCGCAGTGCGCACGGTCTTATTAGCTGTAAATGCAGCCCCGGGGCGGCAGCTTCCGCCCCCGAAGCCTTCTTTGCTTTTAGTCTTCAATTTTAACCACGGTAGCACATCCCATTCCACCACCGATACACAGGGTCGCAAGACCTGTCTTAGCGCCTTTTGCCTGCATTTCATGAAGCAGTGTAACGAGGATACGGCATCCCGAAGCACCTACGGGGTGCCCAAGTGCAATTGCGCCGCCGTTAGGATTGAGCTGTTTGTCAACATCAATACCCAGATCTTTGCCTACTGCAACAGACTGTGCTGCAAAAGCTTCGTTTGCTTCGATAATTTCAAAGTCTTCGATCTTCATGCCTGTCTTAGCCATGACCTTTTTGGTAGCTGCCACAGGACCGATACCCATAACTTCAGGTCTTACGCCGGCTAATGCGCCAGCTACGAAAGTAGCCATAGGTTTAACGCCAAGTTCTTTTGCCTTTTCTTCGCTCATAACAACGATAGCTGCAGCACCATCGTTGATGCCGGAAGCATTTCCTGCTGTAACAAATCCGCCGGGGTTAATAGGACGGAGTTTTGCAAGTCCTTCTATGGTCGAGCCTGCACGGGGACCTTCATCCACTTTGAATTCAACCATCTCTTTTTTCTTCTTAACCATAACGGGTACGATTTCAGCGTCAAAAGCGCCTGCCTTCTGGGCTGCTTCTGTCTTCTGCTGGCTCTTTAATGCGAACTCGTCCAGTTCTTCCCTTGTAAGTCCCCATTCTTCGCAGATATTGTCTGCTGTCTTAATCATATGGTAGTCGTTGAATGCATCCCAGAGAGCATCCTTGATCATGGTATCAACCAGGGTACCATTATTCATTCTATATCCGAAACGAGCCTGAGGAACTGCATAAGGAGCCATGGACATATTTTCCATACCGCCTGCAACAACAATGTCTGCATCGCCTGCCATAATCATCTGCGCTGCCTGGTTCACACAGTTAAGACCAGAACCGCATACCACATTCATGGTAACAGCAGGTACTTCAATCGGAAGGCCGGCCTTGATGGAAGCCTGACGGGCTACGTTCTGCCCCTGTCCTGCCTGGATAACACAACCCATATAAACCTGATCTACAGCTTCAGGCGCTACGCCTGCCCTGTTTAAAGCCTCTTTAATTACAATTGCTCCAAGCTCTGCAGCGGGTACTGTGCTTAAAGAACCGCCCATAGTGCCGATAGCAGTACGGCATGCGCCGGCTAAAACTACTTTCTTTGCCATTATCTCTTTCCTCCGTTTACTAGAAAACTTATGATTTTGTCCTCGCAATGATTGTTAATTTTTTGTCATTGCCAACGCATTTATTATACCATAGAGCACCTGTTTTTGCAATGATATTCCTTTTTGTAATTATGAAAAAAGAATAAAAAAATTGAACAGGCCGGACTGTCTGCTGCATCAGTAAAAGATTTGTGCAATCGGCGATGTTTCATCTATGATCAGCGTCTTGTTGGCGCCTGTCATAGCCTTTTTGGCTGCGTCCAGTGACCGCAAAAACAAGTAAAATTCTGCTTTTTCCGGATCATTATAGGTTTCGCTCAATATCCGCATATATTCCGCCTCTCCTTTGGCAATAATCTCTGCCGCCTGGGCGTCTGCCTGGGACTGCATGACTATAATCTCCGCATTTGTGTTGTTGGATATTTCCTTTGCCTCCTCCTGTCCTTCTGCCTGATAGGTAGCCGCAATATTGTTCCTCTCAGAAATCATGCGCTCATAAACCGCATTTTTGTTTTCATCAGGCAGATCCAGTGATTTCGTCTCCACTGCCAGCAGTTCGATTCCATACTGGCTTAGGGTATCGCCAATGTTATCCATGACTGCTCTGGTCAATGCCCCATCACGTCCGCTGATGACTTCCTCCTGGCTTAAACTGCTGATGACGTTTTTCAGACTGTTATACACTATGGTGTCGATCCGGAACTCTGCATTGCTTTTCTGGGCGCTAAGGGTCTGGGTGTATTTGTAAGGATCTGCTATCTGCCAAAGTACAAAGCAGTCTGCGATCATGGATTTTTTATCCTTGGTCATGACATCGCTGACCGCCAGGTCGTAGATGAGCACTTCCTTCTGGATCTTTTCTTCCGTCTGGATAAAAGGGATTTTCACGCTTAGGCCCGGCGTCTCCCGGATGCTTTCAATCTTTCCAAACTGCTTGATAATCGTATATTCATCAGGATAAGTAACTACCATTCCAGCATTCACCAGCATCAAAACCGCCAGCAGAATAAAAGCAGAGATAATAAAACTGAATTTTTTCTTCATATTATTTTTCCTTTCTTAAAACTATATTTTTCTATTTCCTATTTTGTTATTTCCATCAGCGTCGATACTGTCCGGGTGTTGCAAGGGCAGTACCGCTACCTGCGTGATTCCGTATTGCTTTCTTCCGTGCCGTCACCCCTGCTTTTGTCTGCGTCTTCCGCTGACCAGGCGCCTGTGAAGGATTCCAGAGGAAACATGGTCTGGGTAGTGCCGTCACTCTTTTCAATGATCACTTTCATATCAGGAAGAATTTCTTCCATAGTCTCATAAAACATTCTCTGCTTTGTGATCAGCGGATATTTCTGGTATTCGGCATACAGTTCGTTTAACCTTGCTGTCTGCCCTTTCGCCTCATTGACTCTCTCCTCCGCCTGGGCCTTTGCAGTTTTTACTGTTTCATCCGCCGCTGCCCTTGCTGCGGGTATGTCCTCATTCCTTTTCTGGTTGGCCTTATTGATGGATGTTTCTTTGCCCTGTTTTGCATTTTCTACGTTTTTAAAAGCGTTAATGACTTCCTGGGTGGGCGGCTCGGCATCCTGTATGGTAATGTTCACCAACTGGATCCCAATATCCTCCTCGTCCAAACGGGAAACAATTTTCTCCTTGATGGAGGCCTGGATTTCATTTTTTCCGGTAGTAATTACGCTGTCCACATCATACAGTCCAATGGTATCACGTATATAACTCTGCGTCAGATTTTTCAGGATAAAAACAGGGTTTTCCGATGCGTAAAGATATTTAACGGGGTCCGTCACCCTGTATTCCACATAAAAGTCCACATTCACAAAATTATAGTCCCGGGTAATCATAAAGGATTCCTTGTCCACCGACTCTCCCGATTCGGAATTGTAGCCGATGGGAAAGCCATTGATGGTCTTAGGCACCTTGGAGAACCTCTGTATATAAGGTAACTTTACATGTATCCCAGATTCTTCCACAACTGCCGGCACGCCGAAAGTCGTCACCACCGCATATTCATTCTCTTTCAGGGAGTAAATACTTCCTGCAAGCACATAGGCCGCTGCCACCAGAATGATAAAGATTCCTGCGGCTTTTCCCAATTTTGATCCGGCTTTCTTTACCTTATTTTCCGGCTGCTGCTGTTCATATACATTTTGCTTTTTCTTTCCAAACATACTCTTTCCTCCTAATTTCAGTTCCGCTTCCCCCTCCCTGGCTCCTTTTCAGCCAGTATTCCCTCCGGGCACATGGACGGGAGACGCTGTTTTCAGTTCCGCTTCCGCTGTGTTTCGCTTCCTTGAAGATTTTTATATCAAAAAAGACCCTTACCACAGCGGTCACGCTGCGATAAAAGTCTTGCTACAGTTCAAACTGATTCGGGTCGGATGCTTCCATCGTCTTGACGGCTCAAATCTATCACAGGCTTTGCCTAAGATATCAGCTACTCCCTTTTATCTGTTGAAATTATAATAGCATATTGTTAATTATTTGTCAAGAAATTTATACAATTCCTTTGCAGTTCTTGTTCACTTTCACGTTACTGTTCATTCTGTGTGCAGGCCGGACTCTTTTTTATATGCCTCCGCCGCAGGGTCCTTCATCTGAAAGCTGCGGAACCATTCTTTCGTCTCCACATTCTTCTCTGTAAGCGACCTGTTTTTATACAAAAACCGGGTCAGTGCGTAGCAGTCTATCCAAATCTCATTGCTTCCTTCTTTCTGGGATTCGTCAAAAATAAGCTGCAGTCCCCAGTGAAGATGAACCGTTTCAATATTATTGGTATTTTCCCTGGTGCTGTACCCGGTATGCCCCATATAGCCGATTACGTCCCCTGCAGTGACGACACTTCCCTCTTTCAAGTCAAGGGCATAGGGAAAATTCTGGCGCAGATGAGCATAATAATAGTACCTTTTACCGTCAAAGCTTCTGATACCGATGCGCCAGCCCCCATACTGATTCCAGCCAAGGGCTTCCACATAGCCGGACTCTATCGCAATAATGGGTGTTCCTATCTGCCCCATCATATCATGTCCAAGGTGCTGTCTTTTATAACCATAGCTCCGGGAAGAACCGAAATCATCATAATCGCTATACTCAAAACCTTTGGCAATAGGGGAAAAGGCTTTCAGACCATAAACCTTCTTCCAGCTTTTCCCGCCCTTGTCATCTTCCTTCTCTATCTCATATTCTCCCACCATACCGCCCAGAACCGCTTCATAGGCTTCGTAGTAATATTCATAATAATCCATGTCCTTTGTCAGTTCTTCCATGGTAGTTTCCCCGGCGGAAAGCTCCGATGCCAGCTTTTCAATCCGTGAAACGCTGCCTTTCTCAAAAGAACCGCCGCTTTTGGCTCCGGCATAGGCGAGAAGCTCGATCCAGTTAAGATGTACCGGGCTGTCATAGCTTGCCACATCCAGATTATAGGCCGTATTTAAAGCTTCGTATGTTATGTTGAAATCCACCCATTTAATATAGTCCCCGTTTGTACCGGAGGCCACCTCTATTGCCGCCGTCCCGTCTCCCCCCTTTTGGGACTGGCAGCTTTTCAGCAGACAGACCATGACCAGAAGGGCGCCGAGCACCAGAATGGAAATCATATAACATATATTTTTCATAAAGATATACCTGCCAGAAAACCGGGTTAAAAAATCATATGAAAAAGCAGGCCGAAATATTCATGGCAGTACCAAAACATCAATTCACTCCTCCGGCGGTTTATAGACAAACTCCCTCTGGATCACAAAGCTTAAAAAGAACAGCACCACATCCACAGGAATCTTCACCAGCACCTCCGTGCCTCCAAACATTGGATAAAGTTTTCCCACCAGAAGGGCACTTAGAGACATCTGCACTGCCGCCAGCAAAACATAGCGGGGCAGGGTGAATTTCACCGGGCTCTCACTCTGGAACACCACTTTCAGATTCAGCAGATAATTATATAAGGCAGACAAAATCCTTGCAAACACTGTAGCTGCCATCACATAAGTGATTCTCCCCCACTGCATGTCCTTAAGCAGAAAACAGAACAGGGAAAACAGCGCCAGATCCACCACGCTGGAGGACAGAGAAGAAAAAAGAAACTTTCCAAATATCATATAAATTTTAACGGAATCCCTGATTGGTTTAAAATGGCTGGTCTTATTTTCCTCTATATAAATGGTGCGGATCGGTACCTCCACAATGGGTATCTTCCTTCTTTTCGTCTCTAAAAGCATGTTTGTCTCAAACTCAAACCGCTCCCCCTTCACCTTAAGAAGCTGTTCCAAAAAGGAAACCGGGATCCCCCGCAGTCCCGTCTGGGTGTCGGAAACGGTAATGCCCGTCAGATATTTCATCACCACCCTGGTGCATTTGTTCCCAAACTCTGACCGTACAGGCACCTCCTCCCCTTCAAAACAGCGGCACCCCAAGACAAGGGCATCAGGGTGCATAAACATGGCATCCACACAGGATAAAATACATGCCGGCGAATGCTGTCCGTCGGAGTCCGCCGTTATTACCCCCGGCATACCGGGAAATTCCCCCAGACAATAGTTAAAAGCCGTCTTTAAAGCCCGCCCTTTTCCCTGATTCACTGCGTGATGCAGTACCCGGCATCCATAAGTCTCACGGGCCTCAGTAAAAAAATGTGCATATGTGGCGCCGCTCCCGTCATCCACCAGCACAATATTTTTAAATCCGGCAGTTTTCAGCTCCCTTAATAGCCCCGGCAGTTTTTCATCCGGCTCATAGGACGGAATCACCACCGGAACCTCCCATCTGATTTCCTTTTGCTCCATATCAACAACCATACCTTTCATGAACTGCCGTTCCTATTTCGCATACTTCACAAGCCGTATTCCCTCTCCGGCCTCCAACACCTGATACAAACAGCCATATTCAAAGACTTCCCCCTGCGCAAGAACGTCAAAGATCTGCCCCCCATTCCCCTGAAGGGCATCCACATATAAAAATTCCGCGTGGGCATCCTCCACAGCATTTACAATATCCTGACTTGTCATAGAGGAAGCATCCACATTTCCATACAAAACCGATACCGGAGCCGCCTCGAAATTTACATAGGTGTTCCGCACCCAGCTTACGTCCGAAATATCCCGCAGATAAAGCACACGGCCCAGACCATCCCCTTTTCCCGTATCCACTGCCGCCAGAAAGCCTTCCGCTTTTTCATCTATCATTTCTTCCCTCTGTGCCAGCGTTTCCTCCGCCGTGTCCCTGTAACCGTAAAGGGCCCGGTATGCACTTTTGTAATCTGTAGTAAGAAGCACAAACACCATGCAAAGGATTGCCCCAAAAGCTGATTTGGAATCTTTTAAAACGAAAAAAACAATCAGGTACAATCCGCCAATCATAAAAGGCGCACCATACCGCTCAATGGAAGACACCATGCCGTAAGGCTCCAGATACTGGGTCTCCACTGCAAATATGGTCAGGTGGCTGATCAAATTGACGGAATAGAACACGATTCCGGAAACTGCCAGAAACCCTCCCACATAATATGCCGTCTTTTTTTCCATTTTATGATATTTGTACAAAAGAAAAACAAACAATAGTATCAGCAAATACAGGCTCAGCGGACTTAGATCCAGTGCAATGGTCTTCCACCTGTGGAGGGGCCAGCGGACGAACGCCTCCAGGAAAGCCTTTACCATATCCCCCTGATAGGCCGGAATGTTCATTCCCCCCGTTGCCATCTGTATGGCCGTTCCGGTAAGCTTAGCCACCCGCCTGTTAAAGACACAAAATGCCAGCCAGGAGCTTTCCGTCACAACCGGGAGCAGCGTGATAATCAACAGCTTTTTCCTATCCGCCTTTTTGATCTCCGATCCTGTATTTTCAGCCTTATGCACCAGAAAATGATAACCATAATCAAACAAAAGCCCGAAAGCCGCCCAGATAAACCCCGTATTTTTACACAATACCAGCACCATCAGAAAACAAGCCTGTCTCATATAATAAAAGGGGCTGCTGCATCCCTTCCGGTCCGCCGCTGCCGCCAGAAAAGAACCGTACACCAGTGCCATCGTCAAATCTGCACAACACCCGTCGCACCAGAAAACCTCCGCCACTGCCGGAAAGAGCCAGACCACCGTTGCCCCCGCTGCCATAGCAAAGACATTCCTTTTCTTAAGGACTCTCAAAAAGGGAAAAAGGAAAGACAAATTCATAAAATAATATCCGGCAAACATCAGCCCTTCCCGGAACCTGCCCGGAGAAAAATGCATAAACCACCATTTTATCATCTGGGTCCCCGGCGGATAATCCCCGAACTCCGGCGCAGCATTTGCATATTTCCCGGCAAATCCATCCAGATAAAAAAGGGACTTCACATCTGTAGCCCAAAAATTATAATCATCCCACCAGCTGACTACCTTACCGCTTGTGCATACTGTCACAACCAGAACCATTGCAAGAGCAGTCAGCATCCCTGGGCCGGACAGGTCCTGCCCCACCGATTTAAGCACTGCACTTCTTTTTTCTTTCGGGATCCTGAACATATAAATTACAGCCGCCGCCACCGTCGCAGCCGCTATCCAGTCCGAAAATGACAGTGCCCCAAAGAAAGCAAGTACATACAGCATAAGCACCATAAGACTTGTCCCCACCGGAAACGCTTCCAAAACATGACACTCAAATTTCCGCGCAATCATTAAAATCAGAATCAAAAAACCTGCAATATGAAAAACTACCATTTTTAACTATTTCCTTCCAGCTCTGCCCACTTTGATTATTCCTGCATATTTGCTTATTATAACAAAAAGATGTGAGGCACGCCACACATCTTTTTATTTGATCCATTATCAGTTATGATTCACGCCGTTTATAGTCACAATAACGGCTGTCCAACTGCCTGTCAGCCTTCCGGCTCAATCAGGCCATAAGTATTCCCTTTCCGTTTATACACAACATTCACCTGGTCTGTCTCTGCATTGCAGAATACAAAGAAGTTGTGTCCTAAAAGCTCCATCTGGATGCAGGCATCTTCCGGATACATGGGCTTGATATCAAACTTCTTATTGCGGATAATCTGGATATCCTCTTCCTCCATATACTCCTTCTCGATAAATTCCTTCTTGAAAAAGTTTGCCGACTGTTTCTGATCTACCAGTTTATTCTTATATTTTTTAAGCTGCCTTTCTATAATTTCCTCTACAAGATCAATGGAAACATACATGTCGTTGCTCACCTGTTCAGAACGGATGATACTTCCCTTTACAGGAATGGTAACTTCAATTTTCTGTCTTTCCTTCTCAACGCTCAAAGTCACGTGGATCTCTGTTTCCGGGGTAAAATATCTCTCCAGCTTCCCTATCTTGTCCTCCACTGCGCTCTTAAGCCCCGGCGTAACCTCAATATTCTTACCAACAATTACAAAATTCATATTCATCATCCTTTCCTTGGATTATTGTGTAAACATTATATCACAGCTTGTATCTGTTATGCAACAATTCCTGTAAACAGAGTGAAAAGTAATTAGTTTTCAAACAATTTCACCAATCGTATACAGACCGTAAATATCGGCATTTCTGCGTATTTCCGTCACATTCAACAAAACATGCGTTCCGAAATATGTTTTCTTTCATAGACAGACTTCGTTATTTCGTTGGTGGATAATGTGGATAAAACCGTGTATAACTCGATAATCCCATATTTATCACCTTTTTTCTGTGGATAACTTTTCCTCCCCCATTTCTGCAATAATTCTTTTTTACGAATCCCTGTCCCTCAATTTGTGAAACATGTACAAGCCTCCTTTTGTCAAGGAAATGTCAGGCAAAATATAAATTCTGAAAACAAACGCTGCCGCACTTGGCAAATCATATTGTAATGCAAAAAATGCCATATTCCGGAGCGGTTTGAAAGTAATTTTCAAACATGCTCTGGATATGGCATTTTTGTAATAAACTGATCCGTATATCTTATCTTTCCATTATTTTTTAGAAAATTCTTCTTACTGAAAGCACGGAACGGTAGCTTGCATTTGAAATGATGATACCTGTCTTTGCTGTGGATGCATGGACAATCTGTCCGTTTCCTACATAAATTCCAACATGTCCTGAGTAGCAGACAATATCACCCGGCTGTGCATTTGCAAGACCGTCTACAGAAGAACCTACACTTCTGTCTGCTGCCGATGAGTGAGGCAGGCTGACACCGAAATTCTTATAAACGCTCATGACGAATCCGGAACAATCCGTACCGTTTGTCAGGCTGCTTCCGCCGTACACATAAGGATTTCCCACGAACTGGCAGGCAAAATCTGCTACGGATTTACCTAATTCGCTTCCTCCCCCTGATGACATGACGGGCATTACGATTTCCTGTTCTGCGGAAGCTGAAGATGATTTCTTGGCTGATGCTTTCGCCGCCTTGGCTGCGGCTTCCTGTGCGGCCTTTCTCTCTGCCGCTTCCTTTGCCAGACGGGCTTCTTCCTCCGCCTTGGACTCTGCTTTTACAAATTCTGTGGAAAGGGTGACAAAATCTGATGACACATAGCCGTCGCCTTCCTCAATATTTACCTTCACCCATCCGTCCAGTTCTTCCGTTACCAGAAGCTGGTCCTCAATGGGGATCAGTCCTAAAACTGTAGTATCCATTCCAGGTTCTTCACGGACCTTCAATGTGGTAGTGTTAACGGTGGCTATTCTCGTGCCCACTTCTCTGGCCAGCGCTACCGCTTCCTCACCTGTCACACAATATTCAGCCTTTACGAACCCCGTCACGCTGCCGGAGGTGATCTCATACCATCCGTCCTTCTCGGAAATAAACTCACCTACTGATTTATCATACAATTTTCCAAGGATTTCCCCATCTTCGCTGGGAATGCTCCTTACATTCACATAATTATTAACTTTGGCAATTACGAGGGACTTAAATCCTTCTTCCTCTCTCCTGTTCTCTAACTCTCTTTCCTTCTGGTTCATAGTCTTGGTAGTAGAAGCTTCCATCGTCTCTTCTATTACCTTTTCTTCCCCTTCCTGCGCATCCTGCTCTTTCTGGGGCTGGATGGTTGCCGTAGCCGCTGCTGTAGCTGTGAGTGCTGATTTTGATGACTCTTTGCTGGCCGCTGCTACTGCAAAATCCGTGCTGTCCTCATCCTCTTTCAGGCTTTTAACGCTGGTGGCGCTGGCTGATAAGAAAAAATCAACTCCGGCAGAGGGAAGGTCATTGGCTTCCGTTGCAAATATTTCTAAATTCATGCTTGAAAATAAAAGAGCTGCTGATACTGCACAAATCGCTGTACGTCTACCTGCTTTTATATGTTTCTTCTGCATGATAACCTCCATTTTTATCCATTCATCTACTGTGTACTGTTTATTAGCGTATGCATTTTCCTTTGAATTATTACAAATTTGTTACATCTGTTAATAAATATAACACTTTAGCCGCCGTCTGTCAACCACTGGGAAGAATTTCCCAGAAAAAACATAGCGCCCTTCTTTTTAGGAAAGATATGCTGCATGGAAGCCGCGTCCCACCCCACAAAAAGCCGGATTTTCACCTAAAACCAGCCTCCAGGCTACTACCATCAGAAATTGTAACACACTATAAAGCCAGCCTAATTCACTAAAAAAGCCCGGAAAGGCTTCCATTTCCTTCCCGGACTTCATAAATTGTCCTTTTTATTTCATAATTTTGTAATTATTTGGTTTCCATGCCGGACAGATATTCAAGGACGGAGGTAACAGCGTTTGCGCCGTCCGCCACAGCCGTTACGATCTGACGGAGTTTTTTCTTCCGCACATCCCCTGCCGCAAAAATCCCCGGCGTTGATGCAACGCAGTCCTCCCCGGCGATTACATAGCCTTTCTCGTCACAGTCTGCCGCATCACGCAGGACATCGCTGGCTGGAATAATTCCCACTGCCACAAAAACACCGTCCACCAAAAGCTCCTCCTGCTTTCCGGTTTTGACATTTTCAATCAGAAGACCCTGCACCTGGTCCTCTCCCTTCACTTCTTTTGCCACAGTATCCCAGAGAATCTCCACATTAGGCAGGGCCATGACCTCCTTCTGCAGGACTGCTGCCGCCCGGAGCTGGTCACGCCTGTGGATCAGATACACTTTTTTACATCCCCTGGCAAGAAAAACAGCATCCTCCACGGCCACGTCCCCGCCGCCGATCACCGCCGTCACCTTATCCCTGAAAAACGCGCCGTCACAGGTTGCACAGTAGGAGACACCCATTCCCGTCAGTTTTTCTTCTCCCGGCACCCCCAGTTTCGCATGTGAGGCGCCCATAGCCGCCAGCACCGTTTTTGTCCTTATTTCACCTTGATCGGTAACTACCACGAAGCCGGCATCCCTTTGTTTGTGTCTGCCGGATGCTGCCTTCAGTTCCTTTGCCTGCCTGTCTTCCTTCCCGGCCGCTTCCATGCCTCTATCCCCGGCCGCGCTTATTTTCCGCACATCGAGAACTGCCGCATCCTGGAACTCACAGGCAAGTTTATCCGCATGTTCCCGAAACTTTAATCCAAGGTCAAATCCGTTGATCCCCGGAAGTCCCGGATAATTATCCACTTCATAAGTATTAAGCACCTGTCCGCCGCTCATGGGATTCCGCTCTAAAGTAACTGCCTTAAGACCTGCCCTCTTTGCATAAATTGAAGCCGACAGCCCCGCAGGTCCTGAACCGATTATTACAACGTCATACATATTTTCCTCATTTCCACCAAAAACTCAACTCCTGCCTGCGCTATTTTCAAACACGCTCTGGTACAACGAATAATTAATATTCGTTGTACCAATACCCCATCCGGTCAGAAATTGAATCTTTAAGCTGACTGGATAGAGCGCCAGGACAACAGTCAAGCATAGCTGTGTCCTTATCTCACTACCATTATATTCCCGTATCCCCGCAGGGTTCGCCTGCGGTAATTTTAAATCCAGCCACCGTCCATAGTGATGATCTGTCCGGTCAGATAAGCAGGCGCATGAATGATCTGGCTTATCATCTGTGCTGCCTCCCGGACGCTTCCCAGCCTGTCCGCCGGAATTTCCTGCCGGAGCTGGTTCATCTCTTCCTCTGAAAAACAGGCGTTCATCCGGGTATCTATGACACCGAAAGCCGCGCCGTTTACCTGAATATTACTGGGCGCCAGTTCTTTTGCAAGGGCTTTGGTAAAGGCATTCACCCCGCCTTTGGAAGCACTGTAGGCAACTTCCATGGAAGCTCCCACGCTTCCCCACACAGAAGAAACATTTACGATTTTTCCTTCTCTGCGCCGTACCATCTGGGGAACCACCAGGCGGCAGATATAAAATAATGAATTCAGATTTGTGTCCATTACCCGATGCCACTGGTCAGGCGTCATATCCGTCAAAAGTCCCACGTGGGAAACCGCCGCATTATTTACCAGCACATGAATCTCCCCTGCGCTTTTTATCATTGTCTCCACCTGCCGGAAATCTGATACATCGCACAGGGCCGTTTGGCAGCAAATGCCAAACTCTCTTACAAGTTCGTCTCTTATCCTGCAGATATCCTTTTCTGAATTTCTGCACACCAGAAATAAATCATACCCTTCCCGTGCAAGAACCCTTGCAACAGCCTCCCCAATTCCCCGGGAGGCTCCTGTGACAAGCGCTTTTTTTCCCATATTTTCCCTCATTTCCCTACTGCGCTTCCGTGACAGTCCAGCCGCCTTTGCTGTTTTGCATTTCTAAATCAGATTCCTGATGCCGTCACAGATTCTTCCAGCTACTTTAGGATTATTCATGGTAAAAATATGAATGCCGTCCACATCATTGGCGATAAGGTCTACAATCTGATTGATGGCATAAGCCAGCCCCGCATCAAAAAGGGCTTCCTTATTATTTTCATATTTATGGAGAATCTTTTCAAATTTCTTAGGCAGGGATGCACCGCAGATGTTCACCATACGCTCGATCTGTGCCTTGTTGGTGACAGGCATGATCCCTGCTTCCACAGGCACGTCAATCCCTGCGATCCTTGTCTTTTCATAAAAACGGTAAAACATTTCGTTGTCAAAAAAGAGCTGGGACACCAGATGTGTAGCGCCGGCATCCACCTTTTTTTTCAAATTACGGATATCCGTAATGGCATCCGGCGCTTCCAGATGGGTTTCCGGGTAGCAGGCGCCGCTTATATGGAAATCCCCCTGTCCCTTAATGTATGCCACCAGCTCGCTGGCATACTTAAAATCCTGCTTCATGGGCACATTGGGATTTTCGTCCCCCCGCAGGGCCAGCACATTTTCAATGCCCGATTCCTGAAGCTGGTTCAAGATCACTTTGATTTCTTCCTTTTCATAATGCAGACAGGTCAAATGGACAATCGGCTCCACACCATATGTATTCTTGATTTTCTTTGCAATCTCCACGGTCTGATTATCCACTGCGCTGCCCCCTGCCCCAAAGGTCACACTGATAAAGTCCGGATGCAGGCCGCAGAGTTTTTCCAATGTGGCGTCAATATTCTTTAAAGCCTCCTCCTTCTTGGGCGGAAATATTTCAAAAGATAAAACCGGCTTCCCTTCTTTCTTTTTCGCTTCAAAAATATCCATTACTTTCATCTTGCATACCATGCCTTTCCTATCTTCTATTCGTATTTTTTATTGTTCTGTCACAAATGCAGCCCTTTATTTTCCCAGATTCTGGTTCCACGCAAAAGTACGAGCCCAAAGACCCGTACTTTATTATACTTGAATGCAATAAAATTTTCCAGCAGTTTATTTCTATTGCCTGCTATAACTGCTGCTTATAGCCGCTGGCACTTTCTCCGTTTAACCTATACTTGGTCCCCGGAATAAATCTGCAATCCCCTCTGTTGTTGAAAGGGAGTCAATAATCCGGTCCATCTCCTTCTTGCTCTTTGCGTCCCTGCATTTTAAAATGATATGCTCCTTCTCGGTTTCGCTTAAGCTGTCGTAACCAGCCCTTGCACGCTCATTCATTGCAAGCACCATTCCAAGCCCCAGAGGAAGATTTGAAAACTGGTAATCCATCACACTAACCTCCATTCCGAAACACTGTATCGTTCTCCAAAACGTTGTTCCGTTTCCAGAAATATTTTTCGGTTTCAATTTTTAGTATGAAAAAACCAGCATTATTCTATTCTTCCATTTAAAGGGCAAATTTTTAATAATTTACAATTTATAAGCAGCGGAGCTACTCTTTTGCCGCTCCTATATAGCGTTCAGCGCCTGGCCCAAATCCGCTGTCAGATCCTCCTTATCTTCCAGTCCGCAGGAAATTCTCACCAGTCCTGCCGGGACACCTGCTGCCTTAAGCTGTTCTTCCGTCATCTGGCGGTGGGTGGAGGTTGCGGGATTTAAACAGCAGGTTCTCGCATCCGCCACATGCGTCTCAATGGCCGCCAGCTTTAAATGCTTCATGAAAGTTTCCGCAGCCTGCCGTCCTCCTTTGAGTTCAAAGGACACCACGCCGCATCCGCCCTTTGGCATATACTTTCTGGCTGTTTCGTAATATTTGTCCTCTTTCAGCCCCGGATAGTTTACATAGGCTACCTGGGGCTGCCTGCTTAAAAACTCCGCCACTGCCTGTCCGTTTTCCACATGACGTGCCATTCTTACATGCAAAGATTCCAGTCCCAGGTTTAAAATATAGGCGCTCTGGGGAGACTGGATGCATCCCAGGTCCCGCATCAGTTGTGACGTGCATTTGGTGATAAAGGCACCTTCCTTACCAAATTTCTCCGCATAAGTAATGCCGTGATAAGATTCATCCGGCGTGCATAGTCCGGGGAACTTCTCTGCATGGGCCATCCAGTCGAATTTCCCTGCATCCACAATGGCTCCCCCCACTGCCGCGCCGTGGCCGTCCATATACTTGGTGGTTGAATGGGTGACAATATCGGCTCCCCATGCTATGGGATTACAGTTTACCGGCGTGGGAAAGGTATTGTCCACCACAAGAGGAACCCCGTGGCTGTGGGCCGCTTTTGCAAATTTTTCAATATCCAGCACCGTCAGTGCCGGATTCGCAATGGATTCCCCAAACACAGCCTTCGTGTTTTCCCTGAAAGCAGCATCCAGTTCTTCCTCCGTACAATCGGGAGAAACAAAGGTAACTTCCACCCCCATCTTTGCCATGGTCACGGCAATCAGGTTGAAGGTTCCTCCGTAAATGGACGATGAAGACACAATATGGCTCCCGTTTTCACAGATATTAAACAAGGCAAAAAAATTGGCAGCCTGTCCCGATGACGTCAGCATCCCGGCCGCGCCTCCCTCAAGCTCCACGATCTTTGCCGCCACATAATCATTGGTGGGGTTCTGCAGTCTGGAATAAAAATACCCCGACGCCTCTAAGTCAAACAGCTTTCCCATGTCCTCACTGGTAGCATACTTAAAAGTTGTAGACTGAATAATCGGTATCTGCCGCGGCTCCCCGTTTCCCGGCCTATAACCTGCCTGTACACATTTTGTATCCATATTATAATTGCTCATATTCCATATCCTTTCCGCTGTGATTTATATCAGTGCACACCAATCCCTGCCGCCTGTCATAAACCGGCAGGAGCAATGAAAACTGCTCCGGTAAATTCATTATAATATACCTGCATGGATTTTGAAAGAAAAACTGATAGTTACATTTTTTTCACCTCTGCCACCAGCGCCGTAGTTCCCAATATCAGAATCGGGCCTCCGGCCTCTTTTGCCTTTTTCAGGGCCTCTCCGACAGATTCGGTGGAAACTGCTTTTTGTCCCTTTTTCTCCAGTTCCTTTTTTTGTTTTCCGGTAAAAACATAATGAGGATTTGAGGCCTTCGTAAGGATAATCTCTGATGCATGATCCTCCATTGCCTGGGCCACCCCCAGATAATCCTTATCATCAGGAATCCCCAGGATAACCGTATATTTCCCCGGTCTTAAATGGTTTAGGCTCTCTTTTATATTTTCACAGCTTGCACGGTTGATACAGGCATCCAGCACTGTAAACGGCTCCCGGCTGATCACCTCCATTCTCCCCGGCCAGTTCAGCCCGGCCAGCCTGGTCTTTATTTTATCTATATCAAAATTTTCAAGAACATCCCGGCACAGCGCCATTGCCAACGCGCAATTTTCGGCCTGATATGCGCCCAGGAGAGGAACCATTATATCCCTGTATTCCTCTTTCCCAATAACCACATCAAAAAGCATCCCCCGTTCCGTGTATCTGACATCCACTGCCCGGAAATCCTCCCCATAAATCTTTAAGGAAACCCGATACTTTTCAGCTCGTTTACGGATAACCTCCATCACACCTGTTTTCTGTCGGGCTGTATAAACGCATTTCTGCCTGCCGTTTATGACATGGGACTTATCCCCGGCAATTTCCTCTAATGTATTGCCCAGCTCTCTTGTATGCTCCAGAAAAATACTATTGATGACCCCATAGGAATGCTCTGCGTTGTTCACATCATCATATCTGGCGCCTTTTCCCCCTTCCAATACATTAAAATCCGTTTTCTCTTCCTTAAAGTAACGCAGCCCAAGGGCAGTCTGAATTCCCATTGGGCTGATGCCTATGTTTTTCGGAAGAGATGCATCCACCCTGTCAAAATAAGGGCGGATGCCCTCCACATGGCGTATAAAATCCTCGTCGGAAATTTTAACGCCGTTTATTCTGAACCGTTCGCAGAAATCTGTCAAATGCGGGCTTGTCAGAAGCCCTGTCCTTTTTTCAGATTGAAGAATACAGGAAATCATGTTAGAAACAGAGCCTTTCCCTTTACTGCCCGTAACCACTGCACAGGGCGTCCCGGACAGCTCACGAATAAACTCCCGTGACAGTTCCGGTCTTCTCCTTTCCGCATCTCTGGCATAATAATCCTGATATCCGGCCGCCCTTACATAAGACTGATATATATAATCTTCCGCCTGCTTTTTATCCAACTTCAAAATCTCCCTTTATGGTTTCCATGATTCTTTTCCCAATATTTATGCCAGAAGCTTTCTCAATGCCCTCGATTCCGGGCATTACATTTATCTCACAAAAGTACGGCTTACTTTCCCCAAAGAGCAAATCTATCCCGATAAAATCCAGCCCTGTCTGCCTGTAAATGTCTCTTGCTATCGTCCTGATTTCAGGGGTGATCTCATAAGATGCCACATCTCCGCCAAGGGCCACATTGGCCCGGAAATCCCCCTTTGACTTTCTAACCATACAGGCTTCCACATTCCCCCGGATACTGTAAAGGCGTATGTCCCTGCCAACACTCGTGGTGATAAATTCCTCATACAGCCATTCTTTTTCTATCCCGTATCCAGCTTTCAAATTCTCATAATCTTCCATGGATTTTATAAGGAAGATTTCCGTCCCCTGGGAGCTTTCCAGCCCCTTGGCTACAAAAGGACTTCCAAGATGAGAGGACAGTTCCCCGTATTTTAAAAGAGAGGTTCCAAGTATATACCGTGGAATCAGAAATTCTAAAGAACGGAGCCTGCTGACCTGCTCGTACTTATTGACATATCTGTCATAAGCCTCCAGCGGGTTATAGCTTCTCTCCCCAAGATGGTTCAACGCTTCCTTTATTTTTCCCCACTTATATCTGTTGATAACAAAGTCCCTCTTTTGTACCTGTTTCCCTCTGTTGATAACATCGCCGCTTTCCACATAACAGTCATGAATTCCCAGGACCATAAGGTCAATTCCAATGCCGGCCGCCTCTGATACCAGACGGTTACAGGTGTAGGCACCGGACATGTTATTATATTTTTCGATAATGTAACCGGAAACTGACATAATTCTACTTTACCTTAACTCTCTCTTTGTTTAGTACAAAAAACATAATCATTGGGATACAAATTACACAAAACAAAACGCCAATCCACATTTTTGTTATAACCTGAAATACAGTAAATATCGTTCCTAAAATTGCAATGGCCTGTTCCTCCGAATGCCTTCGGAAAATATGCCCCATATCCCGATAAACAACAACAATGTCATTTATACTGTTCATCCCCAGTTTTCTTCGGGTAAGTGCCGGAATGCCTATCTGGTAATCTGTTAGCTGTTCACTTGCAAGAACCCGCAAAACTTCCTGCTTTTTCCCAAAATTTATTATGATTTTATCATTTTCCATAGCGCCTAAAAGCATCATCATATCAGGGTTTAATCTCGCAATATTATTTTTATCATCTGTTTCGCTTGTCCACTGTGTTCTTAGCAGGTATTCCGATTTTCCAATTGCCTTTTCCAGTAGTACCATTTTTAGCTCGCGGAACTTGCTTAAAATACGTTTGTAGATTCGTTTCCTCCCGCTTACTTTCTTAGGTATCTTTAACAGCTCCACTTTTCCGTAAAATCCAAGATTCTTTTGAATATCAGCCACTTGCTCTAACTGCTTTTTTCTGTCAGCATCACTTTCACTGCTGCTCTTTTCCATTTTAAGCCTGTGAAATGTCTCACCGCTTATTGCTTCATAACAAGCCTCAAAGCAGTTCTTTTCTTTTTGTGTTAATTTCCCTAACGTTTTATAATATTCTTCACTTCGTATCATCAAAACCGGATAATCCATATATCCGAGCAATCTTTTATAATACCGTGGAAGCATCACTCTTTCGGCCGGCCCATCTTTACTTCTTACACCTCCGCCGTCCCCATAGTCCGCTTTATCAAATTCAATAGGCAGTCTTGAGTCTGTATATCTGTTAAAAAGTACATAATCAAAATGTTCTGCCTCTTCTTTTTTCCGTCTAAATAGTTCAGTAGAAAAAAATACTCCGTCAATTTTGTCTACTTTAGGGAATCCAATTGAATATTCTTCCTTCTGGCTTTCATATACTATCACAGGAGCCCCTTTTAACCCAGCAGTATTTTCTTCATTTTCTATCCATCTTCTCCCGAAAAGTATTCTAATTAATCTGTTTGTAAGAAAAACATATTCTTTCTCTGATTTTAGAGCCTCTTCTCCTTCAAAATCTTTCCGTAAGTCAATTTGGGCATTCCCCCCCGGTTTATGCAGGCGTACCCTTTCCTCCCCATTTCCATATGAGCAGATATTCAATAAACTATTTAACTCGAACGTGCAATCCTGTTCTCCGGCATTAGACATTTCAATTTTATCCTGCGGCTTATGGCTTGCTGACTGCCACAAGCGGTATGCACCTATATTTTCAGCCTGCCAGTCCACATTGGACAAAATTGTAAATATTTTTATTAAAGTATCAATTATATATAAAAACTCATCCTGATTTTGTGAATTGAAGTACTTCTCATTTAATTCTATATGTACATAGGTAATTTCAGCTTTATGTGCTGCATTTAAAGCCATCGTTTCCTGTTTATTCTTTTCATACTTTATCACTTCTTTTTCTGGCAGTTTATCCCGATACTCATATTCAAAGGCAAACTGAATCAACCTCTTAACAACTTTGCTATGCCTGCCCTTTTCATCTTTCCATAGTTTAGCCACATAGCCACAGTTCTCATCAACAGTATGAAAATCAATCAATACCTTGATGTCATTTTTTCTTATAGATTCCTCCAGTTGTGCTGTTAATAATTCCTTTTGGCAGACATTATATACTTTTTCAGCACAAAAAGCATGACACCCTGTTTCATAAGCCAGAAGTTTAACTAAACCACCTGTAAAAGGACACGCTGTCCTTTTTTTCGTATCTAAATAATTTACTGATTGTAATGCACAGGCAGCTATCTTAGATGTTCCCTTAATTTCGTTTAAAACATCTTTACCTTTTCCTGAATAATTATGAAAAGCAAAAAATTTTTCAAATCTTTTTATCTTATTTATCCACTTTTTCTTATTATCCTTCATGGTATAACATCTCCCTGCCCCAATCCCATGTTGCATCGAAATAACTGTCTGCAAAAGTCTAAATAGCAAACACGCTTCGGGAACTATCCTTATGTATAAAAAAGGAGAAACGTTAATTTAACGTTTCTCCAAATGCCGGCGACCGGAATCGAACCGGTACGGGAGATTAGTCCCGCAGGATTTTAAGTCCTGTGCGTCTGCCAGTTCCGCCACGCCGGCATAATCAATATAAAATTGATTCGTGGGACCTATAGGGCTCGAACCTATGACCCTCTGCTTGTAAGGCAGATGCTCTCCCAGCTGAGCTAAGATCCCATAAACAAATGTTTTCGAAATTAATTTTGCAAGCAAATAATCCCGATGCATTTTCTTTAAACGACCCGGATGGGACTCGAACCCACGACCTCCGCCGTGACAGGGCGGCGCTCTAACCAACTGAGCCACCAGGCCAATTATTATTGAGATTATTTAATACGAGTGGACCTTCGGGGACTCGAACCCAGGACCGACCGGTTATGAGCCGGTTGCTCTAACCAACTGAGCTAAAGGTCCAAAAGTGACTCCGACGGGAATCGAACCCGTGTTACCGCCGTGAAAGGGCGATGTCTTAACCGCTTGACCACGGAGCCATATTTTCTTCTGCAAAAACAGCTCCGCTGCTTTCCGGGAGACATAACTTTCACAAGCAATCTCAACGAAGTTTATGATACCATACTTAGGCGTGTTTGGCAAGAGAAAATTTCATAACTTTCAAACTTTTAAAAATTTCAATTTTTTTGTAATATCCTATCATTCTCTCCAATGCCATTCAGCCTTTACCCTGCTATCTGCTTAAGGATTCTTCCTGCAGTTTATCAAACATTGCCATACATTCATCCACTGTAGCGCCGTTAAGCAATTCCCGTACAATAAGGCAGGTATTTCCCCACTGCTCCACCTTCATCCCAGCATTAGATGCAAGGACATAGACATTTTCCTTTATTCTGTCATTCAGGGGTTTTAATGCAGGAATACACTCCACTTCCACATTTTTTGAAGGAGAAATCACCTTATTAGTTTCTGCATAAGTCAAAAGCGCCTCGTCGGAAATCATGATGTCTAATGTATCCAGCGCGTCCTGGGCATGCTGCGCATTTACACCTATGCCGAATCCTGTCATTGGCATCACAGGCATCTGTCCCCTGCTGCTGGGAAATCCGATAACAAGCATTTCAAAATCTGGATTTCCATAAGCAGTATCTGTATTGGCTGCTCCCCAGTATGCCATTACAATCGGTGTTTTCTGTGCAAGGAAGTCTGCCCCTTCCCCTTCAATAGCTTCACTCACACGCGCCTTCTCCGCGTCAACATATCCGCAGTCAATCATTTTTTTGAGAAATTCAAAGCCAGGGCGCATATAATCACTGTATTTACTTTCCCCACTGTTTAAAGCTGCTATCTCTGCTTCTGTATTTCCTCCATTATATAAGTCCGCGTATGCCTGCGCTAAGACGAATGTTTCCAGCCACCAGCGGTTTGCGCCTACCGGTGTGTCAATTCCATTTTCCTTAAATACCCGGCAGCACTCCAGAAATTCCTCCGGGGTTTCCGGCAATTCCAGCTTATATTCATCAAACATATCTTTATTTATAAACAGGCCGTATGCCACTACCTCCTGGGGAACGGCCACCAGTTTCCCGTCAACCATGTTTGCCGCTATGATAATATCCCTTAGATTTTTAACATTTTCCAGCCCCGACAAATCCATCAGTTTTCCTTCTTCCCCTAAAATCCTGATGGAATCCGGGTTTAACAGATACATATCATCCATATCATTCCGCGCCCTGTCAAGGAGCACGTCATCATAAGTCTTATCCTGATAATCCGCGGCTGTATAGGTTATATACTCCACATTCACGCCCAGTTTTTCTTCTGCCATAATGATAGTCTTATCAGCAGCGCTTCTTGCAGTGTTTTCTACATCCGGCATGGTTTTTTCCATAGGACTGAACAAATTGACGATCCTCTTACTTTTTTCCTCGGTTATAATCACATTTACTCCATCTTTATCCTTTCCTGCACATGCAGCTACAGTAAGTGCGGCTATCCCTGCAACGCAGAGCATCATAATTTTTCTTGCTTTTACATATTTCATCATTACTTTATATTCCTCTTTTTATATACTGCTTAATTACCTGCTTTAATAACGATACGTCAATCGGCTTTGCAAGGTGTACATTCATACCGGCTGCCAAAGCCTCTTTTTCATCTTCGGCAAAAGCATTTGCTGTCATGGCAATAATAGGTATCTGTGCTGCGTCTTCACGCTCTAACGCCCTGATTGCGCGGGTTGCATCATAACCGTTCATAACTGGCATCTGCACATCCATTAAGATAGCGTCAAATTCACCTTCACTGGAATTTCTGAAACGTTCCACTACTAACTGACCATTTTCTGTAATTTCACAACTGGCGCCTTCCATTGATAAAATCTCCGTCAATATTTCTGCATTAATCTCGTTATCCTCTGCCGCAAGGAAATGAAGTCCTTCAATACTGTCACTCTCCAATGTTTCCTCTGCATTTACCCCCGATTCCTGCGCTTGGATTTCCATGATTTTTTCTTTCAATGCAGAGACAAAAAACGGTTTCGGTAAAACCCCCGTCTTTTCTGCCCGGAGTGCCTCCTCCACTGCTTCCACTCCATGATCCGTCATAAACAGAACGGGTACTGTCCGGGACATAGCTTCCCGGATTTTTTCTACTGCACGCACACCGTCCACTCCCGGATCATCCCAATCCAGCAGAATGATCTGATACCCATCTTCTCCACTTTCCTTCACTATCTTTACGGCATCCTCTGCATTAGGGGCTGTATCCACACAAACTTCTGTATCCTCCATGAGCGCCTGTATGTTTTCAATGTTTTGTATGTCGCTTTCCACATACAAAATCCGTGAAATGCCGCATTTTTTCCAAAATTGTTTATCCGCCTGTCCCTCCGGTATACGGAACTCAAGTTCAACCCTGAAAAGGCTTCCCTTATCCATTTCACTGGTTACATCTATGGTCCCGCCCATCAGTTCCACAATATTTTTGGTAATGGCCATACCAAGTCCAGTCCCCTGAACTTTATTCGTGGTACTGTTTTCCGCTCTGGTAAACGCATCAAAAATTGTCTTTAAATATTCCGGCGTCATTCCATATCCGTCATCTTCCACTTCGATTCTGATATGTTCAAACTGGCTGGAACGCTGCTTAAGCCCGATGATACGGAACCAGATGTTGCCGCCCTCCGGCGTATATTTTACAGCATTTGATAGAAGATTAATTAAAATCTGGTTTATCCTTGTCTCATCGCCTAACAAATATTCGTGTTTAATTCCTGCCACTTCCACATGGAATTTCTGATCTCTTGCTTTCGCCATAGGCCGGATAATTGCATCCACGGAAGATACCAGATCATTTAAAGTAAATTCCTCCACTGTAAGCACTACTTTTCCGCTCTCAATTTTGGAAACGTCCAGAATGTCATTGATCAGGCTTAACAGATGCTGGCCGGAAGCCATAATTTTTTTCGTGTACTCCTTCACCTTATCAGGATTTTCCGCATCTTTGGCGAGCAGTGTCGTAAATCCCAGAACCGCGTTCATCGGTGTACGGATATCGTGGGACATATTGGATAGAAACATTGTCTTGGAATTGCTTGCAATCTGCGCTGCCTGCAGAGCCTCCGCAAGCTGCTGATTGTGTATCTCTCTTTCCTCTTCACGCTCTTTTCTTATCTTGATCTGCTCCCTCTGATTGAAGTAATATAAAATACAGCACAGAAAAAAAGCAATCAGCATTATCATGACAACAAATAAAATATTCTGGTTTACCGTTCTCCCTTCCTGCTGGATCGCTTCAACAGGAACATAACCGATTAAATATATCGTACCACCATTTACCATCCACATATAATTCAGGGAATTTTTCCCCCGGATATCGTGGTAAAACATGATACTTTTACCTTCTTCCAGACATGTGGCAACCTGCTCTAAAAGTTCTTCTTCCCAAATATCATTGGCCCGGTAAAAGTCTTCCAGGTTCAAATGCCCCGCATTCCTCTCGCCCATTCCTTTAGGCTTAAGCACAAGCCTTTTCGTATTGGCATCCATAATATAAAGCATCGCCCTATGGGCATAAAATCCATTAGGAAGAGAATCATCCAGGGAATCATAAATATATTCTATATAAAGCGTTGCGGTTTTCTCTCCATCTTTTACCACAGGACATTTCATGGTGTACGCCCATGTACCCATGTGATTCACATAAGACTGGGAAATTTCCAGCCCTTCCACCGTTGCTCCTATGGAAAAATCCAGGCCTTCCTCTGAAAACACTTCCCCGGTATTGGAAATGCCCTCTGTCTCCCCTTCCCGTATCAACGATATCTTAATCATTGTCTGGTTCTTTTCGTAAGAAAGAATATACGCCTCCGGATCTTCCAGACCGGCAATCTCCTTCGCCATCAGCTTTTGGAACTCTGCCTCTGTATTTAGAATTGCCTCTATGGTACATTTTAGCATGTCAAGACTTTCGCTTAGATTCTGAACTGCCGATGCTGACATTTCTTTAGAAATCTTCCGCGATACAGAAAATACTACAACTCCTAAAATACAAAATACCAAAATAATAGAAAGAAGCAAGGATATTCCTTTATCAGTCTTTTTTCCAATTTGCTCCTTTTTCATTTTTATCCCCCCAATACTGCGCACTTACCTGCAATACCGTCCCAGATAGTATGAATGATGCCCCATCAGGCATCTTTTCAAACTTACAACTCTTAAATTGTATTTTCTTCTCTTTAACATATCCTATGCCGGCTGGCAGAATCCGCTTCGGTTTCTATGCATGCTTTTATTATACTTTTCATATTACCATAAATTCATGCTATATTTCAACCGTAACAAAGTAAAACGGACCAGTTCCAGCATATGAAAAACGGCTGTCCAATGTTACAGATCCTTGCCACCACTCCTAAAGATTCCTTATGTTCTACAGCAACGAATGTCTCCTCCGCCTGACATCCTTATAGCAGCAAACGTAGTCATGCTTTGCAGGCTGCTTATTGCAAAAAACCTGTAAACATGATTGTTTACAGGTTTCATTCAATTACTATTTCACCTCCCCGAGTAGGGCTCGAACCTACAACAACTTGGTTAACAGCCGAGTGTTCTACCTGTGTTACGGTTACATACCGTAAAACCTCTTTGGCAAATAGCTATAAACAAAATCGGATTTCTCATTCCATATTTTCTTCCCGCCACATTTCATTTTTTAGATAACGCTCCATGATATCAAATCGCCTAAATGCTGCCGCCATCGTTCGTCCATCTATCCTCGACAGACTTTCATTGTTAAAATAGTCTTTTAAGATATTCACCATCGCCTGTTCTGCCTTACTGTACATCAATTCCTTGTTTTGTTCAAAGTAATTTTTGATTTCATTAAAATTAATATGGGTGATTTTTTGTAATGTAATGCCCGACTTTTTTAAAATTTGCTTACCTATCATATATGACAAAAAATATTGACTATACAATCGATGCTCCTTAATTCCGTCCAGTTCACTCTCTTTCTTTCTATTATTATCACAATAACGAAATATCAGTACCGCAACCACCATCTGAGCAGCATTCAAGTTGTCAAAAATCAATGAGTAGTATTTATCAAAAAATTAATTACGTCTGTATTTTGCCAAATGCGGACGTTCCCGTCATACCGCGAAAACAGCCTCTGCCGCGACTGTAGGTAAAATACTAACCCTCACTTATTGAAGTATAACATATAGCTCAAAATCCGTAAATAAATTTCCCTCAGGCTTTCAAATTGACTTACAATTTCCCTTCATCAGGCACAAATCATTGTCAAACAGTCACATCAGGAAGGAATTGCAACGTGCTCCCATTTCATTTATCAGTTATTTTCACTATCCATAAGTAACCATAATGAAACATAGCCCGTCCTTTTCAATGATAGGGAACATCTGTCTGCCACCCTTTATTAGATGGCCTCCGTGGCCAAAATGCTGCCGCCGCCCCATTCGGAGCAGAGCTGCTGGTATGACATGTTAAGCTCAACAGAGATTTTGTAATCCCTCCCAACCTCGATACGCTTGAACAAATGGCAGGCAATCATTTTCTTCTGTGCTTCTTTCCTGAGCTCCATGAGCTTCGTCTCTGCCTCGCTGATCCGTGACTGCTCCAGTATGTATAGGATCTGGTCGTATGTATCATCACTGCGGAGCCGCAGCGACTCCAACTGTGGGGAAATCGAACCGTCCTCCAGCCTCCCAAAATAGAAGGAATCCCGAAGAATACGGATCACTTTAATGCTTGTGAACTTTCCCCCACCGCTGGGCTTGTTAATGCCTTTTGCGATTCCTTTTTCCAAAGAGTCATACCCATAGGAATCACGAACACCTCTGCCAGAACAAATGCACACCAGATGAATGACAGCTCCCCAAAATGTGAGACAGCCGCAATCAGAAGCGCTGGTAAAATAACCTGCCTGCTTAGTGTAAGCAGCATACTCTGGACTCCCATTCCCAATCCCTGAAAAGCGGATGAAAATGTAAGGCATACATTGGAGAGAAGATAGCTTACCGCCATGATCCGCAACGCCTCCACACCGATTGCAAGCATTTCTTCCGAAGCGTCAAACAACAAAAGTACCTGCTCTGGTACAATTTCCATAACCAGAAAAAATACGCTGTATAGCATAACGGAATAAAACATCGCCCACCGGCAGCTCTGGTAAATCCTTTCCGGCTTTTTTGCTCCATAATTGTACGCCACAATGGGAATCAGTCCGCTTCCCATACCATTCACCCCGACCGTCACTAGCCCCTGTATTTTTACACACGCGCCGTAAACGGCAACCGCCGTGGGTGCAATGGCCATAAGGACAGAGTTCACATAGATTGCCAGAACAGAAGTAATCACCTGTACTAATGTACTTGGTATTCCTACTTTTAAGATTGCCGCCATGCACCCGGTATCTGCCTTTATAGTAAAATGGATAGGAATTTCCCGATTCCATCTGCGGTTGATGAAATATCCGGCAAAGCATCCGACCCACTGGCCGATCACAGTGGCAAGAGCCGCCCCTGCCGTCCCCATAGTCGGAAGACCAAAGTATCCGAAAATAAGGATTGGGTCTAACACTAAATTCGTGATGGAAGCTGCAGAAAGCGTAAACAGGAATAAAGATGATTTGCCGCTCGCCATCACAAAACGGTCAAATACCCATTGTCCCATCATACCCAGCGAACCCAGCATACAGATCCGCAGATATGGAATCCCATAGTCCATAATGGTTCCGGCTCCGCCCGACTGCCCAGCCACGCCCACCAAGTACACTCTGGCGCATACTTGTCAGATCACTAATAATTTATATCATCTACCCATCCGCCATCCGCACACTCAGACTTCTGCCTGCACAAAAATACCGGTTTTATATGAGCAACAGATTTATCGCTGTCATTCATGCCAAACTGGTGTTTTGTATCTGAAATATTATGTTTATTTTTTCTGCATGGACATTGGGTAAGGAACCCCTTATTTCTCAAAAATATACGTTCCCTCTGGAATGCTTTCAATTCAGATCCGTCCGAAGATAGTTGCTGCTCGATTCACCGGTTGACAACTTTATCGCAACTTTGCCGGAAGGGGATGCCGCCAGTGCCTGATAAATCCTCATCAATCCAATTGGATAATCTGATTTTTTTATTGGTCACTTGCCTGTTCTCCTCGGAAACCTTCTATATTACTTGTAGCTTAATACCCGACATTGGTGCAGCCTTATTTCCAGTCCCGTAAAGGATAATACAGAAGCAGGGACGGGGATAGTCTGCACGGACTCAAGCGATATACAGTCAGATATTGCCGCTATGATTTTGTCAATCACTTTTTCCTCGTGTTCATTAAGCGTCAGCAGTAGTAATTTTCCCATGCTCCCGCCTTTATAAATATTACTAGATACTTTATCCCTGTAAAACAGGATATGTAATCTATTGTTTTGTTTTGGCTAACTCTATTGCTTCTTTCCCGGATAAATGTTCAATGTCTAATTCCATCATGCACAAAGGCTTCCATTCCATGTTAATTGCAGTATTTCGATTTGTTTCTGTATCAGTTGGATAGTATTTTACTGCCAACCGTTCTATTGCGTTTTTCATTTCCGTTTCATCTTCCATAATATGAATTTTGCCAAAAGCAATTACGCTTCTGAAATAAGTTGTGTATTCCTCCGGCACAATATGGTCTTGGTCGATTACGCAAAAAGACGCTTTACTGCATTTCTTGATTGCGTCTATTTTATGCCCGCTTTTTGCACCATGAAAAAACAACTTAGAATTGTAATATACATAACTGATTGGAACTGCATACGGGTAATCATTATCTCCTAATAAAGCTAATACACCGGCTGTTCCTTTTTCTAAGATTTCAACACATTCCTTTTCGGATAATATTTGCTTTTTCCTACGCATTTCTCTAAACATTTTTCTTACCTCTTTCTAATTTAATATATAATGCAATGCCCGCTAAAGTGACAAGACACTCTGTAACTGGAAAAGAAAGCCATACACCTGTCATTTTTAATATAAAAGACAGGTAAAATGCCATAGGGATTATCATTAAAAATCCTCTTGACAATGAAATGATTTGTGCAGGCAGGGCTTTTTCTGTTGATGCAAAATATGCAGATATAATGATGTTAAACCCAACAAATGGAATAGCAGTAAAATATAATTTTAATCCCGCTGTTGCGATTTCCTGCAACTGCATATTTTGCTCACTGTTAAATATGCTTACTATTGGATTGGCTGTAAGTAAAAAAAACAGGTAAATACCAAACGATATAACTAACATGGTTTTTAAGGCATATTTCAAAATCTGTTTCTGACTTTCATGCTCTCCATATCCGTATACCCTGCTTAATATTGGCTGTGTTCCCTGTGCTATTCCGGTATAAATCGAAATAACCACAAGTGATAAATTTGCAACTACACCATAAGCCGCTACACCGATATTCCCCTGCAAGTGTAGGATAATCGTATTAAAAACTATCATTACAATTCCCGAAGCCATTTCAGTGATAAAGGATGGAACACCTAATGAAATGATATTTCCTATCAATCGAAAGGAAGGCTTTATCCGCACGAAATGAAACTGGTTTTGTTTTGTAAGCCAATGCTTAGATAAAACAATGAGACAAATGACAGGTGCTAATCCTGTTGCCAATACTGCACCGAATATCCCCATTTTAAGAGGAAAAATAAATATATAATCTAAAATAATATTTGAGAAACTTCCCGTCAACATACCAATCATAGACAATTTAGGATTTCCGTCATTTCTTACAAAGCAGATTAGTGTATCATTTGCCATAAATGCCGGAGCAAAAAGTAAAATAACCTGTAAATATATTTTTGTCATATGATAGACATTTTTATCAGCGCCTAATAATCTTGTCAGTTGTCTGGAAAAGAGAATACCTGTCAGCATAAAAATGACAGCCAATGCAGACATAATATATATTGTGCTTGAAAAAGATTTATCTGCATTTTTATATTCTTTTTGCCCTCTGTAAATGGAATATTTTGTTGCACCTCCCATTCCAAACATCAGACCGCTTCCATGAACAAAGCTATATATCGGAATAGCTAAATTAAGTGCGGTCAGACCATTTGCACCTAAACCGTTTGAAACGAAAAAGGTATCAGCGAGTATATAACATGATAAGCCAATCATGCCGCATATATTTAATATTACATATTGCGAAAATTCTTTCAGTAGCGTTTTGGTTTCCATAGAGATCTCCTTAAAATACAAAAGCGTCAGAACTTTCTATCTTCTCTGACCTAACGATAGAAAGTCTGACGCATAATCTCTTTACCCGGTGGCAAAAAGCAACGTTGTTTTCAGTACGGTATTATATACCAAAACAAATTGAAAAGCAATACCTAAAATTTGACTTTGAGTTTTCTTTCTGTAAAATTTATTTTACGGAGTTATACCCGCCTTTTTTGCAAAGTCGTCTTTTCTCCTGATAAGTTCCGACTGTTTTTCCTTTGGCAGATTATTGAATATATCGTCATAGAAAACATCATCTAACTGCATTTCCCTAGCAAGTAAAAACACATTTAGATTGAACCATTCGTCCCAAAGCCCCTCAAATAAGCTTTTACTGTCTATATAAGTGTCAAGTTCTTCAATGCCATATGACGGTGTATAACACTGCAATTTAACAAAACCATACCTGCCAACATCAACCAATAAAATATCTTCATCTTCCATTTCGTACAGTTCCGCAAACGCATCAATCACTTTGTAGCACATTTCCCGTTCTTTCTCTGTGATATATACTGTTTTTTCCATGTTCATTTACCTCTATCCTTTCAAATCGTGGAATACTGTTTTCGTTTTTCTAATTTCTAATACTTCTGAACCACATATTTGAAATGCCACATATGCCATTTTATACGGAATAGAGGTATGTCTGTCTGTATGTATTGGTTTGTTACTTTATGACACCTGCGCATTACCTCTTGTAATGTATTTCAGCGCAGCATGGCGGGATAAAAGATTTCACAAAAATATCTAAACAATTTCTAAACTTTACAGGCTGGTTCCTTTCCTGTCGGCGTTCCCTGAATCTGATAAATCAGATAATCCAGACAGGATATCCTTCTTTCATCCGTGTGTACCCTGCCAAGCAGATATTCCCTTTGATGTTCCAGCAGTTCCAGTTGCTTTGCCTGCTGTCCTTTATCAAACCATCCCAGAAAATCCCGAATCATTTCCGTTTCACATCCGGCATCCTCCAGATTCTGTATAACGGATTCCCTGCTTCCTATAGCTACCATTCCTGCACCTCCTGACGTATTTGATAGCCGCACAGCTTGCTGTGGAGTTTCTGAATGTAACTATAAATCCGCACAAGAAAAATAGCAAATATTTATATGTAATCCGTTTTTATAGTTGAAACCTATTGAAACTTGTGATAGGTTTTTTTAACTGACATGGGTAATAAGGAGCGGAACTATGGAAATACGTGTACTTCAATACTTTCTTGCCATCGCAAGAGAGCAAAGCATCATACGGGCTGCCGAGTCTCTTCATCTCTCACAGCCTACTCTTTCCACACAGATTAAAAATATGGAAGAGGAATTGGGAAAACAGCTCCTGATCCGCGGCACAAAGGGTTCCCGCAAGGTTACGCTGACGGAAGAGGGAATGATTCTACGGAAAAGGGCTGAGGAAATTCTGGATCTGGTAAAGAAAACGGAAAATGAGATTGCCTGTTCCGATGATGTTGTCATCGGAGATGTCTATATTGGTGCCGGAGAGACAGATAGTATGCGCCTGTTGGCAAGAGCTGCCGGAAGTTTAAAAAAACTTTATCCCGGAATCCATTACCATATTTCCAGCGGCAATTCTGTCTTTGTCAAAGAGCAGCTGGATAAAGGACTGATTGATTTCGGGATTATATTCGGAACGCCGGATACAAAGAAATATGAAGTATTAAAGCTCCCGTCAAAGGATATCTAGGGTATCTTAATGCGAAAGGATTCGCCATTGGCAGAAAAAGAATCTGTCTCTCCGGAAGACCTGTGGGACCAGCCATTACTGATATCACAGCAGGAAACTGAGGGCGGCAGAATGTCCCAGTGGATGAAGCGCCGCCTCTCGGAGCTGGATATCATCATGACTTATAATCTGCTGTTCAATGCTTCCCTGCTCGTGGAAGAGGGTTTGGGGTACGCTGTCTGCTTTGACCGTATCATCAATACTTCCGGTGACAGTAGACTTACGTTTCGCCCTCTGTCACCATCCATTGAGATTGAAATGTATATGATCTGGAAAAAATATCAGGTCTTTTCCAAGCCTGCGGAAAAGTTTTTGATGATGATGTTGGAACATCAAGCAGATAGTCCACCTTAGCCTTGATGTTCTGCAACACCTTCATATCGGACCGTGCCTGTTTATACTCCGCATGGGCTTTCCGTTTCTGCTCCAGAAGGCCAACATATTCTTCACGCAGCGTTTTCACAGAGGGGAGCTTTGTAATCCCCATGCCGTCAAAATATTTCTTTGCAGCCTGATGGATCAGGATGTCCGCCTCATGCTCCGACCGGAATTTTTTGCTGTATCCTGCCTTCCGGTATTCCACATAGACGGCCCTTGCTTTTGCATAGTTCACAATCTGTTTCTGTAGCTCCCCGTTTGCGTTCATCTGTGATTCAAGTTCCTTGATCTGCGACGACAGCCCATTGAACCTGTCCATAGTTTCCGCCGCCTTCGCCTGCAGTTCCCCATCGTCCATATCCCCATGCTCCTTCAGTCAGGTCACCGCCTGGGAGAGCTACTTGATATTAAATACCTTCGCCCACCGTTCATACCCCGAACCTTTCCCTGCCCCGGCACACGGAAGCGGAGGTGCTTTCTCTCCCGGTTGACCTCGATCCCTGCCGCCTCCAGTTTCTTTAGAAGTTCCTCAAAGTCCTTCGGCTTTTCTGCCAGGCAGCGGCTTCCCCAGGGCCTGGCGGCTCATGATGCCGATTTCAATCTCTGCCATGTCCAGCCAGCTCCCGTGTTTTGGCGTGTAATGCCATTCAAAGCGTTCTGCCAGCCTGCGTACTTCTTCCGGCGGGAAGGCCTTATATAATGAAGCCGGAGAATGGGTATTTAGATTGTCGGTAACAAGGACTATTTTTTCCGTCCGTGGGTACAGGAGGGCGGAAGTATATTGGAGAATTTCTGCAAAATCCAGTGCTGTGCGGGTCTGCGTCACAACCGTTTCTCTCCTGCCTGCAAGGGGTTCAGGAATCATGAATACATCAGCAACACCGTTGCGAACATACACTGAATCTACTTTTTCAGGATGGCCCGGTTCGCAGGGGATGCGGATTTCCTTTATAAGCTGTTTGTTCGTTTCATCTATGCAGACGACAGGACGGAGAGGATCATACGGGCGCTGGTATACCTCCAGCACGTCCTCCATCTTTGCTACGAATTCGGCGTCTGCTTCCGAAATGCACCATTCCTTTACAAGCCACGGCTTGATTTCGTTTTTTTCATAACCCCGCAGACGGTGATGTCCGTAATGTAATCGACCACTTCCAGGCGGATCAGTTCATCCGCGATCGCCTGCATAGTCCAGCGCGATGCTCCTTGCGGCGGTTCCGAACAGGCTATGGCACATATCCGTGCTTCCACATCGCCGGTTACCTTGAGGCGGCGGTTTTCCTTGTTTTTTGTCAAGCACTTTTCCCTAAAAAAAGCGTCTAAATTCCCTTTTTTCAGCAAGGGATATTCCCTACTTTC
>QXWO01000035.1 GCA_009911035.1 Lachnospiraceae bacterium
AATGAGTACCTCTTTTCTTGTGATTTTGATTATATCTCATTAGCCACTCCCGTTACAACTTTAGTATAGCACTTCAACCTATGACGCCATGGGAAACAGGATATCCGGCACGGATAAAAACGGCGCCGTTACCAGTTATACCTTCAACAGCGTCAATCAGTTGACAGAAGTAAGGGATGCGGCAGGAGGAACGGTTAAGTACACCTATGATACCATGGGGCAGGTGAAAACCGTTACAGATCCTCTGGAGCATCAGACAGCATACACTTACGACAATGCAGGGCGCATGACCGGCATGACCGACGCATTGGGGTACAGCACAGCCTATACCTATGACCAGGCAGGAAACCTCCTTACCAGAACCGATGAAGACGGCGCAGTTACGAAGTATTCTTATGACAAAGAAAACAGACTGCTTAATATCAAGACTGACGCAGGAATTACCAGCTTTACCTATGATAAGCTTGGAAGAGTGGTTTCCGTGACAGACGCGGAAGAACAGAAAGAGCAGCGTGCCTATGACGGGGACGGGAATCTCACGGCAGCAACGGACAAAGACGGTAATCAGACCACATATACCTATCACACATCGGGCCGCCTTGCCGAAAAGACGGATCCGGACGGCGGAAAAACAGCCTATGCGTATGATTCCAACGGCAACTGTATTAAAGTGACGGATGCAGAAGGGAATATATATTCTTATGAATATGATGGGAACAACCGTCTGGTTAAAGTAACCAATCCGTTAAAGCAGGAGACAGCATATGCCTATGATGACAGAGGACAGCTTATTTCCATTACCGATGCCAAAGGCGGCGAAACTACGTTTACCTATGACGGCAATGGCAATCTTACCAGAAAAACCAATCCCCTGGGCGGCGCAAAGTCTTATATTTACGATGTTCTGAATCGCCTGACACAAAGCACAGATGAAGAAGGAAATACCTGCACCTATACCTATGATGCGGCCGGAAACAGGACATCCTATACGGATGCAAATGGGAATAAACGGACTTATACCTATGATGCCCGGAACCGTTTGATCAGCGTGGCAGGCCAGGACGATGGCAGTCTGACATACGCCTATACCGGCACGGGAAGGATTGCAAAGGTAACGGATCAGGAAGGTGCCGAAACGGATTATCAGTACGATTCCATGGGCAGGCTTATCCGAATGTCCGATGGTCTGGAGAACAGTCTGACTTTTACCTATGACAGTCTGGGCAGAATGCTGACACAGACAGATGCCAACGGAAATACGACAGAGTTTACTTATTCCCCTGCCGGGAATCTGATTAAGGTCAAAGATGCAGAGGAGGGAGAAACGCTTTACACCTATAACGGCGCAGGCCAGGTACTTACGGTGACGGATCCTCTTGGAAATACAGTTTCCTATGAATATGATGCGCTGGGACATGTAACCACGGTGACAGATCCCATGGGCGGAAAAATTTCCCTTACCTACACGGCAGACGGGCAGATTGCAACAGTGACAGACCCGGAAGGCAGTGTGACAGAGTACGCCTATGATGCCTGCGGCAATCTGATACAGACAGTCAATCCGCTGGGCGTTACCACTTTGTATGAATACGACGCCATGAATAACCGGATAAAGGAATGTCTGTCGGCCTCCGGTGAACAGACCTGCATCACGCTCTATCAGTATGATAAAAAAGGGCGGAGGATTAAAGAAATCAATCCGGCGCTGGAGGAAAAAGTCTATACCTATGACGGCAACGGCAACCTTTCATCCATGACAGATGAAGATACTAATAAGACCACAGTGAGCTATGACCTCAACAATAAGCCGGTGCATATGGCTTACAGCGACGGGAAAGAAGCATCCTTCCGGTACAATAAACGCGGGGAACTGGTGGAAATCAGTGACTGGAACGGCATTACGTCCATGGAACATGATGAGGTGGGAAGGCTTACAAAAGTAACGGATCCTGACAGCCGGACTGTATGCTACAGCTATGACGGGGCCGGAAACATTACGGGCATCACCTATCCCGATGGCAGTGTGGTAAACTATGCCTATGATAAAAATAACCGTATGACGGAAGCCGCGGACAAAGACGGCAAGGCTGTCTGGTACACATATGATGGGGCAGGACGCGTTGGCTCCCGGTGCCAGCCGGACAGTACAGTCAGTTATGCCTATAACGCCAAGGGCCTTCCTGTACAGATAACACACAGGCTGGCGGACACGGATTTTCTTAAGGAAACTCTTTCCTATGACAAAGCAGGAGCAGGACGGATGACCGGACTGGAGCGCGTGGGAGAAAATCTGGCAATTGCAGGAAGCATGTCCTATGCCTATGACGGGGCCGGGCAGTTGGTATCTTACCGGAGGGGACAGAATACGGAGACTTACGGCTATGACCTTCTGGGGAACAGAACTTTCAGAAAGACAAACGGCGCGGACGGGGCAGTTTACCAGTACAATGCCCTGAACCAGTTAGTTTCCCTGTCAGAAAACGGAAAGCAGTACGCTTATGAATATGACAAAAGAGGAAACTTGATACAGGAAAGCCTGGACGGGGCGGCAGTGCGCCAGTATACCTATAACGCCGCAAACCGCATGACCCTGGGGAAGAACCTTGAAACAGGGGAAGAAACGCGGTATGATTATAATGCCCTGTACATGAGGATAAAGAATGTACAGACCCTTGCAGGGCAGGAGCCGTCAGAAGAATTCCTAACGAAAGAAACAAGCTATGTGCCGGATTACCTAAGTATCACAAACAATGACCTGATGGCCTGTGAAAAAGATGCAGATGCGGCCAGCACCATATTCGGGCAGGGCAATGAACGGCTGATGCGGAAAACGGCATCCGGGAAAGTATATTTCCAGCCCGACATCTACGGAAGCATCCTGTCGGTATCGGACGGCCAGGGGCAGAATCTGGGCTACAGTGAGTGGGATGTATGGGGGAATGTGGAATTCCACGGCCAGGGAAACCAGCCCCGGCCGGAAGGAGGAGCCGTACCCGGATTTACCAGCTATATTCCCGATCCGGTCATCGGGAAGCATTTTGCCCAGGCAAGGTTCTATGACCCGTCCCATGGGCGTATGCTGTCGCCGGATCCTGTAAAGAGGGGGCTTAACGGCTATCCCTACTGTGGCAACGACCCGGTGAACTATGTGGATCCTACGGGAGAGGTGGCAAATATCCTTGCAGGAGGGATCCTCGGCGGAATCATGGGAGGAACCTTTGGGTTTGCAGGTTCGGCCATATCCCAGATAGTGGGAGGACAGGGATTCAGTGTCCGGGAAGCTTTAGGAGCCGGAGCCAGCGGAATGGTAGTGGGAGCAGTGCGCGGAGCGCTGATCGGTTCCGGGGCAGGACTGCCTGTGGCCCTTGTATCGGACTTCACCGCAGGGACAGTGGGAAGCGCCTTGGAGCAGTTCATAACCGGAGGAGAAGCGGATGCCGGAAAGAGCATCGCCGGAGGTCTGACCAATGCAGTAAGCGGGGCCATTTATGGAAACAATCCGCTGGGAAGTTTGAAGGAAGCCTTTATAAAAGGAGCGAAAGCAGGGGCAGCCACATCTGGAATCAATTATCTGTCAGAAGTCTTTGGCGGGCAGGATGAGGAAAGAAGGAGTGGAACCTTAAGGGGAAGCCTCGGCCTTGTGCCTTTTGGAAGGGCGAACGACCCGAGACACGGATGCATGGCCCGTGATCCCTTTGGCGGGATGACGGAAGGAGGGAGTGATTACGGCTACCAGTACCAGATACCCCGGAGGGAGAGGACGGTAAGGAAGGCGCCGGAGCGGTTCAGCCTTGCGGAGTTTGCAAAAGAGGTAGTAACAGGGTTTGTCATGGGCGGACTGTCCAGTGCGGCGTTTTATGGCGCTGGCAGGGCAGTTGAGGCTGTGAAGAGTAGTGTTAGGAGTGGGTGTGAGGGTGGTGGAGAAAGTAAAGCACTTTATCATTATACTAATGAAAAAGGAATGAATGGAATTAAAGAAACAAATCAACTGAATCCATCGTTAAAAGCGAACAATCCCAAAGATGCCAGATATGGTGACGGCCAATATTTGTCAGATATAAATCCAAATACTCAAACTCCGGTAAGCCTGGCTAAGAAATTTATCAATGTTCCAAATAAGTATAAATATACACATTATGTTAAAATTGATGTGACAGGTTTGGATGTAATTCAAGGCCGGGAAAGTGTTTTTGTTATTCCTAATGATTCTCCGTTAGACCTAACAAATAGAATTATTAGTACAGGAGTGGTAGGCGGAAAATAGAGAGGTATAAAATTTATGAAATATTTGTTGTTGAAACTTGATGAAGAAAAATACTGGTTTGAGTTGGACGATGATAAATATGCAACTAGGCAAATTATTTTGGATAAATATAATAAGTTTCATTTTTCTTGTTTGGAAGATTGCCTAGCAGAAGGATTAATTGATGAGACAGATATAGAAGGTATCAGTATAAATCTGAAAAAACAAGATTTTGAAAGTATATGGGCATCTGTTTTAAAACAGTATGAGAAACAATGGTTGGAGATAAAAACAAGATATCCTATTGGTACTTTTGTACAAGGAGTAAATAGTTATTTTTATCCACAAGGGGCTATTATTAAAGGCAAGAGTTTTACTGCTATATACAAAGGAGAAGAACCATTTTGTCTTAATAAAACAGTTCAATATAAAGTGAAATCATATGATGAAATAAATATGTGGCTGGTTGTTGAATGATTAAAATAAGACTTTAAATGTAAAGGTATAGTAAGTTTTATTTTTGGTAGAGAGTAGCAAACTCAAAGCATATAGCGCATTATGCTATTTGCGCAAATGAAATTTATTATAGGATATGCACACATCGGGGATATTCTTTTGGCGATAAAGAGCACTAGGATATCTCCGATTTTTACGGCTGTTACTTTACATCTGCTAATTGCATCAACAGGGAAAAACAATATTGCATCCCCATGCGGAACACTATGGATATGACAAGAGGGGGAACCTGATACAGGAGAGCCTGGACGGGGCGGCAGTGCGCCAGTATACCCATAATGCCGCAAACCGCATGACCCTTGGAAAGAACCTTGAAACAGGGGAAGAAACGCGGTATGATTATAATGCCCTGTACATGAGGGTAAGGAATGTGCAGACACTGGCAGGGCCGGGAGCATCAGAAGAATCCCCCAGGAAAGAAACCAGCTATGTGCCTGATTATCTAAGTATCACAAACAACGACCTGATGGCATATGAAAAGGATGCAGATGCGGTCAGCACCGTATTCGGGCAGGGCCATGAACGGCTGATGCAGAAAACGGCATCCGGGAAAGTATACTTCCAGCCCGACCTCTACGGAAGCATCCTGTCCGTATCGGACGGCCAGGGGCAGAGTCTGGGCTACAGTGAGTGGGATGTACGGGGGAATGTGAAATTCCACGGACAGGGAAGAACGCCACTGCCGGAAGGGGGAGGAAATCCCTGCTTTACCAGCTATATTCCTGACCCGGTCATCGGGAAGCATTTTGCCCAAGCAAGGTTCTATGACCCGTCCTATGGGCGTATGCTGTCGCCGGATCCTGTAAAGAGGGGGCTTAACGGCTATCCCTACTGCGGTAACGGCCCGGTGAACTATGTGGACCCTGCGGGGGGAGGTGGCAAGTATCCTTGTAGGGGGGATGACAGAAGGGGTAAGCGACTATGGCTACCAATACCAGATGCCCCGGAGTGAGAAACCTGTAAGGAAGGCGCTGGAGAGATTTAGTCTTGCGGAGTTTGGCAGAGAGATAGTAACAGGCTTTGTCATGGGCGGGCTGTCTAGGGCGGCGTTCATTTCCGGCCTTGACGATTACAGCCTTCTGATTCTGGATGATTAAGGAGTGGAATACAGAGTACGCGCTGGAGCAGATGTTCCTTGTCATTGACCGCCGGTATAGGAGTAGGAAGCCGCTGATTGTCACCACTAACTTGAAACTGGAAGAAATCAAGAACCCGACCGACCTGTCCCATGCCAGAATCTATGACCGGATTATGGAGCGGTGCGCACCAGACCAGCGCAGGGCAAAAGGACGCGCCTGCGCTGGTAAAGAAGATCGGGGAAATGACCTATGTTGTCCGGGTGCATTTCAGTGAGACCAGAAGGGGAACCATGAGCGACAAGATCAAGCGGATGCTGAAAAATGAGATTGCGTAGATGCGAAAGAACGATAATGATGGGTGTCGGTGTTTAGGAATGCTTGGCTCAATACACCGTATAACGGCTTGTAAGATCAAGAGGTTTATAGGTAGTATGGAACTATGAAAACGAAAGGCAGGTGGGGGCATTGACAGCAACGGAACAGCAGCATCAGAAGGATTTACAGCGCCTGCGTGACTTACGGCCTATTGACGATGATTTTATGCGCTGCCTATTCAAAGACAACATACCACTGGCAGAATTTGTATTACGCATTATCACGGATAAACCGGATTTGGTCATCACCGGCTGCGAAACACAGAAGGATATGAAAAGGCTGGCCGGGGCGCGTTCTATCTGCCTGGACGCATATGGAACGGATTAAGCCGGGAAAAAATACGATTTGGAAATCCAAAGACAGGAAAAAGGGGCAGACCCACACAGGGCAAGATACCATTCCAGCGTGATGGATGTGGAGAATCTCCATTCCAGGCAGGAGTTTAAAGAACTGCCGGACACCTATATGATTTTCATTATCGAGAAAGATTTTTATGGCAAAAGCGAGGCAGTTTATCCGATTGAGAGAATCAACCTTGCCACGGGTAAATCTTTTGAAGATGGGGAACATATCCTGTATGTGAATGGGGAATACCGGGGAGAATCCAATCTTGGAAAACTCATGCATGATTTTAACTGTACACAGGCATCCGATATGAATTTTGAGCTGATGGCAGACCGGACACGGTATCTGAAAGAAAATCCGAAGGGAGTGAGTGAGATGTGCCGCATCATGGAGGATATGAGGAAAGAATCCTTGAAAGAGGGAATACAGGAAGAAAAAAAGATGACAGTAATCCGAATGCTGGAGGCTGGGAAATATTTACTTGAGGAAATAGCATATATTTCAGGACTTTCGCTCGAAGAAGTAAACCAACTGAAAGCAGAACGAAATGTATAAAGCACTATTATTGAGCCAGTAATCTAAGACATAGATTCCTAGTACTCCGTACTCAAATTTCTTGTGTAAATATTCTGGTCTATTTTCCTGATAGCACAGGTCAAAAATACTCAACGTAGCCCGCTACGCCTCCGTTTTTTGACCTGTACCATCGAAAAAATATCCTCAGAAATTTACACAGAAATTTTGAGTACGAAGTACTGGAGCGTGTTTGAAAATTGCTTTTTATCCTTAAATGTAAATTTTCTGTGAATCAGGAAATCTTGCAAAAGAAGTATATGACCTTAAAAATCTGTTCAGTTTATTGTAGCCTACCCAACTAACACCAAATCGAATAAATATAAAAGAAGTTAATATAAAGACACTCTGAAGGCATTAGCGGAAAATAATTCGTTAATGCCTTTTAAAATGGCTGATAGTGCGGCATAAATATACCAATTATTACATGTGCAATTCCAACTATAATATTAATAAAATATTATGAAATTTTGTATTTAATTTTATATGGATTACCCCTCTCTATAAAAGAAAACAAGGGGGAATCTGTATGTTATTTAAGTTAATTGAAAGGGCACAGAAAAATGATAAACTGGCAATGCTGGAGATGATTGAACGGTTTAAGCCGCTTTTAAAGAAGTATGCAGCAAAACTGAAATATGAAGATGCCTATGATGATATTCTTCTTTATTTTATAGAGCGGATTAAAAATTTTAATCTGGAAAAGCAAATCTGCCGGAATGATGAGGCGGTTGCTTCGTACATGAAGGTTTGCATTAAAAATTTTTGCAATAAGAAAGGAAAGGAATCTGCCAAATCGAAAAATGAAATCGCGCTATCGGCATTAACACAGGAACAGGCTTATTATGCAGAAGTAGAGCTGTCAAAGGAAGATAAAGAAGATATCTTTATGGAACTTGGGATTAAGAATCTGCTGAATGAAGAGGAAGCCAGAATGCTTTATATGATTTATATTGAGGGGTATACAATAACGGAGATTGCCAGATCATGCAACAAAACAAGACAGGCTGTGAATCAGTTTAAAAACAGGGTATTAAGGAAGGTGAAAAAAGCACTGGATGTTGAATTATTTTAAATATAAGAAGTTTACGGCAGGGTGTAGCTTTGCTCTTTATAATTATAGAGAAAATCAAATTTATTTGTCGTTTGCTATGGGAAACGGGGAGGATGGACTTGTGTAAAGGAAGGTGAAAGGGTGGAAGAAACAGAAGTAGCAGTAAAATTGGAGGCCCACGAACATGAAATAGGTTCTTTAAATCACAGAATTGAAGAATTAGAGCGGCAGGGTAAGTCTTTCCAGGAACTTGTCATATCGATCAACCGGATGGCTATCAATATAGAAAATATGCTAAAGGAGCTGAACAGGCAGGAAGAAAGGCTGGATTTACTGGAGCGGGTGCCTGTTGAAACAGGAAAAATGATAAAATCAGCGGTCGTAACAACGCTGGTTGGAGGAGCTGTGGGGGCCGTGGTGACAGCGGTATTGGCTTTAATGTGAGAAATTAGGGAGAAATGGTTTATGAAAAATGAAAAAACACAAAAGTGGGTGAAAGCAGCAGGTATAAGGGCAATTAAGACTATGGCGCAGACAGCGGCCGCGACTATTGGTACGGCGGCAGTCCTGGATGAAGTAAGCTGGACAATGGTGGTTTCCGCTTCTGTATTGTCGGGCATATTGTCTCTTTTAACGTCTGTAGCAGGACTTCCGGAGTTGAAGCCGGAATAAGGAAAGAGCAGAAAATATTAGTGAGGAGGCAGCTTTATGAAAATCGGAATAAATTGTGGACATACAGCCAGTGGGGCAGGGTATGGCGCAGTTGGGATTATTGAGGAATCTCTGCACACGAGGCTTGTTGGAAACTGTCTAATGGAAAAGATGCGAAATGCAGGCATAAAGGTGACTGATTGTACTGTTGACAGAGCAGCTTCCCGGAAGGAATACCTTGCCGAAACAGCAGCAAAAGCAAACCGGGAAGAACTGGACTGGTTTGTCAGTATCCATTTTAATGCATCAGCAGACCATCAAGGCCGTGGCGTGGAAGTATATACATATCAGGGGCGCCAGTATCCGGAAGCGCTTGCAGTCTGCACCAGCATGAGGGAACTTGGATTTTGTGACAGAGGGATCAAAGATGGTACCGGACTGTATGTCATCCGACAGACAAAGGCAAAAGCAATGCTGATAGAAGTATGCTTTTGTGATAATCAGGCAGATGTGGATTTATATTATGCTGCAGGGGCACATGATGCCGTAGCCCGGGCAGTTTTATCCGCATTTATACCAGCAGTAAAGGAAGGTCTTTGGCAGCATAAGAATCATGCGGCGGAGTTTATTCAGTTCGTGGGCCGGGTTGCAGGGAAGGACTGGCGGGAAAGAAAAATAATACTCCCTTCAGTAGTAACAGCGCAGGCAATTAAGGAATCCGCATGGGGCACATCGGAACTGGCAAGACAGGCCAATGCACTTTTTGGCATTAAGGAAAATGGGTGGACAGGCAGGATTTATGTAAAAACAGCAGTGGAACAACGTAAGGATGGCAGTTACTATGCAGTTCCCCAGACGAAATGGCGGGCATATGACAGTCCTGAACAGTCGATTCTTGATCACAATGACTATATTGCAACAAGAAGTACAGACGGAGGCAGGACGCTGCGGTATCAGCCTGTGATTGGATGTGATAACTACATACTTGCCTGTCAGTATCTGCAGAAATGCGGGTATGCAACGGCAGCAGGTTATGCGGATTCGCTGATTCATGATTATATAGAAAAATATAACCTGACACAATTTGACTTTTGGGAGGAAAACTTAAAACAGAAAATCTGAATATCAAATTGACTTCCAGCGTAAATAAAGTTATGATATTAGATGCTTTAATAAACTATATCATGGAGGAAGTTGTATGTTACGCAATGAGAAGGAAGCTAAGGCACAGCACATGGAGGAAAGCGAAAGCCTTAGCAAAAAGATTATTTCAAAAATGGCGCTGATAACCGCTGCTGTTTTTCTTGTAACCGTTTTGATGGCTGCCTTTCTTGCTGCAAAATCATTGATTCGGGTCAACAGGGAGAAGCTGGCGGCAGTCGCCTACGAAAATGCATTTTTGGTTGTAAATGATATTGAAAATGCATATGGAAAGGTGGAAGGATTTTCCGGGTCTCTCAGGAACATTTCCATACTGGATCCCAAAGAGCAGAGGGATGCCATAGATACTGCCCTGGAAGGGCTTATGGAAGGCACTGGAGATTATACCACAGGATTTGCCTATTTTGAGCAGAATGCTATCGCAGATGCCAATGGGGAACCTTACAGCGTCCACAAAAAAGAAATTGCCTACGAGGCAGTGGTATATCCGAATGAAGAAAACACCGGGTATGTTTTTGAAAAGCATGAGGATGCTTTTGACAATTTTGAAAAAGAATATTATATGCAGATCAAGAGAACTGGCGAACCATATATTATGGAGCCATATATTTATGAACTGATGGGAAAGAACATCATGATGATAAGCATCATCGCGCCTGTATGGGATGCGGAGGGAGAATTCCTGGGCGTAACAGGCGTAGACATGGGGCTGGACAGTATGCAGGAAAATCTGCTTCTTAGTACGGATTATCATTCTGCCCATCTGGTGGTGCTGGCAGAGGACGGGACAGTTCTGATAGATTCCGCCGATGACGAAAAGGTTGGCAAAAACGTTTTAGACGTTGGCTATGATCCCATGGCACAGGATGCGGAAGAGGTTTTTGACGCATCAAAAGGGGGGAATGCAGGTATCCGCTCTGTTATCAGGAAAGGGAGAAACTTTGGCACAGGGAAAAGCGGGATTTCCGTTACCATTCCCCTGTCGGTAAACGGAAAAACACAGTGGACATTACATATGGCGGTTGACGCAAGTGAATTCTACGGGCCGATTATAGAGGGCGCAGGGAAACTTACCTTTATGGTGATAATACTTGGGATTCTGCTGCTGACTGCCGTGAATCGTATCATTAAGAAATCTCTTGACCCCATTAAAGTGATCACTGACGGGGCTGCCAGATTAGAGGCAGGGGATTTAAATATCCACATTGATATCCAGTCTGATGATGAATTAGGGCGTCTGTCCCAGGCATTTAACCATATAAGCGCCATTATAAGCAATTATGTAAAGGATATCTCCGGACAGCTTTCCCAAATGGCGGACAATAATATGGACATTGCAATCACGCAGGACTATATCGGAGACTTTATTCCCATTCAGGAGTCCATTGAGAAGATTTCCGAGTCACTGAATGATACATTGCACCAGATCGTGGTTTCAGCGGATGAAGTTTCCGGCAGTTCAGAGGATGTGTCATCAGGCGCACAGGTCCTTTCGGACGGCGCCGCAGAGCAGGCATCAGCAATTGACCAGCTTGCAGCTTCCATAGAAAGCCTGGCACAGGATGTGGCGGCAAATGCCAGAGATGCCCAGAATGCCAATGAGACTGTTTCGGAGGTGGGCAGGTGTATCCGGCAGAGCAATGAAGAGATGGGACATTTGATTGATGCTATGTCCGGCATCAGCCGCTCGTCCAGTGAAATTGAAAAAATCGTAAAGACCATTGAAGACATTGCCGACCAGACGAACCTGCTTTCTTTAAATGCTACCATAGAGGCATCCAGGGCAGGAGAGGCAGGAAAGGGATTTGCCGTTGTGGCAAATGAGATCCGTGAGCTTGCGGCAAAGAGTGCGGAGGCAGTCAACCAGACCGCAGCATTGATAGAAAGCTCTCAGAGGGCAGTGGAAAACGGCACGGGAATTGCAGATAACACGGCGAAGTCCCTTGGGGCTGTGGTGAGCGGTTCAGAAGAGATCTTAAGTTCCATGGAAAAGATCAGCAGCGCCTCCCAAAATCAAAAGAACGTGTTAGAACAACTCACGAAGAGCATAGATTTGATCAGTAATGTGGTTCAGACCAACTCCTCCTATGCGCAGGAAAGCGCGGAAACCAGTGCAGAGTTATCCCGTCAGTCACGGCGTCTGCATGAACTGGTCAACCGGTTTCACCTTAAGCAGATATAGGGGACAAAAGTGAATATTTACGGCGAATTTTTACGAAAATTTAACAAATATAGAGGTAGATTTTTTACTGCAAATCTGGTATAATAGAAAAAGCATCTGCATCCATATCAGCATAAGTGCAGGTCTAACGGTATTTAATGATACTATATCTTTATTTTCACTTATAAATATCAATGTTATGAAATAGAATTGCTTGATGCAATAGAAAGAAATGCAGGATGAAACAGAAAGCGCCAGCGGTTGCGCTTTTCTGTTTATCCTGTGTATGGTTTATTTCCGCGTACAGCAGGCCGGAGTCAGGAATCCGAATCCGGTCTTGGAGCGTGTATTAAAATTCATTTCTGCCTGGTCAGAGAAAGTGGTAATGGAAATGGGTAACTTAAGCAAAGAGAACAAAAATAAGGAACTGCGTTTTCCAATGATGGAAAATGCCGAATACCAGAAAGCGCAGAACCAAGAGATCAAACTTGGAAAAGAACAGGGGCTGGATGTTTCCGTATACACCAATCCCGAATTCAACTGGCTCCAGATGGAGCAAATACGTATGGGCCTTAAGGACAATGTGGATGCCTCAATCTATGCGAATCCGGCCTACAGCTATGATACCATGAAGCAGATCCGGCTTTCGCTTTATTCCGCCATAGACCTCATGCCGTATCTTAAAAGAGGATTTACAGATGACTCCCTTGAGGAAATCCGGCTTGCTCTGTTAAATAAGCTTCCTCTTGACAAATGGCTGGTGGACGATATGTGCGCTCCCCAGATTCATGAGATCCGGGTAGGCATGTGTGAACAGCTGGACATTTCCTCCTATGCCGATGTTAAATATAACTGGATGCAGATGCAGGAAATCCGTCTGGGACTGGAGAAGAGACTTGATGTATCCATTTATGCAAACAATATGCTGAGTCATTTCCAGATGAAAGAGATCCGTCTGGGACTGGAAGCAGGACTTGATGTGTCGTCTTACAGCACGCTGGTATATTCCGCCGCCGACATGAAGGAGAAGCGCCAGGAACTTATCAATAGAAAGACGGCCCAGCCTGCAAAGACAAAAGATTCCGGCATAAAGGATCCTCTCCTCAACTCCCTGATGAAAAAGGAATTCGTCATTTCCATAGAGGAAAACGGTAATAAGGCGTATGCCTATATACCGTGGATTCCCGGCAATATGGTTACGAAGGATGATATTTACAATGATCTGGCCAGAAGGGAAATAGTATTTGGCATTAAAAACGAGGCTATTTCTGATTTGATCGACAAGAAAAGACTGAACGAGAAAGTCCTGATTGCCGAAGGGATTCCGGCCCAGAAGGGCAGTGACGGCTGGTTTGAATTTTTTGTCCGGCTGGATATGCCCCGTATTCCGGCTCCGCTGCCTGACGGAGGGGTTGATTATGTTAACATAGAAGCATTTGAGATGGTTGACGAAGGTGAAAAGATAGCGGTCTATCATCCTGCCGGTAAGGGTATAAGCGGGAAAAATATATATGGCGAAACGATACATGCCGAGAACGGGGCGGAGAAGAAACCTCTGCGTGGGCAGGGATTTTTGATCGCGCCGGACGGTGTCACCTATATTTCCCGGATGAACGGTAAATTTGAATACATTAAGGGACAGATCATCATCAGCAATATGCTGGTGGTGCGCGAGGATGTTACTGCCGTTACCGGAAAGCTGGAAGTAGACGGCTCTGTGTATGTGGTGGGCAGCATTTATTCGGGCGGTTACATTAAGGCAACCGGAGATATTATCATTGAGCATAATGTGGAAACAGCGAGGCTGATCGCAGGTGGAAATGTTATGATCAAAAAGGGAAGCTGTTCTAAGAATGACTGCTTTATTGACGCCGGGGGCGAGGTTTCAGGAAGCTTTTTTGAGGCGGCAAATATCAACGCCGGAGGCAATGTGAAAGCCAACTATATTATGAAAAGCAACATCAATACGATGGGCAGGGTGATCGTATCAGGAAGCAAGGGAATGCTTTTTGGTGGAAAGACCTGCGCGGTCAGGGGGGTGGATACTTATAATCTGGGAAATGCCGCCCATATCAAAACCTATTTGGAGATAGGCAGAACGGAGCTGTACGATAAGGCCCAGGCCGAATATGCGGAAAAGAGGGAACAGCTTTTGAACGAATTGTCTGCGTTGGAGAAAGGGTGGGCTAAGATACTCCAGATGGTTGCCGCCGAAAAGAAGGTGTCCAAGGATACGGTGCGCAGGGTTCACGCTACAATTACGGCCAAGGGCCATGAGCTGGCGGAACTGGATGCCGAAGTATCCAAACTCATTAATATGACAGAGCATAATCTGAATGCGCCTGTTTGTGTCCGGGGGAGGGCACATGGGGGCAGCAGTATCATTATGAACGGTATTAAGTACATGCTGTCATCAGAAGTAAACCGTGTTATTTTTAAATTGAGAAACAAACAGGTCATAATGGTGAATTTATAAAAGTAAAGAGAGTATGGGAAGATGATAAAACGCGATACGATATTGATTTTTGAAGACAGCGCAATTGACCGGGAAATACTGGTGGAAATATTCCGCATGGATTATAAAATTTTAGAAGCTTCGAATGGTAAGGAGGGAATTGCCCTTTTAAACAGCCATTTTGCGTCCATTGCCGTTGTGCTGCTGGACTACATGATGCCGGTAATGGACGGCATCGAGGTGCTGGAATACCTGAGAGAAAGGAATGTCCCCAATAAAATTCCATTCATAATGGTGACAGGGGAAGAATCGCCCGAGCTTGAAAAAAAGGGTTATGAATATGGAGTGATAAGTTATATCAGGAAGCCATACCAGCCCGATGTCATAAGACAGATAGTCATCAATGCAGTTGGCTGGTTCAAGTACAAAATGCAGTTGGAAGTAGTAGTTAAAAAACAGAATGAAAATATTAAAAAGCAGAATGAAATATTGCTGCAGCAGACAAAGAAGCTTAACCAGCTTAACGAGATATTGATCGATTCCTTAAGTAACATTGTAGAATTCAGAAACTTAGAGACGAAGCAGCATATTAAAAGGATACGTGAGTTTTCCCTGTGTCTTGGGGGGAGCATTATAAAGCTTTATCCTGAATATGACCTTACACCCGAAAAGCTGGTGCAGATTGGCTGGGCATCTTCCCTTCACGATATTGGAAAAATCGCGATCCCGGATAATATCATATTAAAATCCGGCAAATTGACAGGGGATGAATTCGAACTGATCAAATCCCATACCACCAAGGGGGCGGAGATCATCCAGAGCGCCATACGCTTAAATGATAAGGCAGTATATAATTACGCTTATGATATTGCACGCCACCATCATGAGAAATATGACGGAAAAGGTTATCCTGACGGGCTTAAAGGGGAGGAGATCAGCATTGCGGCACAGATCGTCTCTCTGGTGGATGTGTATGACGCGCTTACCTCGAAGCGTGTCTATAAAGCAGCCTATGACCCGGATAAAGCTTATCAGATGATTATTAATGGGCATAGCGGTGCTTTCTCCCCTAAGCTGCTGAAGGCATTTACGGAAGTGAAGGCAGAATTTGAGGAAATACTGGTTAAATACCATGACGAGGATTGAGGGGACAGGCAGTCCCCGTGAGCAGTGTAAGACGGGGAGCGTACAGGCTTCTCACCTGTTTATAAAGCGCAGGAATTCCTCTGCGGAACGGTTGATGATGAGTTCCGGGGGAAAATCCATTTCCTGAATCAGGGCAAGTGCATAAGAAAAGTTACCTATATGAGAGTGACCGTGGCTGTCGCTGGAAAGAAGTACCGGATAATGGTATTTCTGACACAGTTTGAGGATAGCGCGGTCATTTTCTTTTACGCTTCCTCTGTACCCTTTTGGGGATAAAGAACTGTTGTTGATTTCCATAAGGACACGGTGATCCATGGCAGCTTCCATGAGACGCCCATAGTCCGCCGGGTATTTCACATCGTCCGGGTGGGCGATGATGCGGATGTGGGGATTTTCCATTGCATGGATATAAGCCTGTGTATTTTCTTCGAGGGTTCCGGGTGTGAGGCAGGGGGTGTGCATGGCGGCGATACAGTAGTCTAAGTTTTTCATGATATCTTCCTGCAAATCCACACTGCCCGAGAAGTCCAGGATGTTTACTTCTGCACCGTACAGCACATGAACCCCCATCCGCCATGCAGGGGCCCCGGACAGTCCACGGAAGTAAGAAGCCGTGCAGGAATGGGGAATGGCAGGTCCGTGATCGCTGATTCCCAATAATTTAAGGCCGGATTCAGCGGCCTGTCTTATTAAATCTGTAACAGTGTCATGGGTGTAATGCCCACTGGCAACTGTATGGGTGTGAACATCCAGTTCTAAAGAAATCATGGTAATCCTCCAGAAAATTTTCATATACGCACCAGACGCCTGTTTTTTACTATTATCTGGTTCTGTTATTAAAGCAAATTCACCACAAGATTATAGTAGCACAAAAACAACATAAAAACAACATTAAAAGTGTTGGATTAGTTGACTTTTGGAAGGGATATGTTTATAATGAAACATAAGATATCAGATGAGGACCGTTGCTGGGGATAAGCGTCGAAAGGAGAAATTATGGGACTATATCAATACGAAATCAGGGATATTAAGAAAACGGACAGGATAGACAGGCTGGTTTCCAATCTGTTTGCTAAAATGCCGGAAATAGAGTCGGCCAGAGCCAGACTAATTACGGAATCTTACAGGGAGACGGAAAATGAGCCAATGATTATGCGCCGGGCCAGGGCGTTTGCGCATATTCTGGAGAATATTCCTATCATAATACGGGACGATGAGCTGGTGGTGGGCAGCAGTACCATTGCCCCCAGAGGATGCCAGACCTATCCTGAATTTTCCTATGAGTGGCTGGAAGCGGAGTTTGACACGGTAGCAACCCGCAGCGCCGACCCCTTTTACATATCAGAAGAAGCAAAACGTGAGATCAGGGAAGCGGACCGTTACTGGAAAGGGAAGACCACCAGTGAACTGGCTACTGCCTACATGGAGCCGGAGACGCTGACGGCTATGGCACACAACATGTTTACGCCGGGCAACTATTTCTACAACGGAGTGGGACATGTTACCGTACAGTATGAGAAGGTTTTAGCGATAGGATATGAAGGAATTCGTGCACAGGCACAGGAACTTCTTGCAAAAAGTGATATTGGGGACGGAGATTATGCAAGAAAAGCACGTTTTTTGCAGGCAGTCATCATTAGCTGTGATGCAGTGATAAATTATGCAAATCGGTATGCAGCTCTGGCAAAGGAAATGGCAGGCCGGTGCAGCGATTCGGCAAGACGCGCGGAATTATTGAAAATCAGTGAAAATTGCAGCAAAGTTCCGGCTAAAGGTGCGGAAAGCTTTTATGAAGCCTGTCAGTCCTTCTGGTTCGTACAGCAGCTTTTACAATTAGAATCCAGCGGACACTCCATCTCCCCCGGACGTTTTGACCAGTATATGTACCCTTATTATGAGGCAGACAGAAAGAAAGGCGTATTGACCAGAGAATTTGCACAGGAACTGATCGACTGTATCTGGGTAAAATTAAATGATTTAAACAAATGCAGGGATGCAGCTTCCGCGGAAGGGTTTGCGGGCTACAGCCTGTTCCAGAATCTGATCGCAGGCGGACAGAATGGGGACGGTGTGGATGTCACCAACGATTTGTCCTTTATGACCATACAGGCTTCCATGCATGTACAGCTTCCCCAGCCCTCTTTCTCTGTAAGAGTCTGGAACGGAACGCCCCATGAATTCTTAGTCAAGGCAGCTGAGCTGACCAGAACAGGGGTGGGACTGCCTGCTTATTATAATGATGAAGTTATCATTCCTGCACTGATCAACAGGGGACTTACTTTAAAGGATGCAAGGGAATACAACATCATCGGATGTGTGGAGCCACAGAAGGCCGGAAAGACAGAAGGCTGGCATGACGCCGCATTCTTTAACATGTGTCGTCCCATGGAGCTGGTATTTTCTCAGGGAAAAGATAAAGGCGTGCAGGTGGGCGTGGTGACAAAGCCCGTTGAAGAAATGAAAGACTTTGAAGAATTTTATGACGCATATAAAGAGCAGATGAACTATATGATCAAACTGCTGGTGAATGCGGATAATGCCATTGATGTGGCCCATGCCCAGCGGTGCCCCCTTCCGTTCCTTTCCTGCATGGTGGACGACTGTATGAACCGCGGACTTTCTGTGCAGGAAGGCGGTGCCATTTACAATTTCACAGGACCCCAGGGCTTTGGTGTGGCAAATATGGCAGATGCCCTTTATGCAGTAAAGACCCTTGTGTTTGAAGAACATAAGGCAACCTTGAAGGAATTTAAAGAGGCTATGGCTTCCAATTACGGAAAAGGGCTGACGAAAGAGATGATTGGCGATATGACTGCCCAGATTGCCACAGGCTTAAAAGAAGCAGGACAGACCATCGGTGAAAAAGAGATTGCGGCTATTATGAAGACCGTCATTGAAACCTCCGAAATGCCTGTAGTCAGGGAAAACGGTGAGCGGCTCCTTAAGCTGATCGGGGAGGTGCCCAAGTTCGGAAACGACATCCCCGAAGTGGATGCTTTTGCAAGGGATGTGGCATACACCTACACAAGACCCTTACAGGAATACAAAAATCCCAGAGGCGGTATTTTCCAGGCCGGCTTATATCCGGTATCCGCCAATGTTCCTCTGGGCGCGCAGACCGGGGCGACGCCGGACGGAAGACTGGCAGGCACGCCCGTTGCGGACGGCGTGTCCCCTTCCGCAGGCAAAGATGTGAACGGGCCTACCGCGGCGGCTAACTCCGTGGCAAGACTGGATCACTATATTGCTTCCAACGGAACGCTTTTTAACCAGAAATTCCATCCTTCTGCGTTAAGCGGAAGGGAAGGGCTGGAGAAGTTTGTGGCTCTGATCCGGGCTTATTTTGACCAGAAGGGAAGTCATATGCAGTTTAACGTGGTGAGCCGGGAAACCCTGCTGGATGCCCAGAAGAACCCTGATAAGTACAAACATCTGGTGGTCCGGGTGGCCGGGTACAGCGCTTTGTTTACAACCTTATCCCGTTCTTTGCAGGACGATATCATAAACAGGACGGAACAGGGATTCGGCGCTTAGAACTATGTGCAAAACAGCGCAGAAAAGAGGAATAAATGGAAGATTATAAGCAGACAAAAGGGCGGATATTTGATATACAGAAATTTTCCATCCATGACGGGGACGGTATCCGCACCATTGTTTTTTTGAAAGGATGCGTGCTCCGGTGTCGCTGGTGCTGTAACCCGGAATCCCAGGAATACACCATCCAGACCATGAAAGTAGCGGGAGAGGAGAAAACGATTGGACAGGATGTAACGGTGGAAGAGGTCATGAAGACGGTGGAACAGGACCGCCCCTACTATTACCGTTCAGGCGGGGGGCTTACTTTGTCTGGCGGGGAAAGCCTGTGCCAGCCGGCGTTTGCACGGGACCTGCTCCGGGCTGCCAAAGAGATGGGCATAAATACTGCAATGGAAAGCATGGGATGTGCAAAGTACGGGGTGATTGAGGACATTCTGCCTTACCTGGATCATTATCTTTTGGATATCAAGCATATGAATTCGGCCAAACATAAAGAATTTACAGGCGCAGGCAATGAGCTGATGCTGGAAAACGCAAAGAAAATCGCTGCTTCCGGGCAGACACGGTTAAGCATACGGATACCTGTCATCCCTGCTTTTAACGATACCGTGGAGGAAATCCGCGCCATTGCCGGATTTGCAAAAGAACTTTGGGGCAGATATGCAAAGGAACCCGGCCTGATAGAAAAGATTCATCTCCTGCCTTACCACAGGCTGGGGCAGGATAAGTATGACGGACTGGGCCGGGAGTACCTTATGAAGGATGTTCTCCCGCCTTCGGCGGAGCATATGGAAAAACTGCGGCAGGCGGCCGGTCAGGCATCTGGCCTTGTGTGCCAGATTGGCGGGTGAAAACAAGGTCTGCCGTTGGCGGCAGATTGGTTTCGAAACAGGGATTCTGACAGGAAAGGATGACGGCCCGGCATATCCGGGTGTTATGGGAAACGGAGAAAGATATGGGAATACAGGATAGTAGGCGGCAGGATAATTTGTCCACGGAAGGAAAAACAAGAATCGTACAGGAGCTGGTGCCGGGCAAGCAGATTACCATTGCCCATCTGATTGCCAATCCGGACAAAATTTTATATGAGAAATTAGGTTTGGACCCAAGTGTGGACTATTCCAGATCTGCCATCGGCGTGCTGACCATAAGCCCGGCGGAGACTGCTGTTATTGCTGCAGATATCGCTGTGAAAGCGGCGGGAATAGAGCTGGGATTTGTGGACAGATTCAGCGGGACCCTGATCATCACAGGGACCGTGTCGGAGACGGAAGCCTCCCTAAAAGCAGTGCTGGAGTATACGAAGGAAAAGATGGGATTTGCCGTGTGCCCTTTTACGCGGACATAGGGTATACATATATGAAGAAAATTATTTTAATGGGAAGAAGCGAATGTGGAAAGACCACTTTGACCCAGGCGTTGAAGGGAGAGTGCATCACCTATCACAAAACCCAGTACATCAATTATTTTGACGTCATCATCGATACGCCGGGAGAGTACATACAGACTAAGAATCTGGGCTATGCTCTGGCGCTGTATGCCTATGAAGCGGATATTGTGGGCCTGCTTCTTTCAGCCACAGAACCCTATTCCCTGTATCCGCCCAATATTACATGTATGGTGAACCGTGAGGTGGTGGGTATTGTCACGAAAATAAACGAAAAAAATGCAGACATAGAAAGAGCTGGACGGTGGCTACGGTTGACCGGATGTAAGAAAATCTTTTTTGTAGATTCAAAAAGACAGGAAGGGATTCCGGAGATTTTGGAATATTTGAGAGAAGAAGGCGACATTATGCCGTGGGAATAGCAATTCCACATAAAAACAAGTTGACCAATGTGGGATTGCGTGGTATTATGGAGCTATAAACAACACAAAACCAATATTGCGCATATAAATGATAAGGAGGAAAAAGGATTTATGCTAAATGAGTATGAAATCAAAAAAGAAATGTGTGAAATCGGCAGACGGGTTTACAACCGCGGTATGGTTGCAGCCAATGACGGTAACTTTTCCGTCAAATTAAACGATAATGAATTCTTATGCACACCTACCGGTGTAAGCAAAGGATTCATGACTCCTGAATATATCTGTAAGGTAGATGCAGAAGGAAGGGTAATTCAGGCAAACAAGGGATTTAAGCCCTCCTCAGAAATCAAGATGCATATGAGAGTATATAAGGAAAGGCCCGACGTACAGTCAGTGGTACATGCCCATCCTTTATATGCAACCAGCTTTGCCATTGCAGGGATTCCGCTGACACAGCCCATTATGCCGGAAGCAGTTATTTCTTTAGGATGTGTGCCCATTGCCGAGTATGGCACACCTTCTACCAATGAAATTCCTGATGCAGTTTCCAAATATCTGCAGTATTATGATGCAGTTCTTCTGGAAAACCACGGCGCCCTGGCATATTCCGATTCCCTTTTAAGCGCATACCATAAGATGGAATCCGTAGAATTTTACGCCCGTTTATTATATCAGTCAAAGGTTCTCGGCGGTCCTAAGGAATTATCCCAGTCACAGGTTGAGAGGCTTTACGAAATCAGAAGACAGTTCGGCATGACAGGCAAACATCCGGCAGACTTATGCCCCAACAAGAAAGCTGGCAAGCCAAGCTGCCATAGCTGCGGCGGTTCCTGTGGGACAGGTTCTGACGCAAAAGCAGATGCAGATTTAGTGGCATCCATCACAAAGAAGGTTATGGAGCAGCTTGGCTTATAAGAAGCGGAAAAGAGGCAGACCATGAAAGAGCAGTTGATTTACCAAGCGGTGGAGCAGGCCCTTAAAGAAGTGAAAAAGGCAGCCCCGGTGATGACGCTTGCCATGGCTAAGAAGCTGGCCGGGGAGGTGGAGCACAAGGCAGAAGAAATGGGAGCTGCGGTGGTCATAGCAGTTACCGACAAGGCCGCAAGGCCCATTGCCATCCATTGTATGGACGATGCTTATATAGCCAGCTTTGATATTGCTTTGAACAAGGCGTATACTTCCGCAGGGCTGAAAATGTCCACGGCCCGGCTTTCGGAATTAAGCGGTCCCGGCCAGCCCCTTTACGGCATACAGAATACCAACCACGGACAGATCGTTATCTTCGGAGGCGGCGAAGCCCTTGAGATCGACGGCCGTATGGTGGGAGCTTTAGGCGTAAGCGGCGGCACATTAGAGCAGGATACTTATCTGGCGGCTTATGGGCGGGAGATGTTTGAGCAGTCCTGCCGGAATGCAGCCATAAAAGAAAGGGATGATAAACAGTGGCAGTAAGTGAACAACTGGTACAGGATGTGGTAAAAGAAGTTGTTGCCAAGCTTCAGATCAACGCTGACGTAAGCGGGAGCAGAGGCGTGTTCGCCGACATGAATGAGGCGATCGCGGCAGCAAAAAAAGCACAGAAAACGGTGCAGTCCATGTCCATGGACCAAAGGGAAAAGATCATTACGATTATTAGAAGAAAGACAAAAGAAAATGCCGAGATCCTTGCACGTATGGGCGTACAGGAGACAGGCATGGGAAATGTAGGACATAAAATATTAAAACACCATCTGGTTGCGGAGCGGACTCCCGGCACGGAAGACATCACCACGACAGCATGGTCCGGGGACAGAGGACTTACCCTGGTGGAGATGGGGCCTTTCGGCGTGATCGGGGCAATCACTCCCTGCACCAACCCTACAGAAACAATTATCTGCAATACCATGGGGATGCTGGCAGGCGGCAACACGGTAGTGTTCAATCCCCATCCGGCAGCAATCAAGACCTCCATCTTTGCAGTGAACATGTTAAATGAGGCATCCTTAGAGGCAGGCGGCCCGGATGCAATTGCATGTACAGTGGAAAATCCTACATTAGAGTCAAGCGGCATTATGATGAAGCACAAAGATATCTCCCTGCTGGTGGCCACAGGCGGGCCCGGTGTGGTGACGGCGGTGCTTTCCTCCGGTAAGAGAGGCATTGGCGCAGGGGCAGGAAATCCTCCCGCATTGGTTGACGAGACAGCCGATATAAGGAAAGCCGCCGGGGACATCGTTAACGGATGCACTTTTGACAATAACCTGCCCTGTATTGCAGAGAAAGAAATCGTGGCAGTAAACAGTGTTGCTGATGAACTAATGCACTATATGGTCAGCGAACAGGGCTGCTACCAGATCAGCAAAGAAGAACAGGATAAGCTGACAAAGGTAGTTCTTACACCCAAGGGACTTAACAGAAAGTGTGTGGGAAGAAGCGCGAAAGCCCTGCTTGCCATGATAGGGGTGGAGGTTCCCGACAATATCCGCTGTATTGTATTTGAAGGGGAAAAGGAACACCCGCTGATTTCAGAAGAACTGATGATGCCTATTCTGGGAATGGTAAGGGCAAAGGATTTTGAGGATGCGGTAGAGCAGGCTGTATGGCTGGAACACGGCAACAGACATTCCGCCCACATCCACTCCAAAAATGTGGATAACATTACCAGATATGCGAAAGCGATCGACACGGCGATCCTTGTAAAGAACGCGCCCTCCTACGCGGCGCTGGGCTTTGGCGGAGAAGGATACTGTACCTTTACCATTGCCAGCAGGACAGGGGAAGGGCTGACCAGCGCCAGCGCATTTACCAAGAGAAGACGCTGCGTCATGTCTGACAGTCTTTGCATCAGATAGGAAAAGGAGAGGGTTATGAGCAATATAAACACAATTGATGTGGAAGCGGTGGTGAAGCAGGTACTGGAAAGCATGATGGACCGGGGGACGGCTCCGGCAGGTGTACCCGCAGCAGGCGGACAGATACCTAAGACGGCAAGAGTTGCCATGCTGACCGCACTTGAGAAATATGAAGTGAAGGAATTCCCTATCCCGGAAGTGGGGGACGGAGATATCCTGGTAAAGGTAGAGGGCTGCGGTATCTGCGGTACCGATGCCCATGAATTTAAGAGAGATCCCTTCGGGCTGATTCCCGTGGCATTAGGCCATGAGGGCACCGGGGAAATCGTAAAGATGGGAAAGAACGTAAAAAAAGACAGCGCAGGCAAGCCTTTAAAGCTGGGTGACAAAGTGGTAACATGCATGATTTTCAAGGACAACCCGGATATTACCATGTTCGACTTAAATAAGCAGAACGTAGGCGGCGCCGATGTATACGGACTTCTTCCCGATGATGATATCCATTTAAACGGATGGTTTTCAGATTACATATTGATCAGAGAAGGCTCTACAGTTTTCAATGTCAGTGATCTGGATCTAAAGTCAAGGATTCTGATTGAGCCCTGCGCGGTTTTGATTCATGCAGTGGAACGTGCAAAAACTACCGGAATCCTGCGCTTTAACAGCAGAGTGGTGGTACAGGGATGCGGCCCTATCGGCCTTATCTGTATTGCAGTTCTAAGGACTATGGGTATTGAGAACATTGTGGCAGTGGACGGGGAGCAGAAACGCCTTGATTTTGCAAAAGAGATGGGAGCGGAAAAGTCTGTGAACTTTAAAGACCACAAAGGGATCGAGGCGCTGGCTGGGGCGGTGGAAGATGCCTTTGGCGGTTATCCGGCAGATTTCGCATTCCAGTGTACCGGATCTCCGGCAGCCCATTCCAATATTTACAAATTCATCCGCAACGGCGGCGGGCTGTGTGAACTTGGTTTCTTCATCAACGGCGGGGATGCAACCATCAATCCCCATTTCGATATCTGTTCCAAGGAGATCACCACGGTAGGCTCCTGGGTATACACTTTAAGAGACTATGCAACCACCTTTGATTTCTTAAAGAGGGCAAAGGGAATAGGACTTCCCATTGACAGGCTGATCACCCATGAGTTCTCCTTAGACCAGATCAACGAAGCCCATGTGACGAATCTGAAAATGGAAGGCCTTAAGATAGCGATCATCAACAAATAAAAGCGATTGCAGTTCATAAAAGAGTTAGTGACAGGAGTTAAGGGATGGGAGAAGCAGTAGGAATCATAGAAGTATTCGGACTTGCAACAGCATTTGCAGCAGCGGACGCGGGATGTAAAGCCGCAAATGTGACGATTGAAAATTTCGATAAGAATAAACCGGCCAATGCAGATGCGCTTCCCGTGCCGCTTATCGTAATGATAAAATTCCGCGGAACCATATCGGATGTCCGGGCAGCCGTTGCGGCTGCGGAGCAAAGGGCTAAGGAGCTTGCCGGAGTGGTAGCTACCCATGAGATTGCAAGCCCCGAAGCAGATACGGAAAAAATGCTTAGACTTAGCGGTATGGATAAGGTATAATCATAGTGAACGACAAGTCAGAAAACAATGAATTTACCGTTTATCACAAAAACAAAGACAGGCGCATGTACAGCGCAGAAATGAGGTATGAAATGACACAGTTAGCTTTGGGAATGATAGAGACAAGAGGTCTTACAGCAGCCATTGAAGCGTCAGATGCCATGATAAAGGCGGCGGAGGTTACTTTGATCGGCACAGAGAAGATTGGTTCCGGTCTGGTAACAGTCATGGTGCGCGGGGATGTAGGCGCTGTGAAGGCAGCAGTTGAAGCTGGAAGTGCAAGAGCCGAGAAGCTGGGTGAACTGGTAGCTACCCACGTAATACCAAGACCCCACAGTGATGTAGAGAAAATCTTACCGCTGATTTAACCGGATTTACCGGCCGGGAAAGAAAAGGAGAAGGAATCATGGGAAATGCATATGGATTCTTTGAGATTCCAAGTACCACGGCAGCCATAGACGCTCTTGACATTATGTGCAAAACAGCGGATGTAGAATTTATTACATGGGAGAAAAAGCTGGGAGGCAGGCTGGTTACGATTATCATACGGGGAAGCGTATCGGATGTAAAACAGGCAATAGAAGCAGCCGCGCATAGTGCAATCAAAAAGCCGGCGGCCACGGTAGTGATTGCCAATCCCCATGAGGAGATCATCAGACTGGTTAAAAAGAGTGCCAGCAGGTTGACAAATATAGCAACTGCCTGGAACGATGAAATGGAGTAGCATATGGCGGAACAGAAAAACCTATCAAAAAAAGTTCCGGTGAAAGCCGAGGAAAATAGAGTAAGAAGAACAGGAACAATAGAAACAAGAGCAATAAAAACTGAAACAGTAAAAGCAGAGCCAAAGGAGGAAAAAAGGATGGCACAGGAAGCATTAGGAATGGTAGAAACAAGAGGACTTGTAGCATCAATTGAGGCAGCAGATGCAATGTTAAAGGCAGCAAACGTAACATTAGTGGGAACAGAGAAAATCGGTTCCGGTCTGGTAAGCGTTATGGTACGCGGTGATGTAGGCGCTGTAAATGCAGCAGTGGAAGCAGGAAGCAGCAGCGCATCAAGACTTGGCGAGCTGGTAGCAACCCATGTAATTCCCAGACCTCATACAGACGTTGAGAAGATTCTTCCCGTTTTGAAATAAGCGTGTAAGATCAAACGCTGCGGCGCCCTGCGGGCCGGCGTTTGAATGAAGATGGGCGGGCTAAGCCCGCCCATAAGTCTTTTTGGGAGGAAAAGATATGGCGGAAAATATGACAAACAGTCAGGTAGAGCTGATTGCCAAAATGGTGATGGAAGCAATGAGTCAGAAACAGGGCACAGGAAGTGGGTATATGGTTCCGGTGGGGGTATCGGCAAGACATGTGCATCTGACACAGGAACACGTGGAAGTCCTTTTTGGAGAAGGGTATCATTTAACAAAGAAAAAAGAGCTGATGGGCGGACAGTTTGCGTCCAATGAACTTGTGACGATTGTCGGCTTAAAACTTCGGGCTATAGAAAATGTCAGAATACTGGGGCCTGTAAGGAGCAGATCCCAAGTGGAAATTTCCTCCACGGATGCCATTAAGCTGGGTGTGAAAGCGCCTATCCGGGAGTCCGGCAATGTGGCAGGCAGCGCGCCCATAGCGCTGGTGGGGCCTAAAGGGGCCTTGTACTTAAAAGAAGGATGCATTGTGGCAAAGAGGCATATCCATATGTCACCTAAGGATGCCATGGCAGCAGGCACCCGCGACGGTGATATTGTATCTGTAAAAGCGGATAACGAAAGAGGAACCGTATTTAACAATGTACAGGTCAGAGTGGACGAAAGTTTTACATTGGAAATGCACATTGATACAGACGAAGCCAACGCTGCCAAAATTGCCACAGGAGATACGGTCAGAATCATTAATGGGTAAAAGCGGACTTTACAGCAGTCCGGAGTATCCGCGTCTCTATAAGAGGGGATGCAGACTGCAGAAAGGCATGGGTTACATATGCTTATAGGAAAAGTAGTTGGAAGCGTAGTTTCTACAAGGAAAAGTGAGAAATTAATTGGAAACAAGTTTATGATCATTGAACTGGCAGAAAAGATGAGCCAGGGCAGCAGCCAGATGATTGCCATTGACAATATTGGCGCAGGAATTGGTGAGTACGTGCTGGTTGCCACAGGCAGTGCGGCAAGAATCGGATCTGACATGGAGAATGCGCCGGTAGATGCAGCAATTGTAGGTATCATTGATGACGGAAGGCAATGGATGTAGGAATGAGCAGAGAAGTAGGTATGAGCAGGGGGGAGGAAAAGGGCATGGCCCATAATCCGGAAAACATCAGTATAGAAGACTTAAGCGCCTTATTACAAAAGAGCGGCATTGCAGGCGCAGGAGGTGCAGGGTTTCCCACCTATGCCAAACTGGATAAAAGGGCGGACACCATTATCATGAACTGCGCTGAGTGTGAACCGCTCTTGAAACTGCACAGGCAGTTGCTGGAGCACAACGCCCATGAAATCACGAAAACTTTCCACATGCTTGCACAATGTGTGGGGGCAAAGGAAGCGGTCATCGGCATTAAAAAGGCATATAAAAGAACCATAGACGCCCTTAACGGGTGCATCAGGGAATACCCGGAGATGCGGCTGGGACTTCTGGACGAGATTTATCCTGCAGGGGACGAAGTTGTCCTGATTTATGAAGTTACCCAAAAGGCGCTTCCGCCCGGCGGCCTTCCCATTGAAAGCGGTGTGGCCGTATTCAATGTGGAAACTGTCTATAATATCTACAAAGCAGTATATCTGGGACGGCCGGTGGAAGATAAACTGGTGTCCATTGTGGGTGAGGTAGAGCATCCGGTCACGGTAAGACTGCCGCTTGGATGCACCATTGAGGAGGCAGTGCGCCAGGCAGGGGAGATCACGGTCAAGGATCCGGTATTTTTTGTCGGCGGCCCCATGATGGGATTTGAGGCAGGCGGCCTGCTGCCAGTGACGAAAACCACCAATGCAGTGCTGGTACTGCCGGAAGATCATCTTCTGGTGCAAAGGAAAAGACGGAAATCCTCCATAGACTTAAAGCGGGCGGCAGCGGCCTGCTGCCAGTGCACTATGTGCACGGATCTATGTCCCAGACATCTTCTTGGACACCCCATAGAGCCGCACAAGTTTATGCGTGCAGCAACCTGCAGGGATGTACAGGACCCGGATATTTTCTTAAACACGATGTTCTGTTCTTCCTGCGGCCTGTGTGAGAATTTTTCCTGTATGCAGGGACTCTCCCCCCGTTCCCTGATAGCGGATTATAAGAGCGGCCTGCGTGCGCACAAAATCAAGCCTCCAAAGGTGGAGGCGGCGCCTGTGGCAAAGGAGCGGGAGTACAGGAAAGCGTCCATGGTTCGTCTCATGGCAAGGCTGGATCTGGCAAAGTATGACAAGCCTGCGCCCATGACGGAGATGACAGGTGCGGTAAGAAAAGTAAAGCTGATGCTTAGCCAGCACATTGGGGCTCCGGCAGTTCCTGTTGTGAGGGAAGGGGATCTGGTAGAAAAAGGCCAGATGATCGCAGAGCCGGCCCAAGGCTTAAGCGTTGCCATCCACGCATCTGTCAGCGGAAGAGTAGTGGAAGTAACTGAAAAATATGTTATAATTCATAACAGTTCAGAGTGAGGAAGGTTGTACATATATGAGTAAGGCAATCGGAATGGTGGAATACAAAACAGTTTCGGCAGGGGTAAGGGCGGCGGATGCCATGGTAAAGACCGCGGAAGTAGACATTATAGAAGCCCAGACCGTATGTCCGGGCAAGTACATTGCGGTAATCAGCGGTGATTTGAGCGCGGTAAAGGCGGCGGTGGACACCGCGGTGAAAAATTACGGCATCCACCTGATTAACAGCTTTGTTCTTGGAAATCCCCACGAATCCATCTTCCCCGCCATTTATGGCGCCACACAGATAGAAGGGGTCAGTGCCCTTGGCATTTTGGAGACCTATGATGCGGCCTCCATTATTGTGGCAGCGGATATTGCGGCCAAGACGGCAATCGTATCACTGATTGAGCTGCGCATTGCCCGCGGTATGTGCGGCAAATCCTACATGATGCTGACGGGGGAGGTGGCAGCCGTAAATGCGGCTGTTGAAAAGGCCCGAAGCGAGATCGGGGCAGAGGGCATGTATCTGGATTCCACGGTCATTGCCCATCCCGACGAGAAAATATGCCGGGCTATTTTGTAGATTCGGCAAAGAGTTTGTGGGATCAGAGCAAAGATTTTGTTGAAAAATGATAAATAAATTGCTGTAGCTTAGAGGAAGGCAGTCCGGGCTACAGCTTTTTTAACATGTGATAGAGCCGGCCCGGCTTGTGGAGCGTGTTTTAAACAGGCGCCCAAATAAGCTGGGTGGCAATTATAAGACTACCGGGAGGGATAGACAGATGCTGGCGATAGAGAGAAGAAATGAGATTCTGGAAAAATTGCAAAAAGAAAAGCGGGTGGTTGTCAGTGAGTTAAGCAGGCTCTACAGCGTTACGGAGGAAACCATAAGAAGGGATCTGGAAAAGCTGGAAAAGGACGGATACGTTATCAAAAGCTACGGCGGTGCGGTGCTCAATGAAAATGTCAACATTGACATGCCTTTTAACATCCGCAAAAATACAAATGTGGTGGGAAAGCAGAAAATTGCGGAGATTGTAAACCGCATGGTAAAGGATGGGGAGAGGCTGATTCTGGATGCCAGCTCCACGGCGGTATTTATTGCAAAGGCCCTGAAAGAGGAAAAAAGGAATCTTACCATAATCACCAACTCCATAGAAATTCTCATCGAGCTTTTCGATGCCCAGGATTGGCACGTGCTCTCCACAGGCGGGCTGGCCATGGAAGGCTCCCTTGCCCTGGTGGGACCCCAGACAGACCATATGCTGCGTTCCTACTATGTGGACAAGGCAATTATTTCCTGCAAAGGCTTCGATATGGAAAATGGCATGACCGATTCCAATGAGCTTCATGCCAGAAACAAAAAGACCATGCTGGAACGGGCAAAGAGCACCATTCTGGCAGTAGACAGCTCTAAGTTCGGTCACATTGCTTTTACCAGTATCGGTGCGCTGGAGGATATATCCATCATCGTAACCGATGAAAAACCGGAGGAAAAATGGCTGACCCTGTTTGAAAAATATAACATAGAATGTATCTGGCCGGAAGACTGATTCACGCAGGCCGGGCAGTTTCCGTTTTAAGTCAGCCTGGGAAGAAGTCAGGTGAATAATTTTATATTTTATGCTATTATCCTGCAACTTTTTACAGAGACGTCGTGGTACTATTTTATTAGAGCGTGTTTGCAGAACGATATAGGAAAGTGGAGGGATTACGATGTTAAAAGGAATTCCGGGGATTTTATCTCCCCAGTTATTAAAGGTATTGTGTGAGATGGGACATAGTGACAGGCTTGTGATTGCCGACGGCAATTTTCCGGCTGAAACCATGGGAAAGGATGCTGTAGTCATCCGTATGGACGGCCATGGCATACCGGAAATACTGGATGCCATTTTACAGGTGTTCCCTCTGGACACCTATGTGGAGAAGCCGGTGAATCTGATGGAGGTTATGCCGGGGGATAAGGTGGAGACGCCTATCTGGAAGACTTACGAGGAAATTACGGCACGCCATGACGGGCGCGGCGCCAGTGCTATTGGACAGATTGAGAGGTTTGCTTTTTATGAGGAAGCAAAAAAAGTATATGCAATTATTGCTACCGGAGAGAGCGCGCTTTATGCAAACATTATGCTGCAAAAGGGTGTTGTGACGGACTAAATCATCAGGTGTAATATCTTGCTTCGGGCATAGTAAATGCAGTATTTTCCTTTTGGAATAGTTGGGAACGGTCAAGAAATAACTTTACAATTATGCCTGTGTTTTCTGCTGTACAGGTTAAAAAGCCTCAACATAGCCGGGTGTGCCTGTTTTTTACCTGTACACCCAGACAAAGGCTGTATGATATTGTAATAGGATCTCTTCCGGTTCCTTATAAAAGGAAAATACTGCTTTTTATACTTTAAAATTGGCTGTTTGGGAAAGGAGCATAGTTATAGGGATGTATCGGATTTTGCTTGTGGACGATGAAGCGCTTATCCGAGAGGCTGTCAGCGAAAACGTGAAGTGGGAGCAGTATGGATATGAACTGGCAGGCAGTTGTGAAAACGGAAAGGAAGCTTTGGAATTTATAGAGGAAAACCCTGTGGACGTGGTTTTTACAGATATCTGTATGCCGTATATGGACGGAATGGAATTAAGTGAAAAACTCAGTGAAGACTATCCATCGGTAAAGATTGTAATTCTCAGCGGGTATGATGATTTCGATTACGCCAAGAAAGCGATCCGTTATGGGGTAAAGGAGTACCTGCTAAAGCCGATCACTGCAGACGAAATGGGGGATGTGCTTCTGGCCTTAAAGACTGAGATGGACAAGGAGCGGAAAGCGGAGCAGAAGCTGTCGAAGCTGGAGTCCGCCTACCGCAAGGGTCAGAAACGTCTTTATTCCGATACCCTTCTGCATTTGATAAGGGGCAGCAGGGCCGATGAGGAAACCCGCCGGGAATTGAAAAAGGTAGGGCTGAACCTTGACTTTGCTGTATACAGGGTGGCAGTGGCAGAACTGGATATCTATGTCCGCTCCAGCGCACTGGATGAGGAGCGGAAAAAGGAGAGCGCCCTGATGGCTTTTGTGCTCCACAATATCAGCCAGGAAATCGTAAAGAGAAATAAAGCGGGGGAGGTCTGCCAGGGAAAAGACCACCGCACATACATGCTTCTATGCTCTAATCGGCCGGTGGAATTCCGTCAGAGCGTAAGGAATATCTGTAATGAAATTATTGCGCAGATGAACCAGATCATGCATCTGGAGGTGAACATCGGCCTTGGAAGCTATGAGGCTGAACTGGAAAATATCTATAAATCTTATGAGGAAGCGGAAGAAGCCTTAGAGTATCATTATATTATGGGTGGAAACCACGTGATGGAGATAGAGACGATCCGGGAGGAAAAGAATCAGGCGGATGTAGATAAGATGCTGGGGGAGCTGGCCCTTCATGTGAAGGAAAATGATAGCGGGAAGATCAAAGAAGATTTCTCTGTCATGGAAAAGACTTTGAGGGAGTACTGCTATGACAGGCGCAGTGCAGGGGTGGTGCTCCAGCGGGTAGTGGACATGCTGGATGAACTCTGCAGAGCCTCCGAGATGGAGAGCGTCCAGCGCACAGCTTTTAAGGAAGAGATTCTTGAAAAAGTGCTGAATGCAGGGGAGCTGAAGGAAGCGGTGGACATTCTGGGAACCTACTGTGTGGAGGTAGGCGGCCGTTTGGATAATCAGAAAAATGTAGGCGGAAAAAAATACGCAGTAATGGCCATGGACTACATTGAAAAAAACTACGGGGACTGCGATTTAAGTCTTCATTCCGTGTGCTCTTACCTCAACATCAGCGCCAGCCGTTTCAGCACCATTTTCAAGCAGGCCACAGGGATGACCTTCATGGATGTGCTTATCGGACTCCGTATGCAAAAGGCAAAAGAGTTGCTGGAAAATACGGATATGAAAAATTACGAAATTGCAGAGAGGGTAGGATTCAACGATTCCCATTATTTCAGCATTGCTTTTAAAAAGATCACAGGGAAGACGCCTACGGAATATGCAAAAGAAATGAGGAAATAGATGTCTGAAAAAAAGACCCGTTTTACGATTTTATCCCTATTTAAAAGCGTAAGGACTACGATGCTGTGTCTTTTTTCATTGCTTATCATCATTACAACAGTTGTATTTATGCTTATTTCAGTAGACTATACAAGGAAGACGGTTTTGGAAAATTCCACAGACTATACTTCACGTCTGGTACGTCAGGTGAACCGGGACATAGACTCTTATATAGATTATATGGAAAATATTTCCTCCATGGTGATTCAGGGCGGGGATGTGCAGAAGTATTTATTTATGAGTATGCCGAAGGCGGAATTGGAGGAGACATTTGACCGCATTGTGACCCAGTTCAACACCGTTGTGGAGACAAGGCAGGATATTTCCAATATTGCGGTGGTGACGCCGGAGCGGGATTTTATCATAAATGACGGTACAGACAAGCTCAATGAGAATGTTTCACTGGAAGAAGTGGAATGGTACAGGGAAGCCCTTGAGGGAAATGATAGTATTCTGACTGCTTCCCATGTCCAGCATGTGATACGCAATAACTATAAATGGGTGGTAACTTTAGGGAAGGGAATAAAGGATCCCCGGACAGGAGAAAACGGAGGCGTATTTTTTATTGATCTCAACTATAAACTGTTAAAAGATCTGTGCGAGAATAACAGTCTGGCAACCAACAGCTATGTGTTCATCGTGGATGAGTCCGGGAAAATTATTTATCATCCCAAACAGCAGCTTTTATACAACGGGCTTAAGGCGGAAAAAATCAGCGAAGTCTTAAGCTGCGGCGCTGACGGTTATTTTATAACGGATGAAAAGGGAAAGGACGGCGAGAAGCTGTATACGGTATCCGTGTCTGAAAAAACCGGATGGCGTGTAGTGGGAGTGGCGGATATTTCCGAACTGATGAAAAACAAAAAGGAGACGGAGTACATCTACATGGTCATAGCAGCCGTTCTTTTGTGTATTGCCATGATTTTGGCTAATTTCTTTGCCACTGCGATCACAAGGCCTATCAAAGAGTTGAAGGATTCCATGAAAGAGGTGGAAAAGGGAAATTTCAATACGGATGTGGTGATCCGGGCGGACAGCGAGATAGACAGCCTGGGCAATTCCTTTAATCTGATGACTGCAAGGATACGTCAATTGATGGAGCAGAATATTTATGAGCAGGAGGAGAAGCGCAAAAGCGAATTAAAGGCGCTCCGGTCCCAGATCAACCCCCATTTTCTGTACAATACTCTTGATTCTATTATCTGGATGGCAGAAGGCGGGAAGAATAAAGAGGTGGTGCGCATGACATCTGCCCTTGCAAGGCTTCTGCGCCAGAGCATCAGCAACGACAATGAGCGGATTCCGCTGGAAATGGAAGTGGACTATGCAGGAAGTTATCTGACTATCCAGAAGATGCGCTATAAAGATAAGCTGGAATATGAGATAGAGGTTGCCGAGGATATTAAGAAGGAAGAAATCATTAATCTGATTCTCCAGCCGCTGGTGGAAAACGCCATTTACCACGGTATTAAGTATAAAGGCTCCAAAGGTCTTATCCGCATTGTGGGATATGGGGAAGGAAGCAACATCATCCTGAAAGTAATTGACAATGGAATTGGCATGGATGAGGATGCGCTTAAGGGAATTTTCGATAAATCCAGAGACAGCGAGGGAAGCGGCGGTGTCGGTGTCCACAATGTACAGACCCGCATAGGTCTGTATTACGGGGCGGAGTACGGACTGCGCTTTGAAAGTGTTGTGGGAGAGGGAACCACTGTGACTATCATAATCCCAAGGAATTTCAGGGAGGAGATGGATAGATGAGAGAGCAGATGGATGAAACCCCAAAAGGATATGCAGAACATAGTATGGAAAAAGGTTTGAAAAACAGCATTAAAAAATATAGAAATACTCATGGGAAAAAAATGATTGTGTGGACATTTGCAATGGCAGCGGTGATAGCAGCAGGTATTTTTTTCCTTGGCGGCGGCAGTGGGGAGAAGGAAAAAGTCCACATAATTTTTATTCCAAAGGTAATAGATGAAGACAATGATTTCTGGAAGCTGCTGATTGAGGGGACTCAGATGGCGGCAGCAGAAAATCAGGTCGAACTTACCATAGTTGCCACGGAAACGGAGGACGATTATAAGGGACAGAATGAGCTGATCCAGTGGGCTGTTGCCCAGAAGCCGGATGCCATTTTGCTGACTCCGTGCAGTTATACCGAGACCACCCTTTATGCTAAAAAGGTAAAAGAACAGGGGATTCCGCTGATTCTGGTGGACTCTGCAGTGAACGAGGATGTAGCGGACACGGTGATCACCACGGACAACGTGAAGCTGGGAGAAGTGGAAGGCAATTATATGAAACAGTATGTCACGGAAGACTCCCAGATTGCCATAATCGGACACGTGGAAGGTTCCTCCACTGCGATTGAGAGGGAGCAGGGCGTGCGTATGGGACTTGGGGAATACCAGGACAGGATCGTGGATGTGGTGTTCTGCGATTCCGACTATGACAAAGCCTATCACCTCATGATGGGGCTGATTGAAAAATATCCGGGGATCGATCTGGTGGCAGGTCTGAATGAATATTCAGCCGTAGGCGCGGCCAGGGCAATCAAGGAAAAGAAACTCCAGGACAGGATCCGGGTGGTGGGGATTGACAGTTCTCTTGAGGAGATTCAGCTTTTGGAAGAAGGGATTTTTGAAATCATTGTCATACAAAATCCCTTCAAAATGGGATATCTGGGCGTGGAAGCGGTACTTAAAATACTAAGCGGTGAGAAAGTGCCCCAATACATTGATTCTGGCTGTGAACTTATCAGTAATGACAGCGTGTACACAGAAGAAAACCAAAAGCTGCTGTTTCCCTTTAAAGAGGAGTAGCGCCGCAGTAAGTAACGGGCCGGGCGGATAATTAGTCCTGATTTTTCATAAATTTTTTAAGGGGTATCCAGATGATGTGTGCATAGATGCATCCGGCGGCCCCGGTGAGTAGTTGTACAATGGAAAAAGTAGATTGGAAAACACTCATTTTGGGATGCATTTTTTCGGGAAGAAACATGGGAATAAGGATCAGTGAGATGACAACTCCCATGAACAGCGCTTTGACGATGCACCCGGCGAGCATGGACAGGGGCAGGCCGAAGCGTCCCTTTATTCTGTCCGATAAAAGGCATACACATCCCACGATCAGGATATTTCCAACCATAACGCAGGGAATAATGGCCGGGATGGAGGACATGACCGGGCTTCCGGAAATGAAAAAGGAAGTGATTGGCGTTATGACGGACAGAATAATCCCGCAGGAAAGTCCGGAGGAAAGTCCGGCAAGGATAATACAGGCATTGATGATGGGGCCTGTGATAAATACGCTGGTGTTTTTAAAGAACTGGCTGACAATGCAGATTGCAAGCAGTGCCGCTGTTGCCGCAATCTGTCTGGTTGAAAGTTTCATAACAAAATCCTCCTGTAAGTTAATCTGTTTTCGCCTGCATGGCCTTGGCACTGATCCCTTTGATTCTGCCAAGCTTCCCGGAGAGCGCACTGATTCTGTCAGGGGGAGCACAAATAATAACGGAAATGATATTCAGCGATTTTTCGCGGTAGGGGATGCCGATTCTTCCGATGATGCAGTCAGCATATTCATGGAGCAGCTCATTTACCTTAGCTGCGGCATTGATATCCTGAATGAAAATACCGATGATGGCAACTCTTTCTTCCATATAAAAACCTCCTGTTGAAACTCCAAAAACAGAAAACTCTCCCTTTGCAGGTTCATTTATAGTATAATAGAAGGGAGCAAAATATACAAGAGCTTTGCAGCAGGGTCCCTCTTTTTCGTGCGTCTGCCAGATATACAAAAGAAGGACCTTTGGGAAAGAAGGATGACATATGTTTACGGATGTTCAGCTATTGCAGATAAAAAATGCTGCCATGAGGGCGCTTCATGTGCCGGGGAATTACCGGGGCGGCATTCTGGAGATGGCATTGGCAGTGGATTATCATATAGACGGCGGGCAGTTACGGACGCAGTGCGGGCAGATTGCAGGAGCTTTAAAGAGGACTGATGAAATTTTCAGAAATGTGCGCCTGAATCTGATCAAGTGGGTCTCCGATGACGAGATCATCAAAGAAGTTTCTTCGCTTGCAGCCCTGCAGCTCGGAAGAGGTTTTGAGGATTATGAGCCGGAACGGGGGCATGATGGAAAGTCCCTGGATGAACTGCTTAGGCAGTTGAAGCTGTTTTACGCCAGGTCTAAAATTATCATATTGATTACGGACGGAAGCTACAGACGTGTGGATGAGGAGAAAATCAGGGAGCATTTGCAGCCTTTTCTTGGCCGGAAACTGGTGGTTGTCACATCCGGCCGGGTCAGCAGCGGCAGGGAGTGGATGTGATGTGTGGCTGAAATTCCCGGATACACATGGAGATGTTTTTTAGCAGATGATTGGAATGGGTTGTGATCTGTCTATAATTAATATTTAAGGTAATAATCAATTGGGTTTAAAGGAACATACTACCGCAACAGAATATGTAAAGCACAAAAGAAGCAGGAGAATTTCATAATGGAAAGCACAAAGACAGCAGGAAGGAAAGCCGTTATTTTTGCGGCAGCTTTCATGGCACTGGTACTGGCAGGATGCCGGAATACAGAGAAAAACGCGGAAGCGGTGAAGGAGGACGCAGTGCCCCAGGCTGGCGGACAGCCGGAGACAGAAACGGTAAATAACGGGTGGGAGCCGCAGCCGGAGCTGGCAGACCGGCCGGAAGCAGAGCCGGAGGAAGGAGAAACGCTTCCAGGGCAGCCGGACGGAGCCGTAAAGGCGGCAGAAAGGAAAACGCTGCCGGAAGGATGGGAGCTTACCCTTGCTTCCGAAGACTGGGGATTGTCGTTTACAGAGCCGGGGACAGCCCCTAAGGGAAATGCCACAGCCGGAGATTTGGCGTGGTATGACGGGTACTATGTGGGAGACGGCAGCGAAAAGGTTATTTATCTGACTTTTGACTGCGGCTATGAGAACGGCAACACGGAGCCAATTTTGGATGCTCTTAAGAAACATAACGTAAAGGCAACATTTTTTGTGGTGGGCCATTTTCTGGAAACGGCCCCTGATTTTGTAAAAAGAATGGTGCAGGAGGGGCACGCCGTTGGCAACCATACTTACCATCATCTGGACATGGCGTCCATTTCCGATAAGGGGGATTTTCAAAAAGAGATGGACGATGTTGCGGATCTGTTTAGGGAGATCACCGGGGAGGAGCTTTCCCCCTATTACCGTCCGCCCCAGGGAAAATGTAACGTGCACAATCTGGAAATGGCACAGGAAATGGGATATTATACCATATTCTGGAGCCTTGCCTATGTGGACTGGGATCAGGACAGGCAGCCCAGCCACGGGGAAGCCTTTGACAAGCTGACGACCCGGGTACATCCCGGAGCGGTTGTGCTGTTGCACAATACATCCAGCACCAACGGAGAGATACTGGATGAGCTTTTGACAAAATGGGAAGGCATGGGGTATACTTTTAAACCCCTGTCGGAACTGGTGGCGGGCGGATGAATGATAAGAAGTTAAAAACAAAGGCGGCTGGCGGGAAGGAAGCTTTATGCAGGGAACCGGCGGACAGCGGCAGAGAGAAAGGTTGAAGAAAATGCTTGAAGGCGTAGAAAAAATATTTGAAGAAATGCAGCCCATGATGAAGAAACTGAAGAAATCTTCCTATGAAAAAAATATGTTTGATTTCAGGGAAAAGCACAGCCATTATTTTCGGGAAATGGCTGACTATATGGATCAGGCACAGGATAAGGAGAAGGCAGCCGGTGAGATGGCAGCATCCTTTGTGGACAAGGTGGAGAAACATTATACCCAGAAAGGTAAAATCGGCGGAAGGGTCCAGGCGGATTTAAACTTTTTCATGATTTATTACACCTTTCCTGCCATTCTGCTGACTGGCAGCGAGTACGCAAAAGTCATTGCAGATACAATATGCAGGGAGTGGGGGGCACGTTTTAAGGACAGCAAAATTGGATATACCGACTATTATACTCTTTATGATGGCTTCCGCGATAAAATATTTGGTATCTTTTAAGGCGCACAGACAAGGCGTTTGCGGTAAGAGGTAGCGCTTAGTCCATAGTAGCGCCTAAAGGAAGCGGAAAAGTGCTCAATGCAGGAGTACCCGGTATCTTCTGCAATCTGGGTAATGGACAAATTCGGATTTTGAAGAAGAATGGAAGCGGCGGACATACGTGCTTCCGTTTTTTTCTGGAGAAAAGTTCTGCCGTAGTGTATTTTCAACAGCCGTTCCGTCTGGCGTATGCCCAGACCTAACCGGGAGGCCAGTCCGTCCAGGGTCAGGGTGCGGTATTCATAAAGAAAACATTCTTCAATGATCAGGTATTTATTGTCAATCAGACTGGGGGCTTCAACGGGGGAACTGCTTATGGCTGTTCCTTCATAATTCCGCACAAGCTTTATGATAAGCTGTTTCAGCAGAATCTGGGCCTGCACCATATAGCCGGTATAGCGGTGTTCCAGTTCAAAAAAGAGCTGCTTCATCAGCGTGTGGATGTCCTGATTATCCTGTCCGAACCAGAAAGGCGTGTTCCTGAAAATTTCAGCCAGACTTTTTTCACAGGAGGAATGGCAGGGGGCGGTACTGTGTCCTGTTTTCAGGTAAATACAATATTCACACATGGGATCTTTGGAGTCAGGGACCTGGGAGTGTTCCACGAAAGGCCCGGTGATAAAAAGGGTATTGGGAACAATGTCGTAGGACATTCCGCTGATTACGGCATTTCCCCGGCCAAAAGGGATATAATGGATTTCATAACTGTTTCTGCTGTGACTGTGGCGGGGGATGGAGCGCTCAAACCGTTCCAGTACAATGTTTGAAATGTGAAAATCATATTCCCCAAGGGCAAAATGTAAGTCAAAATGATCTAATCGTGTCTGCATAAAACGCTCCCTTCCTATTTATATATACTCCTTTTTAGGAAAAATGCAATAGATATTCGCCAACACGACATAAAATTGTTAAAAATGTCAAAGGAATCTCTTACCATATGAAATATATACGCTATAATTAAGGCATAAGAACAGCAGAAGGTAAGTGGACATGCAGAAAATGTTCCGATTGCCAGAGAAAATAAAAAAGCACCGGCATGTGGCGCCTGGAAAGCCGCAAGGCAGGGGCAGCAAAAGGAAAATGTATAAGGAGGAAAAATCATGGGTAAGATGATGGGGGCAATTCTGCCCGGGAACAGTACTGTGGAACTTAAGGAATTTGACATTCCGAAGCCAGGCCATGGACAGGTACTGGTACAGACAAAAGCTACTACTATATGCGGAAGCGATATCCGCTGTATTTACAGGGAACACGTAGGAAAAGGGCCGGAAGGCTATATACCGGGCATGATTGCCGGACATGAGCCCTGTGGCATTATTGTGGAAGAAGGCGAGGGCTTAAAGCGTTTTAAAAAAGGAGACAGGGTCATTGTCTACCATATTTCGGGATGCGGTGTCTGCAACGATTGCAGAAGGGGTTACTACATTTCATGCACCAGCGAACACAGACAGGCTTACGGCTGGCAGAGGAACGGCGGCATGGCTCCTTACATATTGGCAGAAGAAAAGGATCTGATTGCACTGCCTGATGAGCTGACTTACAAGGACGGGGCACAGGTTGCATGTGGGTTCGGCACCGTTTATGAGGCCATTGAAAAAATCGGCATATGCGGCAATGACGCAGTACTTGTAACCGGATTAGGCCCGGTAGGTCTTGCAGCGCTTATGCTTGCAAAATGTATGGGTGCGAACCAGCTTATCGGTGTGGAAATGAATGACTACCGTATTGAACTGGCTAAGAAATTAGGACTTGTGGACCATGTGTTCAAGCCCGGAGAAACTACCCTGGATGAGATTCTTGCAGTGACAGGCGGGCGCGGTGTGGAGAGAGCCATTGACGCCAGCGCAAACGATGCAGGAAGACAGCTTGCCATCAGAGCCACAAGAGAATGGGGGAAAATAGCCTTTGTAGGGGAAGGCGGAACCTGCAGTTTTAATCCCAGCCCAGATATCATTCACGGACAAAAGACCATTTACGGCTCCTGGGTAACATCATTATGGAAAATGGAAGAACTGGTGGAACGTCTGGTTAGATGGGGCATTCATCCGGAAGATTTAGTTACCCATGAATTCCCTCTGGATAAAGCAGACGAAGCATACGCACTGATGGCAGGAGGACAATGCGGCAAGGTTGCGGTGACGTTTAAAGAATAAAAATAAGCCCGGAAGTGAGGTGACAGACAGATGGATAATAAAGTAAATCCTGCCGATGTCCCGAAGAAAAAACTGGCCACAGGGGAAGCGATACCTGCTGTGGGACTTGGGACATTTGGCTCTGACAAATACTCACCCCAGCAGGTGAGTGATGCAGTGTACGGCGCAATTTTAAGAGGGTACCGGTTAATCGACTGTGCATCGGTGTACCAGAATGAGAACCGGATCGGGGAAGTGCTCCAGAAGGTTTTTGCGGAATCGGATATTAAGAGAGAAGAACTCTTCATTACTTCCAAGGTTTGGAACGACAGGCACAGAGAGGTGACTGCAGCCTGCGAAAAGAGTTTGGAAGATTTGAAACTGGACTATATAGATTTATATTTCGTCCACTGGCCTTTTCCCAATTACCATGCGCCGGGATGCAGCGGGGATTCCAGAAACCCGGATTCAAAGCCTTTTTCCATTGAGGAGTTTATGGACACCTGGAGACAGTGTGAAAAGCTGGTAAAGCAGGGGAAAGTGCGGTATATCGGCATGTCAAACATGACCATCCCCAAATTGGAAGCGGTGCTTCCCTTATGTGAGATCAAACCGGTGGCCCTTGAGATGGAATGCCATCCGGGCTTCCAGCAGCCGGAACTTTTTGACTATGCGGTAAGCCATGGAATACAGCCTATCGGTTACTGCCCCATCGGCTCTCCCTCAAGGCCCGAAAGGGACAGAACCAGCGGGGATATTGCCGATACCCAGATGGATGAAATTGTGGAAATTGCCAAAGCCCACAATGTCCATCCCGCTATTGTGTGCTTAAAGTGGGCGGTCCAGAGAGGCCAGATCCCGATTCCTTTCTCAGTAAAGGAACCCCAGTATGTGAGCAACCTAAAGTGTGTCACAGAAGATCCTCTGACAGAAGAAGAAATGGACAAAATCAGAAAAGCCGACAAAAACTGCCGCCTGATCAAAGGTCAGGTATTTTTATGGGAAGGCGCTTCGGGCTGGGAAGACTTGTGGGATCTGGATGGAAAGATCACAGGGCTAAAGTGACAGAAAACCTTGCAAATACGACAACAATAATACAAATCATAAAAGCAGCATCCCCCTCTGGAAAAGGAGAGAGGATGTTGCTTTTTTATTACAAACGCTGCCACGGGAAGCGCGGCAGAAACCGTAGTAGATTTTTAACCCTTTTCTGTAAGATTTTCAATTTTAATTAAAAGCCGTTATCTATATAATAAATTTATCAATTATGGTCAGAATTATTCCTTGGGAGGGCTGGATACCTCAGGATGGAGATAGGCATACTGGAGTGCTTTTAAGTCGGAAGTTATCATGAGACTTAAGATAATATTTCCTTCATCCCGGTACCACACATGACCGGAATTGGATGTCTTGTCCGTTCCTCCTGTCTGTGTATTGACCGATTCCTCAATGATATCGTACAGGTCGAAAAGCTCCTGTTCTTCTTCGGCGGAGCAGGTCCAGGCGATACACATGAGGCGTTCCTCCTGATTATACATATATTTAATGGTTCCGGGCCGTTCCTGCCATGTTTTTGGATAGGTATAGCAGATACCGCCGTATACAGAATCGTAAGTGACAGGTTCATCTCCTTCATAGGCAAAGAGGTCTTCTGCCGAATATTCCCATGAAACTTCGGAAAAAGGGGAAGGCGCTGCCGGAGCAGGCTTCTGACAGCCGGAAAGAAACAGGGCAAAGAGAGCCAGGGAAAGTAAAACAGACATTTTTGCAGGTTTTGCGTTTGAATAATTCATGTAATATCTCCTTATTTTAAAACAAATAGATTAATACACATATTGTTTTAATGATGTACTGCAGGTAGGTTGGGCCGTGCCCGATGCCGGACAATGACATTATAAAGAGATTTATGAATATTGGCAAGGAAAATATATTTTGGAAGTTTTGCAGGCTGCTTTACGGGAGCGGAACTGCTGCAACATGTAACAAAGGACATGATTCTATGCTGCGTGCATTGAAATTTCATAGAAGTTCTAAACTAAATAGCAGGCTGCCGGTTCCGGAGAGGGCAGCGGTGTCAATCCGGACTTTTGTGGCGTATACGGAAAGGGGAGAGCAGTATACGGGTTTTGGATGCACCTTTGCAGAGGTAGGATTATGTTGACAAACGAAATATGATTGGGAGGAAGAAAGTTGGAAAAGATTAAACAGAATCCAATCGTAAAGAAGATTGGTATTAACAGAATTGTATTATGCGGTGTCCTGATACTGATGTATGCATTTTTTTGTATGCTTAGTGATAAGTTCGTAGGCATCCAGAGAATCATGAGTGCACTGAACTATGCGTATTTCCTTGGCTTTTTGTCATTGGGAGTAACCTTTGTGATTGCTACCGGCGGAATTGACTTCTCCATCGGGCCGGTTATGTTCTGTTCCGCGCTGATTTCCGGATACTGTCTGACCAGTTACGGGGTTCCCCTTGTGTTCAGCCTGCTGATCAGTGTCCTTGTGGGCGCTTTGTTTGGCGTGTTCAACGGATATTTTGTTGCATACTGGACCGTGCCGCCTTTTATTATTTCCATGGCAAGTATGAATATTGCCAAAGGGCTTGCGTCCGTATTTACAAAGACCCAGTCCGTGAGCTGGCCCCAGTCTGTGGATGCTAACGGCTGGTACAGGAATTTTGTAAAAGTAGGAAATTTCCCGGTAGGACTTGTGATTTTTATTGTATTTGCAGTGATTTGTTCCATTATACTGAACCAGACGAAAGCCGGCCGTTACATATTGAGCCTTGGAAGCAATAAGGAAGCCGTAAGGCTTTCCGGTGTCAATGTTAAGAAGTGGGAGATGCTGGCATATATCATCTGCGGAACACTGGTAGGCATTGCTGCTATTTTCTTTGTTGCGGCATATACCACTGTACAGCCGGGATATGGGGACACGTACAACAACGAGGCCATTGCCGGCTGTGTAATGGGCGGAACTTCTATGGCCGGAGGACTTGCCTCTATCAGCGGAACTGTAATCGGTGTATTCATTATAGCTCTTTTACAGGAAGGTCTTCTTGCCCTCGGCTTCAGCAAGGACTATCAGCTCATTATTACTGGTATCATCGTTATCGTGGCTGTTTATGCGGACGTTATTACAAGGCGCAGAAAGAATTAACGATTATGCAATGAAAATGACTATGAGAAATTTGGAAAGGCGAAGGTTAGAGAATGGGCGATATAATCTTAACAATGAAAGATATAGATAAATCTTTTCCGGGCGTACATGCACTTGATCATGTCAATTTTGAGGTGAGAAAAGGTGAAGTGCATGCCCTCATGGGAGAAAATGGTGCAGGTAAATCCACACTGATGAAGGTCCTTACAGGTATTTACATCAAGGATTCAGGAAGTATTGTCTATGAAGGGAAAGAAGTGGAATTCCATACTACAAGGGAAGCGCAGGATGCAGGTGTTGTTATTGTGCATCAGGAACTGAATATGCTGGGCCATCTGACAGTGGCACAGAACATTTTTATAGGAAGAGAGTTTAAAAAGGGCATCGGCATTGATGATAAGAAGATGAACGAGGAAGCGGCAAAGCTGTTTGGGAAGCTTCACATTGACATTGATCCTGCAGAAACTATGAGCAATCTGACGGTAGGAAAGCAGCAGATGTGCGAAATTGCAAAAGCAATTTCCCATAAAGCAAAGGTCATCATTTTTGACGAACCGTCAGCAGCCCTTACGGAAGCGGAAATAGAGGAGCTTTTTAAGATAATAAGAGATCTGCGTAAACAGCAGATCGGTATTGTATACATATCCCACCGTATGGACGAAATCAAGGTTATTACGGACAGGGTAACGGTTATGAGGGACGGTACCTATGTGGGAACCCTGATTACCAAAGACTGTACCAAGGATGATATCATCAACATGATGGTAGGCCGTGTTATTTACGAAGACCCCAAGACCCAGAGCTCGGTTCCCAAGAATGCGCCGGTGGTGCTGAAAGTGGAGAACTTAAATGCGGGAAGAATGGTGCAGGATGTGAGCTTTGAACTTCGCAAAGGGGAAATCCTCGGTTTCTCCGGTTTGATGGGAGCGGGAAGAACAGAGACTGCCCGGGCTATTTTCGGGGCTGACCCCAAGACCAGCGGGAACATTTATATCAACGGTAAGAAGGTGGAGATCAATTCCCCCCAGGATGCGGTAAAATGCGGAATCGGATATCTGTCGGAGGACCGCAAGCGTTTCGGTATCGTGGTACAGAAGTCAGTAGCGGAAAACTCTACTATGGCAGCTCTGGAAAATTTTGTGAGCGGCCTGTTTATCAACAAAAAATCTGAAAATAAAATAGCCCAGGAATATGTGGACTCCCTGGCAACCAAGACCCCCAGCGTGGATCAGCTTGTGGTGAATCTTTCAGGCGGAAACCAGCAGAAGGTAGTTATCGCAAAATGGCTGATCAGGAACTGCGATATCCTGATTTTCGATGAACCTACCAGAGGCATTGATGTAGGGGCCAAGAACGAAATTTATAAGCTGATGAACCGGCTGGCCGAGGAGGGGAAATCGATTATCATGATTTCTTCCGAAATGACAGAGATATTGAGAATGAGTGACCGCATTGTTGTTATGTGCGAAGGGAAAAAGACAGGAGAAATCGGTATTGAAGAGGCATCCCAGGAAACAATCATGAATATGGCAACGCGGGAAATATAGGATGGAGGATGAAAAAATGAGTAAATCGGGTGTAAATGCGCCGGAAGAAAAGAAAGGATCAGTATTTTCCAGACAGGGAAGCCAAAAGCTTATCGTTCTTCTGGTGGTAATTTTTCTATTTATATTTTTTAGTGTATTCAGCGCTAACTTCAGGAAATATACAACGGTACTCAGTATCATGGATTATTCCTATTACATAGTGCTTATGGCAATCGGCGTGACTTTCCCCCTGATTACAGGCGGTGTGGATCTGTCCATAGGAACAGGGCTGATCTGCTATTCGCTGGCAGGCGGTTATCTGATTGTTCACTGCGGATGGCCTACTTGGGCAGGCATGCTGGTATCTATTTTGTTTGGTGTGCTGATTGGAACCTTAAACGGTGTTCTGGTATCAGTCATGAGTCTTCCGCCGTTTCTGGCGACCCTGTGTACCTGTATGATTACCCGGGGGCTTGGCTCTATCTGTTCCAAGAATTTTGGTATTTCCTGGCCTACAGGCGGGGCAGAGGGAAGCTGGTTCAGAAATATTTTCAAGATTACCATTGGGGACACCAAATATCCTTTGGGATTTCTCTGGGTAGTACTTCTGGTGCTGCTGATGGGATTTGTGTTAAACCATACCAAGATAGGAAGATACACCATTGCAATAGGAAGTAACAAGGAAGCAACAATCCTGTCTGGTATTAATGTAAGATTTTATCATATTATGGCATATGTGATTTCCGGATTCTTTGCAGGTCTGGCAGCTATCGCATATTCCGCAGTATTTTCGACTGTGCAGCCTGGTACGGGAGCCGGATTTGAATTGGAAGCAATCGGCGGAGCAATTATCGGTGGGGTTTCTGCTTCCGGTGGGGCCGGAAGCGTCGGCGGTTCGCTTCTTGGGGTATTTGTTATTTGTTTATTAAAGACAGGGCTTCCGTATATAGGTTTGCAGGCTAACTGGCAGCAGATCATTACCGGTATGGTACTGATTGGTGCGGTTATGGTGGATATTTTGAAAAAGAAGAAAGCCCAGACCGCATAGAGCTTGTAATAGTTTTCAATTTGTATCATAATGGTATGAGGCCGTCAGGTGCCGGACTATTTACAGTCCGGCGTCTGAATAAAACGGTATCATATAGATAACCAAATAGTTATAGGAGGAAAGAAAATGAAAAAGAAAATGTTAGCAGTACTTATGTGCACCGCAATGACAGCAACCATGCTGGCTGGATGCGGCGGCAAGAAGGAAGAAGCATCAGCTCCTGCTGAGGCACCTGCAAAGGAAGAAGCTCCCGCAGAAGAGGCCGCTCCTGAAGAGGCAGCAGCTCCCGAGGCAGAAGCAGAAACAGAAACAGCAAAAGGCGGCGACTATACTTTTGAAATCATCGTAAAGAGCTACCAGTCATCTTACTGGCAGGCAGCTGTTACAGGCGTTAACCAGGCAGCAGCAGATTTGGGCGTTAAAGCAAACTGTACAGGCCCTAATAATGAATCTGATATTGCAGATCAGGTAAATATGTTAAACAGCGCAATCAACAATGCACCCGACGGAATCGGTCTTGCAGCCTGCGACCAGGACGCATGTCTTGACGCACTGCAGACAGCTATGGACAAAGGCATCCCGGTAGTATGTTTCGACTCTGGTATCCCGAAAGCTCCCGCTGGATCCGTTCTTTCCACAATCGCTACAGATAACTACGGCGCTGGCGCAACAGCAGCAGACAATCTTTACCCTGCTCTTAAGGAAACAATTGCAAACGCAACTGCTCCTGTAAGAATCGGTGAAGTTAACCAGGAAGCAACTTCCGAATCCATCACAAGCCGTGGCCTTGGATTTATTGACAAATTCAGCGAATTGGCAGCAGCAGACGGAAAGAAAGTTGCAGTTATCGGTAATGAATATTACGTAAACAACTGTAAAGATGCAGGCGACGAAGCAAGCGCTGATATCATCATTGAAGTAGCAGTTCCCGCCCAGACAACTGTTGAACTTTGTGCAACAGAAGCTTCTGCTATTCTGAACAAAGAAGATACCATTGGTATGTTTGGTTCTAACCAGGTAGCAGCAGAAGGTATCCTTACAGCAAACGGCAACTTAAGCGTATTAGGTTCCGATCCTGCTGCAGGCGATATTCTGGCAGCAGGATTTGATGCAGGCTCCGTAATCAAGGGCGCTATCAAAGACGGCACAATGTTCGGTGCAGTTACACAGTCTCCTCTGGCAATGGGTATCAAGACAGTCGAGACACTGACAGCGATCGCTAACGGAGAAACAGTAAGCGACATCCCTACAGAAGGATACTGGTATGACAGCACAAATATGGAAGATGCATCCATCGCTCCTAACCTGTACGACTAATTGTAAAATATAAGTAAATTCATATTGCAATAAAAATATAATTTGGTTATCAAGAAAGGGACGGGGAGGAAATCTCTGTCCCTTTTTTAACATAAGGATGTCTGGCAAAGCGTGACATCCGTTGCTGCAATAAGCTGTCTTGCGGTGCGGAGCGTGACGGCGTTTGTTTGGATAAAATGAAACCAGGAGAGGTGGTTATGGGGAATGTTGCAAAGCAAATCATTGCGGGATTTACGGTTGTGCTGCTGACGCTCAGCGCAATTATAGTTCTGCTTTTGGTGCGTACTAATCGTTTTAACAAGGAATATGAAAGCATATTGCAGAATGTCCTTAACCTCAACACCATAAAAGGTGTAGGTGCAAAGGCAGCGGCGGATATCACTAACGCCTGCATCATGGGAACCAGCGTAGAAGAATCGGGTATGCTTGCGGGCATAGACGATATGTTTTTATATCTGGATGAACTGGAGGAATCTATTGGCAGCGCAGAAGAATACCAGGGCAACAGGAGTATGGTAAACAGCCTGCGTCAGATGTTGGTGAAGTACCAGGAAAGTATGGAAGCTGTTGTGGCGCTGGGGGACGGAACTTCTTTTCCGGCCTTTAATGAGGAGATAAATAAAATCGTATCCGGATTTAAACAGATTGGGAATGATATGGCCTCCTACAGCAATAACAATATAACTATGGAACTGGAAAGAAGTGCAGTGATTCAGAAAGAAATTGATGAGAATTTTAAAAGCACCATTTACTTTGCCCTGACAGCGTTTATGGCAATATTGGTGGTCAGCGTTGGTATCTGCGCATGGATCGTAAGAAGTATTGTAAAGCCTATAAGGATGCTGGGAAAGGAAATCAGACTGGTGGCAGAGGGGGATTTAACAAAAGAAGAAATCAGGCTTCCTTCAAAAAATGAATTTAACAGCCTTGCCGATGCGTTTAATATCATGAGCAGAAACCTGAAAGATATCATCAGTAAGGTCATCACTGCAACGAAAGATATTGCGGATACCGCAGTGGTTGCAGAGCAGACTTCCAACAGAAATATCAAAAACAGCCTGGAAATTACCTGCTCAGCGGAGGACATCAATACTAGGATGCATGAGCAGTCTGGGGAAATAGAAAAAATCAGGAACCAGATGCAGGAAATGAAACAGATATCCATACAGATTTCAGAGGATATAGAAAAGATAGACATAAGAACCAAGGGTTCAAAGAACAGGGCGGAAGAAGGAAATCAAAGTATTGCGGCATTTGTGGAGCAGTTACAGCAGGTGAACGAGACGGTATCCCAGATTGCCGGCGCGGCAGAAACTTTTGGAACCAATACACAGGAAGTTGATAAAATTTTGGACGGTATTTCAACCATTTCTCAGCAGACCAAGCTTCTTTCCCTGAATGCCTCCATTGAGGCAGCACGGGCAGGAGAGGCAGGAAGAGGATTTTCAGTGGTGGCACAGGAGATCAACATTTTGGCCGAGAGAACAGTGGAACTTGTAAACGCAATTGCAGGGATTGTAGAGAGCCTTGAGGACTCCATGAAGGACATGACCTCCAAAATGGAGCTTGGGATTTCCCAACTGGATAAGGGCAACACAATGGCAGCCCAGACCCAGGACAAATTTAGGGAGATCTTAAAGGATGCCGGGCAGACAAATGAAGAAATAAGGAATGTTCACCGGATGGTGGAGAATTTCGCCCAAAGCGCAGTGGATGTTGCTGACAGTATGGTGGAAGTGGGCGGTATCATAGAAGAAAATACAAAGATGACAGAGCGGATCGTGACAACAGTGGAGGACCAGACAGAAAGCCAGAAACAGTTGAGCAGTAAAGTACAGATGCTGGACGAACTGGTAAACGGGCTGACAAGCACTACATCCAAATTCAAAGTCAAAGCCGGCTGATTGACCCGGGGGGAGAAAATCCAAGTCCCGGCAGGGCGGATGGCCAATCCGGGCTAGATCAGCGTTTCATCTGCATCTGGTACTGTTTGGGTGTGATATGCTTGTAGCGCTTAAACAGCTTGATGAAGTAGCTGCAGTCGTTAAAGCCGCAGTCGTAAGCGATGGAAGTTATGGGGGAATCGGTGGTGCACAAAAGGGTACAGGCATGTTCAATGCGGTAATAGTTTAAGTAGTCCATGGGTGTCTTGTGGACCATGGTCTGGAAGTAACGGCAGAAATATTTCGGGGACATGCCGGAAATCTGGGATAACTGCTGGAGGCTGATGCCGGAGGCAAAGTGGTTTTCAATATATTCAAAAACAGGCCGGAGCTGTTCCATATGCCGGAATGGGGATGCAGAGCCGGAGGTGCTGGCCGTATAACATTCCTCACGGAAAATTAGCCCGAAAAGCTCCAGAAGCAGGCCGGATACGGCAAGCTCATAGCCCGGCTGCATGTCCGACATGGTGGTAAACAGTCTGTCGATCACATGGCAGAGGGAAGGTAGCTCCACGCGGATGACAGGATGGATGATAATGTCCTGGTGTTTAACTTTTTTTAAATATTGACGGCAGATATCCGCGTGGAGGAAAAGAAGGTCCAGATCAAAGACAAGACATTCATAAACACAGTTTTCCGGGGTGCCTCCATGGATGGCTCCGCCAGGGATAAAGAAACTGTCCCCACGGCGGGCGGATAGCTCCTCATCGGCCAGCATAAGCCGGAATTCGCCTTCCAAAATCCTCACAATTTCGTATTCCTTATGCCAGTGGAAGGGCATGTCATACCGGGGATGCGAGTAGTCTACATGATAAAATGCCACAGGAAATTCTTTGGTTCCATGCATTTGTTTTTCATTATAATCAAGATACAGCATAGGCAGACTCTCCATAAATATGCGCTTGTGCAAGAAAGTGAATATCGTTATACTTTATGATATTATATCACAATGCGTTTCACAAAACGAGTGATATTATTATATTAACAGAAACAAAATCTTTTTTAAAGGAGGTATTATCAAATGGCAGAAAACAGAATGATTGGGGATTATCCGGTAATTGGAATCAGACCTACCATTGACGGAAGAAGAGGGTATCTTAAGGTAAGAGAGTCTTTGGAAGAACAGACCATGAATATGGCAAAGTCAGCGGCTAAGCTTTTTACTGAGAACTTGAAATACTCCAATGGTGAGCCTGTTAAGGTGGTAATTGCGGATACCACGATCGGACGTGTGGGCGAAACCGCAGCATGTGCAGAAAAGTTCAAAAAAGAAGGGGTTTCCATTACACTGACTGTTACACCCTGCTGGTGCTACGGTGCAGAGACTATGGATATGGACCCTATGACAATTAAGGGGGTATGGGGATTTAACGGAACAGAAAGGCCGGGCGCAGTTTATCTGGCAAGCGTTCTTGCAACCCACGCACAGAAAGGGCTTCCGGCATTTGGCATTTACGGACATGACGTACAGAATGCTGACGCAACAGATATTCCTGCTGATGTGGAAGAAAAGCTTCTTCGTTTTGGACGTGCCGCTGTAGCTGCAGCTACCATGAGAGGCAAATCCTATTTGCAGATCGGCTCTATCTGTATGGGAATCGGCGGTTCCATCATTGACCCTGCGTTTATCGAGGAATATCTTGGCATGCGTGTGGAATCCGTGGACGAAGTGGAAATCATCCGCCGCATGACAGAAGAAATTTATGACAAGGCTGAATTTGAGAAGGCCCTTGCATGGACAAAAGAAAAATGTAAGGAAGGCTTCGACAAGAACCCCGAAGCTGTACAGAAAACTCCCGAAGAGAAGGAAAAAGACTGGGAATTCGTTGTAAAGATGATGATCATCATCAAAGATTTAATGAACGGCAACCAGAACTTACCGGAAGGCAGAGAAGAGGAGATGGTAGGCCACAATGCTATTGCGGCAGGATTTCAGGGACAAAGACAGTGGACAGACTTCTACCCCAACTGCGATTTCCCGGAGGCGCTGCTTAACACATCCTTTGACTGGAACGGTGCACGTGAGCCTTATGTGCTGGCAACAGAAAACGATGTACTCAACGGACTTGGCATGATGTTTATGAAACTCCTTACCAACCGTGCACAAATTTTTGCAGATGTACGTACCTACTGGAGCCCGGAAGCAGTTAAGAAGGCGACAGGATATGATCTGGAAGGTGTTGCGAAGGATGCAGGCGGATTTATCCATCTGATCAACTCTGGTGCAGCATGTTTAGATGCCTGTGGGCAGGCAAAAGACTCACAGGGCAAGGGTGTGATGAAGCCTTGGTATGAAGTGACGGAAGAAGACCAGGAAGCTATCCTGAATGCGACCACATGGAATGCAGCTGACTTCGGATACTTCAGAGGCGGCGGTTTCTCATCTCGTTTCGTTACGGAAGCAGAAATGCCTGTTACCATGATCCGCCTGAATCTTGTAAAAGGACTGGGCCCCATGCTTCAGATCGCAGAAGGCTGGACTGTAAAACTGCCTGAAGAAGTTACAGACGTACTCTGGAAGAGAACAGATTATACATGGCCCTGCACATGGTTCGCACCCAGGACCACAGGGGAAGGAGCATTTAAGACAGCATACGACGTAATGAACAATTGGGGAGCCAACCACGGCGCAATCAGTTACGGACATATTGGCGCAGATCTGATCACTTTCTGCTCCATGCTACGAATCCCTGTTGCGATGCATAACGTTCCGGAAGATAAAATCTTCAGACCGGCAGCATGGAATGCTTTCGGTATGGATAAGGAAGGACAGGATTTCAGAGCCTGCCAGAATTACGGACCGCTTTACAAATAAGTTGGGAAATAAGCCAGCGGGCGGCAGAATAACTGCCGTCCGCTATTCGCCTTACAGGGAAGGTGCACCATCTTTGTAAGGTAAGTTTGGGAAAGGAAAAGGTTATAAAATGGATGCAGTCAAAAAAGAAGTAAAAGTTCTGGCGGTGGACTTTGGAGCTTCCAGCGGCAGAGTCATGCTTGGGACTTACGATGGAAGTAAGATCACCGCGAAAGAAATCCACCGGTTTTCAAATGATCCGGTTATTTTAAATGGCACCATGTATTGGGATGTTCTTAGACTGTTCCACGAGATAAAGCAGGGGCTGATCAAGGCAAAAGCTTTCGGCGGCGCAGACAGCATCGGCGTGGATACCTGGGGTGTGGATTTCGGCCTTTTGGATAAAAAGGGGTATTTGCTGGAGAACCCGGTGCATTATAGGGACGGCAGGACAGAAGGCGCGTTGGAAAAGGGATTTACACTGATTGACAGGGAGCGTTTCTATGAAATAACCGGGATCCAGTTTATGGAAATCAACACGGCTTTCCAGCTCTTGGCGTTAAAGGAGCAGCGCCCGGAGCTTCTTGACCGGGCGGAGAGTCTTCTGTTGATGCCCGATTTATTTAATTATTTCTTATCAGGTGTCAAAAAGAGCGAACGGTCTATTGTTTCAACCACCCAGATGGGTGATCCTTTTGCCCCGGGCTGGGTCAGGGAAGTGGTGGACAGGTTCGGAATTCCCGAAAAGATTTTGACAGAAGTGGTTCCCACAGGAACGGTTCTCGGCCCCATAAGGGAGGAGATAAGAGAAGAACTGGGCATTGAAAATATGGATGTAATTGCGGTGGCAGGCCATGACACTCAGTGTGCCCTGACAGCAGTGCCTGCCCAGGCGGACGATTTTATCTTTGTAAGCTGCGGCACATGGTCTTTGTTCGGTACGGAGCTGGCACAGCCTATCCTCACCAAGCAGTCGGAAGAACTGAATATCACCAATGAAATAGGGACCGACGGCAGGACTTCTTTCCTGAAAAATATCATTGGCTTATGGCTGATACAGGAGAGCAGGCGTCAGTGGATGCGGGAAGGCAAAGAGTACAGCTTTTCTGAACTGGAGAAGCTGGCGGAAGCAGCAGAGCCTTTCAAATGTTTCATTGACCCTGACGCACCGGAGTTTGTTCCTTCCGGCAATGTACCGGAACGCATCCGGGAGTACTGTGAGCGTACCGGACAGAAGATTCCCCGGACAGAAGGGGAGATCGTGCGCTGCATCAATGAGAGCCTTGCACTGAAATATCGTTATTCCTTAGAGGAAATCAAGGCATGTACCGGAAAAGACTATGAAGCAATTCACATGGTGGGCGGAGGAATACAAAGTAAGCTGTTGTGTAAATTTACCGCTTATGCCAGTGGCATTCCGGTAATTGCAGGCCCGGTGGAAGCGACCGTGTTCGGGAATATTGCCATCCAGCTTATGTCCAGAGGCATCATTAAGGATCTGGCCCAGGCGCGGAAGGTGATTGCCAATTCAGAGGAACCTGTCGTCTATGAACCGGCAGACTGGGAAGAATGGGATAAGGCATATAAGTTTTATAAGAAAGAAATATTAAAGAAGTAACGTAAAAGAAATTGCTTCATGCATTCAGAGGCAGTGGAAGCCACGCAGTGACACAGGTCATGAGACGGTTCCCACTGCTTTTTTGACGATAAGCTGGCGGGAGCGTGCTTAAACCATGACCGGAGGAAAACAGTATCAAAAATTAATTCCAGACATGAAAACAATGAATTGCTTTATTAGAGATAATTCGCTATACTACTTATTAGCACTATTTGTTTAATTGGCAGGCTGGAGAAGGGGCGGATGAAGACAGCCTGCGGAGCATAAAAAAGAAATGATGCTACACTGTTTATAGTGGAAGGAATCAGCCGGGAGCATATGTAAATATGGTTTTTCTTTTCATGGAAAAGCGGCTGATTGGATAAGGAGGAGGAGTATGTTGCCAAAACTTGAATTTGGGAAAATGAAAATACGTGCAGCCAGTCTTGGAGAACAGAGCAGTGTTCCCGATTTGCTGGGGGAAATGATTCACCAGAATCATCTGAAATTTCGTCTGGAAGAAAACGATGAAATATATGAAGGCTATGGACGCCGGGCCAATGCCTATCCTTACAGGCAGTACAATGGCTACAGGCGGGAGCTTTCTGAAAAAGAGGTACGGACGGCTGTACTGGAAAATGACTATTTAAGGGCTGTATTTCTACCCGGATATGGTGGACGGCTGTGGCAGTTATGGGATAAAAAAGCAGACAGAAATCTTCTTTATACGAATGATGTGCTGCAATTTTCCAACCTTGCTGTGCGGAATGCATGGTTTTCCGGCGGTGTGGAGTGGAACATTGGTGTTATTGGGCACACGCCGCTGACTACGGAACCTTTATACACGGCAGAAACGGAACTGGAAAGCGGTGTCCCTGTACTGCGCATGTACGAGTATGAAAGAATCAGAAGTGTTCCCTATCAGATGGATTTCTGGCTGGAAGAAGACAGTCCGTTTTTAAACTGCAGGATGCGCATTGCAAATGAAAGCAATGAGGTGATTCCCATGTACTGGTGGAGCAATATTGCGGTGGAAGAATATGACAACGGAAGAATTATAGTTCCGGCAGAAGAAGCCTATACGTTTGCGGACGGAACGGTGGTGAAGACCTCTCTGCCTGTGGTAAATGGCTCTGATATAACAGATTATAAAAGAATTGAAAAATCAACAGATTACTTTTTTGAGATAGCGGAAAAAAGCCCTAAATATATTGCAAATATAGATGAAACAGGCTATGGTCTTTTACATATTTCTACCGGCAGGTTAAAAAGCCGTAAGCTGTTTTCATGGGGGAACAATGATGCTTCGGACCACTGGCAGGAGTTTCTGACAGACAAAGCAGGAAGATACATAGAGATACAGGCGGGGCTTGCCAAAACCCAGTACGGCTGCATTCCGATGGCGCCTCACACCGCATGGGAATGGATGGAGCGTTATGGCGCTGCGCAGATTTCTACAGAGCTGCTAAATCAGAATCATTGGGAACGCGCCAGACATTTTACTAAAGAACTGGACATTGGCTCTGCATGGGATGCCATGGAGCAGAAACTTGCGGACACAAAATCCATGGCTCGTGGAAGGGCCAAGCTGGTCTTTGAGGGGAGCGGTTACGGAGCTTTGAAAAAACAGGGAAGGATGACGGAACATCTGGAATTTGCAGTGAAGGAGGAGTCCTTGGAAAAGTGGACGGAATTTTTTGACACTTCCATACTACACTGCCCCGATCCGTCCCAGAGGCCGGATGAGTTTTTGATTGATGAAACCAATATTACATTTCTGAAAGAAAGTATGAAAGATAAAAACGCCGGGAACTGGTATGCTTATTACCATATGGGGCTGGGGTACTTTACAGAAGGGAAATATAAAAAGGCGAAAAAGGCATTGAAAAAATCTCTTGCCCTGGCAGAAAACCCATGGGCATATCATGCATTAAGCTGTGTCCGCCTTATCCAGAATAAAACTGCGCAGGCGGCGGAGGATATTGTAAAAGGGATGGAAATGCGGCGGCAGGACAACTCCTATTTAAAAGAAGGATTCAGGATCCTATCTGTGTGCGGTGCGGACAGGGCACTGTGTGATTTCTATGAAACGATGGATACGGAGCAGAAAAATATTTCAAAAGTCCGCTTTCATTATATCAGTTCCCTGCATCGAATGGGAAAAGATAAGGAGGCATATGGGCTGCTGGAGGAAAATGGCGGGCTCGAAATAGAAGATATACGCGAGGGAGAAGATTCTGTTGCGCAGTTGTGGAGTGAGCTGTACCAGGGTCTGTACGGGGAGAAAAAGAGAGCTCCGCATAAATACAACTTTAAAGCGTATTAATTAGATTAGAGAGAGTTTAAGACTACTCTGGAACGACACCTTGGAATAGGGTTGCGGAATTTTGAAAGTAAATAGAATAAGGGTGACATATGTCCAAACTTACCTGTCATAAACTGTAACAACATTTATGACAGGTGTTTTCTGTGAAAAATTAATTTTCACAGGCACATTTTTGCTTACGTATGGCAAGTCATGAGCGCATGTAATTTGCAGGCGGGGCAGGAATGGAGGATTATATGAAGAAATACATAAAGAAATTAGCGGACAGGATTCGCATATTCCCTCCCAGAGAGGAAGGGCAGAGCGGCGAAGAGTATGCAAGGCAGAAAGTGATTCTGGGGGTGAAGTACGGCGTCTTTGCGCTGACGGCATTTGCATTGCTGCGGGGAATGCTTGTAACGGCAGGCGGGAATGTGACTGTGAGCAACAGCGTGGATGGACGGGAGCTGCCGATTTACTGTGTGGATACACCGGAGAAAAAGATTGCGCTGAGTTTTGACGCGGCCTGGGGGAATGAAGATACCACAAAGATACTGGAGATACTGCAAAAACATGATGTACATGTGACATTTTTTATGACTGGGGGGTGGGTGCCCGGATAGGCATACATGAAAAGACTGAAATATGGAGAGAAATATACGTTTTAAAGAGTAAGAGCGGCAGGAAAAACAACTTTAATGGTGAAAAAATAGAGGTGAGAGTATATATTTAGTAAAGAGATTAGGGTGTTAGCATAAGCCCCTATCAGTTGTAGAAATATGATTGATAGAGGCTTATTTAGTGTCTTAATTTATTGGACGTAATTATCCACATTCAAAAAACGTCTATATGAGCCTTACAGAGCGTCACAGGAGTATTCTAAACATATTCTAAACACAATCCATAACATAAATTCCACATCACTTAAAACAAGAATTTCATAGCAGTATTACTACATTAATAACAAAGAAGGGAGCTGAAGAATAATGTACGGCAAAGTTACGAGATATTTCCATGACAGGAAATTTGGATTTATCAGAGGGGAGGATGGCAATACATATTTCATCCACCACTCAAAACTTAACGGGGAATACATTGATAAAGGTTACTATGTATTCTTTAAACCGTTCCAGAATGACAGGAGCGATTACAATGCAAAAAATATTATGGTGATTGAAGCACCAGAAAGGAAAAGAAAGCATGGCAAAACACATAAGAAACATGGATAAACTTTCAAAAGCATTACAGCCTGTAATGTTGGGAATGGTAGATGAACTGGCAGAACGAGTATATGAGATATTAAATTATTTTCTACAGGAATACTATAACAGTTATGATCCGAAATCCTACAGACGCCAGTTTGATTTCCTGCGCTCAGCGGTAAAAGTTGAACCCCACGTAAAAGGAAATAAAGTTATGGCATCTGTATATATTGATACGGATTCATTGAACAATTACTACAATGCTACAGGTAAGCAGGTGGCGCAATGGGCGAACCAGGGCACGCACGGAGGACTTGTCACAGGCAGTAATACACCTCGCGTATGGAATGATACCATGAAAGAAACCTTAGAAAATGGAGAACTTTTAAAATTAGCAGCTGAATATTTGAGAAGTCATGGAATATCAGTAAGAAGTTAGGAAGAAAGGAAAGAAATAGGAATGTCAGTATTGAAGAAGGAATTTATAGACAGGATGGCAGAGGCAGGAGGTATCACCAAAAAAGAAGCCAGAAGGGGACTTGAATTATTCATTGAAACGCTTATGGAGTGCATGAGTGAAAATGAAAAGGTGATGTTTTCAGGATTTGGCAGGTTTGAGATGAAAACCGCTAAAGAGAGAAAAGGCAGAGTGCCTTTAAGCGGGGGAGGAATGTATTGTGCCCGAACATAAGAAAATGAAGTTTTATGCAAGGTTATTATGATGGCGAATACAAACAGGGCGAATTGTTGGATTTATCGGTGTTTCCCGATGAAGTAAAGAATGAGGTTGATGATAACTGGGGAGAACCTGTTTCTATGGAACATGATTTCACCATAGAGGAAATATTGAATATGTCTACAGAGGGAGAGGTTCAAATGAACCTGACAAATATGGATTGCGTGGGACAGAATGACCCATGTAAAGTGGTGTCTCCGAAAAATTCGGAAACTCCAAAACAGGATATTGAGTTTTATAAAACAGGTGATTGCAGAGAATCTGTTTATATAGAAACAGATAATGTATCTCATGGTGAATGTAATCATAAGTTATTTTGCGTTAATGGGAATGATTCAGATTATATTGATATAGACGATTTGTATTGATAGTTATATCTATTATAGAAAAATAGGTTGAATATATCCTATAAATTGCATATACTATATTCAAATACTAACATCAGGAGATGCTTAACTATGAAGATTGATACAAATACAATGGTTTCCATTACAGAAGCAAACCAGAATTTTTCAAAAGTAGCGAGATTAGTTGATGAACATGGAACTGCTGTTATTCTGAAGAACAATGTACCAAGGTATCTTGTTATAGATTTCAGCAGAGCTGAGCAGGATTCCAATGCATCCGATGAAGATATAATGAATATCTCCAAAAGACTGGTTGAACAGAATAGAGAGGCGTATGAGGTATTGGCAAAATGATCCTTCTGACGAAGAAACAGGTGTTGATGCTTCATGCCCAATTAATAGAATCCACAGGTGGAAGTGATGGCATACGGGATGAAGGATTACTTGATTCTGCACTGGAGAGTCCGTTTCAATCATTTGGAGGTGAAGAATTATTTCCAAGCATTCAGGCAAAAGCAGCAAGATTATGTTATGGACTTGTCAAAAACCATGCAATGATAGATGGGAATAAAAGAATCGGTGCTCATTCTATGCTGGTATTTCTTGCAGTAAATGGATATGAATTGAAGTACACACAAAAGGAATTAGTTGATTTGATACTTGATGTGGCAGATGGGAAAAAGGAATACGAAGATATTTTGTCGTGGATTCTGGAACATCAAGTGTAAATAGGGCACTGGATTTTAAATGGCACTGTAAAACTTATACCCAATATGTATCGAAAAGTACGGCTTCGGCAGAATGGACGGAGCAAAAATCCTACTAAGCAAATATAAAGGGGTAGGCGTTTCACCGATACCTTTTGGATGTAGGATATGGGGGCGCAAAACGCTACCCCCATATTTGATATAGTTGGGAAATCCCGATTAGTACATTCTAAGTAGTTACCAGATTGTTTAGCACTGAGTTGATAAGGCTATAGCGTTTCGTAATACCCCTTTGAAGGAAAGCTGTATTGTATTCACCGTGGACATTCATTTTCAGTAGGTAACAAAAGGTTACATACCTTTGGAGGGTGGCTATATTGTAGGTACCCTAAAATTTTCGGGGACGTTATTTATTTAGAGGGTACGCATTAAAAGTGTATCCTTTGAAGAATACAGTATTGTTTGATTGGACAAATCTATCCATTCATGCGGAGGTCACTAGAAGTTACCTTCATTGTGAATAAATCAAAGGATGTAAAGAATGTTTATGCACTTAGAGGTAAACAAATTTAAAAGTTGGTAAATGCAACCTTAGACAATCAAGTGAAAAAGTTTTTAACTTGAATCAGAAGGACAAAATGACCTCTTGAATTCGAGAATCATTTTAGATGTCGGTTAAACCGTCTTCCTGAAATGGGAATGTGACCAGATTGCCATTTTGGTATTGTGGTTATATCTTACGATTTCGGTTCAAACAGATTCCGTAAATATGGAAAGTATTGTACATAGTGTGTAATGAAAAACACAATTAGAAATAGTTGTGACTAATGACACAAAGACTATTGATGATATTGAGATAAAACAGGAATATTATGAATATCCAAACAAAGCCAGAAGTCGGGCGTATGCTGTTTATCAGGGCATATACAATAGATGTTATAAGAGGAATAAGTATACAAATTACAATGATTGTTACGATGGGGCAACCATATGTAAAGAATGGCTTGAAAATCCAGAATTGTTTATTGACTGGTACTTAGAAAATTATTATCCAGTAAAAGATGAAATAATGGTGGTGGATAAGGATCTATTTGGCAATGGAAGCAAAGAATATTCCCCTGATAATTGCTGTATTGTTCCAGTAACAATAAATGCAATGCTGACAAACTGCAAGAAACATGATAATCCTGCTCATACGGCTGCTGCCGATTTGCCTCTTGGGGTACGATACAATCCAGATACTCATATGTACTATGGAGAAATCACGCCATTTGGTCATGATGAACCAGCTAAACTTGAAGAATGGAATACACCAGGAGAAGCATTTGAGGAATATATGATTATCAAAAAGGCAGATATTATGGTAATGGCTGTAAAGTATAAAAATTATATTTCGCAAAGAGTTTTTGATGCCCTTATGCGTTATGAAGTAAGGCCGTATATTGAAAAGTAGTTACATCTTGGGTTGTGAGGCATAGATATATGTTATTGAAGCATAATATATAAAAAATTTGCTTTCAAACAGGGTATATGATAAAATATAAGCAAGAAACAATTAAAGAGATTTATATACCCTGCTTATTGCGAACAATAGTTAGGGTGTTGTTTATGAAAAAGGTAAGTCAAAAAAATATCAAGGAGGATGATTCTGTGTCAGCATTAGCACAATATCTGGAAAATAATAGGGGACAGGCATATTCATTTGCAACAGCTAATACAAAGTATAATAAACAGGGTCATCCTGTGATTACAAAAGACGATGAATGGGCTGAAGAATCTGAATGGGATGATTTATTTGAGCTGTTGAGCCATAGCAAATAGATGGAGAAATAGTATGGGTAACTTTCACGAAGGAGAAGTGTGGTTTGTAGGATTTCCATTGGAGGAAGATGATGCACAAATCATAAACAGGCCAGTTGTAGTATTAGATGAGGATAAATTAGGAGTGCTTTCCGTTAAGGTGATAAAACATAAGGTAAGAAGTGTATTGGCGACAAGCAAACTTAAGGTTAGCTTCTACAGCAAGAGTTTCAAAGGTGATGAATTTACAGCCCGAGGATTTTATTTTTAAAATAGGCGATCTGCATCCAGATGATCTGGAGAGGATTGAAGAAATGTATATTCATTTTATGGATGGAACGTTACCGAAAGAATGAGATTATATAAGGCATATCGGATGTAAAAATTTGGTATGCCTTATTTTTTTACGATTTTATAGGAATTATAGGTAATGAACAATGGAATGATTGGGCTGTTTACATATTTTGTCATAGTAAACGGTAGATAGTGCGTACCTCGACTGATATGAAGAAGTATGGGAAAATAGACTATATTTCTATCACGAGTATC
>QXWO01000036.1 GCA_009911035.1 Lachnospiraceae bacterium
AATACTGATGATAGAAATATAGTCTATTGTCACACACTTTGTCCTTACTGTCGAGGTATGCACTATCTACCGTTTACCTTTATGTAAAGAACTAAGCTGTTTCTCCGCAATTTTTTTCAATTCCTTGACCACATTTTGACTTTTGGTTTTTATAATGAAAGTCGAATCTAAAACAAGTAGGAGGATAGACGATGCGAAAGCGATTCTTATCATTAGCAATGATTTTTGTTTTGCCCTTTGCTGTGGCGGCCTGCGGAAATTATAACATTGCGGACGAGAATGCCCCGCCGCAAAATGTAGAAGAAGACCCATTCGCCGGGGTGCAGGAAGACGGAGATTTAGGGTTTCTAAGCCACGGGGAAGCAAATCCCGCCAGAGCGGATGACCAGAGTGTTTTGCCTTATGAGTATCATGGCGGAGAATTTGTCCTGGACTATCAGTTTTCATCAGAGGGGAAATTGGACAGCATTGGCTTCCTGCTTTTTTTGGACGGAAAGCCGCAAGCCTACAAGGTGAATGACACGGAGGCGGAGTATGAGTATCTCCACTGCTTCCGGACATCAGAAAAGCACGAGGAGAAATTTTCCTTTGTGTTCACACCGGACACAGGGAAAAAGGGAGATACCATGAATATGACGGTCGTGAGCGTCACCAGGCCCGATTTCCAGCCTGATATGAAAGAAACCTCAAGCTATGGCTGGTATCATCAGAGTTTTGAAAGGGTGCTGAAACTGCATTTTAATGAGGATGCTCCGGAAAATGACAGCATTAATGGAGAAAGTATAACTGCTTTTCGTGATGTCAGCATTTCAGAGGAAAAAGTCACTTCCTCTTTTATTGAGAATGAGCTTGTGAAAGCAGGATGGAATGGCGTTACGATGGATACCCTGGATAACAGTGTCTATTGGACGCTTGACTATGACGGCGAGGTGGTGTATGACAATATCGACCTTACCGGGAAAGATACGCTTACCGTGCGCTACACCCTTTGTGGAACGCCAGGCGCAAGATATGGCATATCATTTTTCTTAAATCATAAGCCTATATCTTTTGATGGAGCGGTTTCCTGTGATGTCACATTAAGCAAAGGAAATGTGTGGATCATTGAAGCAACCATAGATACCGCTAAGCTGGATGGTTTCAATACTTTTTATGCGACAGCCGTCGCAGCGGACGGAAATTCAGTTACAAGTAAAGCAGGTTCAATTTTATTATACAAGGACTATGTTCGGAAGTAAACTTCCAAACTAATTATTGATGGCAGTATCGCAAGCTGCGCTTGCAATATGCAGGAGGTGTAAAAATGAAAACAAAATGGATGTGTATGATACTTATGTTTACTTTGGCTCTTAATCTGTCGGCCTGTGGAAACAGACAGGAGAATGGGAACCGTTCTGAAAATGGAACCACAAACATTGAGCCGCAATCTGTAGAAGATGATTCATCGGGAAATACCGGAAATGAAAGCAGCGAAATGAACGTGATCGATCTGCAGTATAACGGCACAGATAAAAATATTATGGCGGTCAGCACGGTTAAGGATTCCGCTTTTTCAGGAAAGGTCAGCGGATGCTATTATGCCGATGGAAGCCGGATTATCGTTGCGGCGGACCAGCTTTATCTTTACGATATGGGGAAAGGCGAAACAATCGCAAGCGCGGATATTTCCATGGAAGATTTATGCGTACAGACCTTTACAGACGGCTACTTTGTTGTGGGCCAGGGAAAGGCTGGCGGCGGAGACAGTAACGGTTCATTTGCTGCATCAGAAAGCGGCGGTATCAATGGATACATACTGAATAAGGACTTTGCTGTTCAGGATACCATTTCCTTTAGCGGATTATTAAGTGACGATTTTATCCCGCAGATCACAGGAATCGCTGTTTCACAGGACGGAAAACAAGTTGCTTTCGGCGGACTTCAGGGGCTTTACCTTTATGATGTTTCTTCCCGGAAGGTTCGTACCATTCTGAACTATTCCGAAGAAGGCACGGCAGGTAATATGCAGATTGTAACTATGGACAGCCTTACCTTTACGGGGAACAACACTTTAGTCTATGTAGGCATGGCTACAGATACCTCCATTGGCGGGGATGGGGTCAGTGTTTATGGCACAGTATCCACTGACAGCGCAAATCTCACGATTACCAAAAAGGGGGATTACAAGGTAGATACGGAAGAAGTGCAAAAGGGCGGAAACCTGCTTATTATGCCCCAGAGCTTTGACAAAAATAATGGAACCCTGCTGATGCTTGATACCATATCCAATACAGAAAAAACGATGTCGTTCTCAAGCCGCAGTGAGGGAAAAGACGGTGTTTACTGCTCCGGGCAGGGAAAATATGTGGCTACTGCTATTTTGGAGGAAAGCAGTGTTACAATCAACATTTATGATACGGCATCGGGAAAAAGTATCCATACGGAAACCGTTCAGGACAGCAACAGTACCTATTTCCTGCGTGTTCCACAGATTTTGATTTTGGATGGATCCGGCACCTGTATCATTGTGCTTGGACGGGGTATTGACGAGGTAAGCACCTTGATAACAACCTTTGGCTTTGTGGGGTAATTCTTGATGAAAATATCATTACGAAATGTTTCAAAGCAGTATAAGGGCAGGGGCGCCTTGGGCAAGTATGCCAAAGGCATATATGCCTTAAAGGATTTTACCACGGAACTTACGGAGGGTGTCTATGGGCTTTTGGGCGCTAACGGTGCGGGAAAGACGACACTGATCAATATAATTGTGGGTATTTTGGGAAGCGATGGCGGAACGGTTTTGATTGACGGACAGGATGCAGGAACTTTGGGTAAGGACTTCCTGTCAAAAATCGGATATATGCCGCAATATCCTGTCTTCTACCGGGATTTTACAGTGATGGATTTTCTGCTGTATATGTGTGCGCTGAAAGGGATCCCTGCCGAACAGGGAAAAAAACGGGCTTTGGAGCTTCTGGAGATTGTCAATCTTTCAGATGCCAAAGATAAAAAGATTGGCGCTCTTTCCGGCGGCATGCGGCAGAGGGTCGGCATTGTCCAGGCGATGCTGGGCGATCCCGAAATTCTTATTTTGGATGAGCCGACAGCAGGGCTTGATCCCAGTGAACGTATCCGTTTCCGAAACCTGATCTCAAAATTCGCACGGGGGCGGACAATTTTGCTGGCCACCCATATCGTTTCCGATGTGGAGTGTATCGCAAAGGAGATTATGATCTTAAAGGAAGGCTCCTTAATAACTCAGGGAACTACCGACACATTAGAAGAGAATATCTATGGGAAAGTGTGGGAGGTGACAGTAAACGGGGAAGACGCTGCCAGACTTGGCAGCCAATATTATGTCAGCAATATGAAACAGCAGGGGGAACGCTTTTTAGTGAGAATTGTAAGCGATATGCTGCCTGATTCAGACGCAGTAAAGGTTTCCCCTAACCTGGAAGATGTATTTCTGTATTACTTCCGTGGGCAATGAGTTAAGGGAGAGATAACATGACACGCTTAATCAAATATGAATTTTACAAATTATTCTGCAAGCGGTCAATACTTGTTGTACTCATATTGTTCAGTGTAGTGAACCTGTTCAAAATAAACAGCGAATTCCACTCGTATTCCTACCTGGCGGACGGAAATGACAGCCGCAGCTGGAACAGCGTGTATTGGCAGCTTTATGAGGATTACAGAGGGGAGATCACTGCTGAAAAAATCAATCATCTTCTTTCCATATATCAGCCGTTAGCAGACGCTACGGCTGATATGACAGCAAGCACAGCCAAAGACAATCCGGATATGATGACGGGGAATATATACAGTGACCGGAATATCCTGGAAAAATACTATGTGGAGCCTATGGAATATTTCTATCATTATCGGACTTATGCGCTTCAAGTGGCAGAGAGGGCAAAGGAAAATGCCGCTGTTTACAAAGAACGGGGGCAGACTTATGAAGCACGTAAAAACAGTGTGATCTATCACCTTTATTCCGGGCGGAGCATAAAAGCCTTTGCCTATGAGGAAATGTATAACTATTATCTGAACTATGATTTTTCGGGCATATTGGTTTTATTTCTTTGTCTGTACGGGGTTGTCAGTACCTTTGTCTGCGAAAAGGAAACACAGATGGATATGCTGCTGCTGACAAATCCGGGCGGCGGTAAAAAGACCACATTTGCTAAAATTACTGCGGCTTCTTTGTTTGTGATCAGTGTGGCCATATGGTTTTCTGTTGTGGATTATATTGGCTTTGTGTATTTCTTTGGAACGGCGGAAGGAGGAAATCTTCCGCTGTATGCTGTCAGCAATTTCAGTACGGCTGCGGTAAACTGTAATTTGTGGCAATATGCGATTCTGTCCGCAGTGATAAGGGCAGTCGGCATATGGACGATGAGCATGGTGTTTCTATTGATTTCCTTGTTTGGGCGTAATGCTCTTGTTCCGTTTGTCGCTGATTTTGGAGCAGCCCTGTGTTTCATTATTACAGGTGCGTCGCAGAGCTGTTTCAGCAATGCCTGGCTCAAGATTATAAACCCATATTCGCTGCTTGCTAACCGCATACTATTTGGCAAGACCGAGTTTATTGGTTTTGCAGGATATCCGGTACAGAGTTTCCAGGCAGCAATTATTTTTGCCATAATCGTAGGGGTGGTTTCCATAACGGCAATGATGATGCTTTCTAAAAGGAACTCTTATTGCCGGGAAAGGGGGATAAAATGTCTGGATTTATGCACGAAGTAAAAAAGATCATGCTCTGTCAAAGGGGGCTGTTCTATATTGCCCTTGTCCTGCTCTTTGGCACGGTCTGGCTTGCCTTGTCCGACAACCCTGTAGACATAGCGATGGAGCAGTATAAAAATGAATATGAATGGTATCTGGAAAAGGTAAACGGATACTGCACCGAGGAATCTTCTCTTTATCTGGAGCAGGAGGCGGAGCGGATTGCAAAAGCGAAGGAGAGGCAGAACAGCCTTTTGGAGAATTACTATGACGGGAAGATCAGTGAAAGTGAATACAAAAAAGAGAGCCGGGAAATAGAAAAGGTTCTGGAGCGTCAAAATGGATTTGAGGTCATCTATCAGCAGTATCTCTATATCTGCGAAAATGCGGGGAACCGCTGTTTTCTCCAGACAAATGGATGGATGGGGCTTCTTGGTAAAGGTACGCTTAATTTCATTATCTTCCTTGGCATTTTGCTGATTGTTACGCCTGTTTTCTGTTCTGAGTACAGCTGCCAGATGGACACCCTGATCCTGACTGCAAGGGAGGGGCGAAAAAGCGCTCTGTATAAGCTGCTCATTATGATTGCGGTTGTCCTTTTCTTATCGTTGTGTATCTCGCTTATTGAATACGGGTTTTACAGGTTCAAATACGGACTGCCGCATGGGGATTATCCGATTCAGAGTATCCGTTACTTTGCGGACAGCAGCAAGAGTATGTCGCTGTTGGAGGGATATGTATTGATAGGGCTGCTCCGGATGTTTGGCGGTGTGTTTCTTACGATACTACTGATGTTCATTTCCGTTTTGGCAAAAAAGTATGCGGTCACCCTGCTTACAGGTGCGGTGTCCGTGATTATTCCCTATATAGGCTTATCGAAAACCAGCATTTACCGTCTGCCTCTGCCGCTGCCGTTTCTGCTTGGAACAGACTTTTTTGCAGGGGATATTGTTATGAGCGATGCTCTGACGGGTGATGAGAAAATTATTTTTGCGGAGGTTGGCACGGTTACGCTGTTGACCCTGCTCTTTGTATCCGTGCTTTTGTGTACTTTGGCCGTTGTCTGGATTTTACGGCGCAATTCTAACAGATGGCTGATGAAATCAGGGCAAAAGAAGCGTGGGGCGGCTTTCGTTGTCATGTTTGGCCTGGCATTGGCAGTGACGGGATGTGCAGGCCGTGGAAAAACGGGAAGCGTTGTCTATAATTCATCGGCAGGCTATGACTGTATGGGATATGAAATCATACAAGATGCAGGGAATTTTGATTATTCTCTCAAAAATACTTCCACAGGGGAAACATATCCTTTAGCACGTTCCCCTATGTTTGGGGTATTTTCTGATGAAGAAGAAATACGTGCGTTTTATGTGTGTCCGCCATATCTGTATTACACCACATCGGTTATGGAAAGCTATGTCAACCGGGTGGGAAACTATAACAGCAATATAACGAAAGTGTCGGTTATAGAGCTGAATCTGAATACCTTTGAGGAAAAAACAATCTTTGAGCAGATGACTAATTCCGGGCGTTCTCTTTTGGGCATTGACTATGAAACGGGGGATAAATGGAAGTTCCTGGATTTTCACCTCGCTTTTTTCCTGAATGACGATAACCTGTTTTTCATTGGCAATGATGGCATAACAAAAGTAAACCGGCATACCAGAAAAACTGTAAAGCCAGGCATTCCTGCAAACGGAAATATTTCATTCGATGGGGAAAGCATCTTTTACAAAAATGAACAGGGGGTTTTAACAAGATATGACGTTTCCAGTAATGAAACTTACGCTTATGAAAATATAGTTGCATATGATTTCTGTATGGATGAGCAGTCAATCTATTATGTTTCCAGGACGGACGGTGGAGACTTGTATTCCTGCGGCAAGGACGGGAATAACAAGGAATTGATCAGTCATATACCTGCAATGTCCGTTACCTGTGATACAGGCAATATTTATGTGTTATCAAAAGAAAGTGGTGAGGAAATTGCTTTGCCAAAAAGCCATTGATTTCCGCGAGCAACGAGCCAAGTGGGCATGCTTGCATGCACATTTGGCGACTGCCGCGAGGGTGTTGACTTATTCCAGATTGAGGAACAAATGCGGCAATGAACAGGAAACAATACGGAAAGAGGAAAAAACTCAGGAAGAGAAAGATTAAGCGGCTTATGATTGCGTATCTGCTGAGGGTAATCGTCATACTGATACCAACTATAATGATGATACTTATGGTTTGCGGATGTCTTTACATATACGAGAGATCTACAAAGGAAGATGAAAAGGTAAATAAATACACGGATATATACACAGATAGAAACGCAGGCAACGATGTTGCTCCTGTTACTTCAACAGAGAATAATGCCCCAGGGTTTTGTGTTGTCGTGGATGCAGGGCATGGAGGAAGTGACGGAGGTACTGTCAGCGGCAAGGCAGTAGAAAAGAATATTAACCTTTCAGTTGCATTGAAGCTGAAGCTATTCTGGAGAATGACAATATAGAAGTTATTCTGACCAGAAGTTCCGATGAAAATATAAGCCTTGCAGATTGTACTTCTGTTGTATTTTTTTGCAGGTAAACTAAAGCCGTCATGTTGTCTTGTCAGATATGGGGAATGTCAGATGCCAGGCAGATGGAACGATACTATATTACACTATTACAGATAAAAGAAATGCCGGAAAATAGATAAAATTTCTTTCTATTCGATTTCAATACATTATTAGACGAATTTAATGAAAAAAAAACTAAAATCAGATATTGGTCGTAGGGCGGATATTTTATACTTGATATAGTTGAAAAAGTTTTATGTTGTCGGTTGGAGGTGCAGAATGAATTTTGATATCCCAGAATTATTATCAAAGCTTACGGAAAAGGAAAAAATCAGTCTTACTACAGGGAAAGGAAACTGGAATACAAAAACAGTGCAGGGTGGTCAGATTCCTGTAGTACGTATGCAGGATGGCCCTCATGGACTGCGGCGCGTGGAGGGTGATTCTAATGACATGAGCGGCGGTGGAAAGCCTACAGTATGTTTTCCGGCAGAGGCGTTGATTGCAGCCAGTTTTGACAGGAATCTTGTGCATGAGATGGGAGAAGAATTGGGAGAAGAATGTCAGGCAGAGGAGGTGCATTTGCTTTTAGGACCGGGTATTAATATAAAGAGAAATCCCCTGTGCGGACGCAATTTCGAATATTATAGTGAAGATCCTTTGCTTACAGGAGAGTTGGGGGCAGCTTTTGTAAAAGGAATACAGGAACATGGAGTAGGCGCCTGCCTGAAACATTTTTTTGCCAATAGTCAGGAATATCGGCGGATGAGCAGTTCATCTAATATAGATGAGAGAACAGCCCGCGAATTATATTTGTCGGCTTTTGAACGGATTATCCGTAAGGCGAAGCCATGGGCGGTTATGGCGGCTTATAATAAGGTGGATGGTGTTTTTTGCACAGAAAAGAAAGAACTTCTTACAGAACTTTTGAGAAATGAATGGGGTTATCAGGGAATAGTCATCAGTGATTGGGGAGCAACCCATAATCGTGCGCCTGCTATAGAAGCGGGCTGTGATCTGACAATGCCGGAAGAAGGCAATGATGAAAAAGTAATTCAGGCAAGAGAAGATGGCAGCCTTTCGGAAGAAATGCTGAATAAAGCAGTGGAAAATGTCTTAAAATTGGCATTTAAGGCAGAGGAAAACCATATTACAGGCAAAGAATTTAATTATAAAAAAGGACACGAGTTAGCCCATAAAATTGCGGCACAATCCATTGTGCTTCTAAAGAACGAAGATAGCATCCTTCCACTGAAAGAGTGCGAAAATATCGTATTTATCGGAGGATTTGCAAAAGAACCAAGATATCAGGGAAGTGGGTCAAGCCGCATCCATAGCAAGACAGTGGATAATGCAATTGATTATGCAGGGAAAAATTTCCCTGATGCCAGGATCAAATATGCGTCAGGGTACCGGACGGATGAGCCGGAGGAGGAATTGATCGTGGAGGCGCAGGAGATGGCGAAGGAAGCAGATAAGGCGGTTATATTTGCAGGGCTGTCTGAACTCATGGAATCTGAAGGGTATGACAGAAATCACATGAGGATGCCGGAGAGCCATAATGAATTGATTCGAAGGGTATGTGAGGTACAACCCCATACCATCGTAATTTTACATAATGGCGCCCCTGTAGAGATGCCCTGGATTGGTCAGGTAAAGGGGCTTGTGGAAACATATCTTGGCGGAGAGGCAGTAGGAGGGGCAACGGTAGATATTTTATACGGTAAAGAGAATCCAAGCGGCAGGCTGCCGGAAACATTTCCGGAACGGTTGGAGGATAATCCATCCTATCTCAGCTTTGGGGGAGAAATCGGGCAGGTGGATTACAGTGAACGCATGTTTGTAGGATACCGTTATTACAGCAGCATAGGGCGGAATCCGCTGTTCCCGTTTGGATATGGATTGTCTTATACAAATTATGAGTACAGCAATTTATGTGTGGATTCTGACAGTATTACTGAGGAAGGGCATATCTGTGTGAATGTGGATGTGACCAATGTTGGACATATTGACGGAAAAGAAGTCGTCCAGCTTTACATTGCGCCGCCGAAAGGGGAATACCGCCGTCCGGTAAGGGAATTAAAAGGGTTTGAAAAAATTGCCCTGAAAGCCGGAGAGACAAAAAGAGTTTCCTTTGATTTGGCATACAGGGATTTTGCCTGCTACAGCCCTCTTTCAAAAGGATGGTATGCAATGCCCGGAAAGTACCAGATATCTATCGGTGATTCTGCTGATCACATGCTTCTTACGCAGGAGGTATCTGTGGAAGGAAAAGAAATTGCCATGACAGAGCATTTTGATGAAGGAACGCTGATGAAAGATTTTGTGCTTCATCCGGTTGGAAAGGAGTTTTTTCATGGGCATTATGCTGACATGGTGCGTGGTATGAGTGCGGCAGGGCTGTTTCCGGCAGAGATGGTGGAGCAGGTTCTTCAGACAGGTGCAGAGAAGGGAATGGAAAACCTGTTGGCACAGTCGGTATCGCTGCTGCTTGATTTTGCAGGGGTTAGTATGGAGGAGAGGGAGAAACTTTTTGCAGACATGAATCAATAGAAGGAGGAAAAAATAATGTCCAGGTATTATTGTAATCCGTTAAATCTGACATACCGGTATCAGTTTAATCAGAAGGATGAGGGGTTTTCGAGAAACCGAGAGGCAGCAGACCCGTCACTGATAATTTATAAAGGGAAATATTATCTGTTCCCTTCCATGAGCCGGGCTTTTTGGACAAGTACAGACCTGATAGAATGGAAAATGCATGAATTAAAAAATGTACCGGTCTATGACTATGCGCCGGATGTGCGTGTGATTGGGAAATACCTCTATTTCAGTGCTTCAAGACATGGGAAAACCTGTCATTTCTACCGGACAGAAGATCCGGAAAGCGGTGAGTTTGAAATGATAGAAGGAACATTTGATTTTTGGGACCCGAATCTGTTTGCAGATGACGACGGGAAAATATATTTTTATTGGGGATGCTCAAATTATACGCCTGTCTGGGGAGTGGAACTAGATAAAGATTCTATGAAGCCGCTTGGGGAAAGAAAGGAGCTGATCACAAATCATAAGGAAAATTTCGGGTACGAACGTGTAGGCGAAAACCATCATTATGATATTACTTCAAATAATGTCTGGCTGATGATGAGGGAAAACTTTGCGCAGCAGATGGGGTGCAGGGCAGAAGAGATTACAGATTTGGAGCCAATTATCTGTCAGCTTCCGGAAGAACAGCAGCAGATGATCCGTACAATGATTTCTGATAATCCCTATATAGAAGGTGCGTGGATGACAAAATATGATGGAAAATACTACCTTCAGTATGCCTGTACCGGTGCGGAATATAATGTATACGGTGATGGTGTTTATGTGTCGGAACATCCGCTCGGTCCTTTTTTACCTGCAAAAAATAATCCATATTCTTATAGCCCTGGTGGTTTTTTCCCGGGTGCAGGGCATGGTTCGACGCTTGAGGATATTCATGGAAATTACTGGCATACATCTACCATGCGTATTTCTGTCAACCACTCTATGGAAAGAAGGGTTGGACTGTGGCCGGCAGGATTTGACAGTGATGGAGAACTGTTCTGTAACCAGCGGTATGCAGACTGGCCGTTGAGGGTGGATGGGACCAGGATTGACCCATGGGCAGAACCGGAATGGATGCTTTTGTCCTATAACAAAAAGGTGACTGTTTCCAGCGGAGGAGAATCGGCAATGAAAGCAGTGGATGAGAATGTACAGACATGGTGGAGAGCAGGTTCTGCAGATGCTGGCGAATGGATCAGCATAGATCTGGGAGAAGTAGCGGATGTCAGGGCTGTTCAAATTAATTTTGCAGATGAGCCGGGTATTTATCCGCTTCCTGCGGGAAAAAGTACAGTGGATAGCGGGCAGGGGCCAAGCCGCTATATTGAAGAATCAATTTATAAGACAAGATGGCTTCTGGAAGGTTCTAAAGATGGAAGTGACTGGTTTGTAATAGAAGATAAACAGAAAGCAGATACGGATCTTTCCCATGATCTTGTAGTGAAGGAAGAGGGGATTGCAGTACGGCATATACGGCTGACAGTCTATGAGGTTCCTTATGGCTGTGCGCCCTGCATTTCCGGTTTCCGGGTGTTTGGGCGGATAGACAAATATATGCCTCTGCAGGCAGCAGATGTCTGTGCGAAACGGACAAGCGGAACGGATATGACAGTGACATGGAAGGGAGAAGCGGAAGGCGCAGTGGTCTTATGGGGGCATGAAAAAGAAAAACTGTATCACAGTTATCATGTGCATGGGGTCAAGGAACTTGAAATAGGTGCTTTGGTAGCCGGAACAAAGGATTATTTTGTCCGCGTGGACCTCTATAATGAAAGCGGTATTACAAAAGGTCAGGTTATAAAGGCGGTTTAGGTGACAAGGTTCCTCCGCAGGCAGCAGAACGGTATTCTCTGGGAGATACACCATACAGCTTTCGGAAGCTGTCCGTAAAGTAACTCTGTGAACCAAACTGGAGGCGTGCTGCAATCTCCTGAATATCATCGTTGGATGAGGTAAGGAGGTTTGCGGCTGCTTCCAGACGTTTTCGGCGGATATATTCTGCCGGTGTCATCCCGGTTTCTTTTTTGAATTTTTTACTACAGTAATAATCGGAATAGCCGACATGATGTGCCAAATCTGTAATGGCAATTTCCTCTTCCAAATGCATCATAATATAATCACAGCACGCAGCAATCGGTTTAGAATATTGCTGCATTTTTAATTTATGGACACGTTCTACATAATCCCGGTACATGGTATTTGAAACAGAAGTAAGGTCACTTAGATCTTGACAGCTTTCTATTGCCTGAAAATATTGGTCAGCAAGGTTATAGGAAAGTTCCGGGCTGATTCCGCCGTCAATGGCTGCTCTGGAACAAAGGATAATGCCGACTTCCGCAGAATTTTTCATTTGGCGCATGAAATCACCGTTGCTGAGTTTTCCAATCTGACCGGTTGTGGCTATTGTGTCGAGATAAGACAGAAGTTCAAGGTTTCCGTCACGAACCATCTGCACCATAGTCTGTTCGGACTGATAAGTGCCATGCGTGGTATAATTCAGATCCGTTTTTGAAATGGATGGGGCAGATGATTTCATGTAATTAAAATATCGGAAATCACTAGGAGAGACTTTCTGTCCGGTGATGCAGTGATGCATCATGATTGTATAGTCTAATACAAGGCTCCATGAAATAATGGGGAGCGTTCGGAAGATTTCCTGAACCTGTTGTCGGCGTATAAAAGATGTACTATTTTGGAGAAAACTCAGATCGGCACTGTGTAGGGCGTCATCATCTATAAAAAAGGGACCCAGTGCATGCAGACGGACCGCTTGTTTCTCATAAAACTGCGAAACAGCGATCCACATAATGTTGGCTGCACCAGTAAGGATAACCGGTGATGGATCTTTAAAAATTTTCAGGGAAGGGTCAGCCTGATTTAAACAGAGTAAAAACCATTGTTGTAAAAGTTCATTGTCAGGACAATTGCTTTGAATCAGGTGCAGTTCTTCATCAAACGTCCAAAGATAAAAATTATGGCAGCAGCAAACTATTTCTTGAAAAAGCATCAGCTTGATTTCATTTCCTTCCATAGAAAATCTCCTTAATCGTGATGGAATGATTTTATTATATATGGCATAGCAGTGATGGTCAATGTGTATTAGGCAAAAAATTCGCTGATTCGACTAAAGATAAAAACAAGGCGATTAAAGAGAAATAAAAGCGAATAAGAGATATTAAGACATAATGGATTTCAGTAAAATGGAATTACGATAAATCAGAGGTCAGTGAAAATGAAAGGAGAAGGTATGGAAACAAAAAGTAAACGGGATATGCAAGGAAAGATAGGTGTCGTAAAATTTTGGACATGGAGTGCAAGAGATTTGTCATTATCAGCAAATTTCATTGTTTTAAGCTTTATTTCTATCTATTGCACGAATACACTCAATATGGAACCGGCACTGGTGGGGATTTTACTGATGGGCAGTAAGGTAGTGGATGCCGTTACAGATCTTTTCGCAGGGTATCTTGTGGACAGGACAGAGACAAAGTGGGGGAAAGGACGTCCTTATGAATTTGCAATTTTTGGGGTCTGGCTGTGTACGTGGCTGTTATATTCCACACCGGCGGAAGCTGGCACAACAATGAAAGCGGTTTGGATTTTTGCTATGTATATGTTCGTAAATTCGGTATTTACAACGCTTCTCAATGCGTCTGGCAATCCCTATATGGTCCGGGCATTTGGAGATAATGAACAGAGAGTGAGGCTGGCATCCTTTGGCGGAATCATCATTATGGTTGCAAGTATTGTTATTAATATAACATTTCCGATTGCAATGACGAGAATTGCTACTTCCGCAGCGGGTTGGAGAAAAATGATCGGGATGTTTGCGCTCCCGCTGGCAGTAATCGGCATTTTGCGTTTTTTCTTTGTCAAGGAGACTGAAAAAGTAGATACAGTCAGTGAAAAGGTTTCTTTTAAAGATGTCCTTACTGTTTTGAAAGAAAACAAGTATGTGTATATGGTAATTGCACTGCAATTGGTATACAGTCTTGTTACAGGAACAGGCGTTGTCACTTACTATTTTACTTATATCGTTAAGAATCTTGAGGTAATGGGAGTTGTTAGTTCTGTCAGTGTGTTTGTGGTTCCCCTTATGATATTTTTCCCGCTTATGCTGAAAAAGGTTCCGATGGGAAAAATGGTACAGATTGGTTGTGTTTTCTACGCAATTGGAAGTTTTGTTGCTTTTGTATCGGGTGGAAGCATCCCGGTCCTCATTGGCGCTACAGTTATTACCGGGATTGGTACACTGCCGGTTACATATCTGGTCAACCTTATGGCTTTGGACTGCGGTTCTTATAACGCATACAAAGGGCGGCAGCGTATGGATGGCACAATCGGCGCAATCAAAGGGTTTGCAAACAAGCTTGGCGGAGCCTGCGGCTCTGGACTGCTGGGAATTATGCTTACAATGGGAGGTTTTGATTCAACTTTAGAAACACAGACCAGCAGTGCCAATTTTATGATAGTTGCGTTATATACATTAATTCCCTGTATTTTATTTGCAGTAATGGCAGTTATGTTCAGTTTTTATAAACTGGATAAGATGATGCCGGAGATTAATCGTGTGATAGAAAGTAAAAGTGCAGAAATATCATAACAATTGAGAAATGTTCCTGGATGACAGATTCTTGAGAAGAAAACGGAAAAGTGCTGTTTCTGCACATATATTGTGTGATGGAGCAGCACTTTGTTTATTATGGCAGAATGTTCACAAACGGGTATCTGTTGTCTGTAAAGAAAGGTGGTCGTCAGAATATGAAAAAAATAGATTTTAACAGAGAATGGACTGTGCAAAAGGATGGAAATGAAGAGGTGTTGGAAGTTGATCTGCCGCATGATGCAATGATTTATGAGAAAAGAAGCAAAGATGCGCCAACAGCCGGTGCATCCGGATATTTTTACGGTGGCAGATATATTTATAATAAGCAATGGGATGTGCCGCAGGAATGGGAGTCCAAAACAATCCTGATGGAATGCGAAGGGGTATATATGAATGCCGGCGTATTGGTAAATGGAGAAGAAGTGAAGCAGTGGCCCTATGGTTATACGAATTTTTATGTGGATTTGGGGAAGCATCTGGACTATGGGAAGAAGAATATAATTACTGTGATTGCTGATAATTCAAAAACACCGAATACCCGCTGGTATTCAGGAAGCGGTATTTATCGGGAAGTGCATCTGTATGTGTCAGGCAGTGAATATATTGCGCCGGAAGGGGTCAAAGTCAGTGTCATAGATGAAAAAGAGATACAGGTAAATGTCATGGGCAGTTTTAGCAGTGACACGAAAATAGTGACTGAAATATTGGATGGAGAGAAGGTTATTGCATCCGGGGAAGGAAAAACCCAGTTTTTTAAGATAGAGAATATGAAATGCTGGGATGCTGAGACACCATATCTTTATCAATGCAGGGTTCGTTTGGAAAATGAAGGGGAAATATTAGATGATTCTGCTGTATCCTTTGGAGTACGCACAATAGCATGGGGAAAAGAGGGGTGTACAATCAATGGAAAGAAAGTATTACTGCGAGGGGCATGTATACACCATGACAATGGCATTTTAGGAGCATGTGGATTTGCTGATGCGGAGCGGCGCCGCATACGCATTCTGAAGGAAGCCGGGTTTAACGCCATACGCAGTTCCCACAATCCTGTATCGAAAGCAATGATGGAAGCATGCGATACATTGGGCATGTATATAATAGATGAATCCTTTGATATGTGGATGATCCAGAAAAATCCCTTTGACTATGGCGGAGAGACTTTTCTTAAATGGTGGAAAAAAGATACAGAGGCTATGATTTCAAAAGATTTTAACCATCCGGCGGTCATTATGTATTCGATAGGGAATGAGATTTCGGATTTAGGAGCGTTAGAAGGACAGGAAATGTGCAGGGAAATGGCTGATTTTGTGAGGAAGCAGGATACAAGCCGTCCGGTTACACTGGGTATTAATCTGATGCTGGCTGCTATGGTCGCAAAAGGGAAAGGGATGTATGGTGTTGATGAAAATGGCAGGGATAAGGGGAAAGGCACACAATCCATGGATTCTGTGCCTACAAGTTCTTTCTTTAATGTGATGATGAATAGAATGGGGCAGATTATAGATATGCAGTCTGCATCTAAGGGAGCGGATCAGGTGGTGGAGAAGGTATCAGGAATTTTGGATATTCCGGGATATAACTATGCAACATCCAGATATAGAAAAGAAGCCAGAAAATATCCGGAACGTGCATTTGTAGGAGCAGAGACACTGCCGAAATCATTATACCGGAATTGGCAGTTGGTAAAAGAAATCCCCAATCTTATTGGTGATTTTATATGGACTGGATGGGATTATCTGGGGGAATCCGGGATAGGAACTATCCAGTATAAGGATAAAAAGACAAAGAGGGATTTGGAGGAAGGTCTGATCATTTCAGGAGGACCAGGTGTAATTGATATTTGCGGAAAGATGCGTCCGGAAACGGGATGGAATAAGGCAATTTGGGGTTTGTCAGATAAGCCGGTTATAGGGGTGCTTCCTGTGATCCATGCGGATGATTTCCAGTCTGCTTCTATGTGGAGGAATACGGATACGGTGGAAAGCTGGTCGTGGGAAGGCTGTGAAGGTAAAAGGACACAGGTAACTGTTTATTCCAATGCGGATAGAATCGAACTTATCCTGAATGGTAATTCACTTGGGAAGAAAAAGATAAAGGAATGTAAAGCAGTATTCAAAAAGGTCATATATGTACCGGGAAAGCTGGAGGCTGTGGCATATGATACATATGGAAAAGAACTATCCCGGAATATGTTAAAAACAGCAGAGGGAAGGACTGTGATTAAGTTAAAACCGGAAACAGGTGAGATGAAAGCCAATGGGCAGGATTTGTGCTATCTGAATATCAATCTGTGCGGTGAAAACGGAGTGACCAAATCATCTGTGGATCAGAAGATAACTGTAACGGTGGAGGGGAGCGGAACATTACAGGCGTTAGGTTCCGCACGTCCTCATATGGCAGAGAACTTTTATAGTGATACACATACTACCTATTATGGAAAGGCATTAGCCATTATCCGTGCGGGGTATGAAGCGGGGAAAATTAAGGTGCGTGTATCGGGAGATGGGGTTGAACAGCAAGAGATTTCTATTTTAGTGCATGATCTGTAATGGTGTAAGCTATATTGCAAAGATAGTGTAGGGAAAGAACAGAAAGAATCCCTAATTATAAGCAACGTGGTTTTGATACAGGTTTTGTTTGATGTTACTGTAAGAGAGATAAGATATTTTAGCTGATTTGTTTTGCTATATACCAAGGAGTGTGCTTAATTTCAAAAGCAGGATCAGAGTACACCATCTGATTCTGCTTTCCAAAGAAATACTTCAAATAGATATCTTTGTGATATTTATTATATAAATCTGAGAGTAGCCTTCAGAGGGATAGTGTTATGATAAAATTATAAGATATGGAATTCGGTGGTTGGCAGGGCTGGTGGGAATTTTCCATACCGGTATCCTACAGATATGCAGGATACCGGAAAATGGTCGGTTTCTTGTCATAGCTGGGAGAAAGCCGGATAACACAAAGGGCAGCCGGAAGGAGGATCGCTGAAAATATGAGCAATGATAATATAGATAAAGTACCAATTTGGGAGAAAGCCAATTTAACGATTAAGGAGGCATCTGAATATTCCAATATAGGGATCAATCATATAGAAGAATAATTAAAGATACCAAGCTGCAGTTTTGTGCTGTATGTGGGGAAAAAGAAACTTGTAAAACGTAGAGAGTTTGAGCATTTTTTAAGTAACACCTTGGAAATATAGAAATCCTCTAATTTACTTTTGAGCCTTGATATGCTATACTGACATAGGTGTTAAGGCTCTTTTTACGCGCGTAGCGATGAAAATGCCATGCTTGCATAGGCATTTGAGGAGCACCGCGATAGTCACAGAATTTGTTCTGTGACAGAAAGGAGCTTTTACTATGGGAAAAGACTTAAAAGGAAAGGAACTTGGTGTCGGAATAAGCCAAAGGTCTGACTGTTTCTATGTTGGCAGATTTACCACTAAATATGGACAGCGGAAACAGAAATTATTCCACAAACTGCAAGAGTGCAGGCAGTGGATGGCAGATTCACAGTATCAGGACGAGCATAGCAATCTGAATTTCCCGGCAGAAATGATGGTAAAGGCATAGATGAAGGAGATCGTACCTCTACTATTTATCAGGCAAGGATAACATTGTTCAATATGCTTGATTATGCGTATCAAAATGATGTGATTATGAAAAAGCCCTGTAATGGAATGGTAAAGTCTGATATTGGAAAACCTACACAGAAGAAGGAAGCACTGACGCTGGAGCAGCAGAAAAGGTTTGTAAAAGGAATCGTAGGAAATACATACGAGTACCAGTATAAATTTTTGCTGCAGACAGGGCTTAGGACAGGAGAACTTGCAGGCTTGAAATGATCAGATATTGATTTTGATAACTGTACCCTGACGATTAGCCGCTCTATGGAATATCGACATGCTACCGGGGAATGGAGGATCGGAGAACCTAAGAGTAAATCGGGGTATCGTTCAATTCCATTGACGCTATGTTGTTTAAACAGTGTGACGAGATAGGGATTCCGAGATTCTCCATGCATGTATTGTGTCATACATTTGCCACCAGATGTATTGAGGGCGGTATGAAATCAAAGACGTTGCAGACGATACTTGGACATTCTAATATTGGTATAACAATGAATCTGTATGTTTACACGACAGAAGATGAAAGGCATAAGGAAATTGAAATGATTGCGGTGTCTCTCAAGGTTGTGTAATATTTGAACCACGCAGCTCAAAAACATTCGTTTTCTCGCTCGTTGGCTTCGCCAACTAAAATTTCAAATAGATATTTTCGCCCATGCAAGCATGGCTCAAAATCTATTTTGAAATTTTGAATGGTTCAGATTGGTACGTAAATTGGTACGTAACCAAAGCCTTGAAAGGCGAAAACCCCATAAAATCAAGGTTTTCAAGGAGGTATATATAAAAATGAAACTAGGAATCGTAGGCTTGCCCAACGTAGGAAAAAGCACACTATTCAACTCACTGACAAAGGCAGGCGCAGAGTCTGCCAATTATCCTTTCTGCACCATTGATCCCAATGTGGGTGTGGTGGCAGTACCGGACGAGCGGTTAAAGCTCTTGGGGGACATGTATCATTCTAAAAAAGTGACCCCTGCGGTGATTGAATTTGTGGATATTGCAGGGCTTGTGAAAGGAGCATCTAAAGGGGAAGGTCTGGGAAATCAGTTCCTGAGCAATATCAGGGAAGTGGACGCAGTGGTTCATGTGGTGCGGTGCTTTGAGGATGAAAATGTGGTTCATGTGGATGGAAGCATTAGCCCTTTGCGGGATATAGAAACCATTAATTTAGAGCTGATTTTTTCAGACATAGAGATTTTAGATCGGAGGATTGCCAAGACAGGGAAAGCTGCAAGGATGGACAAATCCCTGGCTAAGGAGGCGGCCCTTCTGGAGGCTTTAAAGGCTCATCTGGAGGAAGGGAAGCTGGCGCGGAACTATGAGACAGAGGATGAAGATGAACTGGCCCTGTTGAATTCCTATAATCTTCTCACCTATAAACCCGTTATTTTTGCAGCCAATGTGGGGGAAGATGACCTTGCCAATGACGGCGCGGACAATAAGGGCGTGGAACAGGTGCGCAGCTTTGCAGCTGAAAGCGGCAGTGAGGTATTTCTGATCTGTGCCCAGATCGAGCAGGAGATTTCGGAACTGGATGAAGAGGAAAAGGCAATGTTTCTGGAAGATCTGGGGCTTAAGGAGTCCGGGCTTGAGAAGCTGATCGAGGCAAGCTACCGTATTCTGGGGCTTCACAGTTTTTTGACTGCAGGGGAGGATGAGACAAGGGCATGGACCATCAAGCTGGGAACCAGGGCGCCCCAGGCAGCAGGAAAAATACATACAGACTTTGAGAGAGGCTTTATCAAGGCCGAGGTTGTCAATTATAAGGATCTGCTGGAACAGGGGTCTTTAGCGGCAGCCCGGGAAAAAGGTCTGGTAGGTATGGAAGGAAAAGACTACGTGGTGAAAGACGGGGACGTGATCTTGTTCCGGTTTAATGTATAGTCTTGCAGGAGAATAAATAATAAATGGAATTAATGGATATTGCATTTCCCAATCTGGGTATTTATCTTAAGAATGTGCCGAAAAGTTTTACGGTGTTCGGCTTTGAAATTGCACTTTACGGCGTGATCATAGGGATTGGCGTACTGGCAGGGATACTGATGGCGGAGAAGGTGGCGAAGAAGTCAGGGCAGGACTCTGACATGTATTGGGATTTTGCCATATATGCGGTTATCTTTTCCATCATCGGGGCGCGGATTTATTACGTGATTTTTGCCTTTGACCAGTATAAAAATAACCTGCTGGGTATTTTTAACATCAGGCAGGGCGGTCTGGCCATTTACGGCGGCGTGATCGCGGCCTTTGCCACCTTGTTTGTCTATGCAAAGGTGAAAAAACAGAATGCACTTTTGATGGCGGATACGGGAGTGGCCGGTCTGATTTTAGGGCAGGCGATTGGAAGATGGGGAAATTTCACCAACAGGGAAGTGTTTGGGGAATATACGGACAATCTGTTTGCCATGCGTCTTCCGGCAGCGGCTGTGCGAAGCAGCGATATTTCCGAATCCATCGCGGAGCATATGTCGGAGGGGATAAACTATATTCAGGTGCATCCTACTTTCCTGTATGAAAGTCTCTGGAATCTTGGGATTTTGGCACTTATACTGCTGTATTGGAAGCATAAGAAGTTTGAGGGGGAGATTGCCCTTTTGTATTTGGGGGGATACGGTCTTGGACGGGTGTGGATCGAAGGAATCCGTACCGACCAGCTTTTTATTCCCCATACTGCCGTTCCGGTATCCCAGGCGCTGGCCGCAGCTCTGACGGCGGGGGCGATAATTTGTGACATTATTGTCAGAAAAAGGCTGAAAGACAAGAAAATGAAAGAAGAATAAAAGTTATTTTTTTAGAAGAAAGTAAAATGAATTTCATACCAATATATAGTGACGTAGGATTGGGCGACACACCAGATATGGTTATTGGTCGAAATAAAATAAAGTAATTGCTGTTTATGCGCTTCGCAGAGGTCTGCGGGGCGCTTTTTTTTGCTTGCGCTCCCCCATAATATGAGGTAGAATGGACAAGAAGTGGTGAAAAGTGGGGAACAGTGTTACTTAAGTGGTAGAAAGTGGTAGATACTTCCCAAAACTTTTCGTGGCAGGCCATTTTTATCAAAGGCAGGATTAGCTGGAACGGGTGATGCATATGTTTATGGGTGAATACAACCATACAATAGATGCTAAGGGCAGACTGATCATTCCTTCCAAGTTCCGTGAGGCGTTAGGCGATGAATTTGTGGTGACAAAGGGAATGGACGGCTGTCTGTTTGTGTTCGATAATTCTGAGTGGCAGGCCTTTGAAGCGAAGCTGCGTTCCCTGCCCATGATAGATAAAGAAGCAAGACAGTTTACACGTTACTTCTTAGCCGGCGCAGCCAGCCTGGAAGTGGACAAGCAGGGAAGAATCCTTCTTCCTGCGGTACTGCGTGAATTTGCGGACATCACAAAGGATGCAGTTTTGGTGGGAGTGGGGAATCGTGTGGAAATCTGGAGTAAGGACAGATGGGAAGGAACCATTACTTATCAGGATATGGAGGAGATTTCCAGACATATGATAGAGCTTGGAATCGGTATTTAAGGGGTGGAACTGTCCCTGAACGACTTTTCCTATTTCCTGGCTTTATCGTCCAATAGTGCCGCTTGAAAATCCTGCGGAGTATTGGGTAAGTTATTTCAGGACAGTTTCTTAAGGAGCGGCAATGGCATTTGAGCACACATCTGTATTGCTTTTAGAAACAATAGATGGACTTTGCATTAAGCCCGGCGGCATTTACGTGGACGGCACCCTGGGAGGAGGCGGTCATTCCGAACGGGTGGCCGGAAAACTTGGGGAATCCGGACGGCTGGTGGGTATTGACCAGGATGAGGCAGCTATTTTGGCCGCCCGGGAAAGGCTTTCCGTTTTTGGAGACAAGGTCACGATTGTGAGAAGCAATTACCGGAATACGAAAGAAATTCTTTCCGGCCTCGGCATTACGAAAATTGATGGTATGATACTTGATCTGGGCGTGTCCTCTTATCAGCTTGACACGGGAGAGAGGGGATTTTCCTATCGGTTTGACGCCCCTCTTGATATGAGGATGGATGACCGGCAGAGCCTTACTGCCCGGGATATCATCAATAATTATGATGAGATGACATTATACCGCATCATCAAGGAGTACGGAGAAGATAAATTTGCAAAAAACATAGCCAGACATATTGTGATGGCAAGACAAAAGGGGCCTTTGGAAACCACAGGGGAATTAAACCAGGTCATAAAGGCCGCCATACCTGCCAGAATGAGAGCGGAGGGAGGACATCCTTCTAAACGCACATTTCAGGCAGTCCGCATTGAATGTAACAGGGAACTGGAGGTGTTGAAAGAGTCTTTGGAAGATCTGATTGAGCTTTTAAATCCGGGGGGGAGGCTGTGTATTATTACCTTCCACTCGCTGGAGGACAGAATAGTGAAGACCGCCTTTAAACAGGCAGCCAACCCATGTACCTGTCCGCCGGGATTTCCGGTCTGTGTCTGCGGAAAAGTAAGCAAAGGAAAAGTGATAACGGGAAGGCCTATCGTGCCGAAAGATGAAGAACAGAAGGAAAATTCAAGGTCAAAAAGCGCAAAGCTGAGGATTTTTGAAAAGGCATAAAAATTTGGTTAAGGAGACAAAAAACGAATGGCAGTAAACACAGGACAAAGGAGAGAAACTGCATATAGAAACCATGTTTATGTGCAGGGAAATACTGCCAGAAGATTGCAGGTAGTGCCCAGACAGGAACAGATGCCTGTAAAAAAAGTCAGCGCCAGGACCCGCAGGAACAGGGAACGGGCAAAGCATATGAATATTGCCACCGTGCTTTCCATGGCGGTAGCTATGGTGGCAGCAGCTTTCATACTGACATGGTATCTGACCCTCCAGTCAGACATTACCAACAGCATAAAGCATATTTCAGCGCTGGAAAGCCAGCTCAATGAGATGAAGCTTGATAATGATGAGAACTACAGCAGGATAACAAGCAATGTGGATCTGGAAGAGGTAAAGCGGGTAGCGATCCAGGAACTGGGTATGCAGTATGCTAAGGAAGGCCAGATTATAACCTTCAGCGGAGAAGGGAGCGATTATGTAAGGCAGACAGGTGACATCCCCGAATAAAGCAGGTGTGAGGATTGAATAACAAAAAGAGACAAAGTAAGTTTACAATTAAAATGCAGAAGAAACTGATCGTAATGTTCCTGATGATATTGCTGGTTTTCATAGGACTTACTTACCGGCTGTTTGCCATCACAAGAGACAATGGTGAGCAGTACAAAAAACAGGTTCTTTCCCAGCAGAGATACGACAGTAAGACCCTTCCTTACAGGAGAGGGTCTATACTGGATTCTAACGGAAGTATTTTGGCTACCAGCGAGAAGGTGTACAATGTGATTCTGGACGCAGTTGCCATATCGGAAAAGGAAGAATATTTGGAACCTACCCTTGAAGCCCTAAGAAGCCAGCTTGGAATCGATACGGGAGATGTGCGCACGTATATAGCGGAGAACAAGATGGTATCCCGCTATAAGGTTTTGGCAAAACGGCTGGAATATGAGCAGATAGAAGGCTTTCTGGCTATGCAGAATGAAGAAGACTCACTGATCAAGGGGATCTGGTTTGAGGAAGAGTACAAAAGAACTTATCCGGGAAATACCCTTGCATGCGATGTGATAGGCTTTACCACCAGCGACAATGTAGGTTCCTACGGGCTGGAAGAATACTATAATGATGTGCTCTCCGGGACGCCGGGGAGAGAGTATGGGTATCTTAACAATGATTCCAATTTAGAGAGAACTACTATACCGGCCCAGGACGGCAACAGCATTGTCACCACTATTGATATTAACATCCAGAACATTGTCGAAAAGCACCTTAAAAAATTTGACGAGGAATATAAGGACAATGCCCATGAGGGGAACGGCTCCCGGAACACGGGATGTATCATTATGGATGTGAACAGTGGGGAGATCCTTGCAATGGCAAGTTATCCCGTATATGACCTGAATAATCCCAGAAATACAGATAGTATGCTGGGGATGCCCTATATAGACGAGGACGGGAAAGTTACCGGGGAATATATCAATGCAGAAAATGTAAGCAGGCTGAATGATGACTCTGATTTGTTTTACAGGCATTTGAATGCACTCTGGAAAAATTACTGCATCAACGACACCTATGAACCGGGTTCCGTTTCCAAGCCCTTTACGGTGGCGGCAGGCATTGAGAGCGGAAGCATTACGGGAAATGAGAAGTATAACTGTGAGGGAAAACTCCATGTGGGAGATCACGATATCAAGTGCCATAACATATACGGGGATGGCGCTCTGTCTGTAGCGGAAGGGATAGAACGCTCCTGTAACGTGAATATGATGTATGTGGCAATGGCCACAGGGATTTCTACCTTTACAGAATTCCAGCATATTTTTAATCTGGGATTAAAGACCAATATAGATCTTGCAGGTGAGGCCAGGACGGCATCCCTTATCTTTAATGAAAACACCATGGGGCCGACAGACCTTGCCACCAACAGCTTCGGTCAGGGGTATAATGCCACTATGATCCAGATGATCACGGCATTTTGTTCCCTGATCAACGGCGGCTATTATTATGAGCCTCATATAGTCAAAAAAATTGTAAGCCCATCCGGGGCTACTGTACAGAACATAGAGCCGAGAGTGCTGAAACAGACGATTTCCGAGACCACTTCCGCCAAAGTGCGGGAAATGTGCAATCTGGTAGTGTCGGGAGAAAACGGCACGGGCCATACGGCAAGGCCTGCCGGCTATATGATTGGCGGAAAAACAGGGACAGCGGAGACGCTGCCCAGAGGCAACAGGGAATATGTGGTGTCCTTTATGGGGTATGCCCCTGCGGATAATCCCCAGATTGCCATTTATGTGGTGGTGGACAGGCCCAACGTGCCCGGTTCCATCATGGACGATGCCAAATTTGCCACAAGGATCGTGAGAAGTATTTTAACGGAAGTCCTTCCCTACAAAGGGATTTTCATGACAGAGGAACTTTCCGACAAAGAGCGGGAAGAACTGGAAGCTTTACAGATTGAGATCATGACGCCTCCCGTGACAGGGCAGGAGCCGGAAGGCGAAGATGGAACGCCGGAAGGGGAAAACCCTGATGAAGCCACAGAAGAAGGAGCAGAAGGAGAGGGAGGGGAAGATGTACAGACGCCAGCAGAACCGGTATGGAAAAGCTTTCCCATAGATCCGGAAACCGGATATGCGGTGGATCCTTCCACGGGTGCCTTTGTGGATCCTGTCACAGGAGCAGTCCTAGGGGGAAGTTTTGAGGGCGGTATGAGTGCGGGACCGGAGGCAAGTCCTTCGCCTTCACCGGAAACACAGCAGTAAATAGATTTTAAACGAATAACCTCATGGAAAGGGTAATAAATTATAACAATACCTTTTCTATGGGGTTTTTATGATTAAAAATAAAACCAGCAACAGAAAAAAAGTCGTTGTCATATTTTTCGCATGTCTTGTGCTGTTTTTGATTTTAATAGGAAGGCTGGTGTATCTGATGGTAGTCCAGTCGGACCATTATTCGCAAATGGCCCAGGATCTCCACGAGAGGGAGCGGAGCATTAAAGCGGCCCGGGGGAGGATACTGGATGCAAACGGGACGGTGATTGCAGACAATAAAACTGTCTGTACCATTTCAGTGATACATAACCAGATCAAAGAACCGGACAGAATCGTGGAGGTATTAAGCAGGGAGCTTGATCTTTCCGAGGAGTATGTGAGAAAAAGGGTGGAGAAGTATTCCTCCATAGAGAGGATCAAAAGCAATGTGGATAAGGAAAAAGGGGATGCCATACGGGCCTACAATCTGGAAGGAGTGAAGGTGGATGAAGACTACAAACGCTATTATCCTTACGACAGCCTTGCCTCCAAGGTACTAGGCTTTACTGGAGGAGACAATCAGGGGATCATAGGGCTTGAGGTAAAATACGAAGAGTACTTGAAGGGGCAGGAGGGAACCATTCTTACCATTACTGATGCCAGAGGAGTGGAGATTGACGCTGCAGGAGAGCAGAGAATTGACCCTGTGCCGGGAAATGACCTTTATATCAGTCTGGACATGAATATCCAGAGTTACGCCACCCAGCTCGCCAGACAGGTAATGGAGACAAAACAGGCAGAGCGGGTGTCCATTCTGGTGATGAATCCCCAGAACGGGGAAATTATGGCTATGGCGGATGTGCCGGAATTTGACTTAAACCATCCTTACGACCTGCCGGAAGATGCTAGCACACAAAACCTTACAGAAGAAAAAAAACAGGAACTGCTGAACCAGATGTGGCGCAACGGCTGTATTAGTGACACCTATGAGCCGGGCTCCACCTTTAAGATCATCACAGCCGCGGCCGGGCTGGAGGGCGGCGTAGTGACGACCCAGGACCAGTTTAGCTGTCCGGGCTATATTATGGTGGAAGACCGGAGGATACGGTGCCACAAAACCACCGGACATGGGGCGGAAAATTTCATCCAGGCCACCATGAATAGCTGTAACCCGGTGTTCATGTAAATCACATCAAAATCACATCCAATACCCTGCCCTGGGGGGGCGTTTTAGGTTCGCCGTCCCAAGTCCTGCTTTGCATTCTCCGGAATACTGCCTGTTATCCTAAAATCGCCTTGTCATCGGCAAAAGCTTCCCCACTGGCTTCCTCAAACTTGCGCAGTAAGTCGGAGACAGTAAGTTTTTTCTTTTCCTCTCCCTTGATATCCAGAATGATTTTTCCATCCATCAGCATGATCAGACGGTTTCCGTGGGTGATGGCATCCTTCATATTGTGGGTGATCATCAGGGTCGTTAAGTGGTCTTTGCTGACAATATATTCAGTGGTTTCCAGAACCTTTGCTGCAGTCTTTGGGTCCAGTGCGGCGGTGTGCTCATCTAAGAGCAGAAGCTTTGGCTTTTGCAGGGAGGCCATCAGCAGGGTCAATGCCTGCCGCTGTCCGCCAGAGAGAAGGCCCACCTTTGTGGTAAGCCGGTTTTCCAGCCCAAGCCCCAGTATCTTTAACAATTCCCTGTATTCTTCCCGCTCTTTCTTGGTGATGCCGATGCGTAGCGTGCGGCGGCTTCCCCGGCGTCTGGCAAGGGCAAGGTTTTCCTCAATGCCCATGGTAGCGGCGGTTCCGGTCATGGGATCCTGGAATACCCGGCCAAGGAATTTGGCGCGCTTATGTTCGGGAAGTCTGGTGACATCTATCTTGTCAATAAGGATCTGCCCCTGATCAACCGGCCAGGCGCCTGCAATGGCATTCATCATGGTGGACTTGCCTGCGCCGTTGCCTCCGATGACGGTAACGAAATCCCCGTCTTCTAAAGTCAGGGAAAAATTATCCAGCGCTAGTTTTTCGTTGATTGTGCCGGGATTAAATACTTTTGTAACGTTTTTGATTTCAAGCATTGGTGCGTCCTCCTTTTTTTACGGCGGGTTTGCGTGCATATCTGCCTTTCCAGTAAGGAACGGCGAGGAATATTGCTACGATAAGGGCGGAGAACAGCTTTAAGTTATCCGGTTTTGCGCCCATCAACATAACTGTCTGCAGTACCATATAGTAAAGAATGGAGCCAAGGGCGACACCTATGAGTTTGAAGCCGAAGTTGCGGAAAATCCGTCCGAACAAAGCTTCCCCTATGATAACTGCCGCAAGGCCGATGACAATTGCGCCGCGTCCCATATTGATGTCGGAGAAGCCCTGATACTGTGCCAGCAGTGCGCCGGACAACCCCACAAGGCCATTGGAGATCATCAGGGCGAGAACCTTTGCAAAATTTGTGTTGATGCCCTGCGCCCTTGACATGCTGCTGTTACAGCCTGTAGCCCGCAGGGAGCAGCCCAGTTCCGTTCCGAAGAACCAGTACAGGATCAATACCAGAAGTACGGTAGCTGCGGCTACAATAAAAATTGTATTTTTAAAGAGAGGAACATTTTTAATATATCGTAAAGAAACCAAAAGGTCGTATTTATCAACATTAATCGCCTGGTTTGCTTTGCCCATGATCTCAAGGTTGACAGAGTAAAGACCAAGCTGTGTCAGAATACCGGACAAAATAGGGGGAATACCCATAAAGGTATGGAAAAGTCCGGTAGCTAATCCTGTCAGCATACCTGCTAAGGAAGCCACAAACATGGAAACGAAAACATTATGGCCGGAGAGCATCATTACGATGCAGACAGCGCCCCCGGTACATAGGGAACCGTCAACGGTAAGGTCAGCAAAATCGAGAATCCGGTATGTAATATAAATGCCGATGGCCGTAATGCCCCAGATCAGCCCCTGGGCGATGGTTCCCGGCATTGCGTTCAGTAAATGTGTGATGTTCATTGATATCCTCCAAAAAATTGCGTGATGAAAAAGCAGCGAGAGAAAAGATTTCTCCCGCTGTTGGCGCTTATTAAGATTATTCGCCGATTGCAACGTAACCGTCAGGCACTGTAATATTTAACGCCTCACAGTTTGCGGCATTGTATTTCTTAACAAACTGGGGTGCATATTCAACGGGCATGGTGGAGATGTCTGCGCCCTCTGTAAGGATTTTGACAGCCATCTTTCCGGTAGCAACACCGATATCATAGTAGCTGATGGATAAAGTTGCCACGCCGCATCCTGCACAAATGCCTTCTTCCCCTGCGATAACAGGTATCTGGGCAGGGAGACAGATATTGTTGATCAGTTCGGCGTTGGAAGCTGCTGTGTTATCAGTAGGAACGTAGATAACATCAACCGCGCTTACTGCGCTTGTCACAACAGAAGAAAGGTCATTGGAGTCTGAGAAGGCATAGTATTCACAGGTATAACCTTTTTCTTCCAGAAACGTTTTGATGGTGTCTACCTGATACTGGGAATTTGCTTCTGCGGAGCAGTATAACAGGCCGATGTTTTTAGCGTCGGGGAACAGTTCCTGAAGCATATCTGCCTGCCCGTCAAGGGGAGCTAAGTCAGATGTACCGGAGATATTTCCCCCTACAGTACCGTTAAAGTCTGGGATTTCAAGGGCAACCCCGTATTCGGTTACGGAAGTTCCAAGAATAGGGATCTCATTGGTCCCGGCAGCGGCAGCCTGTAAAGCAGGGGTCGCGTTTGCAAGAATTAAATCCACATTGGAAGATACGAAGCCGTTGATGATGGTGGAACAGGTATTGGCATCTCCCTGTGCGTTCTGCTCATCAAAGGTCACCTTGTCCCCTAAGACTTCGGTCAGGGCATCCTTAAATCCCTGGGTTGCCGTGTCAAGAGCCTCGTGCTGCACCAACTGGCAGATACCGATGGTGTAAGAAGCGTCAGAGTCAGTTTCCGCGGGGGCCTCTGCTTCAGCGGCGGGCGCATCGGCTTCGCTTTCAGCAGGCGCTTCTGCTTCAACGGCAGGAGCGGCTTCCTGACTTTCGCCGGTGTCTTTTCCGGAACCGCCGCAGGCTGCAAGAGTACCTGCCATGGCTACAGTTAAAAGTAATACAAGTGCTTTTTTCATAATGGTTTCCTCCCATAAAATATTGCGGTGAATAAATCACTGCGTATCAGATTATACAGCTTTAAAGCGTTAAAGTCAATAATATTTTTTCTGGAATTTGCGGAATATGAGAAGAATATATTGGAGTTAAGAAAAAACACGGGATATCTGATATGGAAAAGAGAACATGGGACAGCAATAAGGCGGACCTAAAGCAGCAGATTCTTCTGCATGTGCCGGACCTGCTTGGTCAGAGAGGGCTGATCAGCGATGGGGAGAAGATACATATGAAAAGGATAATCGAACAGGAAAAGATGAGGGGAAGATAGATGGAGCGGGTAGGAATCTATAACAGGTGCAGTACGGAGGAGGAAAGCCAGAAAAATGCCCTTGCCTCCCAGGTGGCAGAGAGCCGGGAGCTTGCCCTAAAGATGGGATGGCATATTGCGGAGCAGTACATAGAGTCCGAGACAGGGACGGTGGCTTATAAAAGAGGGGAGTACCAGAGGCTTCTTTCAGATATGGAGAAGGACCGTTTTGATATTGTCATGATTAAGTCCATTGACAGGCTGACCCGCTGTGCAAGGGACTGGTATTTTTTCTTAAGCAGGCTGACAGAAAACGGACTGAGACTCTACTTATATATAGAAGGAAAATTTTATACGCCGGATGACAATCTGATTTCGGGAATCAAGGCCATACTGGCGGAGGATTTCAGCCGGGAGCTGTCCAAGAAGATCAAAAATGCCCACAGACGCAGGCAGGAGAAGAAAAGCGGCTGTAATATCACCTGTGAGATGTTTGGCTGGAACAAGACCGCAAGGGATGTATATGAAATCAATGAGCAGGAGGCAGAATATTACCGGACGGCCTTTACCCTTGCAAAGGAGGGGAAAGGATTTTATTCCATAAGCAACATCCTTTATGAACTTGGGGCAAGGGGCAGAAGGGGGAATAAGATTTCGGAAGTCCAGTGGCGGAAGATGCTGTATACCCCGCGGGCACACGGAACCATGATACTCAATAAGAAAACCTATGATTTTGACAGGAAAAAGTATGTGGAGGTGCCAAAGGAGCGCTGGATCGTAATGGAAAATGCCCTGCCACCCATTGTCTCAAAGGAATATCAGCAGGAAGTCATCCGGCTTTTACAGGAAAGAGCAGGGAAAAGTCCCTGCAGGAATTCCTCAGGGAAAGTGACAGGGAAAAAGCAACGGGAAGAAGCGGAGGAGGAGAAAAGCCAGACGGCAGGGGCGTGGGGAAAAGCCCTGATGAAAGGGAAATATCCCTTAAGCCGTAAGCTGGTGTGTGCAGAGTGTGGGAAGCCTTATTACAGAACCCTGCAGCGTTCCAAAGAAGGGCAGCGGACGGTGTGGAAGTGCTCAACTTTTCTCTCCGGAGGAAGGGATAAAGAAAAAAGCGGGACAGGGTGCGGCAATATCCATCTGACAGAAGATGGGATTCTGCGGGGGATCGGGGAAGCTTTTGGAGGAGAGGAAGTATTTAGTCGGGAAGAATGGAGAGAGCTGGCGAAAGATGCGGTGCGGACTGCCCAAAAAGCCCTGGCCCCAAAAAGCAGTCAGGCGTATCTGGCGGCCTGGGAGAAGGAATATAAGAAGCTGGCGGCTAAAAAGGATGTACTGGTGGAAAAACTTCTTGGGGCAGTTATTTCCGACGAGGATTTTAAAAGAGTTCATGGAGATATTTCGGGACAAATGAAAGCCCTTTTGGATAAAATAAACGGCATAAAGGATGAGGAAGAACAATATAATAGTTATGAGATGCGCATCAGGAAGATAAAAGAAGAACTGGAAAAGGAAAGCCTTATGCAAAAGGCGCTGGTCATGGAGCTGTTAAGAGGGACAGACCATATTGAGGTACACAGGGATGGAACACTTATTCTGTGGATGGATAAGCGGGCCGCGGATCCGGCAGAAATTTTTCGGGGAAAGGAGGGAATAGAGCGGGCGGATCTTTACGGTATCCGGGCAGACTATATCCGTGAACACCTGTAACCCGGTGTTTATTACGGTAGGACTGCGGCTGGGGGTGGAAAAGTACTACTATTATTTTGAAAGTTTCGGACTTTTAAATAAGACGGGAGTGGACCTTCCAGGGGAGGCAGGGACGATCATGCATAAAATGGAGGATATGAAGGCAGTGGAGCTGGCTACCGTATCCTTCGGCCAGTCTTTCCAGATTACCCCCATACAGCTTGCTGCCACGGCCGCATCCATCATCAACGGGGGCAACCGGATCACACCCCATTTTGCGGTAAAGACGGCAAACAGGGACGGAACACAGATTAAGCGGTTCTCTTATCCGGTAACAGAGCATATTGTATCAGAAGAAACCTCTGCCACCATGCGGATGATTTTAGAGCAGGTGGTGGAGAACGGCTCCGGCAAAAACGGATACGTGGAAGGGGCCAGGGTGGGAGGAAAAACAGCCACCAGCCAGACCCTGCCAAGGGGAAGCGGAAGATATATTGCTTCCTTTCTGGGCTTTGCCCCGGCAGATGATCCCCAGGTTCTTGCCCTTGTCATTATCCATAATCCCCAGGGCGTTTATTACGGGGGACAGGTGGCGGCTCCCGTGGTCAGACAGCTTTTTGAAAATATTCTTCCTTATTTGGAAAAAATGGATTATAATTGAGAGGTGCAGGCGATGAAAGGCAGCTTTATTGTAGTGCCTATACTGATATCTTTTGGGCTGAGCGCAGTTTTAGGCCCCTTTGTCATTCCTTTTTTAAGGAGACTGAAGGTGGGGCAGACCGTCAGGGACGACGGGCCCAGCACCCATTTGAAAAAGTCGGGTACGCCCACCATGGGCGGTATCCTGATCATGGTCAGTGTGGCAGTTACATCTGTTCTATATGTGAAGGACTATCCAAAAATCGCTCCGGTTCTGTTCCTTACGCTGGGGTTCGGGCTGATTGGATTTCTGGATGATTATATTAAGGTAGTGCTGAGGCGTTCCATGGGGCTTAAGCCCTTACAGAAAATGTTCCTCCAGCTTGTGGTGACAGGGGTGTTTGCCTATTATCTGGTTCATGCCACATCCGTTTCACTGTCCATGCGCATTCCTTTTATGAAGGGATACTATGTGGACTTTGGCTGGCTGAATCTGCCCCTTATGTTTGTGGCGGTGACAGGGACCGTGAACGGCGTCAACTTTACCGACGGCCTGGACGGTCTTGCAAGCAGCGTAACGGTCATGATATCCACGTTCTTTACGGTGGCGGCTGTGGGGCTGGGGGCCGGCATTGCACCCATTACCTGCGGGGTGACAGGGGCGCTGCTGGGGTTCTTACTGTTTAATGTGCACCCTGCCAGTGTGTTTATGGGGGACACAGGTTCCCTGGCCCTTGGGGGATTTGTTGCGGCCAGCGCGTATATGATGCAGATGCCGCTGTATCTGCCCATTGTGGGATTTATTTATGTGGCCGAGGTTTTGTCGGTCATCATACAGGTGGTTTATTATAAGGTAAGCGGAGGCAGGCGGATCTTTAAAATGGCCCCTCTGCACCATCACTTTGAACTGTGCGGGTGGAAGGAGACAAAGGTGGTGGCAGTGTTTTCCATTGTCACGGCGGTGCTCTGCCTGCTTGCCCTGCTTGGTATTTCCTAGCTATCTCCCAGAGGGCGCTTAAAACATATTTTATTACAATAAGCTGTCTCGCGGAGCGTGGCAGCGTTTGTTAGGAAGTGCTGGCAGCAGTCAGGCGCCGGAGAGGCTTGGACGGATTCCGGGGAAAAGAGGTAAAAAGAAAAAATGGATCTACAAAATAGAAAAGTTCTGGTAATAGGGAGCGGCAAAAGCGGCATTGGGGCGGCAGCCCTTTTAGGGGCCGTAGGCGCTTATCCGGTGCTCTTTGACGGCAATGATAAGCTGCATGCGCGAGAAGTGGAAGAAAAGGCCGGGCCCATACCTGGGCTGAAGGTACGGATCGGGGAAATCCCGGAGCAGGAAAAGAAAGAATTTGCTCTTGTGGTGATCAGCCCCGGGGTTCCGGTGGATGCTCCCATGTTAGAGGAGTACAGGGCTTGGAACATTCCCATATGGGGAGAGATCGAGCTGGCGTACACTTTCGGGAAAGGGAAGGTGGCGGCCATAACGGGAACCAATGGGAAGACCACCACCACCACCCTTGTGGGGGAGATTCTGGGAGCCTTTTATGAATCAGTGTTTGTGGTGGGGAATATCGGCAACCCTTATACCGGGGAAGTTCTTTCCATGAAGGAAAATTCTGTGACGGCTGCGGAAATCAGCAGCTTCCAGTTGGAAACCATACACACTTTCCACCCCCAGGTGTCCGCTATTTTAAATATCACGCCGGATCATTTAAACCGCCACCATACTATGGAATGCTATGTCAGGACCAAAGAGGCTATTGCCAGATACCAGACGGATAAAGATGTATGCGTGCTCAATTACGAGGATGCCTACACCAGGGGATTTGCAGACAGGTGTCCGGCAGAGGTGGTATTCTTTTCCTCAAAAAGAGTTCTCGATGAGGGGATTTATCTGGAGGGAGAGGAGATTTATCTGGCCTGTAAAGAACAGGGGCACAGAAAGGTGCACAGGCTCATGAATATCCACGATATGAATCTGGTAGGAATGTGCAACGTGGAGAATGTGATGGCGGCCATTGCCATTTCCAGAGCCATGGAAGTGCCCATGGAAACGATTCTTAAGGTGGTAAGGGATTTCAAAGCGGTGGAACACAGGATCGAGTTTGTGGCCTCAAAAGGCGGAGTGGACTTTTACAATGACTCAAAGGCCACCAACCCTGATGCAGCAATCCAGGGAATACGGGCAATGGAAAGGCCCACAGTCCTGATCGGGGGCGGCTATGATAAGCAGAGCAGCTATGATGAATGGATCGAAGCCTTTGACGGGAAGGTGAAAGCGCTGGTGCTGATCGGGCAGACCAGGGAAAAGATTGCAGACTGCGCAAAGACCCATGGGGTTTCCAATATTATTCTGGCGGATACTTTTGAGGAGGCATTTGCCCGCTGCCTGGAACAGGCCCGGCCCGGAGACGCTGTGCTTCTCTCACCGGCCTGTGCAAGCTGGGGAATGTTCCCAAATTATGAAGTTCGGGGGAAGATGTTTAAAGAGTTAGTAGAAAAGATTGGAGTTTAGTGATTGTGGCGGAAAGAAGATACGGAAACAATCAGGGAAGACGATCCAAAGCGCAGCAGGAGACATTTTTTGACTACACGCTGCTGTTTATAGTGTTATTTCTCCTTGCGTTTGGTCTGGTAATACTTTATTCCAGCAGTTCCTATGACGGAAGCCTTATGGAAAATCCGGACCCGGCATTCTTTTTAAAGAAGCAGGCAGGCGCTACTGTGGTAGGGCTGGCGGCTATGATCGTGGTTGCCAACATCCCTTATCATTTCTGGGAACGCTTTGCCATGCTGGGATATATTGTTTCAATTATTTTGATTCTGCTGATCATCCCCTTCGGTGTGGAGGCAAACGGCGCCAAGAGATGGCTGAAAGTTGCCGGGATTTCCATCCAGCCTGCGGAGGTTGCAAAGCTGGCGGTCATTCTGTTTCTGGCAAGCCTTATCTGCCGGATGGGACGGAAGATACGGACGGGTAAGGGATTTATAACGGTACTTTTTGTGCCGGTCCCTATAAGCCTTATGGTATGGCAGATCACGGAGAACATGAGTTCAGCTATCATTATTTTGGGGATAGGAGTACTGATGCTGTTTGTGTCCACGCCCGATTACAGGCGTTTTGTGGCGCTGGGGCTGGGGGGCACTGTGATCTGCGCGATAGCGGTTTTTGTAATTTTAAAACTGAATGAGGCAGGGAGTATTGAAGGGGTCCGGTCAACACGTATTTTAGCCTGGCTTAATCCGGAAGCCTACGCCAGCGGAAAGGGATTCCAGACCTTGCAGGCACTGTATGCCATAGGTTCCGGAGGGATTCTGGGAAAAGGACTGGGCCAGAGTATGCAAAAGCTGGGGTTTCTGCCGGAAGCCCAGAACGATATGATCTTTTCCATTATCTGTGAGGAACTTGGATTATTCGGTGCAATCTCTATCATGCTTATGTTCCTTCTGCTGATATGGCGGTTTATGGTGATTGCAAACAATGCGCCGGATCTGTTCGGTGCCCTTTTAGTGGTAGGGGTCATGGGCCATATTGCAATCCAGGTCATCTTAAATGTGGCGGTGGTGACGAACACCATTCCCAATACGGGTATTTCCCTTCCCTTTATCAGCTATGGAGGCTCATCAGTGCTGTTCCTTTTGATGGAGATCGGGCTGGTCCTAAGCGTGGGCAGGGGCATACGGTTTAAAGATTTATAGTACAAGGTGCTTTTTTCCTTCCATTACATATAGTAGAATAGGTCTATTTTTATCCGGAAGGCAGAAGGTGAAAATTTGGATGCTATTCATATCCGTGGAGGAAATGCACTTTTTGGAGAAACGAAAATACAGGGTTCCAAGAATGCTGTGCTGCCGGTAATGGCAGCCGCTCTTTTGATACAGGATGTCTGTATCATAGAAAACTGTCCCCGCATTTCAGACGTATATCATATGCAGCAGCTTTTGGAGAGCATAGGATGCAGGGTGGGCTGGGCGGAAAGCACGCTTACGATCGACGCCAGGAATATATCCCATGACACCATGTCTGGCGACAATGTCACGGGGATGCGTTCGTCCATCACTTTGCTGGGGGCCATGCTGGGCCGGACAGGTGAGGTGACGATGGCATATCCTGGCGGCTGTGTGATCGGGGAGCGGCCCATTGACATGCATTTAAATGCACTTAGGAAAATGGGAGTGGCAATCTATGAAAAGGAAGGCTGCTTTACGGCACGGACAGAAAAAAAGATGGAGGGCACTGTGATAAGATTTCCCATTTCCAGTGTGGGAGCTACTGAGAATGTGATTCTGGCCGGTGTCATGGCAAAAGGGGTGACAGTACTCCAGAATGCGGCAAAGGAACCGGAAATTGTCACTTTGTGCGAATTCTTAAGAGATGCAGGGGCTGTGATAGAGGGCATTGGAGGCTCCGTCCTGATCATACAGGGAGGCCATGGGCTTCACGGGATTAAATTCCGTATCCCGGCTGACCGCATTGTGGCGGGCACTTACCTTTTTAGTGTTATAGGCACGGGAGGAAATATCTTTCTGGAAGACGCGCCTACGGCCCAGATGCGTAGCATGATCCAGGCAGCAGAGGAAATCGGCGCACAGATTCATGTTACCAGTGAAGGGATTCATGTGATCGCAGATGAACACAGGAGGGCAGTGCCCTATCTGAAAACGGAGATCTATCCAGGATTTCCCACCGACATGCAGTCTCCCCTTATGGCAGTCCTTACTACGGCCCAGGGAGTCAGCGTGATAGAGGAGGCAATCTTTGAGGACCGCTTCCATATTATAGGGCAGCTCGAAAAAATGGGCGCCTGCATTGAACAGCAGGGGAAAAGACAGGCAGTAGTGATAGGCGTAGACAGTCTCCTTGGCTGTGAGGTGACGGCACGGGAATTAAGGGGAGGCGCCGGACTGGTCATTGCAGGCTGTATGGCTCTTGGGGAAACTGTTGTAAAGAACCGCCATTTTATTGAGCGGGGATATGAGGACATCTGCCGGGACTACAGAAATCTTGGAGCAGATATCCGAACCGGATAGGCGCAGGCAGGCTGCATAGAGTTATATCGGTGTATTCTGCAATATGCATGGGAATAAGATGGCTAAGAAAAAACAAAAAAAGAAAAAACAGATCAAAAAAATAAACAGGGTGCCGGTAAAGGAAAAGGAGAGCAGGGAAAAGGCCAGTGTGGGGGAGTATATCGCTAACCACAAGAGCCTGCTTATTATAGGGAGCATGGCTTTCATGCTGGCGGCGGCCCTTATATCGGCCTATGTCTATATCATCACAAATTATACGGTGACAACGGTGTATGTAGAGGGAAATGTCCATTATACCAATGAAGAAATTATGGATATGGTAATGGAAGGGCGTTATGGCAATAATTCCCTTCTTTTATCTTTGAAATATAAGGACAAGAGTATTGTAGGCGTTCCTTTTATAGAAAAAATGGATGTCTCCGTGGTGGATCCCCATGCAGTTAAAATAGAAGTTTATGAGAAGACGCTGGCGGGATATGTGGAGCATCTTGAAAGATATATGTATTTTGACAAGGACGGTATTGTAGTGGAGAGCTCTAAGGAAAAGACGCCGGGAATTCCCATGGTGACAGGGCTCGCATTTGACCATGTGATTTTATATGAACCCCTTCCGGTGGAGGACGAGGGCATTTTTAAGGATATCCTAAGCATTACCCAGCTTGTCAATAAATATAATCTGTCGGTGGACAGGATATATTTCGGAAGCGACGATTCCCTGACCTTATATTTTGAAGGGATAAAGGCGTCCCTTGGAACAGGGGAGAATCTTGACGAGAAAGTCATGAGACTACAGGACGTACTGCCCAGCTTAGAAGGCAAAACCGGTACCCTGAAAATGGAAAATTATACCGAAGAAACAAAAAATATTTCCTTTGAACCGGACAAGCCTTCGGAGCCGGAAAAAAAATGAAATTTGTAGTTGATAATTCGGGGAAAAAATTATATGATAGTCTATATGAGTTTCATGGATGGATATGTAATGCTGCGTCAAAGGTGGTATGACGCGTGAATGATAAGGAGGAAGTACCTTTGCTGGAAATTAAGACTAACGATGCTGAATCTGCTGCTAAGATTATTGTGATCGGGGTAGGCGGCGCAGGTAATAATGCTGTTAATAGAATGGTGGACGAAAACATTACCGGTGTTGAATTTATCGGTATCAATACAGATAAACAGGCGTTGCAGCTTTGCAGGGCGCCCAAGCTTCTACAGATCGGTGAGAAGCTGACCAAGGGACTTGGAGCCGGTGCAAAGCCGGAAATCGGTGAGAAAGCCGCCGAGGAAAGCAGCGAGGAGATTGCTGCGGCCTTAAAAGGGGCGGATATGGTGTTCGTGACCTGCGGTATGGGAGGCGGGACAGGAACCGGAGCTGCTCCTGTGGTAGCCAAGCTTGCCAAGGACATGGGGATCCTTACGGTGGGCGTGGTGACAAAACCTTTCCGCTTTGAAGCAAAAGCCCGTATGGTAAACGCTTTAAACGGAATTGAAAGGATCAAGGATAATGTAGATACACTGATCGTTATCCCCAATGATAAACTGCTGGAAATCGTGGACAGGCGTACGACCATGCCGGATGCCCTTAAGAAAGCGGATGAAGTGCTCCAGCAGGCGGTTCAGGGAATTACGGATCTGATCAATGTGCCGGCGGTAATCAATCTGGACTTTGCAGACGTCCAGACAGTTATGAAGGACAAGGGGATTGCGCATATCGGAATTGGCGACGGCAAGGGCGACGACAAGGCCAGCGAAGCAGTAAAGATGGCCGTGGAAAGCCCTCTGTTAGAGACTACCATTTCCGGTGCAAGCCACGTGATTATCAATGTATCCGGCGATATTACACTGGCGGATGCCTCCGATGCAGCCAGTTATGTACAGGAACTGGCAGGGGATGAGGTCAACATTATCTTCGGTGCCATGTATGACGAGTCTCACAGCGATAGCTGCCGGATTACGGTTATTGCCACCGGACTTGAGGACGCTACCCTTCCAAGCAGCAAATCTTCTCCGTATAGTACATTTTCAGGGAAATATAAACCGGTCACACCGAATATTTCATTGAGACCTGCAGGAACGGGAAATGCCGATGCAGGCACCATGCAGGGCAGCACAACCCCGGCCGCAGCAGTTCCTCACAGGCCAATCACAGGGATCAATGCCCCTGGCGATTTAAGGAGCAATGTAGCGGAACGGCCGCTTAAGATTCCTGATTTCCTGCAAAAAAAATAAACATATTTGATTCAGAGAAGGCTGTATACATAGGGTATGCAGCCTTTCATACAATAAGCCGGTCCAAAAGCGGGCCGGCTTATGGGGAACAAAAGGAGGAGCCGGATGAAAATTGAAGAATTACAGTGCCCATCCTGTGGGGCGAAGCTAAGCATTGACCAGAAAAATCCCAAAATGGCGGTCTGTGAGTATTGCAATTCCCAGTATGCGATTGAGTGGGATAAGGAACAGGCGTATTTTAACCGGGGAAACAGTCCTCAGATCCCTAAAGAGGTGCGGACAGATAAAAATACAGGCTGGGAATATTACGGATGGAAAAGAGTGTTGCTTGTAGGCGCAGTGGGGGTGGCGGTAACTTTACTCTCAAGGGGGCCTGCTGTCTTTGATAGATGGAAAATGGATAATAATCCGGCGGTGAGAACACAATCCCAGTATAATGTGGATTTTTACAGCCAGGATATAGGACAGAGTGCAGCTTTATGGGAAGAAGAACCGGGGGAAGTCACCCTGACAGGCAATTTAGGAGAGCTGGCGGCGCTTATCTTTGACTGTTCCATGGAAGAGGTATCAGCGGAGGACCTGGGGAAGGTGAAATGGCTGGAAATGAAGTACATAGGCGGCATGGACGAAGATGTCAAGCTGATAGGATATAGTTTTGACGATCCCATGATGGAAGGAGCGGAGCTTAACTGGATACCCTTTTCCTGGGAATCAGACCTTGGCAGGGAATGCCTGCCTCTTTTTACGGGCCTGAAAAAGATAGATATGAGGACAAACTTTACGGCAGAAAATTTTGAGGGCCTTAATCTGGAAAGCATCGGGGGATATTTTGACAGTCCGCAGGAGGCTGCGGCAATTGTGAAGGACCCTTCCCGGATAAAGGAACTGCGTTTCAATTCCAGTGTTGATTCTTTAGACGGTCTGGAAATGTTTTCCGGTTTACAGTCTTTGCATATTGAGAGATCGAAGCTCTCGGACGTAAAGCAGATATTGAATCTGACAAAATTAAAGAAACTGGAACTGGAAGATTTTGACAATCTTTTGGATTTTTCCATGTTTGGAAAAATCAGCGGACTTGAGGAGCTTTCCCTGGGCAGTGAAAAGCTTAAGGTGCTGGATTTCCTAAAATCCATGGACAGCTTAAAGAGCCTTTCCATTGTAGAAGGCAGCCTGATTTCCCTGGCCGGCATAGAGCAGGCGCAAGGGCTGGAGAAGCTGGAAATCACTGACTGCATGGAACTTAAGGATATGGACGGAGTATCCGCGCTGACGAACCTTACGGAACTGTCTCTGGAGCTTCCATATAACTGCACTGAACCGGATATCAGTGGTCTGACCCAGCTTAAAAAATTGAAATTGTCACGATTTGGAGACGGTGGATTTCTGGGAAATTTAATTCACCTTGAGGAACTGGAGCTGGATAGTTGCGGCATTTCGGGAAATATGGATCTGTCCGGCATGACAGAATTAAGGGAACTCTGTATCCATACTTTTGCAGGTATCGGGCAGGAGCTTGGTTTTATTCAGGGGATTCCTTCCCTTGAAAAACTGGATATGGCTGGAATGTCCACTTACGATGACATTTCACAGGTCTTTAACATGAAAAATTTGAAAGAACTTAACATCAACGGCATGGAATGTGAAATTGATTTCGATAAAATAGAAGACAACCAGACGCTGGAGAGTCTTGAGATGGACGGAATAGTCCTGTACAATAATGTGCAGATAAGCGGCGGGGGAGGTATTACATATGTGGACTGGGACAGTGTGACACTGGACGAACATACAGATTTTCTGGGGCACTTTAAAGCTCTGAAGAACCTAAGTATTGCGGATAATGAGCTGACAGATATTTCCTTTGTGACGGGAATGACCATGCTGGAGACTGTGGATCTGTCTGAAAATTATGTCACGGAACTGCGCCCCCTTGCGGAGCTTAAGGCTTTGAAAACAGTGGTGTGTACGGGAAATCCCATCTCCAATGACAGGGTTCTTGGCAGTAAAGTGAATTTGATCAAGGATTAACAGGACATGGAAGTGTCAATGATAATAGTAAGAAACGAATAAATTCTGTTACGCATAGAAGGAAGGGAGAATTTTATGGGAGAAAATTATCTGGAAGATGCCGGAGCGTGTCTTGCGTTTATCGAAAAGAGCGTGAGCTGTTTTCATGCAGTGGAAAATGTCAGGATGCAGTTAAAGGAAAAGGGATTTATAGAATTGAGGGAGCAGGATGAATGGACTTTAGAGCCGGGAAAGGGCTGTTTTGTGACGAGAAATGATTCATCCCTGATAGCCTTTCAGATGCCGGAGCGGCCCTTTGGGGAAGCTGCCGGGTTCCACATCACAGCCTCCCACAGCGATTCTCCTGCTTTTAAAGTAAAGCCCCAGGCGGAGCTTTTGGCGGAGAACAGTTATGTAAGGCTGAATGTGGAACCTTATGGAGGGATGATTTACGCCTCCTGGATGGACCGGTGCCTTTCCGTGGCCGGAAAAATTGTTTTTAAACAGGGGGATACCCTTGCATCAAAGACGGTAAATATTGACGAGGATCTGCTGGTGATTCCCAATCTGGCTATCCACATGAATCATGAGATAAATAAAAACCTTACCTATGACCCACAGACAGATTTGCAGCCGCTTTTCTGCGGGGACTGGGAAAAAGAGGGAAAGGAAAGCTGCAAAGGAATCCTGGAAAAGAAAATTGCCGCCTCTGCCGGGATTAGGGAAGAAGACCTTTTAGGCAGGGACTTATTTGTGTATGTCAGGGAAAAAGGGAAACTGGCAGGAGCGGACAAAGAGCTGATGATTTCCCCCAGACTTGACGACCTGGAATGCGTGTATGCATCCCTGAAAGCATTTCTTGCTTCAAAGCCGGAGCGGTATGTTACCGTGTGCGCAGTGTTTGACAATGAGGAAGTAGGAAGTTACACCAGACAGGGAGCCGCATCCACCTTTTTGAAGGACACTCTTGAGAGAATAGGAGAGGGCATGGACAGAAAGGGAAGCAGCTACCTGCGGATGCTTTCGGACAGTTTCATGGTGTCTGCAGACAACGCCCATGCCTTGCATCCGGGCTTTCCGCAGAAAGCGGATCCCTCCAACAGGCCCCGGTTAAATAAGGGAATTGTCATCAAGTATCACGGCGGGCAGAAGTATACAACAGATGCCTACTCGGAGGCGGTGATAAAGAGCCTGTGTCAGCAGGCAGGGGTGCCTTACCAGACCTACTGCAACCGTTCCGGCACAGTGGGAGGCTCCACTTTGGGAAATATTTCCTCCACACAGGTGTCCATTCCTGCGGCAGATGTGGGTCTTCCACAACTGGCCATGCATTCGGCAGTGGAAACGGCGGGGAGCCGGGATGTGGAATACCTGATACGGATGCTTAAAGTTTTTTATGAAAAGTAAACAGTGCTAAAACCCAGAGACCATGCAGCGGCATGGTCTTTTTTGTCGAAATGGGGCGATGAATAAAGCCCTGGGGGACAACGTTTTGACAAATTATGAGAGCCTTAATGTTTATAATGAACTGGTACGTAAGAAATGGAGGTGAAGGATTGCAAGGTGCAATTACAAGGTACCATTTATATTGACAGTGTATTTTTACTGAATCTGGTTATGGATTTATACCTGCTGGCACTGGTGTCTAAAGTTCTGGGAAATGCTGCCACGTATCCGGGAATTTTATTAGGAAGTGCCGTGGGGGCGGCAGGGTACTGTATCATTTTATGCCTGCCGGGCACATATATGCTGAAGATATTATTTGGGATGATTCCAGTAGGAGCACTGATGATAAAAATTGTTTTTAAGACCCAGGGGCTTAAGGAACTTCTGCGGGCAGAAGGCTGGCTGTTTACATTTTCCTTTTTTCTGGGAGGGTTCATAATATTTCTCAAGGGGAAAATACCTGTGACGGCGGATAAGAGTAACAGATGGACACTTCTTGCAGGGCTTGGTTTTGCGGGATTTGCTTTGGGGAAAAAGATACTGGAGGTCTGCAAAGACAGACGCCGGAATCATTTCTGTAAGGTGAAGCTGCCGGGCGATGAGGGAATCGTGGAAGTCTCGGCGCTGATTGACACAGGGAACGGGCTGACGGAACCTGTCAGCCATAAACCGGTAGCCATACTGGAGGAAGAAGCGTGGGAGCATTTAAGACGCTGGATGCGGCCGGAAAAATTTAAAGTGATACCCTACCACAGCATTGGCAAGGACAACGGCATACTGGAAGGGTATGAGATAGATACCATAAAAGTGAAAGGAAATGAGTGCGAAAAACAGTATGATAAGGTGATCGTAGCAGTTTTTAAAGGAAAAGTATCCAAAGGGGGCAGTTATCAGATGATTCTGCCGCCGGAATTATGATAAACGGCGGATAGATCTGCCGTATAAAAAGCGAAAAGAAACAGGAGGATTTATATATGATTTTTAAGGTGGCAATTCCCGGTAAGTTGCAATTTAAGCTTTACCGCAAAGATGCGAATTTTTTTCTGACCAGGCAGGGAGATGTCCATTACATAGGCGGTTCGGAAGTGCTTCCACCGCCCCTTGAAGTCGAAAAAGAAAATGCGGTTATCAGCGATTTGGGAACGGAATATGAAAATGAAGCCAAATCCATCCTGATTGAGCATAATCTAAGGCTGGTGGTATATATTGCCAAAAAGTTTGACAATACCGGAGTGGGTGTGGAGGATTTGATATCCATCGGCACGATTGGGCTTATCAAGTCCATCAATACCTTTAATCCCGGCAAAAATATCAAGCTGGCCACTTACGCTTCCCGGTGTATTGAAAATGAGATATTGATGTATCTGCGCAGAAATAATAAAACGAAGCTGGAAGTGTCCATTGACGAGCCTCTCAATGTGGACTGGGATGGAAATGAACTGCTCCTGTCCGATATTCTCGGCACTGATGAGGATGTGATTTATAAAGATATTGAAAGCGAAGTGGAGCGCAAACTTCTGCTCAAGGCAATCGATAAACTGACCGAGCGGGAAAAGACCATAATCAACTTAAGATTCGGCCTTGGCACCAAAGACGGAAAGGAGATGACACAAAAAGAAGTAGCGGAGCTTTTGGGGATTTCCCAGTCCTATATTTCCAGACTGGAGAAAAAAATTATGAAAAGGCTGAAAAAAGAGCTGATCCGGGAAAGCTACTGACCATAAAGACAACTGGGGCGGGGAGGTCTAATGCCATTGGACTTCCCCGCCCTGGAGCATTTTTCAAACACGCTCTGGCTTCTTTAGCAGCAGATATCTACAATAATGATGTCAGGGCCTATTTGTTTGATGTCTTTATAGGGAATACATATGTCCGGCTCGGTACAGAGAAAATTTAAGAATTTGCCGCCGTTGTGTATGAAAACTTTGCAGATATGTCCGCTGCACTGGTCAAATTCCAAATCAGATATTCTTCCCAGTTTTTTACAGTCCCGCATATTGATCACATCTTTACATTTGAGTTCAGAAAAGAGCATATCCATAACCTTTCTTTTTCCCACTATAGTTTATTTTATGCAGCAATGGCAAAAGGGTGCGATTGTATGAATATTTTCCAGCCAATTTGTGAATGATTTCTATTACAGACAGTTGCAGGCACAGACATGTCTGTAAAAGAACCAGGAGGAAATTGGATATGGCGCAGGGAAAAGTTGAGATATGCGGCGTAAATACAGCGAAACTGCCGCTTTTAAAGGCGGAGGAAAAGGAAAAGCTGTTTGAACAGATAGAGTTAGGGGATAAGGAAGCAAGGCAGAAATATATCGAGGGAAACTTACGTCTTGTCCTTAGCGTAATTAAGCGGTTTTCGTCCAGCAATGAAAACGTGGACGATTTATTCCAGATAGGCTGTATCGGGCTGATAAAAGCAATCGACAATTTTGACTCTACGCTGAATGTAAAATTCAGCACTTATGCAGTGCCCATGATCATTGGGGAAATAAGGAGGTTCCTGCGGGACAACAATACCATCCGGGTAAGCAGGTCTTTGAAGGATACAGCCTACAAGGCCATCTACGCCAAGGAAAACCTGATGAAGCAGAACATGAAAGAACCTACCATTAATGAAATCGCACAAGAGATTGGGATTTCCAAGGAGGATGTGGTCTATGCCCTTGACGCCATTCAGAATCCCATGAGCCTTTATGAACCGATTTTTACAGACGGCGGGGATGCCCTGTATGTAATGGACCAGATCAGTGATAAAAAAAATAAAGAGGAAAACTGGGTGGAACACCTTTCCTTAAGCGAAGCCATGAAAAGGCTTGGGGACCGGGAGCATGAAATCATAAGCCTAAGGTTTTTCGAGGGGAAGACACAGATGGAGGTGGCCGAAATGATTGGAATCTCCCAGGCCCAGGTATCAAGGCTTGAGAAAAATGCCCTGAAAGTGATGAAAAATTATCTGACTGCATAGTCTGTTAAGGAAAATGCTTTCAAAATGTCTGGGCACCTGGACCATGCGCCAGACCGTATATTTTAAAATTGATTTCTTCGCCGGGATAAATAGTTGACATAAATTTCACATCGGAATATAATGGTATTATTATCAAAATTATGTGTAGTCATTGTATTTGTCAACCAGCGGAGGGAAAACATATGAAATGTCCGTTTTGCGGCCACGAAAATACCAGGGTAATTGATTCAAGACCGGCGGAGGAAAATAATTCCATCAGACGCCGCCGGGTGTGTGATGAGTGTGACAAGCGTTTTACTACTTACGAAAAGGTTGAGACGATTCCACTTATTGTAATCAAGAAGGATGACAACAGGGAGACCTACGACAGATCCAAGATAGAGGCCGGAGTACTCCGGGCCTGTCATAAAAGACCCATAAGCGCCAATCAGATCAAGCATCTGGTGGACGAGGTGGAAACCGAAATTTTCAGCAGAGAGGAAAAGGAAATCTCAAGCCGCATTATCGGGGAGCTTGTGATGAATAAGCTGAAAGACTTAGAGGCAGTGGCTTATGTCCGTTTTGCTTCTGTTTACAGAGAGTTCAAGGATATCAATACTTTCATGGATGAACTTAAGAAGGTTTTGGAATAAGCAGGGGACGAAAGATATGGCAGTAAAGACAGGGACAAAGACAGGACAGGGCAGCCTTTCTAAAGAGCAGATGGAGACAGCGGCCAGAGCCAGAAAACCGGTGGACACAGCCAATAAGTTCAGGCTTGGCTTTTTATTTATAGGCGTGGTGGCGCTACTGTTTATTTACTTCGGCAACAAGCTGTGGCAGGGGGAAGGCTGGTATGACGCTGCGGTAGGGCATTTGTATCAGTTTCTTTTGTGGGATATTGTGCTGATGCTTCTTGCGACGCTGGTTAAATTTGCCTTTGTTGCAAGGTATAATCATATTGTTAAAGGTTTATAAAGAAGAAAGCAAAATCTGGCAGCAGTCCAGCCGCCGCTATAGCCAACGGCTATGGCCGGCAGTCATATGACCCGTCTGCTGATACAGGGTGCTGCTTTATGGCAGGGCTGAACTGTTGCTGGATTTTTAAGGTATATGGAATCATTTTACATTTTTACAGTTTTTTCGGTGGGCCTTCAGCTTTTTGACAGCCCAGCTATAATGGCTTGCTGTGTCTGAAACGAAAAAGGAGCCAAGGGCGTTTTTATTGGTCCATTTGAAGGCCTCCCTCGAGAACAGTTCGTCGTTGGTAAAGGTTTCTGCAAGAGCCATTACCTCACTATGGGATTTCTCCAGCATTTCTTTTGCCTCATCCAGTGAGGTATTCTGGTGTTTCTGCCAAAAAAATTCGTTCATTTTTCCATAAGTTTTCCAGTTGTACGGTTTAGGAATAAATGGTCGGTCTTCCCCCGCCTTATTTGAAGAGACCCAGACCAGAAGGAGCTGATGCCATTCATAGAGATGAATCAATACATCCCGGAGGTTTTTATCCCTTTTCCAGTGGGCTTCTTTTTTGGCGTCATCGAATGTAAAGGGAGTGGATAATTCTTTTTCCGTCAGTGAAGAAATCAGATCGTTCATCTCCTTGTAGTTTGCCTCTGCGGCAGTTATTAAATCTTTTTTTGTAGTTGGTCGTGCCATATCATTTTCTCCTTTTTTACAGTGTGTTATTTAATGTTTATTATAGGATATAAACCCTGACGCCATATGTCAGGGTTTATATTTTTCATACATTTCTTTTATTGTTTCTGCGACAGTTTTTTTCAGGAAAAGGGGTTCTATGATTTCTACCTGTGTGCCAAAGGACAGGAGGAATCCTGTGAGCCAGTCATCCTGTGGCATGTGGGCGGAGACGGTAAGGCTTCCATCCTTTTGCAGTTGAATCTGGCTTATGTCGAATTCATCATAAACCCGGTAAGCCACTTCTTTTGAGAAATTTAAAATGATTTGGCAGCATGTATCCGGCGCCTCATCCCCGGTATCCGGGAAAGCCACCGGCGTAAACTGTTCCTCCAAAAGCTCCCACTTCAGAATCCGGCTTAGTCTGAAAAGCCGAAAGCCCTGTTTGGTACAGCAGTAGGATTTTAAGTACCAGTCTCTGGATTTGTAGAACAGCTTTAAGGGCTGGATGATTCTTTCAGCAGTTTTTCCGTAAGAATCTGCATAAAGGATTTTCATACATCTGCTGTGGATGACTGCCGTCTTTAATAGCTGGAATTTGCTGTTATCCTGGGATTTGTCACCCCACCGGGAGAAGTCTGTCTCCAGCCAGTTGACGGAATGGACATGAAAGAGGGCGGAAAGTTTTTCAAGGGTATCTTCCCGGGACTCCCCGCTGACGGCGGTCAGGCCCTGTAAGGCGGATAAGATCTCCTGCTTCTCCTGCCGGGATAGGACGACTTTGTCCAAAACAAAATCGCCCAGAAGATGAACGCCTCCGTTTCGTCCAGTGTCCGTGTAAACCGGGATGCCTGCGCTGCTCAAGGCATCAATATCCCGGTAGATCGTCCTCACAGAAACCTCAAAACGGCTGGCAAGCTCGGGGGCTGTTGCATAACCTTTGTCCAGCAGATAATATAAAATTTTGAACAGACGGATTTCTGACATGGTTTATGTCTCCTTCACTATGCTTCAGAGGCTGGTCGGTAGCAGTCGCCCTGTTTTTTAATATTTAGTTTACCATATCTTACAAGCCTTGTGCCATATTATTATAGAGGCGTTTCTAATTGGAATATTTGTGCAACAGAAATGAAGTAAATATGAAGAAAACACTTTGTGAACATAGGTACAGCACTCGTAGGCTGTCAGGGCTTAAGAGAAATAGCTTCGTTTCTTTTACTTTGATGACGTGATTGACACAGCCTATACCATTACTACTGGGTTTATGCAGGTTAATTGGGGTCATCCTGCAATGTGCCTGATGACGTCTGACAGAAAAATTACTTTTGTTTCTATGATTATGTATTTTTCTTAACGTTTCAAGACAGTATGGAGGAAGGTGTAGTGTTTCTGATTTGCTAAGCGGGGTGTGAAGCGTGAAAGTGTTTGGTAAACATAAATGAGATTTATTAAGAGAAACTTAGACATCGTATTAGTGGATTTTATGAAAAATTCCTTATCAGAATTTTTCGCAAAAGATATACTTTTTGCAAGTGCCCGAAATATGGCATTAAGTGGCATATTTTAGAAGCAGAAAGGACAAGGAAATGTCGTCTGATACGGTATGCAGGACAGTGCATCAGTACAACAGTGAGCTGATTGCAGATGAAGATATGGAAAAACTTCAGGAAATTGCATGGGATTACAGCAAAGTGAAGAACTATGTATATGAACGGTTCGGCGGTGTAGGAGGCCTTTCCAAAATATATCCGGGATATAGTGTCCAGAATGAGATGACTGCATGTGGACTTAGAGAGCAGATGGAGATGCCGTCGGTTTACTTTTACCTTGCCATTTATGATGCCCTGGGGGAAATCAAAGGCCAGTGGACAAAGACGAAAGCAACAGTTCTTAAGCAGATAGGGGATAATGAATCTCTGACAGAGGATGAAAAGCATTACCTGCGTTATCTTCTTAAGGTAAATAATGCTTTTGATGCAGTGCTGAACCACAGAAGGGTTATTTTGAGACAGGATTTGCAGAAGCAGTACGAGAATCTTGTAGGCTGCATTGATGTAGGGAAGGCAGACAATTATCTGTGCAGACAAGTCAGGCGTATCCATGTAAGGCCCCATACAGACAATGAGGATGGATTTTCACTGTCAGGGCACGCTTACCGTTACGGGGATCATGGGATTTACATTACTGTGAAAGAAAAGCGGAAACGTATTTTCCTGCCTCTTACAGACAACAATCAGTATACAAGGCAGATTTATCTGAAGTTATATCCGGAAAAGGGAAATGTGGAAATCAAGGTGCCTGTGGATGTAAAAGTCAGGAAGCATAAGGATTATACCAGAAAAGTAGGGCTGGCAGCCGGAATGTATGTAATGTTTACTACTGACGAGGGACATGTTTATGGGGAAAAGCTGGGATTGGAATCCGAAGGATGTGCCCATTACCCGTTATGAGGATTATGATTTAGAAGCGCACAGGCCGGATGTAATTTATATCCATAATCCATACGATGAATGGAATTATGTGACCAGCGTACATCCGCATTTTTATGCAAAAAATCTGAGGAACTATACAGATAAGCTGATCTACATTCCCTATTTCATTTTAGGAGAAATCAAGCCGGATAATCAGGAGACAATTGATGGCATGAAACATTTCTGCTTTACGCCGGGGATAATCTATGCCCATCAGGTAATCGTGCAGTCGGAGAATATGCGGCAGATTTATATCAATGAATACATCAAGGCTGCGAAGGAAGCGGCGCAGACATTTTTTTTGACTGTGTTGGCAGGAATGAGGTCATAGCGGCGGGGATAAATGCCACAGCCGCAGGAGGACTGATCCAGCTTGTGGGTAATCCGGCATCAGATGTGATAATGGACAAGGCTGTCTATTGGAAGGTCCTGCGCAGGCAGCTTACACTTAAGGGAATCTGGAACTCATCCTATACGCACAGCAGGGATGATGATTGGCACTACTGCCTTAAAAGGCTGTCAGAGGGACAGATTCATCCAGAACATTTCATTACGCACAGGCTGGCGCTTTCCGGCCTGGAAAGAGGGCTTCTAATCATGCGGGATAAAACAGAGGCATATGGTAAGGTTATGACAGTGGGATAGCGGAGAGGGGCGTCCGCGAAGCGTGAGAGAGTTTGCTGATCATCTTGCTAAACGTATGCATCTATGGTAGTATAAAAATAAAATTTATAGATGGAGGATTAATACCCTGTTGTTTTGCAGTGTTGTAAAATGAGAAATCTGCCTGTTTGCAGCGGGGGTATTGATGCATGGGATATAACTGAACGAATGCGGAGGCAGTCATGACAGCAAAACAAAAAATAATCATAGCGCTTCTGGCATCTCTTATTTTTACAGGATGCCGGGCACAGGAACCCCCAAAGCCCCAGGATATGGAAGAAAAGACAGAAATTACAGAAGATACGGTACAGGATACAGAGAAGGAAGCAGGGGTGCATGAGGAAACAAAAGAGAATGCAGACCAGCCGGCCCTGCTGGAGCCTTTGAAGCTGTCGGGAAAGGCGGTGGGGATAGAGGCCCACATAAAAGAAGTAAAAGAGCAGGAGATACTTATCAGTTCGGATTGTGATGATTTCCCCGGTGCTTTTGCGGTGGAGGTGCCTGAATCGGTTTTTGATGTTTCACTGCTGATGGGAGGAACTCCTGTACGGATAGTGATGGAGGAAAAGGAAGGGACAGGCGAAAATACAAAATATCAGGCCAGAGGCATTGAGATCGTGCAGGAGCAGGAGGAAACTGCAGCATCAGGAGAAGAAGTGCCCCGGCTGTCACCGCCGTCCTTTGTTCTAGGCGATCCCTGGTCCAGTATTGCGGCATCTTTTGAAATTCATCCGGGCAATTATAACTGGAATTATAAAGACGGTGATGAAATGGCGGGGGTGATTGCCTGCGGCGTCCATCCATTAGATGATATTGAGCGGGAAAAGCTAAAACTTCCCCGGTATAATGGAATGGAAGCAGTGATATATATGCTTTCAACAGATGTTTCACCCGACATGCTGATAATAAATGTCTGGGATGCAGAGGATATAGGCAATACACAGGCGGAAACGGGCGCAGAGCTTACCCTTTATTTTCCGGTGAGTATGTTGGAACTGGAGATAGGGAAAGTTTATGAATTTACGGCAGTGTGGGCACAGGAGAAACTGGAGCAGAGGGGCTTTTACGGAGACGCCGGTTACACTTTGGTCACAGAGTGACCAATCACGGAGTGGATAGTAACAATAGCTGGACATATATGGAAATCAATTGGAAAACACCTTGTCAAATGGCAGGGTGTTTTGTACAATGATAGGAGATTACTAGAGCGTACTTCGGCAAAGGAGGAGACGGGTATATATGCTGGAAAGGTTTTATCCTGACATTTACATGAATTCTACTTATGGGATAGATTTTAAGAACTATTATGACTCCGGGTACCGGGGCATTATTTTTGATATCGACAATACGCTGGTGCCTCACGGCGCTCCGGCGGACGAACGGAGCATAGAGTTTTTTCGGGAATTGAAACATATTGGATTTGCGATGATCCTTTTATCCAATAATAAGGAACCGAGGGTAAAGATGTTTGGCGGCGCGGTGGGCGCACAGTACATTTTTAAAGGGGGAAAGCCTAAAAGGGCCGGGTATCTGCGGGGCATGGAGATGATGGGAACGGACAGGAAAACGACTCTGTTTGTGGGGGATCAGCTGTTCACGGATGTGTGGGGAGCCAAAAACGCAGGGATTTATTCCATACTGGTAAAACAGATTGATAAAAAAGAGGAAATACAGATAGTGCTGAAACGTTATCTGGAGAAAATTGTGTTGGCATCTTACAAACGAGATTGTATAAAACGCGGAAAGGAATACCTTGTTTTTTAGACGCTGGAAACGAGGACATTTTTGAAAGGAAGGAAAACAATGATAGACGGACATACAAGAACCTGCGGACTGATGGGCAATCCGGTGGAGCACACGATGTCTCCCCTGATTCATAATACGCTGGCCCAAAAGCTGTCCCACAATTTGGTGTATGTGCCTTTTAAGGTGGAGGAAGGAAAGATACTTTCTGCAGTAAAGGGTGCGGCGGCCTTAAATCTTTTGGGGCTCAATGTCACCGTACCTTATAAAAGTCAGGTGATGGAAGGCCTGGTGCAGGTGGATGGGCTGGCGGAAAAAATCGGCGCAGTTAATACGCTGGTACGCACGGAAGGAGGATTTAAGGGGTACAACACGGATATGCCGGGGTTATACCGTGCCATGTCCAGCGAAGGAATACGTCTGGAAGGGGAAAATGTGATATTGCTTGGGGCAGGCGGCGCGGCGCGGGCGGTAGCCTTTTTATGTGCAGACAAAGGGGCGGCCGGGGTATATATGCTGAACCGTTCCATGGAAAAGGCCCGGGCTGTTGCCAGCGAGGTCAATCATAAGACGGGAAGGGAATGTATTTATCCGATGACTTTATCCGATTACTGGAAACTGCCGGAGGGGAAGCATCTTGCTATTCAGGCCACCAGTGTGGGGCTGTACCCGGATGTGGACAGGGCGGTAATTGAGGACGGGGATTTTTACCGGAGAATACATACAGGCTACGATTTGATTTACAGGCCGTCCACTACCCGGTTTATGGAACTGGTGAGAAAGGCCGGGGGACAGGCTTACCATGGGCTTAAAATGTTGCTTTATCAGGGAATCATTGCGTATGAACTGTGGAACGGCGTTTCTGTTTCCGGGGAACTGGCATTGGAAGTGTATGAAGTACTAAAAGAGAAGATGAATATAAAGGAATGAGGCTCACATGAAAGATAATATCATTCTGATTGGATTTATGGGCTGCGGTAAGACCAGTGTAGGGATCAGGCTGTCCTACAAGCGCAGGCAGACCATGATCGACACCGACAAGTGGATAGAAAAAAAACAAAAAAAGACTGTATCGGAAATTTTTGAAACCTGCGGGGAAGAAGCTTTCCGCAGGATGGAAACCCAGTGTCTTGAGGAGCTGGTGGGGACCGCAGAAAGGCAGATCATTTCTGTGGGAGGCGGTCTGCCTATGAGAAAGGAGAATCACGCTCTTTTAAAAGAACTGGGAAAAGTATTCTATTTAAAAGTGACGCCGGAAGCAGTTTATGAGAGATTAAAGGACGATACCACAAGACCCCTTTTGCAGGTGGAAGACCCTATGGGAAGAATCCGTGAGCTGATGGAGAGGCGCACGCCTGTGTATGAATCCTGTGCAGATGTGATACTGGAGGTTTCAGACAAATCTTTTGAAGAAATTTTAGGGGAGATTGACCGGGCATTGTAGCAGCCTTTAATCTGGGGTGGAAAACGGTGATCAGTCCTGTCTGGTGATCTGGCAGGTGCTTTGGAGGTCACAGGCTTGATGCTCCTCTGCCTGTAGCAGGGGAAGATTAAAAAGGAGACGGAAGAATGAAAATTTTAGTTATAAACGGCCCTAACCTTAATTTTTTGGGGATAAGGGAAAAGAACATATATGGGAATCAGGATTATGATTATCTGTTGAATCTGATAGGGGAAAAAGGAAAGGCTCGCGGCATTACAATGGAAGTGTTCCAGAGTAATCACGAGGGAGCAATCATTGACAGAATCCAGGATGCCTATGCTGATGGAACGGACGGAATCGTGATCAACCCCGGCGCATACACGCACTACAGCTATGCCATCCGGGATGCCCTTGCAAGCATTCAGCTTCCCAAGGTGGAGATCCATATTTCCGATATCACGAAAAGAGAGGAGTTCCGTAAAATTTCCGTGACGGCGCCGGCCTGCGATAAACAGATTTACGGACATGGGCTTGAAGGGTATCTGGAGGCGATTGATTATATCCTGGATAATTTTTCATAATCTCAAGAAAGTAGTTGAAAAATATCATTTTTTATATTAAACTGGTAAAGAATTATAACGTGAAAATTTTAGGAGGAATATTTTATGATTTCTGCAGGTGATTTCAGAAATGGTATTACAATTGAGTTAGATAACAACGTTTACCAGATAATTGAGTTCCAGCATGTAAAGCCCGGTAAAGGAGCAGCATTTGTCAGAACCAAGCTGAAAAACATCAAGAGCGGCGGCGTAGTGGAGAAAACTTTTAGACCGACTGAAAAGTGTCCACAGGCACGGATTGATAGAAAAGATATGCAGTACTTATACGCAGATGGAGAACTGTATAACTTTATGGATGTTGAAACATATGACCAGATTGCATTGAATGCCGATACAGTAGGCGATGCACTTAAATTTGTCAAAGAAAACGAAATGGTGAAAGTCTGCTCCCATAATGGAAGCGTATTTTCCGTTGAACCGCCTCTGTTTGTGGAACTGGAGATTGTTGATACTGAACCCGGATTTAAAGGGGACACTGCAACAGGAGCTACCAAGCCCGCCAAGGTGGAGACAGGAGCAAATGTAAATGTGCCGTTATTTGTTGAAATGCATGATGTGATCAAGATTGATACCAGAACAGGAGAGTATCTCTCCAGAGTCTGATCTCACCAGCATCCGTCAATAAGAGTCTGAAAGACAATGATATCTTACTGTCATTGTCTTTTTTTGTTACAAGAAGCTGGAAAGCGAGTCGGGTCAGTGCCTGCCAGGGAGCTGGCAGACGGAGCAGGTCAGCGCTTGTTATTATAAGCAGGTTTGCGAAGCAAGTCAGCGTTTGTTTATTTGCATACACATCTGGGCAGTCTGCGTCTGCTGCCCGTAGTCTAATTTTAAAGAAAGAGGTAACACATCTATGAATTTCACATCTTATACACAAACAATTCTAAAGTATTTACAGGAGAAGCTTGGGGACAATTATGCGGTGTTTTCCCACCGCGTGCGAAAAAATAACGGCGTTGAGCTGACGGGGATTGTGGCAGGGCGGAAGGGCTGCAATACATCCCCCACTATTTATATTGACAGCTTTTACAGGGAAGGCATTACCTGGCAGGAAATAAAGAAAATTGCCGACAGGCTGTATGATGAATTCCAGGCAGTTGAATTTGAAAGCACTCTTGATTTGTCCGGCTTTGCGGAATTTGAAAAAGCAAAGGAAAAACTGTCTTTTAAGCTTATCGGTATAGAAAAAAATAAGGGGCTTCTGAAAGAAATTCCCTACAAAAAGTTTTATAATCTTGCAATCGTCTTTTTTTATACAGTGCAGGAACCGCCCTTTTATGGAAAGGCGGCTATTCTGGTCTACAACAACCACGTAAGGCAGTGGGGAAGCAGTGTGGAGGAGCTTCTGGAGATTGCCAGCAAAAATACGCCCGTTTTGTTTCCATGTGAAATTGAAAATATGGAAAAGGTCATGAAAAAAATGCTTTTAGACGGACTGGACGGGGATCTGGCACGGATGAAAGAAAGGGGAGCGGACGGGAATCTGTTTCATGAAGAATGGCTGGATGAATTGTCAGGGCAGATTGCAGAGGGATGTCTGGAAGATAAAATTCCCATGTATGTACTGACGAATAAACAGAAGCTTTATGGCGCTGCCTGTATGTTATATCCTGGTATTCTTAAAAAATTTTCGGAAAACGTGGGAGAGGATTTATACGTGCTCCCCAGTTCAATACATGAAGTAATTCTGGTCCCCGCCGGTGCAGGAGCTGACAAAGACTCTTTACATGAAATTGTGACGGACATTAACCGGACGCAGGTGGCGGAAGATGAGGTGCTGGCGGACTCTGTTTACTATTACAGCAGAAAAAGTGACAGGCTTGTATGGATTTCCTAAGCTGGTCAAAAGATTCTGACTGTTTGTCCCGTCTGCATCGTGATTCGGAAGTTCATAAGAAATTCACACTTTTTTTATAAATGTGCTACTAGACAATTCTAAGGACATATGATATGATATTCAAGGTGATGTAACAAATTTGTAATATTTATACCATATGCACCCGTAGTCTAACGGATAGAACGAAGGCCTCCGACGCCTTTAATGCAGGTTCGATTCCTGTCGGGTGCATTTGCATCACCTTGAATATTTTAGAAAGGAAAGCTATGAGTCATTCAAATCAGGACAAAAAGCATGGAGCAACGGAAAAGCCCATGTCAATCGGTGACTGGGTCATGGAGCACAGCAAGATTGTACTGCCGCTTATTTTAGTTGTCTGTGTGCTTATTACAGTTGTGCTGGCTATTAATGCCAACAAAAAGGAAGCTCTTGAAAAAGAGTCCCAGCAGGCGGCAATGGCGGTAGCATCGGAACAGGCCCTGCCTTCGGTGGACGAACTGGAAACTCCGCAGTTTGAATTGGAAGAAAATGCGCATCCGGAAATAAATAACCTTATCAGAACTTACTATGATGCACAGGCAGAAGGGGATATAGAAACGATTTCCTCCTTAAACACGTATTTAGATGAAATCGAAACCATACGTGTCCAGGAATTAAGCAAATATATAGATTCCTATCCGGTGCTGAATGTGTATACCAAACCGGGACTAGCGGAGAACACTTATGTGACGTATGTCTACTCGGAGGTACAGTTTTCCGATGTGGATTTACCCCTTCCCGGCATGCAGACTTACTACATCGGGATAAATGATGAGGGCGATTACTTTATCAATGATGGTACTTATGACGATACTGTCTGGAATTATATTAAGGAAATTACATTGCAGGATGATGTAGTGGACTTAAATAATAAAGTAGTCGTAGAGTACAACGAGCTGCTTGCGGAAGATGAGGAACTTAACGAGTTCATCGCTTATCTGAAAGAAAAGATAAACGAAGATGTGGGAGAGATCCTTGCCCAGGCGGAAAGTGCCGAAGAGGAAACTGCGGATACGGCCCAGGAAGAGGGGGATACACAGGGAGCTTTCCAGATGATTCGGACTGCCCGGGCTACTGATGTTGTCAATATCAGAACGTCCGACAGTGAGGAAGCAGACAAGATTGACAAGGCCCAGGTGGGACAGGAGTTCACCCTCCTTGAACAGAGGGGTAACGGATGGAGCCGGGTGGAATATAACGGTAAGGATGCTTTTATCAAGAGCGATTATCTGGAGATCATATCGGAAGAAACTTTGATTGTAGACACTTCCGCTCCTGCTGAGGAAACCCAGGAGGAAGAAGAAGGCGAAGCTGTGGCAGCATCCAATGATGTCAGTATGGGAACTGTGAAAGTCATCGAAAATGTAAGGGTCCGCAAGAGTGCCAGCACAGAAGCAGAATCCTTGGGAACCGTTTATGTAGGTGATGAACTGGAGCTTCTCATGAAACAGGCGGACGGGTGGACAAAAATTAAATATCAGGGTCAGAATGCATACGTTAAATCAGAGTATGTGGAGTAATAATAAAGTCAGAAAAGGCATTTTACAGTGTAAGGATTTGTAGTATACTTACAGTGTAAGATGCTTTTTTAGTCGAACGCCGGGTATGGCAGTGTTTAATGGAAATGAAAGTAGAGCCGGGAGGAAAGGTTATGTTGGGAAAATTTAATATAGGCATTATGGGTACAGGAAATATTGCGTCGGTCATGGCGGATACTGTCAATAAGATGAAAAATGTAAGGCTTTATGCAGTGGCCTCCAGAGAAAAGGTAAAGGCTGATGTGTTTGCCGGAAAACACGGATGTAAGAAGGCCTATGGCTCCTATGAAGAACTGGCGGCGGATAAAAAGGTGGAATTGATTTATATTGCAACACCCCATTCAGAGCACTTTGCTAATGCAAAGATGTGTATGGAGTATGGGAAGCCTGTACTTTGTGAGAAAGCATTTACCGCCAACGCATCCCAGGCGGAGGAACTGGTAAAAATATCGGAGGAAAAGGGTGTATTTCTGGCAGAAGCGATTTGGACACGCTATATGCCCATGCTGACTACCATACGGGAAGTGGTGGGAAGCGGCGTGATAGGAGAGCCCAGGACCCTGACTGCAAATCTGGGGTATGTGATTGATCATGTGCCCCGGTTAAAAGACCCGGCGCTGGCCGGAGGAGCGCTTCTGGATGTGGGGATATATCCTTTGAACTTTGCCCTCATGATTTTTGGCTACAATATTGCCCGGATAAGTTCCCACTGTACATACACCGAGTCAGGAGTGGACGAGCAGAACAGTATTACCCTTCAGTACATGGATGGAAAAGTGGCGCATCTGAACAGCTCCATGGTGTCTTTAAGCGACAGGAAAGGAATTATTTATGGTACGAAAGGGTTTATCATTGTTGAAAACATCAATAATTTTGCAAGCATATCCGTGTATGATTCCTCCTATAAAAAAGTGGGGATCTACAAGTGTCCAAAACAGATTTCCGGCTATGAATACGAAGTGGAAGCCAGCATAAAGGCAATCCGCAGCCGTCAGCAGGAATGTGCCCAGATGCCCCATAGCGAGACAATCCGGGTCATGAAGATCATGGATGCCCTGAGAAAAGAATGGGGAATCGTTTATCCTTTTGAAAAGAGAGAAGGTATTATGGAAGAAAGTACAGAAAAACCGGGAGAGACAGACAAGGGTACTGTTATGGAAAAGAATGCAGGCGCTGGCAGTGAAACAGATGGAAATGGTTTAGGAAATGCAGAAGACAAACAGTCCGGGCAGACACAGTAAATACAGCAGGTGCCAGCAGAGAAAATATCCGGAATCATGAATAAATAGTCCCCTCTATGGAAAAAATACGGCGTAAGTCATAAGAATGGAATGAGAGGGATATGTAACATGAGACTGGACGATGTAAGAGTTCTGCAGGAAGTGCAGAAAAATACAAAAATGGCAATGAAGGCAATTGATACCATCAGTGAAAAAATCTATGATGACGGACTGTCTGTGCAGGCGGCCAGGGAATCCATGAAATATGCAGATATCTATAACAAAGCAACTGACAGGCTTTTGGAGGGAAGAGCGGCATCTTACAGGGAATCCGGTTTTCAGGATCTGATGCTGAAAGGCGGTGTACATGCCAACACCATGCTGAACACCAGTACCAGCCACATTGCGGAATTGCTGATACAGGGATCTAACAAAGGACTGACCAGTATGTGGAAGGCAATCAATCATCATGAAAATGCAGGAAGCGTTTCCATGGAGGTGGCAAAGGAACTGATGGATTTTGAAGAAAAAAATATAGAAAGGTTAAAACATTACCTGTAATGTTCAGAATAAGTTATCAGTAAATGTGCATTTTTATACAAAATAAATAAAATAATCAAAAAAACTTTTACAATTTAATTGCTTAAAGTGTCTTGTGGTTTTTGAAAGTACGTTATATAATACGATGTGGGAAAAACAGGCAGATATTATACTAAACCAAAGGAGGGCATATTGTATGTCATATGTTGATGAAGTGTTTCAGATGGTAGTTGATAAGAATCCTGCACAGCCGGAGTTCCATCAGGCGGTAAAGGAGGTTTTGGAATCCCTCAGGGTCGTGATCGAGGCAAATGAGGAGGCGTACAGGAGAGATGCCCTGTTAGAGAGACTGGTGACACCGGAAAGACAATTGTTATTCAGGGTTCCCTGGGTGGACGATAAGGGCCAGGTTCAGGTGAACAATGCATTCCGCGTACAGTTCAACAGTGCAATCGGACCTTACAAGGGAGGGCTGAGATTACACCCTAGTGTAAACCTTGGCATTATTAAATTCCTAGGATTTGAACAGATATTTAAGAATTCCCTGACAGGGCTTCCCATCGGCGGCGGCAAGGGCGGCTCCGATTTTGACCCCAAGGGTAAATCTGACAGGGAAGTTATGGCGTTCTGCCAGAGCTTTATGACAGAGCTGAACAAATACATAGGAGCTGATACAGACGTCCCTGCCGGAGATATCGGTACTGGGGCAAGGGAAATCGGCTATATGTACGGACAGTATAAAAGAATCAAAGGTGTATATGAGGGCGTCCTTACCGGCAAAGGGTTATCCTACGGCGGTTCACTGGCAAGAACAGAGGCAACTGGTTACGGTCTGCTGTATCTGACGGAGGAAATGCTCAAATGCAACGGACATGATCTGAAAGGGAAGACCGTGGTCATTTCCGGTTCAGGAAACGTGGCTATTTATGCAACGCAAAAAGCACAGCAGCTGGGAGCAAAGGTTGTGACGGTTTCTGATTCCACAGGCTGGGTGTATGATCCCGAAGGAATCGATGTAGCCCTTTTGAAGGAAGTAAAGGAAGTAAAGCGCGCAAGGCTGACAGAATACGCTGCTGCAAGACCAAGTGCAGAGTACCATGAAGGCAGAGGTGTATGGAGCGTTAAATGTGACGTGGCCCTTCCCTGCGCAACCCAGAACGAACTTCTGATAGATGACGCAAAAGCACTGGTGGCAAATGGATGTATCGCAGTGGCAGAAGGTGCTAATATGCCCACCACCATTGAAGCTACCGAGTATCTGCAGGCAAACGGCGTACTGTTTGCACCGGGAAAGGCAGCCAATGCAGGAGGCGTAGCTACTTCAGCGCTGGAAATGAGCCAGAACTCCGAAAGACTTAGCTGGACCTTTGAAGAAGTGGACGGCAAGCTGAAAGGCATTATGGTAAATATTTTCCACAGCATGGACGAGGCGGCTAAGAAATATAACATGGAAGGCAACTATGTGGCAGGGGCCAATATTGCCGGATTCTTGAAAGTGGCTGACGCTATGACAGCCCAGGGGATTGTATAAATATTGAAAACTTTCGTGCGGTTCCAGTACTGCCTGTGCCTTTGGCCCAGGCAGTTTTTTTACTTTATAGGAAATTCCGAGTTTTGGAAACACAAAAAAGAACAGGAGTTTACCGAACATATGTTAGATAA
>QXWO01000037.1 GCA_009911035.1 Lachnospiraceae bacterium
AGCTTAAGCAACAAGATGGGTAATTCCTTACTGGCTGTAAGGGGTATTAACCATAAATATATTGTAGTAGGAGAAAACAAGATGGTAAATTTTGACGCAATTAAAAGCGAGAAAGGGCTTAGAACACTTATTAAGCGTAATCTGGAGAAAGAAATACACCCCGGAACTAAGCCCAGTATCGATTTTATTTACAAGATACTGGAAGACGCATATGCCAGTGACTTGAATTATGATGTTACGGATATGAGAAATGCAGTATTGGCTTTTGCAGCCAGCAGCACGAATCAGGCAGATTACTGTATCAAGCTTGTAAATAAGATGCAGTTTAAGTCTGCGGACGCATCAGCAGGCGTTAAAAATGACGATGCGAAACTTATATTTTATGACGTGGAAGTATTTCCAAACTTATTCCTCATAAACTGGAAGATTGAGGGTGAGGGGAAACCTGTTGTACGAATGATCAATCCAACGCCGACCGAAGTCGAGGAATTGATGCGGTTCCGGCTGGTAGGTTTTAACTGTCGCCGCTACGATAATCATATGTTGTATGCCAGGCTTATGGGATATGACAATAAGCAACTCTATAATTTGTCTCAGAAAATTGTTGGGGCTAAGAAAGGGGCTAATCGTGATTGTTTCTTTGGAGAGGCATACAATGCGTCTTATACGGATGTTTACGATTTCGCTTCCGCTGGAAATAAAAAGAGTCTGAAGAAGCTGGAAATCGAGATGGGAAATATCTCTGAAAAAGAGCTAGAAAAGAAGGGCTTCTCAGATACGGAAATTCGCATCATAAAAGCAGGGACACATCATCAGGAATTAGGGCTTCCGTGGAATGAGCCGGTTCCCGAAGAACTTTGGACTAAGGTTGCCGAGTATTGTGATAACGATGTTATTGCAACAGAAGCAGCCTTTGTTTATTTGAAAGCAGACTGGACTGCCAGACAGATTTTGGCTGACTTGGCGGGTATGACAGTTAATGACACAACGAACACGCTCACAACTAAGATTATATTTGGTAATGAGCGAAAGCCACAAGACCAGTTTCATTATCGGAATCTTGCAGAGCCGGTACATAACCTTGATGCTGCAACCTACAATTTTCTGGCTGAAGCTTGTCCTGAGATGGTTCAGCAAACACATGGCGAAGCCGGGAGTCTTCTTCCATATTTTCCGGGATATACATTTGAGAACGGAAAGTCCATATATCGTGGGGAAGAAGTTGGAGAAGGCGGATATGTATATTCTGAGCCTGGTATGTACGGGAATGTTGCATTGCTGGATATCGCTTCCATGCATCCGCACAGTGCGATTGCGGAGGTTCTGTTCGGTGTGAAATTCACAACGGCGTTCCGTGATATTGTTGAGGGTCGTGTCAGCATCAAACATGAGGCTTGGGATATTGTTAATAAGATGCTGGATGGTAAGCTCACGCCTTATATTCAGAAAGTAATTAACGGCGAGATGACATCTAAGCAGCTTGCGGATGCTTTGAAGACTGCTATTAACTCGGTTTACGGTTTAACATCAGCGTCTTTCGAGAATGCGTTCCGTGATCCGAGAAACATAGACAACATTGTGGCAAAGCGTGGAGCCTTGTTTATGGTGGATTTGAAGTATGAGGTACAGAAACGGGGATATACAGTCGCTCATATTAAGACCGATTCCATTAAGATTCCGGATGCAACACCGGAGATTATTCAGTTTGTTATGGATTTTGGTAAGAAATATGGCTACACATTTGAACACGAGGCTACATACGACAGAATGTGTCTGGTAAATGATGCTGTTTACATTGCCAGATATAAAGATGGAGACGGTCTCGGCAAATGGACGGCAACAGGAACTCAGTTCCAGATTCCGTATGTATTCAAGACACTGTTCAGTAAGGAAGATATTCTTTTTGAAGATATGGCGGAAACAAAAGAAGTTAAGTCAGCATTATATTTGGACATGAACGAAGGAATGCCGGATGTGACAGAATACGAAAAGTTACTTGAAAAAGACGAGAGTAAATACCGGAAAGGACAGCTTTCTGATACCACATGGGAGTCAACCTGCGCCGAATTGTGTCCAAGAATAGAAAAAGGGCATAATTATCGCTTCATTGGAAAGGTCGGTCTTTTCTGTCCGGTCAAACCCGGTGCCGGAGGCGGTGTGCTTCTCAGGGAGCAGAACGGTAAGTATTATGCTGCAACTGGTTCATCTGGATTTCGCTGGCTTGAATCCGAGATGGTTCGTGAACTGGATAAGGAAAAAGACATTGATCGATCTTACTACGACAAGCTTGTGGATGAAGCAGTTAAGACAATCTCAGCGTATGGGGATTTTGAGTGGTTTGTATCAGATGATCCTTATGTTAAGGAACTTGGAGCAAATGATGCGGATGCTGATATTCCTGAACCGTGGCTGCCGCCGTGTGGCGATATGAAGTATGCTACATGCTTTGACTGCCCGAAGTTTCATGATGACCAGTTCCATATGGATTGTGACCTTGGGTATGATATTTCGGAAATTGTCGCAAAACGGGAGTTTATGAACCAACCCGAAGATGACGAGGAGGGTCTACCCTTTATTTAAACATTTAAAAAAAAAAGAAAAGGAGAACAAAAATGGCTAACAGAGTAAACGACAATATTATTATGGAGAATGCGAGAATTATATTTAGAAACTTCTCCGGAAAAGAATCAAAGTATAACCGCAAAAGCAGCCGCAATTTCTGCGTTATCATCGAAGATGTGGATCTGGCGAAGAAACTCGGCGAGGAAGGTTGGAACATTCGCATCCTTGAAGCTCGCGAGGAGGGGGACAATCCGAAGTATTATCTCCAGGTACAGGTAAGCTATGAAAACATTCCGCCTAAGGTGTATATGGTTACGAGAAAGACAAAGACTCTGCTGGATGACGAGTCGATTGCTTCTCTGGACTATGCGGAGATTCGGAATGTTGATTTGACTATCAGGCCGTACAACTGGGAAGTCAACGACAAGACCGGAGTTAAGGCGTACCTGAAGACAATGTACGTGACCATCGAAGAGGATGAGTTTGCTGATAAGTATGATTCTATGGAAGGGCCGGACGAGGTTCCGTTTAACTGATACTGAGGCGGAGGGTTGTTACTTAAACATGGTAGCAGCCCTCTTTTTATATTTGAAAGGAGAATATGAAAATGGACGAATTATCTGATTTTTTACGCTTGGGATGCGTAGGAAGAAAACCCGATGTAAAAGTAATCGTGAATGGTAAAACAATGCCTGTCACAATTATAAACATGGAAACCGATCGTTTTTCTTATGAACAGAGGATAAAAATAAAACTGGATGGAATTATCGAACAATGTTCTTCCACAGAAAATGCAGTATCTAATATACCATTCAATATAATATATGAAAAAATTATATTTAATGAGCCCGCGACTATTGTTATCTGGAAGGACGGGAGTAAAACGGTTGTAAAGTGCCAACCAAAGGATAAGTATGACCCGGAAAAAGGGGTGGCTCTTTGCTTCATGAAAAAAGCTCTCGGCAATAAGGGAAACTTTAATAACATACTGAAGGCTGAATTACCGTTTGAATGATTACTATGTACTGAAAGGAGAAGAAGGTATGAACAATAAATTTCCATATGTCATAGGACAAAGAGCCGCAATATTCCATGACGGAAAATGGAACGAGGGAAAAATAGTCGAAGGGTACAGATTTAGAGACGGTATTGTGACTATTTTAACTGACGATGGCAGAAAACTTTGGTGCGGAGAAGCGAGAAAGGAACTTTATCGAGAATTGTAAAAATAGTGATAACGAAAGGAGAAAATTATGCCATTTTGGAAGAAAAAGAAACCGAAGCAGCAGAAGTCCACAGCCAAATCAAAACCTGCTGTTGCTCCGGGAAAACCACTTCCTAAAGCAGAAATGAAACAGCGACCACCTTCTCTGCCGCCTAAGTATGAACCACCGAAGATGCCGGATTATATTTCGGAAAGGTCACAGTCTAAGAAAACGACTACATCTTCTATTGCACAGCAGAAAAGACCGGATGCTAAAAAAGAATTTCTAAGAGTGTTCGGACGGCTTACCAATCATCATCGGGCATGGGATGTATGGAGAGATTTTGTGGTAATGTTTGCCTGCTCTCTATCAAATCCGGTTGATAAAAGTCACTATGACGAGAGGGAGAAAAGATATTTAAAAATTATCAACAAGTACAGCAAAGAGGAGCAAAAGCTGTTTCCCGAACTTGCCGCTCATACAGTCATGGCTTTGGAAGAAAATCCGGAGCAAGACTTTTTGGGCGGTATTTTTATGGAATTAAGATTAGGAGACGGAAAAAACGGACAGTTCTTCACACCATATCATATTTGTGATCTTATGGCTAAGATAGCTGTTGATGATGTCTCAAAAGAAATTGATGAGAAAGGTTATATCACAATCCATGATCCGTGTTGTGGAGCTGGAGCAACATTGATCGCCGGCGTGCATGAAGTTAGGCGGCAGTTAGAAAAGATGAACCTTAATTATCAGAACCATGTTCTTGTGGTGGCGCAGGATATTGATGAGGTTGTTGCACTGATGTGTTATATTCATCTATCACTTCTTGGTGTAGCCGCATATATCAAGATTGGCGATGTGTTTACCAACCCGATTAAAGAGGGGAATTCAACCGAAAACTATTGGTTCACTATGATGTATTTTTCGGATGTTTGGCAGACTAGACGGTTGATCCATAAAATGAATGATATTTTGAAAGGAGAAAAAGATGGAAAGTAGAGAGGTTTTTGCAATTAAACAAACACCTAAGTTTGAACTTGGTCGGCTTGTTTTGACTAGAGGTGTTGATACGAGGATAAAGGAAGATTCCTTGTTTAAAAATTTTGTTCAGGTTTCGCTCGAAAAGTATTGTCAGTGTGACTGGGGCGATACCTGTGACGAGGATAAACAGACAGCCGATGAATCTTTGAAAGATGGAGAGCGGATTCTTGCAGTTTATGAGCACAAGGAATCCAGCACTAAGATCTGGATTATTACGGAATGGGATCGAAGTGTTACGACTATCCTATTTTCTGATGAATATTGATATTTTGAAAGAGAGGCGACAGGAGCTATGGGGCTTGAATTATACGATTATCAAATGAAAGCTGTTAATCAAATGAGGAACGGTTGCATCCTTTGTGGCGATGTCGGTTCCGGTAAATCAAGAACAGCTCTTGCGTATTATTTTTTTCTGAACGGTGGAGAACTTCTTGGCGGAGTTGCGGGTGATAATTATATGCCTATGGGAGATCCGCCAATGGATTTGTACATAATCACAACTGCCCGGAAACGGGATACAAAAGAGTGGGAGGGTGAGCTTTCGCCCTTCCTTCTTTCCACTAATCCGGAAGTGAGTTTGTATGGCAATACAGTAATTGTTGATTCATGGAACAACATAAAAAAGTATGAAGATGCTACGGATGCTTTCTTTATATTTGATGAACAGAGAGTTGTTGGGTCTGGAGCATGGGTAAAATCATTCCTTAAAATAGCAAAATACAATCAATGGATCTTGCTATCGGCTACTCCAGGAGACACTTGGCAAGATTATATTCCTGTTTTCATTGCCAATGGTTTCTATAAGAATCGGACAGAGTTTACCAGAGAGCATATCATCTACAGTCGCTTCAGTAAGTTTCCGAAAATTGATCGGTATTTAAACACTGGGAAATTGATACGACATAGGAATGATATTTTGGTAAATATGGATTTCAAGCGAACCACGGTGTCTCATCATGAGGATGTTATTGTTTCATATGACATTGAGATGTATAAAGATATCGGACGAACTCGCTGGGACCCGTATAAGAATGAACCGATTCAGAACGCTGGTGGGCTTTGTTATATTTGGAGAAAAATAGTCAACACAGCAGAATCACGTCAGGTTGCTTTGTTAGAGATTATCGAAAAGCACCCACGAGCAATTATATTTTACAACTTCGATTATGAGTTGGAGCTTCTTAAAAATCTCTTCTGTCCGTTTCATGAAAGCGATTATGAAATTGCAGAATGGAATGGTCATTGCCATCAACCCGTTCCAGAGGGAAAGTCATGGATATATCTGGTTCAGTACAATGCCGGAGCTGAGGGGTGGAACTGTATCAAAACAGACACAATTATATTTTACTCACAAAACTATTCTTATAAGATTATGAAGCAATCTGCCGGACGGATTGACAGGCTAAATACACCATATAAGGATTTATATTACTATCACTTGAAATCGAGGTCTGGAATTGATCTTGCTATCAGCAAAGCTTTACGAGATAAGAAAGACTTCAATGAGAGCAGCTATGTGAAGTGGTAAAACGCAACAATTACAACTCCTTTAATGAAAGGAGAGTGATATTTATGATTATTACAGAAATTCAAAAGAAAGAAATCGAGCGGCTTATTCCAGAACATGGAGAAGCTTTGGTAGCTTATGGTGCCGATATGTATAGGCAGGGTATAATTGCCGGAACGGTTTTGTTTGGCGCTGGAGTATGCTGTGGTTTCATTGTTGAAGGAGTGTATACAATTTATAAAGATCGAAAATCTAAAAAGAACAACGAAGAGGAGTCCTAACAAGGACTCTTTCTTCTTGTAGGAGGGATTATGATTATCAAACTATTTGTACTTGTTATATTTTTAGGATTTGTATGCTGGATTATTGATCTTTGTAAAACGGACTATGACCGATGCTATTCGGAAATGGAATCAAGTGGAGTTGCCATTTTCGGAGAATGCTGTGGTCTTAGCGGTGGAACCAGCACTACAGATTATCTATCAGAGCAATGTGTATCATGTCCATATTTAAGTCTCGTTCCGACGAGTACAGAGAAAGGAGAAACAGATGGGACCGAAAAACAAAACTGACACTTTTTTAGTAAGTTTCGACTATGCACATGGAGATATTCCTGTGCTGATTGTCGGACGTCGAGGAAAGGAAAAAGAAATCGATATCGTCAATGCTTTTCAGGGCGATGAAGCAAGAGAACTGTATAAGAAGTTGACTGATAAGAAAGAAGGTGCATAGATGACGTTTTCTAAGTTTTGTGAAGCAATCTTTGATCGCCCTCTGTTTAGATGGGAGAAGAAATGTGCCGAGTTCTTAGAAGAGCATCCAGACGCAAAACTGCTACACCCGATAGCTCGTGGAAGTTCAAGGATGTCTTATCAGGAACGTTTATCAATATTGTTTGCTTTATATAAAGCTTGCGGAAAGGAGAATCATGAAACAACCGAAAAGATTGACACGTCAACAGAAGGAATGCTTGACAGCACATTGTCTTAATTGGAATGACTGGATGCTTGTTGAGGAAACAGAATTTTGTTACCGGGTTATTAATAAGAAAACCGGTGCTGTTAAAAGCGTTGATAAATTTAGGAGGCGATAGGAGTGAAAATTTATACAAGTTATTTTGCAAACTTGAAAAATATTCCGGACGATGTTATTCCAATTTCGATATGCCGAAAACCTCCCGGTGGTTATAACGGGTTGGAATATAATGGACTTGCTCCGTCTTCTTCATTATTATCAGCATGGAAAAAAGAACCCAATGAAAAAGCTTATCGGAAAGTATTCGGTAGTATTTTGAATCGATTAGACCATCGTATGATACTTGGCGACTTAATTCATTTGTCCGGTGGAAGAGATATTGTTTTAGTTTGCTATGAAGGATCGTCGAAGTTTTGTCATCGTCATCTTGTTGCCGAATGGTTTAATAAGCACGGGTATGATGTTAAAGAATGGGAGGAGTAGAGTATGGATATGAGCGAGATCAACAAAGCTTGTAAACGCTTATTTATAGCATGGAAAGCATTCGGAATTTCACTGCAAGAAGTAGCTCAAGCTTTTTCCGAAGCGTTTGACAATGTTATTGAAGAAACAACGTGCAGGTTTGAAGATTTTCTCGAATATATGCAAAAAGAAGCAAAGAAACCCCAAAAGCCAAATGGAATACCGACTATCAAGTATCACAAGAGGGATTATCTTCGCAATCAGAGTATATCTACTTACCGAGTAGATAAGAAAGTTCAGAAGAATTTACCGTATCAGCGTCGAAACTATTAGAGCACTTTTTATATTTGAAAGGAGAATGTTATGAAACCAGATGAAAAAGGTAAGCAGCTTGCCAATGGTATTTTGGACTACGTAAATAATCTGGCGTTTGATGAGGAGTCCTTTGCCAGTACAATTTGTAGTGCGCATAGGACTTTGCAGCAATCAACGATGAGACTCTTTATCGCGACAATTTGTAAGATGGCTGAGAATGATACGGACGCAAGAAATGAAGCATCCGTAGAACTGGCAAAGAAAATAGCGGAGATGGCGAACAATCATCCGTTACCGCTGGTTTGATATTTTTAGAAGAGAAAGGAGAAAAAGTATGAGTTCTTATGTTATTGCGACGGATTTTGACGGTACTATTTGCGAAAATAAGTATCCGGAGATCGGTGAACCGAGGCGCAACACTATCTTATATTTGAAGGAGAAGCAGAAAAAAGGAGCTAAAATTATTCTGTGGACTTGTAGGGTTGATGAGCTTCTTGATGCAGCAGTTAAATGGTGCCGTAACCAGGGGTTGATATTTGATGCGGTAAACGAAAATTTGCCGGAAATCATTGCCGAGTTCGGTGGAGATACCAGAAAGATATTCGCTAACGAGTACATAGATGACAGGAATGGGCGACTTCCTGACGAATGTGAATCTGGTATGCTTTCTTGGGCGAGACGTGAAGTGGAAGCAGCTTGCAAACATGAGAGAGCGGAAGCTCCGGAAGGTGAGTGGGACTATGGATGCGCCTGTTATGAAAGTGCTTTGAAAGCATTTGAAAGTCTCTGCAAAGACGGTCATACTGGTTTCAGTATCGGTCTTACAAAGCAGATTCTTAACCGACTGATTGACGGAAAGCCTATTTGTCCTATTGAGGATACGGAAGAATCATGGGATCATATTGCTGATACAAGCGGACACTTGGGCGAAGAAGCAAATTATCAGTGTAAGCGTATGAGCAGCCTGTTTAAGTATGTCTATGCTGATGGCTCGATTAAGTACCGTGATATAGATCGTTTTGTATTGGTCGATACAGTAACCAATACAACCTGGCATTCTGGGTTAGTAGACCGAGTTCTTGAAGAACTTTATCCGATCACTATGCCTTATATTCCAAGTGACAAGCCTTACAAGGCTATGTGTGAGGAGTATTTGACAGATCGTAAAAACGGTGATTTTGATACTGTCGGCATTTTGAATGTTATTGAACCGGACGGTAAAACGGTTGAAATTAACAGATATTTCAAAGATGTTCCTGATGGGTGGGAAGAAATTAGTCTTGAGGAATTTAAGAGCCGTCGGGCAATGCATTTTAAGCGTTTACATTCGGAGATTCACGATAAAAAGGAAAAGGAGAAAAAATCATGAAAACAATTAAAGAAAACTGGAAAGTAGCGTTGATCGTGGCAGCCGGAGTTGTGGCTGTTATTTTATTGTGCATATTTGGTGTACAAAGCTCTCAGAACCAGGCTTTTGCTCTGGAAGAGCAGGTGAATACTGCTGAATCAGACATCAAGGTTCAGGAAAAGCGGCGAGTCGATCTGATTTATAATCTAGCAGACTGTGTTAAGCAATACGACAAGCATGAGGCTGAAACATTGACTGCTATTGTTGAGGGACGTGGCTCTGCCGGAAACATCGAAAATGCCACTACTGCTATTGCTGCTGTTTCTGAGGCGTATCCGGAATTAAAAGCCGATGAGAACTATAGAGAACTTATGAATGAACTGGCTATGACTGAAAACCTTATTGCTGAGTACCGGAGCAACTATAACAAACAAGTGAAAGTATATAATCGGTATGTGAAAAAATTTCCGACACGCATATTCTTGAATATGCTTGGGTATGAAAGGCAGAACTATCAGTATTTGGATTATGAAGCCCCGGTTGATGCTCCGCAAAATTTATTTGGGGAGGATTGATATATGGGTTATTATCACTGGCATAGAAAAAGAGGATTCGACTTCGGCGATTTTGAGATAACGAAGCGTGAAATCCTCGCAAGTGTATCTATTATAGCCATAATGCTTCTGATTGGTGTTTTGATTTCTGGAAAGATTTCAGAGCACCAAATGGATAAAAATGAAATCTATAACAAGGCTGTGAAGATTCAAAGTTCTGATATTTTTGCCTATGGTATGCGAACCAATGTCGGTAATGCGTTTGTCTACGGTGATTTAAAAGCCGTAGACACCGTTACCTATCCGGAAATAGGCGGCGAGTATATGTATGTGGAAAAAGTAAAGGAACGATATACAAAGCATACGAGACGAGTAGCCCATACCAAGACAGTTAATGGGAAATCTCAAACGTATTATACAACTGAGACCTATTGGACTTGGGATAGAGTCAGTAGTGAGGAGCAGATATGTGAGGAAGTCTCATTTCTCGACTGTGTTTTTGAATCAGAAAAGATAGATATTCCAGGAACCGAATACATTGATACCATAAAAGAATCAAGCCATGTGAGATATAAATATTACGGTGTTGCAACTCAATACACCGGAACAATATTCACAGAATTGAAAGGTAACACCATTTCAGACAATACACCATTTTATGAAAACAAAACGATTGATGAAACTGTGGAGTTGCTTGAATCTCGCGGTGGAACAATTATATTTTGGGTGCTATGGATTATCTTTATTGGATTCTGTGTTTATGGTTTCTATTATCTGGATAACCGCTGGTTGGAGTGAAAGGAGAGAAAATGCCTGATACGAAAAACTGCACCACCTGTGAAAAGGCTATATTTTGTGAGTCTTGTGGTGAATACAAATGTGCAGAACGAAAAATATGGATACATGATACGGATGAGGGATTCTACTGTGGATTATATTCCAAAGGGACTCCCTCAACTGATTGTCATTGCGAAACGTGTGAGGAAAGGGGTAAAGAAGATGAATAATTGGAGATGTCAGTTTCAGCAGGAGCCGATTGATAACAGACCTCATTTTATAGTTGGCGGTAGACAGTCTGGAAAGACAATACGGCTTATCAAAGAAGCCAGCAAAACAAATGGAGTTATTGTTTGTCCTACACATAATATGGTTGACTATGTATTTCAAACGGCTTGCGAGCTCGGTTATGCCATTTCAAAGCCGATTACATACGATCAACTGTTTATGTATCCTCATCATGCAAATAAAAATCCACACTACTTTGATGAATACGGGATAACATTGATGTGTGCTCTCCGTAGACAACTTAACATGTTTGACCGCCATAATACTAAATCTATAATAATTGATGAGGATTCTATTAAATCATTAAATGATATGTTAGACAGGTTTAAGGTTAGTGACATGGACGGTAGAGAACTGAAATTTAAAATGGAAGTTTTAGGGAGGAATGAAAACAATGATTAAAATTGAAAACTTTGAGATTATGGGATGGGATCATGTCATCCGTGGAATGCGTAACCCGATGAACAGTTGGGATAAGAGCGACAGCGGTATCTGTAAGGGTGGCAATGATGGAATCGGATGTGAGAACTGTGCAGTGGAGGTACCCTGTACGCATTCATATGACCATTCGTGGCAACTCGGCAAAGCAGATCACGAACTGATGATGAAGCTGGCAAAAGCCGGTTCAGTTCATGGAAAATTCCGCAGGATGATTGTGGTTTATGTGGATATCACAGCTCCGCTCTATTGGTGGAAGGAGTTCGATACATATAAAGTAGGCACCGTCGCCAATTCCTGCTCCACTATGCATAAGATTCATGCTAAAGAGTTTACATTGGAGGATTTTTCTTACGAGCATCTGTTGAATTTCACAAATCATAATAAAGACGAAAGACTTACACCGTATATTGAATTGGGCTGTGGAGAGTGTAGATTTTCTCCTTATGGGGTTCTCGAACTTACTGTGGATATGTTAAATATATGTAGAGAGAGATATTTAGCAGCGTTAAAAACCGAAGAAGAGACAGGTTTTTCAGCAAAAGATATTTGGTGGCAGATGATTCAGCTTCTCCCCTCTTCCTACAACCAGAAACGGACGGTGATGCTGAACTATGAAGTCCTGTCTGGCGTTTATATTTACCGTAAAAATCACAAGTTGGACGAGTGGAGAGAGTTCTGTCAGTGGATCGAGCAGCTCCCGTACAGCGAGATCATTACTTGTAATGCGGAAGGAGATGAACTGAAATGACTTTTGATATTCTGCAAAAAATCATCAAAGAAAATAACATTCCATCAAATGTTCATTTGACAAGCGATAGCGGATGGGAATGTGATGCTACGGAAATGGATGGTGTGTATTATAACGAAGCAGAAAACGAAATTGTTTTTACCCAAGAAGGAAATGAATATGATCATCCTTATCATGATTCTAACGAATGGAAAAATATTTACAGTACGGAGAAAATTCGATGAACTGGCGAAATTTTGACAACAAGCAGTTAGATATGCAGATAAAAGATTTAAGACGTGCTATTAAAATACAAGCTGAACAACCGCTTACGGTTCGAGAGAAAGATTGGTTTAATCTCCGATATGACAGAACGTGTATTTGTTATGGCTCACGTTCTTATAGGAGCGGACTTATATCATCACTTGACCGCGCGATTAAGCGATTGGAAAAAGAAATGACAAGTGACGAACTTCGCCGTGTGAAAGGAGAATCAGGTTGAGAATTAGTGGAAAATTATCATCGATAACTCAAGGGTTGATTGACCCGAAAGAAGTTGTCGGAAAACCAATATCCGCTGACGGTGTGGTAATTGGCAAGATATTAGAGATTGATGAGAAGTCAGATTTATATTTTGGAAAGATTTCCGACAATGTTCTCATAAATTTTATAACTCCATGTAGTTGCGAGATAAAGGAGGTTTAATTAAATTCAATGAGCGCACAATATGATTTATATTTACAACAGCATCGTGCTAATGTATACAAAGGCTTCGAGTGGATTCGTGAGAATCTCCCGGAGCTTTTAGTAAATGAAAACGGTGCCGGGTGGCAGACAGAGTTTGCTCATGATGCTTCTAAGAACGAGCCGGACGAGTATGAAGCTTATGACGCATATTTCTATGGAGGAAACAGATCGTATCGGGTGATGGAGAATTACAGACGGGCTTGGCTTTTACACTTGCACCGTAATCCGCATCACTGGCAGCATTGGATTCTCATCAACGATGATCCGAAAGAAGGCGAGATTGCCCTGGATATGCCTTACAATTATATTCTCGAAATGATCTGCGACTGGTGGGCATTTAGCTGGTCAAAAGGAAAGTTGTTTGAAATCTTTGATTGGTACGATGAGCATAAGGCTTATATAAAGTTAAGTGATACTACGAGAAAGACCGTTGATGATATACTTGAAAAAATGAGAAAGAAGCTTTCTGAAATCTCATAGAAAGGATGAGAAATGATTCAGTATTACGAATCTATATTTTATAACACTCTGGAAGAATTGAATGCGACCTATCAACCTAATCATCCGGATATTTTACATATGGAAGAAAAATATGGGACTGGTATTCAGTTTAGTCACATTATGCACCGAGAGGGTGTTGAGCCAAGATTTGAATTAAGTTGTTACAAAGTCAGAAGGGAGAGAAACTAAAATGACATTTATACAGATTGTAGTTGGATTTCTTATCATCTATATTTGCTTATATGCGCTGATCAACCGGGTATGTCAGTGTGTTGAACACTGTATGACCGCCAAAGCATATTCCAAATTCAGAGAAAACGGAGTGCTGGTAAATATGAACGACGTAGAGGCTGGTATCATAAAATTAAATAAGGAGAAGGAAGATGTCAAAGAAATGGGTTCGTAAATTTATTCTTTATTTTGTTCTGGCGTTGGCGGCGATTGTGGTCTTATTGATTGCAATCGCTTTTTTGTCGCTTGGATTGCCTGGAGATCCGGCGCACCGTTGCCTACATATTAACCGAATAACAACCGATTGAGCCGCGTAACAACGGCTCTTTCTTTTGCAAAAATTTAAGGAGATAAGTCATGTTTAAACGAGAATTACTGAAAAATAAGCTCTATGGAGCTGCCATGATTGGTTTAGGAGCGTTGTCTGTCCTGATTGATTGGGATGCAACATTCTTTTTATTTACACTGATGGCTGGTGGCGGACTGATCTTCTCAAAGGAGAACTGGATTTTATGAATTATCAAAAAATTAAATCAATCAGTATAGCAGATGGCATCGGATGCAGAGTTGTTTTGTGGGTATCTGGGTGTGAACATAACTGCTACAACTGTCACAACCCTGACACACACAATCTTACATCGGGGTATTTGTTCGATGAGGCTGCGGAAAAGAGACTCTTTGATCTGTTGAGACCAGATTATATTTCTGGTCTAACATTCAGTGGTGGAGATCCGCTGCATCCACTTAACAGGTGTGAAGTCACACGGCTGGCAAAACGATTAAAGACAGAAATGCCGCAAAAGACCATCTGGCTTTACACAGGTTATATTCATAAGGAAATTTGTGATTTGGAAATATTGCGGTTTATAGATGTATTAGTAGATGGTCCATACATAGAGTCTCAAAGATGTGTTGGCGAATTCTTTGGCAGCACAAATCAGAGAATCATATTTTTGAAAAATCTGGAGGTAAACAATATTGATAACAAAAATCATTAAACGGGATGGGACGGAAGCAGACTTCAATGCAGAGAAGATCCGGAGTGCCATCGGTAGGGCAAATGCGGAGGTCGAAGAACAAAACAGAATCAATAATATAGGCATCGACATAGCTACTCAGATGATCGTGGAGCAGCTTAATAAACTCAGCCGGGCTGTTGAAGTGGAAGAAATCCAGGAGATTGTAGAAACAGAACTGATGAAAATGAAAGCTTATGAAGTAGCCAAATGTTATATTCGATATCGCTACGACCATAAGCTGAAACGAGAATCTGATACAGACAAGAAAATTCTCAGTCTGGTAGAATACAACAATGAAGCTGTTAAACAGGAAAACAGTAACAAAGATCCGGAAATCATTCCTACGCAGCGGGATTATATTGCCGGGGAAATCTCGAAAGACATCACCATGCGAAGACTTCTTCCGGAGGCTGTTGTGAAAGCACATAATGATGGACTTATCCATTTCCACGATTCGGACTACTTTATCCAGCATTCTCACAACTGTTGCCTTGTAAACTTAGAGGATATGCTTCAGAACGGTACGGTGATATCCGGTACGCTGATCGAGAAGCCCCATACTTTCAGTACCGCTTGTAATATTGCGACGCAGATTATTGCGCAGGTGGCAAGCTCCCAGTACGGTGGACAGTCCATCAGTCTGGCGCATCTGGCTCCGTTTGTAGATGATACCAGACAGCGGTTTTGGAAGAAGTATGAGGATTTGCGGGATTATATGGATAAGTCGGACTATGATATTTTCATTGAGCGGCTGGTGTCGGAAGACATTACCAAAGGGGTACAGACGATTCAGTACCAGGTGGTAACACTGATGACTACCAATGGTCAGGCGCCATTTATCACAGTCTATATGAACATCAATGAGGCTAAGAATGAGCGGGAACAAAAGGATCTTGCTGCTATCATCGAGGAAACTCTAAAGCAGCGCATCCAAGGAGTAAAGAACGAGGTAGGCGTTTGGATTACTCCGGCATTCCCAAAACTCATCTATGCTCTGGATGAGAACAATGTCTATCCGGATTCGGAATACTTCTATCTCACAGAGATTGCTGCAAAGTGTACAGCCAAACGAATGGTACCAGATTATATTTCTAACAAGATTGAGCGGAAACTGAAGAACGGTGATACCTATACTTGTATGGGTTGTCGTTCTTTCTTGACACCAGACAGGACGACTGAGAATTACTCGAAATGCCGCAACTGGACAGCCGGTCACAAATACTACGGACGATTTAATCAGGGTGTCGTGACGATCAATCTTCCCGATGTGGCTTTGAGTTCCGGTGGTGACTTCAACAAATTTGATGATATTCTTAAAGACCGTCTGGAAAACATTTGCTATCCGGCTTTAATAGCCCGACGCAATCGGTTAAAGGGGACCAGCTCAAATGTCGCTCCGATTCTTTGGCAGTATGGAGCATTGGCACGATTAGATAAAGATGAAGCAATCGATGAACTGCTCTATCATGGATATTCCACCATCAGCCTCGGCTATGCTGGTTTGTACGAATGTGTCAGGTACATGACCGGAGAGTCTCATACGTCTGGCGGTAAAGACTTTGCACTTCATGTAATGAGAACATTGAACGAGTTTACAGCCAGATGGAAAGCAGAAACAGATATCGACTTTTCGCTATACGGAACGCCTCTAGAATCTACAACTTATAAATTCGCTAAGAGCTTACAGAAACGGTTTGGCATTATTCCGGGTGTGACAGACAAGAATTATATTACCAACAGCTATCAGTTATGTCGAGGTTCCGAATATGGACCACAACATTCCGGCAGTTATTTCAGTCATTCAGTATATTTATGACAACATCATGTATGCGGAATTAAATACTCGGAGTGATTATTGCCAGGTTTGCGGGTTTGAAGGGGAAATCAAGACGGTCGAAGATAATGGTAAGATGGTTTGGGAGTGCCCGAACTGTGGTAACCGTAATGAAAACAAAATGAATGTAGCCCGTAGAACTTGCGGTTATATTGGAACCAATTTTTGGAATCAGGGACGAACGCAGGAGATTTCTGAAAGGGTGCTGCATTTGTGAAAAAGGATTGATATTTAATGATATATGTAGCGATTGGAGTGGTGTGCTTTGTAATCAGTCTTATTGTGGTTATAGCGATTAAGGCTGTTAATGAGGCAGCAGTATTTATGGATGATTCGTTTCGTTGGGGAAACGGAAGAGATTATTAAGGAGGAATTATATTTATGACTATTAATGAATATCAAAAAGAAGCTATGAGAAGTGTAAATCTGGAATCGTTGAACGACCGGGCAAAAGGTTTGAGCAATACTGGTCTTGGAATTACTGGAGAAGCTGGTGAGGTAGCTGATCTGATTAAGAAGCACCTGCATCACGGACATGAACTGGATAAAGAGCATCTGGCTAAGGAACTTGGAGATGTTGCCTGGTATCTGGCTCTTGGAGCCACTGTCATCGGTTACGAACTGGAGGATATTTTACAGATGAATGTTAATAAACTTCGTAAGAGATATCCGGATGGGTTTGATGCCCAAAAGAGTCAGCATCGTGAAAAGGGGGACGAATAAGTGGCTAATGGTTTAAGGAAAAATGCAGAGGGTTACTCCGATCCGACAGCTTATGAGGCTATCAAGAATACTGATGCGGATGATGAGAGATTTCATAAGTTGCTGAACACGATTTTTACAATTTGCGAGCTTTCCGGGTTCCATTTGGAGGAGCGAATAATCTTAAAAGATACACAGACAGGAAAGGTTTGGAGGTGAGAACTATGTGTGAAATTATGAATGATATTAATAATATTATTGCCAAAATTTCAAATGCCATAGATGATATGACTATGAATGCGTTTGCTGTTTGTGGTTTCGATAAAGATTTTGTAATTAACAACGCAAAAGATTTTCGGAGAAATGTAAATATCATTACGAATGATTCTTCTTATTTTTATAAAAACAAATTTTTATTTACTGTTAGGGTAAGATTTGAGAATGATGGTATGAAGAATACTGTCTACGTTGATTTTGCAAAGGAATATGAAGCTTTATTAGATAAGTTTAATTCTCGCGAAAAAATTGAGTAGTGAGACTTATAAGTTTGGAGGTGAAGTTATGGCAGCATGTAAAAAAGTGGAGGTGAAGTTTGTGAGTGGTGTTAGAGAAACAATGTGCTCAAGTTGCATACATAGAGAGGTATGTTTATACAAGCAGACATACCTTGAGTATCTAAGTGCGTGTGAGAAAATGTATAGCGATTATCCGGATGATATCTCTTTTATAGAGAAAACAGATCCGAGTTGCATTCATTATAAGAAGAAATCAGACGTAAATTTGCGATGATTTGGGCGTCCGTACCAGTCTTTTCAGCCGGACAAATTCTAATCTAGGCTAAAAATTTCTGGTCAAATCCTGTTTTGAAAAGTGGGCTTTTGGCCAGAAAAAGTGACCAGAGGAGAAAATTGGGTAGATTTTGGAGAACTTTTACGGACGATTTTCACAAATTTTGACCATTTTTTACCCACTTTGCCCACTTTTTTTGAAAAGTGACCAGGCACTTTGACCAGTAAAAACCCAGTATTTATGCGGGTTTGAGGGCCGTTTGCCCACTTTGCCCACTTTTTTTCTCAAACTATTATGATAAAAATTTTTAATAATATTATAAATAGGACAAGAAAAAGTGGGCATTTGACCAAAGACTAGAAAAGGAGGTTCTTATGAAACAAAAAATCATGTTTTCGGATATCTACAAAGATTTTAAGATTCGGCAGCCGAATTTATCAAAAAGAGCGACATATTGGAAACCGAGGGGGTATCTTTCCATTACAGTATATTTTGAGGATGGCTCCCAAATGGTTTACGACTATCTGTACAAGAAAGCATCTTTTATTGTGATGCCAGAGACAGCCCTAGCATAAAATCGCAAATTTGTCAATAGGATATTTAAAAACCTGTTTATTTTTCGGACTCTCTATGCTATACTGTAACTGCGACACAATTTCAAAAAGTTCTGTTTAAGGAGAATTTCATCTTGGCAAAAGGTGTATTCTCTCTTTACTCATGCCTTAAACGGAACGAGATTGTGTCGCAACAATGAGAGATTCACTTTTTCGGTGCGTCTCTACATATTGATTGGGGCGCACTTTTTATTTGCGTAGAAATTTTTGTAGTCGGGAGGTATCGGATGTGAGTAGTGCTGAGATGATTCCATTTGGTGGTTTTGAAATTGAGATAGCTGAGGATAAAATCGATTTTTCAAATAGAAAGGATTTAGTGAAATTGGGTATGACCTCAAGTCAGAAAATGCATACCAGCGCCTTATGGAACACCATACCGTCTCTGGCTGTTGTTGGGACTCAAAATGCCTGCGTCATACATCTTCCAGATGGAGTTACAACTTCTGACCTGATGAAGTACAAGAGCGGTGGTTTAGGGAATACATATTATGGAGCTGATGGTAAAATTGCAGGACAGGGAACATTGGAACTGCTTGGGAAGCAACAAGTCGTATTAGGAGCATTCACAGCGATGTCGATTGCGTCTGGGCAATATTTCCTTGCTGAAATAAATACAAACCTGACAGCTATCAATCAGAAAGCGGATAAAATCCTTGAATTTCTATATGGTGATAAAAAAGCGGAATTGATTGCCGAGGTAAGCTTTGTAAATTTTGCCTATCAAAACTACAATTCGATCATGGAGTGTGACCATCAGAGAACAGCAACTTTAATCAGCCTCCAAGCGGCAAGAAAAGTTGCGATGAAAGATATTGAATTTTATATGTCTGATTTAGATTCTCTTGTAAAGGCTAAAGATGTTCCCGACTTGGATTCTATTATTAACAAAGCGTTCCAAATCAAAGATTGCTTACAATTAGCCATACAGTTATATTGCATGAGTAACATACTTGAAGTTTTCTATTCTCAAAATAGAAATTCAAAATATCTCGAATATATCGAAAAGGATATTTTATCGTATATTGATAAATATGAGAAACGTATGTTGTCTAATTTTTCAGCAATTCAAATGTATGTCAAGACTTATAAGGGAAATCTTTTAAAGAAAATTGATAAATCTGTTTATGAGAAACGGGTTGAAGAATTTGTTGATTTGTTAGGGAGCGGCGAAGAATTTATTAAACGTAAACCATTACAATCAGTTTTAAAGTCATTTCAAAATGATGCAGTATTTGTTTTGGACAGGGAAGGAAATGCTTATCTTAAAGTGGTGTAGTAATGTATTGAATTGAAAGGAGATTAAATATTATGAGTAGAGGTGGTGGAAAGAAACGAAGCACATTGGGGTTAATTCTGGATGTGATATTGGTTTTTGCAACAGGAGGTCTTTGGCTCATTTGGATATTGGTAAGATATCTTAGAAACAACAGCTAAATAATAAAAAAAAAACAAAATAAAGAAAATTTTTGAGAGTCGTGTAACAGCGGCTCTTTTCTTTTGCTATTTTTTAGTTCGCAAAAAAAACATGCCCTTTTATGAGGAGAGAGATTAAAATAGGCATTTTTAATGCTTGTTCTTTCTCTTTTGTATTTATCAAAATGAAAGGAGATCCTGTCATGCGGGAGAGCAAATTTCAAGCACAACTGATTCAGGAACTTAAAAAAATGTTTCCTGGATGCATCGTAACAAAACTTGACCCGGATCACATTCAGGGTATTCCCGATTTGCTTATCCTCTACAAAGACAAATGGGCTTCTCTGGAATGTAAGCAAAGTGCGAACTCTAAGAAACAGGCAAATCAACCATATTATGTTGAGAAGATGAACGAGATGTCTTTCTCAAGATTCATCTATCCTGAAAATAAGGAGGAAGTGCTATATGAACTTCAACAATCATTCAGTTCTTGAAGGGCAACATGCTTTTCTTGGAGCAAGCAAGTATCATTGGATTAACTATGATGAAAATAAAGTAGCCGAGTCCTATGTGAAATTCCTGGCAACTCAAAAAGGAACCGTGCTTCATGAGTTTGCGGCTCAGTGCATCAAGCTTGGACAGAAACTTCCGAAGTCGCAGAAAACTTTGAATATGTATGTGAATGATGCCATTGGTTATAAAATGACACCTGAGCAGATTTTATATTATTCGGAGAATTGCTTCGGAACGGCGGACAGTATTTCATTCAGAAACGGACTGTTGAGAATCCATGATTTAAAGACAGGGGTTATTAAAGCCCACATTGAGCAGCTTATGATCTATGCTGCTCTTTTTTGTTTGGAATATAAAGTAAAACCGGCGGATATTGATATTGAATTGCGCCTGTATCAGAACAATGAAATCGAAATTCACGAGCCGGAAACAGATGAAATTGTGCCGATCATGGATAAGATTGTCACATTTGACAAAGTAATCAAAAAAGTAAAAGAACAGGAGGGGTAGCCATGAATCATGTTGCGGAAGAAATGAAAGATATTCTAATGCACTATGGAACACCACGACATTCTGGACGTTACCCTTGGGGAAGTGGGGAAAATCCGTATCAGAGAAATGGTGATTTTTTAAGCCGTGTTGATGAACTGAAAGGACAGGGACTCAGCGATACGGAAATTGCCAAAGCTATGGGGTTGACCACAACCCAGTTCCGGACACAGCGGTCCTTAGCCAAAGATGAAAGAAGAGCGTTAGAGGTTGAAAGAGCAAAGGCTCTCCAATCAGACGGCTATAATCCGAGCGAGATTGCGAGAATGATGGGATATAATAGCGAATCCTCTATTCGTTCTCTTTTGAACTCGGATTCAGAAGCCCGTATGAATCAGGCTAGAGTAACTGCTGAAAATTTGAAACGGCAAGTTGATGAACATGGCATGATCGCCATTAGCGCTGGAACAGAGCGATACTTAGGAGTCTCAAGAGAAAAACTCGAAGAGGCTCTTTATATTTTGGAACTTGAAGGATACAACCATTTCGGCGGCGGCGTTCCTCAGGTAACAAACAAAGGACAGCAGACTAATATCAGGGTTCTTTGTCCTCCAGATACACTCTATAAGGAGATTATCAGAACCTATACCGATAAAAACGGTGAAGTTCATGAAAAAATTACAAAAGTATCAAGTGCTATCTATGACTTTGATAAGATTCATCCTTTGGAAGAAGTCTGCGATAGCATTTCTTATGACGGTGGCGATAGTTTTCAGAAAGGTTTTCATTACCCGGCAAGTATGAGTTCTAAAAGAATTCAGGTTGTCTATGCTGAAGATGGCGGAACAAAGAAAGATGGAGTTATTGAAATCCGTAGAGGTGTAGATGATTTATCACTCGGCGATGCCCATTATGCACAGGTAAGAATTCTTGTTGATGGAACGCACTATTTAAAAGGCATGGCGATGTATGCTGACGACCTGCCTGATGGTGTTGATGTCCGCTTTAACACGAATAAAAAAGAAGGAACCCCAGTTTGTGGTCCAAAAGATAACACTGTTTTGAAAACAATTAAAAAAGATCCAAGTAATCCGTTTGGTTCATTAATTAAAGAACATGGAGGACAGAGTTTTTATGACGATCCAAATGGTACGTTTACAGATCCTAAGACGGGTAAGAAACAGTCTTTATCTCTGATTAACAAACGTGCGGAAGAAGGTGACTGGGGAGATTGGGACGATAAGCTTCCGTCTCAGTTTCTTTCTAAGCAAAGTTTAAAGCTCATAAAGAATCAGTTGAATTTGACAATGGCTGATGCTCAGGCAGAATATGATGAGATTTGTTCATTGACAAACCCAACGGTAAAGAAAGTTTTATTGCAGTCCTTTGCGGATGATTGCGATGCGGCAGCAGTACATCTTAAAGCAGCGTCTCTTCCGAGACAGAAATACAAGGTAATTCTTCCAATCACTTCGATGAAAGATGATGAGGTGTATGCACCTGGTTATGAGAACGGTGAGAAAGTAGCTCTTATAAGATTCCCTCATGGTGGAACTTTTGAAATTCCTGTTCTTACCGTAAATAACAAGCAGGCGGAAGCAAAGAGTAAACTCGGTCTTGCTAAAGATGCTGTTGGTATCAACAGTAAAGTTGCCGAGAGACTTTCTGGAGCAGACTTTGATGGCGATACCGTAATGATTGTTCCGACTGGTAAAGGTGTAAAGATTACCTCCACTCCTCCGCTAAAGGGATTAGAGGGATTTGATGGTAAGCTGGAGTACGGACACGATTCTACGAAGACCGACCCCGATGGAACTGTTCATTATTATCGTAATGGTAGAGAATTCAAACCTATGAAGAATACTCAGACTGAAATGGGTATTATTTCTAATTTGATTACGGATATGACGTTAAGAGGCGCTAAAGAAGAAGAGCTTGCCAAAGCTGTTCGCCACAGTATGGTCGTAATCGATGCGGAAAAACATGGGCTGGATTACAAACAGAGCGAAAAGGATAATGACATAGCTTATTTGAAGAAGACATATCAGGGAACAACCGATGCAAACGGTCATTACCATGAAGGAGCTGCAACCTTGATTTCGAGATCGAAGTCTCAACAGGAAGTTCTTAAACGTAAGGGTAGCCCGAAAATCAATCAAAAAGGTAAGGACTGGTACGATCCAAGCAAACCAGAAGGAGCTTTGATCTGGAATTCTGTAACGGAAGAGTACACTGATAAGAATGGTAAGGTTAAGGTAAGAACACAGAAGAGTACAAAGATGGCAGAGGTTGATGATGCCCGTCTCCTAATTTCTGATGCAGATACCCCCCAGGAAAGAGCGTATGCAGAGTATGCCAACAAAAGGAAGGAGCTTGCCAACAAAGCCCGTCTTGAGATTATTAATACTGGCAAGATAGCCTACTCTGCTTCAGCCAAAGCTACCTATAAGGAAGAAGTGGATGGTATGCTTGCCGATCTCAATATAGCCCTACGAAATGCGCCAAAGGAGACACAGGCTCAGCTTATTGCAAACTCTAAGGTGAATGCTATGAAAAAAGCGAACCCTGATATGACAACCAAAGAAATAAAGAAGGCTAGTCAGCAGGCGCTTACAGAAGCCCGTATCCAGATGGGTGCAGAAAGAATCAAGATACCCCTTGATGAGAAGAGATGGGAGGCTATTCAGGCAGGAGCTATCAGTGAAAGCCAGCTTATCAAGATTCTTAACAATGCCGACATCGATGAGGTTCGTCAATATGCAACACCTCGTACTACATCAACTCTTAGTCCCGCTAAGGTTAGCAAGATTGAAGCAATGCAGGCGTCTGGTAACTATAGTATTGCAGAGATAGCCCAAGCTGTTGGTGTATCATCCTCTACAGTATCCAAGTATTTGAAATGAAAGGAGTGAATAAGGACTCATGAGTAGAGTTAGATTGACAACAGTTGACAACCCTTACGATCCATTTGAGCAGTTCATTCCTTGGTTTCTGTTCGATGAGGAAAAGGGTTATCATTCAACGTCATATCTTGGAAGAATTGCCCGGACTTCTGATGAACTCTCTGATGAAGAGAATAATCGTGAAGAAGAAAGAGCGATTGATGAAATAATAAAGTATGACTTCCGGAACATCTATCGAAAGGTTAGAGAAAAAGCTTCGACTGTTTGACAGTCACAGCATCATTGATTGCTTGGCTTTAATCAATCTATCGGTTGGTAACAAATGATTTACGCTGAAGCTTTCTCTTGCTTTGTTTCATTTGCTTTGCTGGAAAGAACAATGTTTGATTTGTCTCTTTTACCTTTCAGTATTAGTAAAGATTGGGTTTGGCAGTCAGTTTAATAGCTTAACAAAGCTTGAATTGCTGTTAAAAGCAAAACAAAAGAAAGTTTCTTGCTGATAGAAATATTTTTCTGACAAAAAAGTAATAAAAATAGCTATAAACAAAAATTTTTGAGATTGCCACGTCGCCTTATCATTTTTAAAAGGCATAGGGGGAGGGTCGCCAAAACAGCACCCCCTCTCTCATCGCGGCGGTCTTTGTTTTTTCTCCGGGGGGATTTTTGGGGGTTGGTCTTTCCCTCCGTGTGGCTTTTGAAGGAGCTTCCAGGGCTATGTCTCCTCCTGCGGCTGTGGATATTCTTTCCTTTCGGTTTTCTCCTTTCGGATTGAATAAGAACTGGTCTTGGGAGTTCCTTCAAAAGTCACACGATAGATTACCAAAACACCTATAAAACTTCTGAAGAGTGAAAAGAAACTATATAACTTCTGAACGAGAGGAGGCGGCAAGGATGGGTAAAGCCAAGGCTGTAAGCTCTTCTGATTCTTCGAGAAGAATGCGACCGGCTTTATCACCGGAGGCCAGAGAGAACCAAATGATATCTTTGGCTATTGATCTTGCTGAGAAACAGTTGATGGAAGGTACTGCTTCTTCTCAGGTCATAACGCATTATTTAAAGCTGGGGTCAACAAAGGAACGGATTGAAAAAGAGATTCTCGAAAAGCAGAAGGACTTGATAGAAGCGAAAACACAATCGTTACAGTCTGCAAAGAGGATTGAAGAAATGTATGGTGAAGCAATGAAGGCATTTCGGAGCTACAGTGGGCAGGGAGATTTTGAGCCTGATGATTAAAACATATTCAGAGCTTATCCGAATCCCAACTTTTGAGGAACGTTATCAATATCTTCGTCTTTTGGGAACTGTTGGAGAAGATACATTTGGTTTCAAAAGATGGCTCAATCAGGAATTTTACCATTCAAGAGAATGGCAAAGATTTCGGAATGAGATTATCATTCGTGACAATGGATGTGACTTGGGTGTTGACGGATTTCAAATCTTTGGTTCCATCATTATCCACCACATCAATCCAATAACTTATGAGGACATTGTCAACAACAATCCATGTGTATTCGACCCGAATAATGTCATTTGTACAAAGCACACCACTCATAATGCCATTCACTATGGCGATGAAAATCTTTTAAGCAGACCCCCAGTAGAAAGAACAAAAAATGATACATGCCCTTGGAGGCATTAAAAAAGGAGAACAGTTATGAATAATGAAAAACTTGCAGGTATGAAAATTGGTGAGCCGATTATCGGACATGTAGTTGATTGTAGAAATCTTAATGTCCGTAAAGATCCGGATGAGAATGCTGAGATTCTCGGCACGATACCTGTCGGAGCCGAAGTGATGATTGATGAAAGTGAATCTACAGGTGATTTCTACAACATCTGTGCCGCTTCAGGATTCGAGGGGTTCTGTATGAAGCGGTTTATCGAAGTCTAAGAGTAAAGGAGAAAATCATGGAGGAGAGCATACTTGCATCAATAAAGAAACTTCTTGGAATTCCAGAAGAGTATAAGCAGTTCGATGCTGACATTATTATGCACATTAATTCTGCGTTTTCAATTTTAACCCAGCTTGGTGTTGGTCCCTCCAATGGCTTTTCGATTAGTGACGAAGAGAAGGAGTGGCACGATTTTATCGGCGATGATGGTAAGATCGAGATGGTGAAGAGCTACATACATTTGAAGGTTAAACTTCTTTTCGATCCGCCGCTCAGTTCTGCGGTTATTGAAGCGATAAATCAAATGGTCAAAGAATTGGAATGGCGGATTAACGTTGCAGTTGATCCATCAAAAGAATAATGGAGGTGAAAATTCAAAATGATTAATAGCGGAGAACTTTATCATCACGGAGTCAAAGGCCAAAAATGGGGTGTCCGGCGTTATCAGAACAAAGATGGCAGTTTGACTGCGGCTGGAAAACATCATAAGGGTGATTCAAACAATGACACAGAACAGCGGGAAAAAAATATCAAACTTGCAAAAAGAGTTGCGGCTGCTACAATTATGACAGCTACTGTTGCGGCTGGAGCGGTATATGCAGCAAAGCATCCTGAAAAAATAGCGAGTGTGGTTAATAAAGTAAAAGATATCAAGGTAAAGGAGCTTTCTCAGCAGGCCGTAGAAAAAGGTAAAAATTATGTTAAGACGGCTCTTAAGGAAGCATCTACAGGTGTCAAGGAAGGAGTAAAAGAAAGTATCAAAGAAGCGCCTAAGAAAGCAACGAAAGCCATTATAACTGGCGCTGTATTAAACCAGGCAAAACGTGCGCTTGATAAAGCTGTGGGAGAAGACGAGTCAACCAGAATCTTCCAGGCAAATGACAATAAGAAGATCGGGAAATTTTGGAAAACAAATAGCGATTAAAGGAGAATAAGTTTATGGCGTTATCGAATACTGCCGTTCCGAAATACTACGGCATGTTTCGAGATGCCGTGCTTAGAGGCAAAATTCCAATCTGTCATGAGATAGAAATGGAGATGAACCGGATTGATGAGCTGATAGCAGACCCTGGAATCTATTACGATGATGAAGCTGTCGAAGGGTGGGTTCGTTATTGTGAGGGTGAGCTTACACTTACTGATGGTTCTGACCTCGTTCTGCTTGATTCGTTTAAACTATGGGCGGAACAAATTTTTGGATGGTATTATTATGAAGAGAGAAGCATCTACGAACCAAATCCTGACGGGCATGGTGGGCACTATGTCAATAAATGGATAAAGAAGCGGCTTATCAACAAGCAGTATCTTATCGTTGGTAGAGGTGCTTCTAAGTCATTGTACGAATCCTGTCTTCAAAGTTACTTTCTCAATATCGACACATCGACAACATATCAGATGACTACTGCCCCTACCATGAAACAGGCAGAGGAAGTGATGTCGCCAATAAGAACAGCCATTACCCGTTCGAGAGGTCCGCTGTTCGCTTTCCTTACAGAAGGCTCTTTGCAAAATACCACCGGCTCAAAAGCAAATCGAATGAAACTGGCTTCCACTAAAAAGGGAATCGAGAATTTCCTGACAGGTTCGCTTCTTGAAATCCGTCCAATGTCCATTGACAAGCTTCAGGGTATGAGGCCAAAGCTTGCTACGATTGATGAATGGCTTTCCGGGGACGTGAGGGAAGATGTTGTCGGCGCTATTGAGCAGGGTGCTTCCAAAGTCGATGATTGGCTTATTGTTGCGGTGAGTTCTGAGGGCACAGTCCGTAACGGAAGCGGCGATACAATCAAAATGGAGTTGATGAAAATTCTGAAAGGAGAGTATCGCGACATCCATACTTCCATATGGTGGTATAAGTTGGATTCTGTTGACGAAGTCGGTAATCCGGATATGTGGCTAAAAGCAAATCCTAATCTCGGTATTACTGTCACTTATGACACATACCAAAGAGATGTGGAACGGGCTGAGAATGCTCCCGCGGCGAGGAACGATATTCTTGCAAAACGTTTCGGCCTTCCGATGGAAGGATACACATATTACTTTACATATGAAGAAACCCTTCCGCATCGTAAGAGGGAATATTGGCAAATGCCGTGTTCTATGGGTGCAGATTTATCGAGAGGCGATGATTTCTGTGATTTCTCATTTCTCTTTCCTCTTTCTGGCGGAGCGTTTGGTGTCAAAACAAGGGCGTATATTTCCGAGCTGACTCTTATGAAACTCCCGGCGGCATTAAGAATCAAATACGATCAATTCATAAAAGAAGGCAGTCTTATCGTTATGGAAGGCACCGTTCTGGATATGCTGCTTGTTTATGAAGATCTTGACGAGTACATTGTTAAGAGTGGGTATGACATTCGTTGCTTTGGGTATGATCCGTATAATGCGAAAGAGTTCGTTGAGAGGTGGGCTTCCGAAAATGGACCATTCGGAATCGAAAAAGTGATTCAGGGGGCAAAAACAGAATCGGTTCCTTTGGGTGAGTTGAAAAAGTTGTCCGAGGAACGGATGCTGCTGTTTGATGAAGAACTTATGACTTTCTGCATGGGGAACTGCATCACATTGGAAGATACCAACGGAAACCGGAAATTATATAAGAAACGTGGCGATCAGAAGATTGATGCTGTCGCTGCGATGATGGACGCATATATAGCATACAAACTTAACAGAGATGCTTTTGAGTAATTTTAGGAACTGTATAGAAGAGGTTCTTTTTTTTATGCCTAAAAAATGATAAGGAGGTGAGTGCATTGTCTGAACTTAAACACCATGGAATTCTCGGAATGAAATGGGGTGTCCGGCGAACGCCTGGGCAGCTTGGAAATCTTAACAGGAAAGATTCAAAATGGATAGTCAAAAAGAGTGGCAAGATTACAGCCCAAGCCGAGAAGAAGACTTCCAGAGAACTTAATAAATACGCAAATGAACTGATAAAGGCTCCGGGTGCGGTTACAAAGTCCGGTAAACTGAGTGCTGCAACCATAACCGCATATAACAAGAGAAAAGCCGAACTTATGAGTCAGTCAGTATCGAGTTTACGCTCTCCATCCGGAAAAGTTGTTCAATTTGTGGCGAAGCGTGGGGAAATGGGAGTTATGATGGCACTCGCTGATGAAGGTTATAACATGTCGCAGTTGAAAAACGGAGTATGGTCATCCGGCAGAGTGGCTTATAAGAAAACCGTTTTGGATAAAGCATAGGGGGTGATCATAAATGGATTTCTCATTTGGTTCCAGGCTGAAACATGCTTGGAACGCTTTTACAAGTAACAAAGATCCGACAAGGGCTTATATGAATATAGGCAGCGGTTACGGGTACAGACCTGATCGTCCAAGATTCTCAATGGGGAACGAGCGGTCAATCGTTACTTCTGTTTTTAACCGCATTGCGTTGGACGTGGCTGCGATTGAGATAAAGCATGTCCGCTTGGACAAAAATGGACGATTTCTTGAGACGATTAATTCCCCTCTTAATAACTGTTTGTCATTAGAAGCAAATCTTGATCAGACAGGCAGGGCATTTATACAGGATGCCGTTATGTCACTGTTGGATGAAGGGTGTATTGCCCTCGTTCCGGTGGATACGGATGATGACCCGGAAGATGGTCTGCCCGGTTCTTTTGACATTAACTCCCTCAGAGTTGCCAAGATATTGGAATGGTATCCCGGTCATGTGAGGCTTCGTGTCTACAACGAGCTGAAAGGGGAGAAGGAGGATATTCTTCTTCCGAAACGTTTTGTCTGCATAATTGAGAATCCGCTTTATGCCGTAATCAACGAGCCAAACTCGACTATGAAACGTCTGATAAGAAAATTAAGTTTACTGGATGTGACAGATGAACAAACGGCTTCCGGTAAGCTCGATTTGATTATTCAGCTTCCATATGTAATCAAGACAGAGGCGCGGAGAATACAGGCTGAAAACAGAAGAAAGGATATCGAGCAGCAGTTAGCCGGTTCCAAATATGGAATCGCTTATACAGATGGTACGGAGCGTATCACACAGTTGAACCGTTCTCTTGAGAATAATCTCATGAAGCAGATTGAGTATTTAACTTCTCTGTTATTCAGTCAGCTTGGCATCACCCAGAGTATTCTTGACGGTACTGCCGATGAAAAAACAATGCTCAATTATTACAGTAGGACTATAGAGCCTATTGTGTCAGCTATTGTGGATGAAATGAAGCGGAAATTTCTCACAAAAACTGCGCGGTCTCAAAAACAGGACATTATGTATTTCAGAGATCCGTTCAAGCTTGTTCCGGTAGATAGCATTGCTGAAATTGCAGATAAGTTTACGAGAAACGAAATCATGACGTCTAATGAAATCAGGCAGGTCATTGGTATGCGTCCGTCTTCTGATCCAAAAGCCGATGAATTGGTGAACAGTAATATCAGCCAGCCAAACGAAGGCGGTTTAAACGGACAGAATCCCACGACAGATCAATCAAGTATGGAAGAGAGCGAAGAAGATTCCATTGTGAACGATTTGCTTAATAGTCTGGAAGACCAGATAAACTCCATAATTGATGGCTATCTGTCTGAGGGCGAAGAGGGAGAGGTGGTTGACGATGATGGATAATACCCCCAATCTTCAGCATTATGCCTCTCCGTACTATGATCCGGTTAAAGCTCACGAGTATTACATGAAGAATCGTGAACTGAAAGAACGCCGTTCTGTTAGGAAGTTATCCGATGAAGGGAAGAAAGCCTGGTCCTATACGAAAAACGAAATTAAGAATGAGAAAAAGACCAAAGTAGAAGCTGAACAGGAAACCAAAAAGCAGCGAACGGAGGAATTTAGAAGTAACGCAAAGGCAATGCGTGAAAGAATCTCATCTCGTTTGAAAGAGTTGAATGAGGCGTTATCGCAAAGAGCTTCACAACAGAAAAAGACCATTGACGAAAGAAAGAAATCTGATTTGGAAAAAATTGGCGCTGAAGCTGAGAAAAAGAAGCAGCGGGTGGAAGCGAAAAAAGAATCGGAAATCGAAAAGCTTATGAGCGTTCCTATTCCGGATGGTCTTTCAAAGGAGGAAAAGTCTAAACGGATTGCCGAGAGGAATGAGAAAATCGCGAAGATTCGTTCAGATGCCAAATCAGAAAAGGATAAGTTAAGCAACCGCTCTAATTCTGATAAAGACAATGTCCGAAACACGGCAACGAACAAAAAACAGCAGGTTACGGAAGATACTAAATCCGAAAGGCAAAGTAATTCTTCTAACGCTTCAGCAGAGAGGCAACAAGTCAGCAATGATCTTAAAACGGCTGTCGCGGCGGCGAGGGAAGCTTATAAAGCAGCAAAGGAGTCTATCGACCGGACATATGAGGAAATCTATCAAAGAGAGTTTGACAGGATTGCTGCCGAAATGCCTAAGGTGTCTAAACGTAAGAAAAGTAGTAAAAAGTCAACCAAAAAGAAATGAAGGAGGTAATTCAAAATGGTAAAGTGCGATTTTAGTGGATGGGCCACTAGAAACGACTTGCGCTGTGCCGATGGACGAATTATCCGGAAAGATGCTTTCAAAGGACAGAATGGTAAAACAGTTAGTCTTGTTTGGAATCATCAGCATAATTCGCAGGATAATGTCCTCGGCCACGCATTGCTCGAAAATAGGGAAGATGGCGTATATGCCTACTGTACTTTTAATGAAACAGAATCCGGTAAGACTGCCAAGGAACTGGTACAGCATGGCGATGTTGTTTCTTTGTCTATTTGGGCGAATCAGTTAAAGCAGACGGGGCATGACGTTGTTCATGGTGTTATCCGTGAACTTAGCCTTGTTCTTGCCGGTGCAAATCCCGGTGCATTCATCGATACTGTGATGGTTCATGGAATGGAAGCAGAAGATGAACTGATCATTAACTACGATGAAAACATCATGCTCTATCATTCTGCCGATGACCCGGAGAAGGAAAAACAAAAGAAAGATCCGGAACCTGAACCGGAGACAAAAAAAGAAGGGGAAAAGAAAGACCCTGAACCGAAAGCCGAAGATGACGAGACGGTCGGTGATGTATGGAACACCTTGACAGAAAAGCAGCAGAATGCCGCATATGCAATGATCGCTGCGGCTTTGGAAGAAAAAGACGAGCCGGATGACGATGATGACGAAAACAATAAAGGAGGTAACAAAATTATGAAACATAACGTATTTGACCAGGGAGCTGTTCAGGAGAACACTTTTCTCAGCCATGCTGACCAGGTAGATATCATCAACCTTGCCAAGAGTAACAGTGTCGGTTCTTTGCGTACAGCTCTTAACATTTATCTGGAACAGAACAGGGAAACTTTGGAGCACAGCGGTATGGATGTTGATGATGTACTTGTTCACGGCATTACTGACATCGAGAAACTGTTCCCTGATTTCAGAGATGTCCGCCCCGGTGCTCCCGAAAGGATTACCCGCGATCAGGGCTGGGTTACTTCGGTAATGAGCAAGGCTTATAAGACGCCGTTCAGCCGTATCCGTACCCGTCAGATGGATGCCCGTTCCGACCAGCTTCGTGCAAGAGGTTATAAGAAAGGCTCCAAGAAAGAAGATCGCGGCAACATGACCCTGTACAACAGAACCACAGACCCGCAGACCGTTTTTGTTAAGGATAAGCTGAACCGTGACGACATTGTTGACATTACGGACTTCGAGGTTGCCGACTATATCTATCAGGATATGCGGGAGAAGCTGAACGAGGAGATCGCCATTGCAGTCATGGTTGGTGATGGAAGACTTCCCGGCGCTGATGGCAAGATTGACGAGACTCATATCCGTCCGATCTGGGGCGATGATGAGTTCTTTACGATGCATGTGGATGTTGACATTAACGGCGCTAAGAAGGAACTCCAGGGTACGAATACCGGTGCCAATTTCAGCGAGAACTACATCTATGCGGAAGCGATTATCCGTGCGGCACTCTATTCCAGGGAGAAATACAAAGGAACCGGCCAGCCTGATTTCTACTGCACGCCTCATCTCGTAAACATCATGCTGCTTGCCAGGGACATGAATGGCCGCCGTATCTATGATACCGTTGCGGATCTGGCAAAAGCTCTGAATGTCGGCGAAATCCACACGGCTGAACAGTTCGATGGTTTGACCAGGGATACTTCCGATAATAAGACCAAGGAGCTTCTCGGAATCTTTGTAAACATGGCTGACTACACTATCGGTTCTACCAAAGGTGGCGAGATCACGAGATTCAACCAGTTCGACATCGACTTCAATCAGGAGAAGTATCTGCTGGAAACCAGATTGTCTGGCGCTCTGACGCGGTATCGTTGTGCGATCGCCCTGGAGATGGATAGCACCGAAGAAGTGGCCGGATAATCCAAGAAATTCAAAATGGTGTAAATTGACGAACCGAAGAGGTTCTTTTTTTTATGCCTGAAAAGTCGGAGGAAATTAGAAATGAAGTTTTACGGACCAATCGGCTATGCTGAGACAGTTGAAACGAAACCAGGTGTGTGGGAGGAACAGATTAGCGAGCGTATGTACTACGGTGATGTGACCCGTAATACACGTCGGCTTCAAAGCTCTGAAACGCTCAACGACGACATCAACGTTGCAAACGAAATCAGCATAGTCGCCGATCCGTTTGCCAATGAGCATTTCTATTCGATGCGCTACGTTGGGTTTATGGGTGCTAAATGGAAAATTTCAAATGTTGAAGTTCAGTACCCAAGGCTTATTTTGACCATAGGGGGTGTTTACAGTGAGTCGCAGGCTCCAGTTACAGAAAATTCTTGAGTCGGCGAAGGGGTTGGCGATCGATCCGCATACCTGCCGCCCAGCAGTTTATTTTCAGCCCCCATCGTCAGTAAAGCTGGTGTATCCATGTATTGTTTATGTTCTTGACGGAGTTGGTACAAAACACGCAGATAACAAACCATATATGAGTACAAAACGTTACAAAGTAACAATCATTGACAAAGACCCAGATTCTGAGATTCCGAATATGTTGTTAAACATGCCACAGTGCAAGCTTGACCGGCCATATACAGCGGATAATCTGAATCATTGGGTCTTTTCTTTATATTATTAAGGAGGACAAAATCTATGAAACTTGAATGGGATAAAACTGGTGAACGCTTGTATGAAACAGGTGTAGATCATGGCGTTCTTTACCCGATCCAGACTGGTGGGGTCTACACCAAGGGCGTTTCGTGGAATGGACTGAGTGCAGTAACTGAGAGTCCGTCCGGTGCAGAGGCTTCTCCTGTGTATGCGGACAATATCAAATACCTGAACCTTATGTCTGTGGAGGAGTTCGGGGCTACCGTCGAGGCGTATACCTATCCGCCTGAGTTTGCGGAATGTGACGGCTCTGTTGAGATTGTTCCCGGTATGTTTGCCGGGCAGCAGAGCAGGAAGATGTTCGGTATGGCATACAGGACAATTCTTGGCAACGATGTGGATAATAACGATTACGGCTATAAGCTGCATTTGATCTACAATGCGTTGGCGGCTCCTTCCGAGAAAGGCTACGCCACTATTAATGATAGCCCAGAACCTATCAGCATGTCATGGGAGTTGACTACTACCCCGGTAGCAATCAATACCGTAATCGATGGCAAGAAGCTGAAGCCTACGGCCTGCCTGACCTTTGACTCCACGAAATTTGACAAGACTTTCATGGCGAAACTGGAGGATATCTTGTACGGGACGAATCCTGCCACAGAAGGCGGCACCGATGGCACCGAAGCAAGACTTCCTATGCCGGATGAGATTCTCAAACTGTATCAGGAGACTCTTGCAGCAGCGGGCTAATTTTACAACTGCATAATACAACCATTTAGGGAGTCGTATTCAGGATAAGGGCTGGCGGCTCCCTGTTTCATTTGAAAGGAGAAAAAAACATGTTAAAGAAAACAATTCCTTATAAGGATTACAACGGCGTTGAAAGAATAGAAGATTTTTATTTCAATCTCTCCAAAGCAGAAGCTATGGAGATGGAACTGAGTATTACCGGCGGGCTTACCGAGATGATTCGGAAGATCGTGGCGGCACAGGATACGCCGACGATTATCGCGACTTTCAAGCAGATCATTCTCAAGGCTTATGGCGAGAAGAGTCCGGATGGCAGACGTTTCATCAAGTCCGAGGAGCTTTCCAAGGCGTTTTCGGAAACCGAAGCGTACTCTATCCTTTATATGGAGCTGGCTACCGATGCCAATGCTGCGGCTGAATTTGTGAACGGAATCGTACCTAAGGAAACTGATACTACTGCGGCACAGCAGCCTGCAAAACCTGCTCTGGCTCCGGTTACAAATTAGAAAATAATGGAGGACTGAGGGATGCTTCGTATTAACATACCGGCTGGCGAGGAGCAATGGGATGAGGTAAATGAAATCTTCATCTATCCAAAAGGACAGACGTTACAGTTGGAGCATTCCCTCGTCTCCCTTTCAAAATGGGAATCCAAATGGTGTAAACCGTTTCTTTCAAAGCAGGAAAAAACCTTTGAAGAAAATCTGGACTACGTTAAATGCATGACACTCACGCAAAACGTAGATCCAGAGGTTTATACCTATTTGACGAATTCCAATATTGACGTAATCAATCAGTATATAGACGCTCCGATGACAGCCACAACTTTTAGGGAAGAAAAAACTGGTAAATCAAACAGGGAACAGGTTACTGCGGAGATTATTTATTACTGGATGATTGCCTTGAACATACCGTTTGAGTGTCAAAAATGGCATCTCAACCGTTTGCTGACCCTTATCAGGGTTTGCGACATCAAGAATTCGCAGCCTAAAAAGATGAGCAGACGTGAAATCTTTAAGCGTAATTCCGCTCTGAATGCGGCGAGAAAAAAACAGTTAAACACTAGGGGGTGACCTAAAATGTCTAAAAAGAAAAAAGGCATAGATATATCCGTCTGGCAGGGAAACATTGATGCTGGACAGATTAAGAACAGTGGAATTGATTTTGTGATTATCCGAGAAGGTTATCGGCAGGCAGTTGATTCCAAGTTCTTCGATAATGTAAGAAAATGTAAAGAAGTGGGACTTTCTGTCATGGGAGTTTACCACTTTTCTTATGCTCTGAATGTTGAGCAGGCAAAGCAGGAGGCACAACTGGCAGTTGCAAATCTCCAGAAAGCCGGACTTGGCAAAGACACCCTTGTATTTTTTGATTTCGAGTATGACACAGTTACAAAGGCTGCGGCATCCGGCGTGAAACTCGGAAAGGCAGAATGCAATGCCCATACAAAGGCGTTCTGTGAAACAGTGGAGTCTCTTGGATACCGAGCCGGTGTGTATTTCAATATTGACTATTACCGCAACTGGTATGACCACGTGCTTTTGGACAAGTATGTTAAATGGCTGGCTGACTGGATTGGTGAGGCTGATTATCCTTGCAATTTTCACCAGTATACGAGCAAAGGGAGCGTTCCTGGAATCAGCGGCAACGTTGATATGAATTACTATTTCGTTCCTGAAAATAATGGGAACGTAGTAGAAGGCGGAAATGTGAAACCGGAAGTTGTTGCCGGAGTAACAGCTAACAAAGTTCTTGACATAGCTCGTGGATGGCTCGGGTTCTCAGAAGCAAACGGTAAATTTAAAGAGATTTTAGATCTTTACAATTCCCACAAGCCGCTTGCCCGTGGATACGCCATCAAATACACAGATTCATGGTGCGACTGCTTTGTATCTGCCTGCGCAATCAAGGCAGGGGCTGTTGATCTGATAGGAACAGAAGTCGGATGTGAGAAGCATGTCGAGATTTTCAAAGCGATGGGTATTTGGAACGAAGACGGCTCTGTGAAACCGGAAGTTGGTGATATCATCGTATTCAACTGGGATGATTCCACGCAGCCTAACGATGGATATTCGGATCATATCGGTTATGTGGAACAGGTACATGGCGATACCATTGTCTGCATTGAGGGTAACATGAATGACCAGGTTGGCCGGAGGACTATTAATGTTGGATGGGGTTATATTCGTGGATTTGCTCGTCCGAGGTATGCGGAAGATAATTCTGGACAGATTGTTGCCACTGCAAATAGCGTTGACGAACTTGCCAATGAAGTGCTTCAGGGAGCATGGGGAAATGGTGAGGCACGGAAAAATGCTATAACGGCAGCAGGATACGACTATGCGGCTGTCCAGAAACGGGTGAATGAGCTTTGTGGAAATAATTTCAAAAAATCAGTTGATGAAATCGCTAAAGAAGTCATCAGTGGAGCATGGGGAAATAGTGAAGCAAGAAAGGCTGCTCTTGAACTGGCTGGGTACAATTACGGCGAAGTTCAGAAGCGAGTAAATATTCTCGTCAAGACCACCAAAAGTTCCATTGATGCGATTGCCAGGGAAGTGATCGCTGGTAAATGGGGTAATGGTCAGGACAGAAAGAACCGTCTGAATCAGGCAGGTTATGACTATGTGGCTGTGCAGAAGCGGGTGGACGAGCTTATGTAAGGAGATTTTCATATGATAACGTTCAGACAAAAGGGCGACTTCTCCAAACTGACACGTTATCTGGAGAAAGTCAAATCGGTCGTTAAGTTGAGCAACCTTGATAAGTATGGCAAAGAAGGAGTAGCTGCTCTTGCATCCGCAACTCCGGTTGATACTGGTTTAACAGCAAGCTCATGGTCATACGAAATCAAACATAAAAACGGAACGGTATCGATTTCGTTTAAAAACTCAAATATTCAAAATGGAGTTCCGATTGCGATTATTTTGCAGTATGGACACGGAACCCGAAACGGCGGCTGGGTACAGGGGCGAGATTACATCAATCCTGCTATCCAGCCTATTTTTGACAAAATCGCAAATGACGCATGGAGGGAGGTTACGAAGCTATGAGTACAACGGTTGATGAAAGAGTTGTCGAGATGCGGTTTGACAACAGGCAATTTGAAAATAATGTTCAGACCAGCTTGTCAACTCTCGACAAGCTCAAGCGTAGCCTGAATCTTGACGGCGCGGTAAAAGGTCTGGAGGGTATTAACGCAGCATCAAAAAACTGCGATATGTCTGGGCTTTCCAGCGCAGTCCAAACAGTTCAGGCTAGGTTTTCAGCGTTGGAAGTCATGGCAGTAACTGCCCTTGCAAACATAACGAACTCTGTTATTAATACAGGAAAACAGATGTTGCATTCACTTACCATAGAACCAATCAAGCAGGGGTTTGAAGAATATGAACTGAAAATGGGTTCAATTCAGACAATCATGATGAGCACAGGAGCATCATTGGAGGATGTAAACAAATATCTCCAGGAGTTGAATACATATTCTGATAAAACGATTTATTCGTTTCAAGATATGACTTCCAATATTGGTAAGTTCACGAATGCGGGGGTTAAGCTGGAAGATGCCGTAATGGCAATTCAGGGTATCTCAAATGAGGCGGCTGTTTCTGGAGCCAATGCAAATGAAGCTTCCAGGGCTATGTACAATTTTGCTCAGGCATTGTCAGCAGGATATGTAAAGCTGATTGACTGGAAGTCGATTGAGAATGCGAATATGGCGACTGTGGAGTTTAAGACCCAGCTTCTTGAGGCGGCTGTGGCTGCTGGAACAGTTGAGAAGACTGCGGATGGTATGTATAAAGTTTTATCAAAAAACAACCAGGGCAGTACGATGGATGAAACTATTAACGCCACGAAAAACTTCAATGATAGTTTGCAGTATCAGTGGATGACAACAGACGTCCTTGTCAATACATTGCGGGATTATGCTGATGAGACGACGGAAATCGGGAAAAAAGCTTTTGCGGCAGCCCAGGAAGTCAAAACATTCTCTCAGTTAATGGACACGCTTAAAGAAGCGGTTGGTTCCGGATGGGCTAATACATGGGAAATCTTGTTCGGCGATTTCAACGAAGCGAAAGCTATGTGGACGGATGCCAGTAATTATTTCGGCGGCATTATCGATGCAATGTCAGATGCCCGTAATTCCATGTTGCAGGGATGGAAAGATCTTGGCGGCAGGACTGCGGTTATTGATGCTATCAAGAATGCTTTTGGAGCGTTGGTTAGTGTCGTAAAGCCAGTGAAAGATGCGTTTAGAGAGATATTTCCGCCCACGACATCCCAGCAGCTTTATAATATGACGATTACTCTGAAAGAGTTTACTTCCCATTTGAAGCTTAGTGATACAGCATCAGCGAACTTGAAGAGAACGTTCAAGGGTATATTTGCCGTTTTGGATATCGGCAAGCAGGCGTTTTCTGCCCTGTTCAAAACGATTACTCCGTTATTTGGCGGTTTCAAAACTCTTGGCGGAGGAGTATTGGGTGTAACTGGAAACATTGGTGATTTTCTTGTAAGCGTTGATGAATTCATTAAGAAAAATGATATTTTCGGGAAATCGGTTCAGGGAGTTATTGATTTTATTGGAAAAGCGGTCAATGCGTTCAAGGATTTTGCAGAAGAAGTAAAAGACAAATTCGATCTTCCGGATTTGGATACAATTAAGGAATCTGTTAAAGATTTCCTGAACATTCTTAAAGATAAAATAAAAGTTCCTGGTCTGGAATTACTGCATTCCATGCTTGAAAGAGTCCATGTCAGAATGTCACAGGTTGGGGACGCTGCGGGAGATATGAAAGGCGGAGTCATCATTGCAATCGGTGCGATGGGGGAAGCCCTTTCAAAGTGTAAATTCTTGCAGTTGCTTCAGGCTTTATGGAACAGTGTGAAAACCATCGTCGGTGGAATCGCACAGGTTATTGGCGGTCTGGCAGATACTATCATTGAAAAACTTGGAAACGCTGATTTTAGTGGAATCATTGATCTGCTGAATGGTTTATCCCTTGGCGGTATTGCGGTTGGACTTACCAAATTCATAAACAGTCTTTCTAATCCGTTGGATAGCCTTGGTGATATCATGGAAAATGTAACAGGCATTCTTGATGGAGTAAGGGGATGTTTTGAAGAGTATCAAAATCAGTTGAAGGCTGGGACATTGGTAAAGATTGCTACCGCTATTGGCATTCTGGCGGCGTCAATCGTGGCGATTTCTCTCGTTGACAGCGATAAGCTTGCCGGTTCTCTTGGAGCAATCACCGTTATGATGACTGAATTGATAGCTGCTATGGCTGTGTTTAATAAGCTTGACGGTGTGACTGGTAAGGGGACTACAAAACTAATTGTTTTTGCATCTGCTGTTCTTGTTTTATCAAGTGCTGTAAAGAAGATGGCGAGTCTTAGCTGGGGCGAACTGGCAAGAGGTCTGGTTGGTGTTGGCGTATTGTTAGCTGAGCTTGATGTTTTTATGGCTACGGCAAAGTTCAACAAGAAAGCCATGTCTAATGCAGCGGCCATGGTTATATTTGCCGCAGCGGTCAAGGTTCTGGCATCTGCCGTTAATGGTTTCAGTAGTTTGAGCTGGGAGGAGATGGCGAAAGGCTTACTCGGAGTCGGGGTTCTTCTGGCTGAAGTGGATATTTTCTTGAATACTGCAAAATTCAGTGGAAAGGCGATGTCCACGGCTACAGGAATACTTATTATGGCGGCGGCTTTGAAAGTGCTGGCTTCTGTATGTGGCGATTTTGCTCAGATGCAATGGGGTGAAATAGGAAAAGGACTTGTTGCGGTTGGAGCATTACTTTTGGAAGTCGCAGCATTTACAAAACTTACTGGGAATGCAAAACACGTTATATCTTCGGGGCTTGCATTGGTTGAAATAGCGGCTGCGATGAAGATATTTGCATCGGCGATGAGCGATTTTGCAAGATTTTCGTGGGAAGAGATTGGGAAAGGGCTTGCGGCAATGGGTGGCGCTCTGGCTGAGGTTGCCATAGCTACAAATTTGATGCCTAAGAATATGGTTGGTATTGGAGCCGGTCTTGTCGTTGTGGGTGCAGCTCTTGAAATCGTTGCAGATGCTTTGGGAAAGATGGGGAAGTTCTCATGGGAAGAAATTGCAAAAGGTCTTGTGGCAATGGGAGGCGCTTTAGCGGAACTTTCAATCGGCCTTAATCTTATGAACGGCACATTGGCTGGCTCGGCAGCAATGCTTGTGGCGGCTACTGCTTTAGCAGTTCTGACTCCGGTTCTCAGCATTTTAGGAGCTATGAGTTGGGGCGGGATAGCGAAAGGCTTGATTACGATTGCCGGTGCGTTCACGGTTATTGGGGTTGCCGGTGCAGCCCTTACACCGCTTGTCGGAACGATTCTCGCATTGAGCGGAGCCTTCGCTCTTATCGGCGTAGGCGTCGTAGCTATTGGTGCAGGGTTATTGGCAGCAGGATTGGGTCTGTCCGCATTGGCGGTTGGTTTTACGGCTTTTGCTGCTTCTCTCACCGCGGGTGCCACGGCTGTTGTTGCCGGATTAACAGTTATTATTACCGGTGTAGCAGGTCTCATACCCGCAATCGTTGCAAAAATCGGTGAAGCAATCGTTGAACTTTGTAAAGTGATTACCGCTAGTGCGCCCGTTATTGGCGAAACAATCAAGGCGGTTGTGTTGACTCTTGTTGATGTGCTTGTCGAGTGTGTACCTGCTATAGCAGATGGCGCTTTGGCACTGATTGCGGGGGTTCTGGAGGCGTTGGTTGCATATACGCCTTCAATCGTGGATTCTATATTCCAATTCCTGATTGCGGTACTTGACGGAATTGAGAAAAATTTGCCGAAGCTTATTCAATCGGCAATAAATGTTCTTATGGCTTTCTTCTCGGGGGTTATAGATGCCCTAAGCGGAATAGATGTTGACGTACTTGTGAAAGGTATTGCCGGCATCGGCTTACTCTCCGCTATTATGGTGGCATTAAGCGCTGTCGCAGGGCTTATTCCAGGAGCTATGGCTGGTGTGCTCGGTATGGGTGTTGTAATAGCCGAATTGGCTCTGGTGTTAGCAGCAGTAGGAGCGTTAGCCCAGATTCCGGGATTATCCTGGCTTATTGGGGAGGGAGGAAAACTGTTACAAGGAATAGGTACGGCTATTGGTCAGTTTGTCGGAGGTATTGTCGGCGGCTTTATGAGCGGCGTATCAAGCCAGTTCCCTCAAATTGGAACCGATTTGTCGGCATTTATGACAAACATCCAGCCTTTCATAGAAGGTGCGAAATCAATAGACGCTTCGATGATGGAGGGTGTGAAAGCGCTTAGCGAAACCATTCTTATTCTTACCGCTGCTGATATTTTGCAGGGATTGACTTCCTGGTTTACGGGTGGTTCTTCACTTTCGGATTTTGCAGAGGAACTTGTGCCTTTTGGTGCGGCAATGAAGTCTTACTCGAATGCGATTTCAGGGATAAATCCCGAAATTGTAACAGCGTCAGCAACAGCGGCAAAAGCGCTTGCTGAAATGGCTTCTAATCTTCCGAACAGTGGCGGAGTAGTTGGGTGGTTTATGGGTGAAAACGACATGGATCAGTTCGCTGCCGGGTTAGTCCCTTTTGGGGAAGCGATGAAAGCATATGGCGAAGCTGTATCTGGAATTGATGCTGCATCCATTGAAAGCTCGGCGATTGCTGGACAGGCATTAACAGAATTAGCCAATACAGTACCAAACACTGGAGGAGTTGTGGGATGGTTCGCAGGAAATAACGATTTAGGGGATTTCGCAGAACAAATCATACCGTTTGGCGAAGCAATGAAGCTGTATGGTGATTCTGTGGCAGGAATCAATTCCGAATCGATACAGGCTTCCTCAATAGCAGGCAAGGCATTGACTGAGCTTGCTAATACAGTTCCTAACACTGGTGGAGTTGTAAGTTGGTTTACTGGTAATAATGACCTCGATACATTCGGGGAGCAAATCGTTCCTTTTGGTGAAGCCATGAAAGCATATGGCGATGCCGTTGCAGGTATTGACGGAGAAGCAGTAACAGCTTCTGCTACAGCAGGCTTGGCATTAACAGAATTAGCCAATACAGTACCGAATACAGGCGGGGTCGTAAGCTGGTTTACTGGTAATAATGACCTCGATACATTTGGAGAACAAATCGTTGTGTTTGGTGCGGCAATGAAAAAGTATGGCGACGTGGTTGCGGGTATTGATGCCGCAGCCGTTACGGCGTCTACGACAGCAGGCTTAGCACTGGTAGAATTGTCAAATGGTCTGGACAATAGCGGCGGGGTCGTGAGCTGGTTTACAGGAGATAACGATTTAGCAGATTTTGCCAAAGGTATAATACCTTTTGGCGAGGCAATGAAGTCTTATTCTGATGCAGTAAGCGGTATCAATCCTAGTGCGGTAACGGCATCCGCAGTTGCAGCACAAAGTTTGGCAACTTTAGAAGGAAATCTTCCGGCTATCGGAGGACTCTCTGAAATTATGAATGGCGGAAACAGTCTTGCAGGTTTTGCAAAAGAGTTAATCCCATTCGGAGAAGCAATGAAATTATATTCAGATGCTGTAATCGGAGTAAATCCTGTTGCAGTAACGGCGTCAGCACTTGCGGCGCAATCCTTGGCAAGACTTGAGGAAAATCTTCCTGATATTGGCGGGCTTTCTGAAATCTTTACTGGCGGAAATAGTCTTGCTGAGTTCGCAAAAGAATTGATACCTTTTGGCGGTGCAATGAAGTCATATTCAGATGCCGTGAGTGGAATCAATCCGGGAGCAGTAACAGCTTCGGCTACGGCAGCTCAATCTTTATCGGAATTGGAAGCAAATCTCCCAGATGTCGGAGGTATAGCGGGTTGGTTTGTCGGAGATACCGATTTGGGCGAGTTTGCAGAGAGGCTGATCCCGTTCGGAGAAGCAATGCTGTCTTACAGCAACGCTATCAATGGAATCAATCCAGAAGCGGTGACGGCTTCAGCTACGGCAGCTCAGGCATTAGCCACTCTGGAAGCAAATCTTCCAAAGACTGGAGGTGTTATTAGTTGGTTTGCTGGGGATAACGATTTAGAATCATTTGCTAAAGGAATTACACCTTTTGGTGAGGGCATGAAGGAGTATTCGCTGGCAGTAACTGGCATCAATGCAGATGCTGTTGTTAATTCAGCTACGGCTGGTTCGGCACTGATCGAATTGGCAAAAACACTTCCGACTACAGGAGGAATAATCGGCTGGTTTACCGGAGAAAACGATTTGGCATCTTTTGCCAAGGGAATTGTACCTTTTGGCGAGGCAATGAAGGAATATTCTCTGGCAGTAACAGGTATTAATGCAGATGCTGTTATTAATTCAGCGACAGCAGGCAAGGCGCTGATCGAATTGGCAAAAACTGTTCCTAATACGGGGGGAGTCGTAAGCTGGTTCACTGGTGGTAAAGATATGGGGCAGTTCAGTGAGCAGCTCATGCCTTTTGGTAAGGCTATGAAAGCTTATTCTGATTCTATATCCGGAATAGATGTTGAAGCCGTCACAAATTCAGCGACAGCAGGCAAGGCATTAGTGGAATTGGCAAACACACTTCCGAATACCGGAGGAGTTGTAAGCTGGTTCACAGGCAGTAATGATATTGGCGCATTTGGAGAGAGTCTGATCTTATTCGGTAAAAACTTCGCACAGTATTCGGATTATATGAAGAATGTCGATGCCGGTATCGTCACGGCAACCACCAATGCCGCCAGTTCCATTGTTGAGCTACAAAAAAGTCTGCCGGAAGAAGGAGGGTGGTTCTCTAAAGACGTAAGCCTTGCTGATTTTGGCAAGGATATGAGTTCGTTTGGTTCATATTTCAGTTCCTATTATGCCTATATAAGCTCAGTTGATACTGGCATACTTTCCAGCGTTATTACGCAGACAAACAGATTGGTTGAGATGGCGAAGGGTATGGTTGGGCTGGATGTTAGCGGAATGACATCGTTCAGTTCCGCACTTACAAAACTTGGCGAAACGGGTGTTACAGGTTTCATCAATGCGTTCAATAATGCAGAATCAAAAGTTAAGGCTGCGGCTTCTAATATGCTGACAGCTTTTATTAATGGTGCGAATGCGAAGAAAACTGATACGACAACTACTTTCACAAATATTGTGCAGGCAGTATTGACGGCAATAAAAGCTAAGCAGCCGGAATTTCAAACGGTTGGTTCTACGTTAATGGTCAAATTTATCGCTGGGGTGAAATCTCAGGACAATAACGCACGTACAACGTTCACTACTATCATTAGTGGATGCTTAACAGCTATTAAAAATAAGTACGCCGAATTCCAAACGGTGGGAACACAAACAATGATCAAGTTCATTGCAGGTGTGAGGTCACAGGACAATAATGCCAGAACGACGTATACAAACATCATGAACGGGTGTCTGACAGCCATTAAGAACAAGTATACAGAGTTTCAGACAGTAGGCACCCAGACAATGATCAAATTTATCGCTGGTGTAAAGTCTAAAGACAATGAGGCACGCACAACGTTTACTACGATTATCAGCGGGTGTCTGACAGCTATTAAGATCAAGTACGCCGAATTCGAGGCAGTTGGCAGAGGATGCATGGAAAAACTTATTTCAGGTGTGAAAAGCAAAGATGCCAATGTTAAAGATTCATTCACATCAAGCCTCAATAATGCGGTTAATGCCGTTAAAGGCTACCGAGATCAGTTTTACAGCGCTGGTTCCTATCTTGTGGATGGGTTTGCGGCTGGTATTAGTGAAAATACTTACAAGGCAGAAGCCAAAGCGAGGGCGATGGCATCCGCTGCGGCAAGAGCTGCTGAAAAGGAATTGGATGAGCACTCGCCTTCTAAAGTGGGTTATCGGATTGGCGATTTCTTTGGTGTGGCATTTGTCAATGCCATTGGCGACTACGAGGATGAAGCATATGACGTAAGCTCTGACATGGCAAACGCTGCTAAAACCGGTTTAGGTAATGCGATTTCCAAGATTCGAGATTTTATTACCAATGGTATTGATGCTGAGCCGACGATCCGTCCGGTTCTTGATTTATCAAATGTGGAGTCGAGGATTAGCAAACTGAACACTATGCTGAGCAGGACACAGGCATTATCTATCAGTGCCAGCATAAACAAAGACCGTGCCTCGGAAATTCAAAATGGAGGTGGAAAACCTAACACAAACAGTACGTTTACCTTTACACAAAATAACTACTCGCCTAAATCATTGTCGAGAGTTGAACTTTATCGTCAGACGAACAACCAGTTCTCGGCATTTGAAAGGATGGTAAAAGCATGATTAAATCAATCACTGTTACAAACTATCTTGGCGATAGTATCAAACTTGATTTGGCGCGGCCGGAGGAATCCGGCTTCGTCGTCACTTCAGTTACCGGACTTGGGTCTGGAAAAGCGAATATAAATATGACAGAAATAGCAACAAACGATGGAGGTTTGTGTAATTCATCCAGGCTCCCAAGCCGCAACATTGTAATTTCACTGAAATACTTATGGCAGAGCACAATCGAGGATGTACGTCAGCTCTCGTATAAATATTTCCCGATCAAGAAAAAACTCACCCTGCTTATTGAAACGGATAACAGGCAGGCGGAGATTGAGGGCTATACGGAAGCAAACGATCCAAACATATTCAGCAAAGAGGAGGGTTCAGACATTTCAATCGTATGTCCGAATCCTTTTTTCTATTCTGCCGGAAAAGACGGAGTCAATACCACTATTTTTTATGGTGTTGAACCATTATTTGAGTTCCCGTTCAGTAATGAATCTCTTTATGAGTGCCTGATTGAAATGGGCTGGATTCAGAACCAGATGGAAAAAGTAGTTGTTTATAGTGGTGACGCTGAAATTGGTGTGACCATTACAATTCATGCAATCGGGGAAGCACACAATATTACCATATACAATACTGGAACCCGCGAGATTATGCGTATTGACACCAATAAGATGAAGGCTTTTACGGGTTCCGGAATTATAGCGGGCGACGAAATCATTATCTGCACTGTCAAAGGGAAAAAGTCGATTACCCTTCTGAGGAACGGAAAAACAACCAATATACTTAACTGCCTTGACAAGAATGCCGACTGGTTCCAGCTCGCAAAGGGTGATAACGTATTTGCATATACGGCTGAAGAAGGAAGCACAAATTTACAGTTCAAGATAGAAAATCGAGTCATTTACGAGGGGGTATGAGTATGGATGTGACAGTTCTCAACACTAATCTTGATGCCATCTCCATCGTTGATGTCTACGAATCATTCATCTGGACTGACCGGTATTACGAATATGGGGATTTCGAGCTTTTTACTTCAATGACAGACACTATTCTAAACTACATCAGGCAGGATTACTATTTGCAGAGCCGTGAGTCGGAACACGTTATGATCATTGAAAAGATACGGATTAATTCTGATTCTGAGAATGGAAACCACATCACGGTTACTGGCAGGTCACTGGAATCTATTCTTGACCGCCGGATTGTCTGGGGACAAAAGACCATAACCGGAAATCTTCAAAATGGAATCCGTACTCTGTTAAATGAGAATGTAATATCTCCGGCAGACAATGCCAGGAAAATTGATAACTTCATTTTCGAGGCGTCAACCGACCCTGCTATTACATCACTGAAGATTGATGTACAGTATACCGGCGATAATCTGTATGACGTAATCAACAAAATCTGTAGCGAGAGAAATATAGGTTTTAAGGTGACTCTTAACAACAATAAGCAGTTCGTGTTTAAGCTATATGCCGGCACAGATCGTTCCTATGACCAGTCTGTAAATCCTTATGTCATATTTTCCCCTAAGTTTGAGAACATCATCAATAGCAACTACGTGGAATCCAAATCAGCACTAAAAACTGTTACTCTTGTTGGAGGTGAAGGCGAGGGTTCTGCGAGAAAGTATACTACTGTTGGCGGGGGAAACGGATTAAACAGGCGGGAGCTTTTTACGGACGCAAGGGATATTTCCTCTGATGTTGGAGACGGAGTCGTCTTGTCCGATGCAGAATACACGGCTCAATTACAGCAACGCGGGAAAGAAAAATTGGCAGAGAACACAGATGTAACCTCGTTTGAGGGGCAGGTAGAAACAACCGTTATGTTCAGGTATGGAGAGGACTTCTTCAACGGAGATGTCGTTCAGATCGCCAACGAATACGGACATGAAACGAAAGCGAGAATCGTTGAAATTGTTATGTCCGAAGATGAAGACGGTAACTCTGTATACCCTACATTTAAAACGATAGAACAGGAGGCGGTGTGATATGAGTGTAACATATGGGTTTTATAACTCAAAAAACGGCGATCGTAAATATGATGCTATTCAAATGTCACGCATTTTTGACGGTATAATCCGGGATGGCATTTTACAGCATTATGGAACAGCTATGGTCGTTAAAGAATCTGAAGGTATGATGGTAAATGTCGGCATCGGAAGGGCTTGGTTTAACCATACATGGACGCTGAATGATGCTTTACTTCCGTTGACAGTTCCTATATCAGAAGTTCTTCTCAACAGAATTGATGCTGTCGTTCTGGAAGTTGACGCTCGTGAATCTGTTAGGGCAAACTCAATCAAGGTTATCAAGGGTACTCCGGCATCCAGTCCGAAGAACCCAACAATGATTAAGACAAACGACAGGTGGCAGTATCCACTTGCTTATATTCGTGTCAACGCTGGCGTAACGTCAATTAGGCAAGCGAACATTACGAACTGTGTCGGCACATCGGCGTGTCCGTTTGTTACGGCTCCGCTTGAAAAGATGTCAATCGATGCTTTGGTGGCGCAGTGGGGAGACCAGTGGAAAGCGTTTTATGGCGCTCAGACTTCCGATATGGAAGCTACAAATTCTTTCTGGAAAAACCAGTGGAGGACATGGTTCCAGGCACAGACAACAGAGATTCAGGAAGCATATTTAAACTGGGAACATCAGTGGGAAGAGTTTTTCAATGCTCACGTAAATGAAATTACCGATACGGCAGAGTATTGGAAGGATATGTGGCAAAGGTGGTTTTATGACTACGTCAACAACAGCAGTCGGGAGCTGGCATACTGGAAAAAGCTTGTAACCGATGATTTTACGGAATACAGCACTTTCTGGAAAAACCAGTGGAGGACATGGTTCCAGGCACAGACAACAGAGATTCAGGAAGCATATTTAAACTGGGAACATCAGTGGGAAGAGTTTTTCAATGCTCAAACCACGGAGATGCAGGAGACAAATGCTAACTGGAAAGATTTATGGCAGGCATGGTTCTACGATTATGTGAACGGAAGCACAGAGGAATATTCCACATGGAAAACTTCAATCGACAAAGATTTCCGGGATTGGTGGGATTCCATTAAGGCACTTCTTGACGGTGAAGACATTTCAGCATTTGCTAATAAGCTTGTTGCTCTTAATGAGCGAATGAACAAGTTTGAAGAATTTCAAAATGAGCTTACAAATACCCATTCTATTTATGATAGCCTTAACGATTCGTCCGATAGGACTATTTTTGATGGGAGTAATGAGCCGATTGAAGGGAAACGTGTCACATTTGTTGTTGAGAATGATTCCGATGTCGGGGCTGAACTGGAGGATGTGAAGAGGCGTTTGCAGGTCATTGAGCAGGCATTTGATGGACTTGTCAACGAATTTACAGTTTATCAAATCCTGACCGATGGCGGAACATGGCTGTATGTTGACAATCCTGATACTGACCGTACTGAACAACTCCTTGACGATAAAGGCGAAGTTATCAGAGGTAAAACCATATTCGTCACAAAGTAAAGGAGGCGCTTATGTTTGACAATACCTTTGTATATTTACAGGCAATTACAGATTCAGAGAAAAACCCGGTAATGGATAACCTCGGCAATCCGATTGAAAGCCGTACATACTCTGGTCTGTTGGCAAAATTTATGGAGGGCATACCGGCAGAATTTCAGGTTTCCGGGTACCTAAGGGATAATGCCAGAAGGGGTATTTATTCTCTATTGGACTCCAACAGTGAAACTGTCAAGGACGGTAAATCAAGAGACCTGAATGGTAAGGGATATTCAACAGAACAAATTCTTGACAGTAGGAACAATCCGATCCTCAGTCAAGCTATATTTGTTACAAATTAAAAAGAAAGGTGATTAAGAAGATGAAGATTACAGATTACGAAAAAGTAAAGCAGCTCCTCGCCAACCATGTTCTGCTTGTAGACGGGGATGGCGGGACAAAAACAATTCTCGCAAGGGATTTGCTTGCGGCACTCGTGGCGGTTAGTTCTTCCCAGGACTATCTTGCCAAGATGGATGTCTCGCAGCTCACCCAGGTTTCGTCGGTTTCTGCGACGGACAAGCTGATGGTTTCTGCTGCGGACGGCAATAAGGGCATTACGGTCAACGATGCTTTCTGGGGGATTTTGGATGCCGTCATCTCTGTAGAGCAGCGCCGGAATATTTTCCGTGGAAAGAATCTTGGAACGGCTTTGACAACGGACCAGAAAGCCCAGATCAGGGCTGGCACATTCAAGGGGTTCTTCATCGGGGATTATTGGAGCATCGGAGACAGGATTTGGAGAATCGTCGATATCAACTATTGGTTGAATTCTGGCGACACTTCCTGTACAACTCCTCATCTGGTAATCATGCCGGATGTCGCTTTGTATAACGCAAAGATGAATGAAACCAATATCACCACCGGCGGTTATGTCGGCTCACTGATGTATACGGCTAATCTGGCCAACGCAAAGACTTTGGTGAACTCGGCTTTCGGTTCTGCCAATATTCTCACACACAGGGAATATCTGACTAATGCCATAACCAACGGTTATCCTTCTGCCGGCGCCTGGTACGATTCTACGGTTGAACTTCCGAATGAAATTATGATGTACGGGAGTCTGGTATTTACCCCGGCCGGAGACGGTTCTTTCGTTCCGAACCGTTACACCATTGACAAGACCCAGTTGGCGTTGATGAAGATGTATCCGAGATTCATTAATCCGGGAAGATACTGGTATTGGCTGAGAGACGTCGTTTCTTCGGCTCGTTTCGCTCTTGTGCACAGCAATGGCTCTGCGTACTCCAACGGCGCCTCGGCCTCTTCCGGGGTTCGTCCGGTATTTGGGTTGGTTGGCTAAATCCGGGGGCCTTGTGCCCCTTTTTTGTAAAAAACCGTATGTAGGTGACTAAAAACTATGTTAGAAAAGAAAGGAATAATCAAAATGGATGAGAGAATCTATAAGATAACCCTCGCTGATGGGACAGAGATCGGTAATCTTACCATGAACGGTAATAACTTCATTTCTGCGGGGACCATTGACCCCGGACTTTTTCAGTCGAACTGCTCCCCCGTTATAATCAACGATGGCGAGCGTGATGAGATACATGAAAATATGGATCTGGTGCAGGTGACAGAGGTAGACGGGAAGTCCTGGTTTGTCCTTAGGGATATTACCCACAAGGAGTTGGAGCAGGCAAAAATCAAATCCGACATTGAGTACCTCGCAATGATGTGCGAAGTTGACCTGTAAGAAAGGAGGATCACCATGGAACATAGCAAGAATTACGACAAGGTTAAGAACTACTACGGCAGGAAGCTGTGGGATGAGAACCGCGTTCGTAACGCCGTAGTAAAAGGCTGGATCACGGAAGAAGAATTCGCTGAAATCACCGGGAAAGACTACAAATGAGTGTCTTGGTGAGCGACCGTAAGGAATCCAAATTTGAGGCTATCACCTTCTCAATAGAGCTGCACGACATGCTGCTTGAATTCATGCAGAGAAACTTCGGGGTAAAGGATTTAGAACACTTTGTCAGGGTTCGTTATGCCTATGGGGATGATGAAACGGAGAACTATGCGAAGTACAGGTATCTTATGACCAACTTCAAGAACCGTATCGACCTGTTGGCATCGCAGCTCACGAATAATATCAGAGCGGCTAATTCTACTTACCCCACTTCGATGCCAGAGTATGAGCAGAGGAGAAGCTACCAGAACAGCGCTATTGTAAATTGTGAGCAGATTATTAAGGAATTGCAGCGGATTGTAGAAGTTTTCAATGTGGATGTTAATACTTACGGGAGATATGTCAAAGCTATCGACCGAGAAATCGGATTGATAAAGAAATGGCGTCAGCGCGATAACAGAATCAAATCGTATTTACAGGGCAATATCTAATAAACGCGTCGTTTCTTCGGCTAATTTCGCTAATGTGAACAGCAATGGCAATACGAACTACAACAACGCCTCGAACTCTAACGGGGTTCGTCCGGATTCTCAGTCTAACCAACCGAGAAGGAGATGTTGTCCTTTCCATCAAGGATAAATGGTAAAGCTGGACGCAATTTACTACGGTAAATATTGCTATCACGGTGAATAGGTATGACGTATGAAGAGATTTTGTCTGACGCCAACAATTTGTACAAGGCTTATAAGGCTTCCGTGAAAGGCAGTAAGTGGAAGGAAACGACGCAGAAGTTCATGATGAATTTTCTGCGGTACATCTTTTCCATACAAGAAGAAATTCTTGACAGGACTCTTCAAAATGGACCAACAGAAGAGTTTACGCTGTCTGAACGGGGCCGGATAAGACCTATCACAAGTATCCGGATTAAGGATCGAATCGTCCGCCATGTATTATGCGACGATATCTTGTTACCAGAAGTCAAGAAGCATATCATCTATGACAATGGTGCTTCCATTAAAGGACGTGGCATTTCACATCAGAGAGACCGCTTTGAGGTACACCTTAGAAAATATTACAGACTGTATGGGAACGATGGATGGATTCTGTTCGGTGACTTTACAAAATTCTACGACAATATTATTCACGAGATTGCAAAGCGGGAATTGTTAAAGCTGTTTGATGATGACGAGTTTATCGACTGGCTTTTAACACTTATATTTGACGGATTTAAGATTGACGTATCTTACATGACTGATGACGAATATGCCAGATGCATGGACGATACATTCAATAAGCTGGAGTATAGGAGTATTCCGAAAGAACAGTTGACCGGCGAGAAGTGGATGTACAAATCTGTGAATATTGGCGACCAGCTATCACAAGTCATTGGCATATATTATCCTTACCGAATTGACAATTACATCAAATATGTAAGAAGTCAGAAATTTTACGGGAGGTATATGGATGACTGGTACATCATTAATCCGAGCAAGGAAGAACTTTTGGACTTGCTTGATAATATCCGGAAAATAGCAAAGGAGCTTGGTATCCATATCAACGAGAAGAAAACCAGAATCGTTAGGATTTCCAGCACTTACAAATTCCTGCAAGTAAGATACACACTTACCAAGGATGGAAAAATAATTAAACGCATAAATCCTGAAAGGGTTACCACTATGAGGAGAAAGTTGAAGAAACTGGCAGTCAAAGTCCATAACGGAGAAATCTCTTACGATGGTGTAGAGAATATGTTCCGTGGCTGGATGGGAAGTTTCTATAAGATTTTATCCAGGCAGCAACGCAAAAACCTTATCGGGCTTTATGAAGACCTATTCGACAAGACGGTTACTGTCATAAACAAGAAGCTGGTTATATTTGATAGGTCGCCACAAAATATTTTACAGGAGGTATGACATGGAACAATGGTTTCAAATATTACTGACCATATTTAGCTCAGTTCTCGCGTCTTCTGGGCTGTGGGCCTATATAACAAAACGGCTTGAGAAAAAAGACGTGAAAACGGAGATGCTTATAGGTTTGGGGCATGATCGCATCATGTATCTGGGAATGGCATATATCGACCGGGGATGGATTACTTCCGATGAGTACGAAAATCTCTATGAGTATCTTTATAAGCCGTATGAGAAGATGGGCGGGAACGGCTCCGCCAAACGTATCATGAACGAGGTAAACAAATTACCTATACACAAGTCACAGTACAAGGAGGAAACAAATCATGAAGATGAGTAACAAAACCTACGATACCCTGAAATGGATTGCACAGTATCTGCTTCCGGCAGCCGGCACTTTATATTTTGCGCTGGCCGGCATCTGGGGTCTGCCCTGTGGCGAGCAGGTAGTCGGTACCATTACGGCTGTTGATACTTTCCTGGGCGTTCTTCTGGGAATCAGCGCCGCAAACTACAACAAGGACACCAAGTAACATCGCAAATGCAATCTTTACGGCTATACTCTTCTATGATTCGCTGCCTATCGTGTGTGGGCGGCTTTTATTATTGTGAAGGGTATAGCCGTTTTTGATTGTCAGACAGAAATGGAGGAGAGCTATGAGCTATAAGGTTTCCGGAACAACCATTACTCTTACGCGGGGCGATACTTTCATGGCTCAGGTTTCCATTACCGATTCAAATGGAGATCCGTATGTACCATCTGAAGGAGATTCTGTTCGCTTTGCGATGAAAGCCAAATATACGGACGAGGATACTTTGCTGATAAAAGACATTCCGATTGATACGCTGAAATTGGTTCTGGACCCAGAAGATACGAAAGACCTTGCTTTTGGAACCTACGTGTATGACGTCCAATTAACGAAGGCATCCGGAGAAGTGGACACTTTCATTACTACCTCTAAAATCAAAATAACGGAGGAGGTGTGCTGATATGAGCGGTATACAGGCGCTGGATTCGTTAAACGGAAAAATGTCGGGCGAATCAGTTCTGCGTGGTACTCTTTCGGGCGGTGAGAGTCTAAGTGGGTCAATCTGTGTAACAAAGGAATATGACGTCTACTCCGGAGATTATAAGGTAGTTCCCAGGGCGTCCGGTTCTCAGATCCTAAACACGGCAAATAAGGTACTGAAGGAAGATATTCTGGTCACGGAGGTTCCCTATTGGGAAACCAGCAACGAGTTCAACGGCACGACCGTTTATATTGCAAAGGAGGTGGACGGCAATGGCGATAAATAAAGTAATTTACGACGGTAAGACTTTGATTGATCTGACTGGCGACAGCGTTACGAAAGATAAATTGCTGGTCGGGTATACTGCTCATGATAAGAGCGGTGAAGTGATCGAAGGAACTTGTCCGTTTGATGTGGATTCTACGGACGCTACTGCAACCGCAGCCGAGATACTTGAAGGGCAGACATCATATGCAAGAGGTAAGAAAGTTTCTGGCACCATGAAGAACAATGGAGCCGTTTCAGAGGCGATTACAAGCAAAGATTCGGTCTATACGATTCCAATCGGTTATCACGACGGCTCAGGAACCGTGCAGCTTGATGATACGGAAAAGGCTAAGATTATTCCCGGTAATATCAAGAAGGGCGTCAACGTTCTGGGAGTAGAGGGTGACTGTGAACCTTCTTCGGACGTTACGGCGCAGGCAAAGACAGCAACGCCTTCTACGGTAAAGCAGACAATTCTTCCTGATGATGGGGTTGATTATCTGTCCCAGGTTGTTATAAATCCTATTGCCTACGTCGAATCTGTTAATTCGGCAGGAGGTACAACAGTAACGATTGCGGGGTGATTAGATGGCTGTAAATAAGGTCGTTTACGAAACCAAGGTTTTAATCGACCTCACAAACGATACGGTTACTCCCGACACCTTATTCAAGGGTTGCACCGCACACCTGGCAGATGGTACAATAATTACCGGAACGTTATTCAGCAATTATCCGAACGAACAGTGCTTTTACGATACCCTTCAAGATTTGAATGGAAATGATATTGAAGATATTTCTGGCTCTGAAATAAAGGGTAAAACAGTGTATCGGAAAGTGTAGAAAAGCCGTTTATTTCTTGATTATTCCTACACTTCGTCGATGAAAGCATTGAAAATACAGGATTTTGGGATTCTATAATATATTTGGAACATCAGACAAAGTGCTATTTTTACTTAAGAGATTTACAATTTCCTTTTCGGTTTCAGTATAATCTTGATTCAAAACAACACTATCAAAACATTCAAAAAAGAATATATTAGCTGATAAATTATTTTTTATTTTATTTATTGAATAATACTCTGTTGAATGATTTGTTATAGATATATGTACTTTAGGCAGTTTTTGCTTTACTAATTTTGCTATGGCAAAGCTTCCAATGTTAGGTATCCCTTTCATAAAAATAATATCAGGTTCCCAATTTAATATAATTGGGAGAACTGTTTCCATTATAAAATGTAAATATGGATTGCTATATTCTAATAGGCAATGTTCTAACATTTCTTTTGCTGAACTACTGCTTCTATGAAAACCTTGGTCTATTGTAAAAGTAAAATTTGTTGGTAACAATTTGTTATATATCATACAAAAAATATTTAAAGTTTCTATATAAGAAAATAAGGTTTTTTCGTCTATTTCTGTATGGATAATGTTATTCTTTGCCTCAGTGAGTTTGTTTATAAATGTATTGGGTGCAGATACAACATACTGCTCTTGAATAGATAATGTTCCTAAAATGCTTGAAATTTGTACAAAATTATTTATAGTCTTTCTTATTGTTTCATGGCTCAATACCTGAGACCAAAATAAATTGTTTATATCAAGAAAATTGTTTTCTACATCTATTTTCTTATTTAAATTTTTTTTATCGTAAAGCATATTATGCAGACCACATAATGTATTGATACTAATTACTTTCATTTTTTCTCCCCAAACATTAATAATATATATAATGTGTTCAAAGTATTTAATTTAACTGTTAATAATAAATAATTAAGGATTATCCTTCGTTCATTTACTTTTTTTATATTATACCGCTTCTATGCCTGTAATTCAACAATTTATCCCATTATTTCCCATCCATTTTCCCAACTGGCACCAGATTGGCGCACAAATTACGCAAACTGGCACAGCATTGCGATTTACAGGTAAAAATGCCCATGCTATAATGGTCATGCTCAAAATTGTATCTGCACCCATATCCATTCCACTTTTCAGGCATCTGCACCCGCAGGTGTCATTTTTTTTGCAGAACATACGCCATGCGCTTTTTTGTATGGCAGCCCCCTTGAAACAGGGGCTTTGGAACCGGCAGTCCTTCGGGAATTGCCGGTTTTTCTACTATAACAAATTTCACAGGAGGTAATTCATTGAAAAAAGAAACCAACAACTCAACCGGGAACCAGCTTCCCAACAAAAAGAAATTCCGCATCCCTTACCAGAACATTATTGTGGGGGCGGCAGCCTTTGCCTACTTCTTTGTCCTTCAGACAGATCAGGTCCTTGCAACGGATATGTGGACCAAGGCAGAAAGCATTATGAAGGATGTGTATGGCAAGATACTGGGGATTTCCACCATCGCCGCCATCGTCACCGCTTCCGTTGCCTTGCTCCTTATGAACTTTTCCAAGTCCGGCAGGACAGTGGATGAGTCCCGTGCATGGCTCAAGCGCATTGCCATCTCATGGGTGATCTTAAACGGACTCGGCTTCATCCTCGCCTATGTCACGCCCTTCTTCTCAGACGGCAAATGGAACGGATAAAAGGGAGGGTGAGTCATGGGCATACTTGACGGCATCGTGGAATGGATTGCCAAACAGGTGATGAACGGGCTTGACCTGATCTCCACCTCGGTACTGGGTGCCCTGGGCTGTGACATGGGGACCTTCCTGCGGTATTTCCCCGCTGCGGAGACCATGTATAAGGTATTTGTGGCAACCGCCATAGGGCTTGTCCTCCTAAACTGGGTGTGGCAGCTTTTTAAGAACTTCGGGCTGATTGCAGGCGTGGAAGCGGAAGATCCGTTCAAACTGAGCATCCGTTCCGTCCTGTTTATCGGCCTGATCTATTACTGCGACCAGATCACGGACATGGTGCTTTCCATCGGCGGGACGCCCTATTCCTGGATACTCTCCTCTGACCTGCCGCCCTTAAACTTTGCGGATTTTAACTCCGTACTGCTGACGATACTCGGCGTCTGCGCCAGCGGTTCCGTTGCGCTGATCGCGCTGGTCCTTCTGCTGATCCTGGCATGGAACTATATCAAGCTGCTGTTTGAGGCGGCGGAACGCTATGTCCTGCTGGGCGTGGTGGTATATACGGCGCCTATGGCGTTTGCCACCGGCGCTTCCCAGTCCACCTCAAATATCTTCAAGTCGTGGTGCCGGATGTTCGGCGGGCAGATCTTCCTGCTGATGATGAACGCATGGTGCCTGCGCCTGTTCACATCCATGGTGGGAAGTTTCCTGTCCAACCCGCTGTCGCTTTAGGGAGGTATCTATGAAAAAGAAAACAAAACTTTATACTTTATTTCTTGCTGCAGCCATATTCCTTTCCCAGTCCATGACCGTATTCGCGGTAACAGAAAGCGATGTGGAGGCAGTCGGGAAAGAGACTGCGGCAGGCAATGTCTTCATCTGGTTCTTATGCGCCATCGCCTTTTTGAAGATCAGCCAGAAGATTGACAGCTTTTTATCCAGCCTCGGCATTAACGTGGGGCATACCGGCGGCAACATGATGGCGGAACTGATGGTTGCCGCAAGGGGGCTTACCACCGCAAAGAACATAGGCGGAGGCTCCAGCTTCCGGGGCGGTTCTGTCAGAATGGGCGGAAGCTCAAACAGTGTCAGCCAGTCCTCCTTCCTGTCAGGCGGGCTTGCCGGTGCCGTGGGACGCCAGTTTACCCAGAGCGCCATGCACACCATGACCGGGCATTCCAGCAACCCCATCAGCCGCAGGGCATTTGAATCCTCGGTGAAAAAGGGCGGCGATTTTGCCAACGGCGTCACCGGGGCTGTGGCAAAGGGAAACATCAGCTACACCGGTTCCATGACCGGCACCCAGGCGGCACAGGCGCTGACCTCTTACATGGGGCAGACGGGCATTCCGGACGCGCCAAGTTATTCGGATGTGGAGATCGGCGGCGGACGTATCATGGGGACGGAAACCTCGGTGGAATACCCCAACGGCGCCGCCTTTGGCATGTATAACACTGAGCAGTACATGGCGCCGGAAGGACACTATGAAACTGTCACCACGGCTGACAATGCCACATGGTATAAACAGTACGCGGTGGATACCGTGGACCGGACACCCTACATGACCGGGGAGGGCAAGATTGCCTACCATGAGAACATCGTGCAGAAACTCCCCAACATGCCCAAAAGAAAGGACCGCGTATAAATGCCAGAACAGAATAAAAATAAGGAGCAGTCCGCCTTATCCCGGACAGCCTCCGCCGCCGGTGCCGCAAAGGGCGCGCTGAAAGCGGGGAAAGCCATTGCCGGGGCAGCCAAAGGCGCTGCCGCAGGCCCTTACGGGATGCTTGCTGCAGGTCTGTGGGAAAACCGGAAAGCAGCCGGGAAGGTACTGGCGGCCATCGGCGCACTGCTGCTGATCCCCGTCCTGTTCATCCTGATGCTCCCCTCCCTGATCTTTGGGAACTCCGGGCTGGATGATGCCGCCGGTGACGTACTGAATGACAATGCCCTCATCATGGGGAACATTGCGGAGACGGAAACCTCCATAGAGACCATCCTGCGGGAGAAACACGATGCCCTGCTGGAAAAAATAGAACGGGAGGCGGATTCACTCGGTTCTGACTGCGAATACAGCATTACGGATGATTTTTCAGACCGCATTATATACGAAAGCGCTCTGGTCATTTCCCAGTTCTGCGCCTCGCAGGAAGACTACCGTGAGATCAACCTTGCGAAACTGGAGCGGCTGCTCCGCGATAACGCGGACGGCATCTTTTCCTACACCGTGAAGGTCACGGACTATGAAAAAACAGATGAGGAAACCGGGGAGACCTACACCATACACCATTATGAATACACGGTGGAATACGCAGGCGACAGCTACTACGCCGAAAATGTCTTCCATCTCACCGACGGACAGATGCAGACGGCAGAGGAATATGCTGCCAACCTGCACCTGTTTTTGTTTGACACGGTTTATCTGGTGGAAACCAACCCTGACCTGATACCGGGGGAAACCGGCAACAAAGCCGTTGACCTCGCCCTGACAAAACTGGGCACGCCGTACAGCCAGGAAAAGCGGAACCAGGAAGGCTATTTCGACTGCAGTTCCTTTACCTACTGGGTATACAGCCAGTTGGGGGTAAACCTGCAGCATGGCGGTTCCAACACGGCGGCGGCACAGGCAAGGTACATTACGGAGAACAACCTTGCCGTATCCTATGACAGCCTTGCCCCCGGAGACCTGATCTTCTATTCCTTTGAAGTCAACAACCGTTACCTGAATATCAGCCATGTGGCGATCTATGCGGGGGACGGCTATGTGGTGGACGCCTCCTTTTCCAAGAAAAAGGTGGTTTACCGCCCCATTTACAGTACAGGCAGCATTGTCCTGTGCGGCAGACCTTATACAGAGTAAACAAACAGAATGAGTATCGGCGGAAACGGGCATCCACATGCCCATCCGCCAAAACCAAGAATATAGGAGGTGCATCGCAGAATGTCCATGCGACACGAAGAAAACGACATATACATCATCCCGCCAAATTTCATTGATACCGGAACGGTGTTCGGCGGGACCATCAAACTCCGGAACGCGGCGGAGGCGCTGGTCCTCTCCCTGCTGATCGGCTTTCCGGTATTCCACATCCCGGCGACGCTGACGACAAGGATCATTGTCGCCTGCCTGACCGTGCTCCCGGCAGCCCTGTTCGCCGTCATCGGCATTAACGGGGAAAGCCTCAGCTCCTTTGTCATCAACTTTTTTGTCTACCTGAAAAACCGCCGCATTGTGGGGCTTCAGGAGGAAACAGGGGAAGCACCGGCAAAGGAAAAAACTTCCGGGAAGCCAAAGACAGCAAAAAAGCCTAAGCCGGAAAAGAAGGTAAAGCCCAAAAAGGAGGACTATGCCGAGGAGTTCGGGCAGTTTAAGGAGCGCAGGCAGGCAAAGCAGGCGGCGGACGAGGCGGCAGGAAAACACCGGAATAAAAGGCGGGGCGTCTCCCAGATCAGGGAGCGTATGCGGGAGGAGCCGGAACCGGAGCTGGTAAACCCTTCCGCCTCCTACCTCCCCATCCGGAAGATTGAAAACGGCATCATCTACACCAAAGACCGCCGCTATGTGAAGATCATAGAGGTCATCCCCATCAACTTCCTGCTGCGGAGCGCAAGGGAACAGCGGAATATCATCTATTCCTTTATCAGCTACTTAAAGATAAGCCCTGTAAAGCTCCAGTTCAAGGTCCTTACCAGACGCGCCGACATCAACAAGCATCTGGAAACCCTTCGGGAAGAAATGCGCACGGAAACGGATGAGCGGTGCCTTGCGCTGCAGCATGATTACGAAAACCTGATCCGGCGCATCGGCTCAAGGGAAGCCATCACAAGGCGTTTCTTCATCATATTTGAGTACGAACCCTTTGCCGCCAACCGGGGGAATGATGTTGCTACCCATCTATCCTGCCCGAAAATTAATCAGATTGATTGTCACAGAATGAGCCGATATAATGGCATCAGC
>QXWO01000038.1 GCA_009911035.1 Lachnospiraceae bacterium
TATATCACCGTTTTCGTTTAGGGAAAAGTTTGTTGCGATGCAAGCATCGGGGAATGTACCCTCCTGGGATTCAAATGGGAAATTCTGATACCGCAATGCCGCCGTTCTGATTAACAGCACACTGCAAAAGATATAAAACTTGAAAATCGACCCTGCCCCGTTTATCGGGCCAGCCTATTGATTCAGATAATGCTTTCCATCCGGAACCGGATAAGTGAAAGTGTTATTACTTTATCAGACTTTAATTTTTCTGTCAATACAAAATTAAAAATTTTTCGCTAATTTATAAATACTTTATAGATATAAAAAAACAGATGCCAACGCCTGTTTGACGATTTTCAAACACTTCCACGCTTCACAAACCGGCTTATTATAACAAAAGCTGCCACGCTTTGCGAGACAGCTTATTGTATATTAAACGCTCCAGCCGGATCCGGCTGATTCCTTCTTTTACCCCAGTGCCACGTCAAGAATCATCATTATGAGAAATCCTGCCATGACCCCCACGGTTCCAAGGTTGGAGTGTTCTCCCTGGCTGGCTTCCGGTATCAGTTCTTCCACCACCACATAAATCATGGCCCCCGCCGCAAAAGCCAGAAACCAGGGCATGTAAGGAGCTATCTGTACTGCAATCAATGTGATCCCTATACCGAATATAAGCTCTACCAGCCCGGACAAACTGCCAAGTGCAAAGGCTCTGCTCCGGCTCATTCCTTCCTGCCGCAGGGGCAGCGAAATGGCCGCCCCTTCCGGGAAGTTCTGGATGCCGATCCCCGCAGCCAGCGCAAAAGCCGCCGCATACAACGCTGTGTCTTCCGGGTGCTGGGCCGCCATGGCAAAGGCCAGCCCGACCGCCATTCCTTCCGGGATGTTGTGGAGAGTCACCGCCAGCACCAGAAGCGTTGTCCTGTGAAAAGACGTTCTCACGCCTTCCGGATTTTTTTCCCCTAAATGCAGATGGGGCATTAAAAAATCTAATAAGTATAAAAATATTCCCCCGAACACAAAACCGCCGGATGCCGGAATCCACGGAATCCCTCCTGCCTGCCGGGTTTCCTCTATTGCAGGAATGAGCAGGGACCACACAGAAGCCGCCATCATGACTCCCGCCGCAAACCCCAGAAACGCTCTTTGAATACTTTTTCCCATTTCTTTCCTAAAAATGAATACTACACTGGCGCCCAGAGCAGTCATTAAAAAAGTGAAGCCTGTTCCCAAAGCAGCCCAACTGATTGCCTGATTCATATCTCCCTCTTTCCGCATCCCCAAAAGCCGGATGCATACCTATATGATATTATTATACTTATTTTCCCCATTTGTGCCTGCCATACTTTTCCTTTATTTTCCAAATTCTTTGCAAATTATCCTTATGCCTGACAAACACGCTCTAATGCTCCAGCCAGTAATTGGATTGGGGGCTGCCTGCTATAACAAAACCGGCATAGTATATTACCATGCCGGTTTTGAAAAGTCTCTGATATATTTTTCCATTCAGGCCTTAGAAACCAAAATCATAAAGGCTTCCAGAGTTATATGCACTGTTATAGCTACCCTTCATATTATAAGTGTTTGCTTTAGATGCCTCTGAACCTGCCGCAAAGTCTATCAATGACGCCTGTGCGGATACCCTGTATCCATAGGAGAAATTCCCGTTGAACAATGATTTTACCGTGTCCATATTTGCTGCCTTAAAGGTCTTCTCATCCAGTGAAAGCGTATTGTCACTGTTGACAGTGATGCCCACCTTAGAGAGCAGTGTTTCGTTTGCTTTGGTAGCGCCTATCATAGAATTTGTCTTATGCTGTATATTGGTGCTCTCTGCGTCCCCTGCCTGCTTTATCAGTTTGTTGTAATCATTGACAAAGCTGGAAACCGATTTGTAAATTGCATTGGTGTCATATTCCTTGGATGTGGTTGTCACACCATTTTTGTCCGTATTCTCTACTTCCACCTTGTTAAATACAGATTTGCTTCCTGTCTTAAGTAGTGCATCAGCAGAATTCTTTAAATTGTCCGCAGCCTTCTCAATTTCTGATAATGTCTTAACTGAGTCCTTTGCAGTGGATGTCGACTTCTTATTAATGGAATTCTCAGCAATGGAAGAAACTTCTTTGCTGCCGCCTACCTTTCCATAGTAAGCTTTCATCAGTTTTCCATAACTGCCGTTCTTGATGCTGGCATAGTCTGACAGGAAATTCAAGTTCCCAAGACTACCGCCGCCGCTGCTGGCCATTCCCTGAAATAAGAAGGAATAATTCTGCTTCATATTCTTCATACTGCCTACATTAATACTGATTCCCATACTATCACTCCTTTGACCATTTTACTCTTCACTTATTAACTCTCATTTCACCTGCTGCCATCTACTAATAAGCGATTAGAACATCCATGTTCTTCTGACATTTATATCGTCATAAACTCCTCTATAATTAAGTATAGTATAGCATTTACCTGCTGAAAGTACAAGAGCATCCCCAGACATTTCATTACAATTTATGGCAGTCCTGTGAAATGTTCCGTTAAACTGCCTCACCTGCAGCAATCTGGCGTATGACGCATACTTCTGCAAAGCTGAACTTTACCCCTGCACACTTCCTTACGGGATTTATACCAAATTCAGGCTGAACAACCCGCTATGGTCCCTTCATTTAGCGCAAACCTCCCGCAAAGTGTAGCATTTATTTTGGAAAAAGCAATTTTCATACACACTTTAGTTTTCAGTATCGTTTCCATCTAACCACTTGATAAAATAGTGGCAGGCTGCACCAGTCGTAATGGCAATCAGAAAAGAAAACAGTATATCCACCTATCCACCCCTCCCTTTGGTAAATTGGGTATGGTAACGAAAAAATTATACCACACATTTATTTTTTGCACAATAAATGCTGCACCAATGCTCACGGTAAACGCATGATTTGATATCTTTGCATCAGGGAAAAAATCTGCTATATTGTATTTAATGACTAACAATCTCTGAACAATCGTGTGCAATAATTTCCATAACTTCTTGAAAAGAAATCATGGGCATGGCAGAAACAGGGAATGGCTGGAAACAGTTCTGGAACTTCCCGGCGGGATTCCCTCCCATGACACCATCAATCGGGTATTCCAGATGATCGATCCGGAACAGTTCCATGATGCTTTCTTTCGGTGGGCCAAAGCAGTTGCAGGGAAGATCGAAGGGGTTGTAGCTATTGATGGCAAGACCATCCGCCGCAGTAAGGATGAGGGCAAAGGAAACCGTCCGTCCCATGTGGTAAGCGCATAGGCCTGCGATGCATCCCTTGTTTTTGGCAGTTACAGGTGGATGAAAAGACAAATGAAATCAAGGTGCTCCCGGAACTGCTGGAGCTTCTGTACCTGAAAGGGTGTGTGGTAACTATTGATGCCATGGGAACCCAAAAGGAGATTGACGAAAAGATCATAAATAAGGAAATAGAAAACTTTATTATCGAAACCGTCCACCAAGAAAGGAAAAATTATGCTGTATTATGATGAATATGGAAGCAAGGAAAACCCTACTATCCTGCTGTTGCATGGGGCAGGTGCGCTTGATACATTTTGTAAGCAGTATTGCTTTTCTGATAAATATCATCTTGTTGTACCTCACTTAGCAGGTGCGGGAAAGGCAGCTGCTCAGATTTATGAGCCCGAAAAGACCGTATGTGAACTCTTTACGCTCATTAAATCCCTACATAAAAAGCGAATCGGCGTAATCGGTCATTCGCTTGGAGGTCAGATTGCAATAATGCTTGTCAGCAAGCAGCCCAAATTATTTAACTTTGCTGTATTTTTAAGTGCATGGGTAAATCCCAAGCCGAAAACAATTTGGATGTACTGTTCTTTTGCGGGATTATCTGCAAAAATGCTGCATTGGAAATGGTTGGTGCTGCTTCAAGGAAAGTATTGGCATTACACCAGCGGACAAGCAAATAATATGGCAGAATATTCAAAACAGATTACTCCGCTGGTGTATCACTCATTCTTTTCCAATACATTAGATTTATCAAAGTTACCGGAATATCAAGCAGTAACAGTACCAATGTTGGCAATTTGTGGGAGTAAGGAAGTCAGAGATGTGAAAACTTCTCTTACATTACTTGCTCAAAATCCAAGCTGCCAGACGATGGCATTACAGGGAGCAAACCACGACTTCCCAATGCGTAATGCCAAGCAACTTAATCTAATGCTTGAAAAATTTATATTGGAGTGCATTATGAAACGAGAGACAGAATAGATTTTATATCCTGTTTGCGGAAATCAAACTCGTGACAAAATCAGAGAGGATACCATTTTGAAAAACTACCCTCTCTACTGTCCAAAGTGCAAACGGAAAACATTGATTGAAGAAAGGATTTACAAGTAACGATTATTGAAGGGCTTGAAACAAGCAATGATAGGAAATTTATATCAGCCTGTCGAAAAGAAAAAGGGCTTACGCAAATGCAGTTGGCTGAAAAATTAAATATTACCAATAGAGCAGTCTCAAAATGAGAAACAGGAAAATATGAAAAAACAGATGTCTGATAAAGTCAATAATATTTTTCAGAGAAATACAACAATGCAACATGAAATGCAGCACATAAAAAAAGAAGCCCTATTCCTAAGGCCTCTTTCCATGCAGGAAAAGAGACTTGAACTCTCATGGTATTGCTACCACACGGACCTGAACCGTGCGCGTCTGCCAATTCCGCCATTCCTGCGAACAATGATTATTTTATCTGCTTTTTCCTCTCCTGTCAACTACTTTATTAAAATTTTCCGAAATTTTTAAATTTTCCAGTAATATCTCGAATAATGAGCGTATCATTTTCAAAATTGCTTTCTTCGTGTCCCCGTCCACTTCCTTTGCAGCCAGTGCTACGCTCTGCAGGCATTTCTTAAAATCTGCTCCGAATTCAAAGACATTGGAGGCTTCTGACGCAGAGACTACCTCATACAAAGTATCCACGAAAAGGTGCGTCTCTTCCTCCGAAAGGGATAGTATCCACTCATTTAAGGCAGCATCCCTTCTTATTTTACTGCCTGTCATGTTCTGGGCACGCATGAGAGAGCCTTCCTCAATTTTCCAGCTATAAGTATTATGCTGGAACAGACCGATCCCTTTGCTCTCTATAATTTCATAGTCACTGTGGTCCTCCAGGATCATGCCAACCAATGAAGAACGGGGAATAAATTTTACCACCCTTTCTTCAATTGCCTGAAAATTTCCCTGCTCACGTATTTCCGGCCGGAAGCCGGGACCGTCATTATTAAACACTTTGAGAATTCTAGCCCTTGTATCCTCCCCGCAGTTCATGGCAGCATAAACCGCCAGATTTCCGCCCTTGGAGTGTCCTCCCGCGTAAAAGCTGCCGGAAATACAGCCTGCTGCCTTTTCCATATATTCCACTGCCAGATACTGGGCCTTAAGGGGCTTGGAAAAAGCAAGGTTTAAATCTTCCTTCCAGCCAATAATAGTGGCATCGGTTCCCCGGTATGCCATATAAACAATTTTGTCCCCCAGAAAATACGTCATGGCAGAAAACTGGGTCTCCAGCTCCTCGTCAATAATATTTACATAATAATTCATTTTCATGGAACCGAACCGGACAGACCCGGCCGCTGATGCGAAAAGCTCCCTGTTATTCTCCCTGTACCAGTAATCATCCAGGATTTTGTCACGGTCCGGATGGGCATAAATGGCCCCGATGCTTACCGGACCACACTGCTTTTCCATGCCCGGCACAAATTTCCCGAAATCCAGATATACAAGCTGGCACAATACCAGACTGTCCACCTCATTAAAGGGCTTTTCCTGCAAGCTGTACTTTCCCCAGCTTTTTACATAATCAATAATATTTTCCATTGCTATTCCTGCCTTTTACCTGCTGTCAATATCAATTCTCCAATACAGTTTTTCAATATAATATGCCGTCATAATATTTCAAAAGCAGCTTCACCACCCGGCTGTAGCTTATGGTTCCATCCTGTACACCGTTTAAGGTGAGGGTGGTGTCCAGAAACGTATCCGCCGCCTGCTTGACCGTCTCCGTGCGCAGGACCGCCTTCTTTTCCACCGCATCCCAGGCTTCCTGGGTAAGGAATTTCCGGTCCAAAGCCACCTGCTGGCTGATTTGGGGGTGGGCCAGATAGACGTCTCTGTCCTCCCCGATGGCTTTTATAAAATCCCTGTCAAGATAACCGATGACGCTTAAATATGCACTGTACTCAAACAGCAGATTCTGGGAATCCACGCAGGCCAGATAGCCGATAAAATTCGCCTCGTCTTCCAGGATAAAGCCCTTTAAATGGGACAGCTCATGGCACATTGTCACCGGCATGTTTGTAATATACATCTGTCTGTTAAAATTGGCTTCCATGGAAAAAGGGAAATAATATCCCATAATATACTGCTGGCTGTAAAATCCCGACAAAAACAAAGGCTTGGGACTTGGATAATACCCTTTTAAATTGTCAAAAACCTCTCCCAGCCGCTGCATCTGCGTTTTTGCCTCCTCCTCCAGATTTCCTTCATAAATAAGATACCCCCGGGCATCCCGCTCAAAAAGAGGCGCCAGCCGGTTGGCCTGGTCTACCACATGATTCCGTAGCGCCGCAATTTCCTCCAGGCCGTACGCTTCCTTTTCCCCCTCTCCTATCCGGTATCTTTCGGTAATAGGAGATGCCTGATAAAGGAGAAAGCAGTTTAATGTCATAATCACGCACACAATCCCAAACACCCAGTAGTAAAACAGGGCATACCGCCTGTAGGCTTTCAGAAAAGAAGGACGAAGCTTCTTTTTAAACATACCGTAGATCGTTCCCCCTGCCGCCAGAAGAAGTGTCAGGACAACTGCCAGATAAAGCATCCATTCCCCCACGGAAAAAGAAAACAGCCCCGTCACTCTCCCATAAGTCTCTACCCATATAGGGAATACGTGATTCACATAAAAATCGCTGAATCCCTGCCATACCCTCCCTGTTATATTCAGTAGCAGCGCCGCCAGAATCAGTCCCCCCGGCGCCATAAGCTTCCACTTAAGCTTTTTATGTTTCAATTTTGTTCATATCCTTCCTTTTAGGCTACTATATTAATAGTAAGATTCTTTTAGGCTTGCCGCCTGGTCAGGAACCCTATGCAGTCCCTATTTGCCTTTATACAGTCCATTAATCAGTTTTTGTGGAGTGGTCCCCTTTTATTCCTTTTAATGGGTACCCATCTATATTTTACCATGAAACTTCATTTTCCGCAGAAAAATATTTTTAAAGCAGTCCGTCTTTCCGTGACCCCCGCCAAAAATGCACAGGGTGCGAACCTGTCGGTTTTTGCCACCCTGTCCACCACCCTTGCGGCGACTCTGGGTACCGGAAATATCATCGGAGTCTCCACCGCTGTAGCCTTAGGCGGCCCGGGGGCAATCTTCTGGTGTTGGGTCACCGGGATTCTCGGTATGGCTACCGCTTATGCAGAATGCTTCTTAAGCGTCCGTTTCCGAAGCCGCGATAAAAGCGGCACCTATCAGGGCGGCCCCATGTATGTGTGGCAAAATGGTTTACATAATATTCTTGTAGGAAAATTTTACGGACTACTCACACTGATTGCTGCCTTCGGCGTAGGCTGCACCACCCAGTCCAATTCCATTACCCAGACTACTTCCTTAAGCTTCGGCCTTAATCCCCACATTGCCGGAATCGGTGCTGCCTTTCTGGCAGGACTTGTGATTGTGGGAGGGATCCGCTCCATCGGAAATGTCTGTATGAAGATAGTACCCTTTCTGGGAATTCTTTATACTGCAAGCTGCATCCTTCTGCTTTTCATCAACCGGGAGGCCCTTGTGCCTGCCATCCGGCTGATCCTCTCCCACGCCCTTGCCCCAAGGGCGGCTGTGGGAGGTGCCGCCGGTTCCTCCTTAATGCTGACCGCCCGGTACGGAATAGCCAGAGGGCTTTTTACCAATGAGGCAGGAATCGGTACCGCCGCCATTGCCGCAGCAGCATCGGATGCTGACAATCCCGCCCACCAGGCTTATGTCTCCATGACTGCCGTATTCTGGGACACTGTGGTTATGTGTCTGCTAAGCGGACTGGTCATCGTAACCAACGTCATTCTCCACCCTGCTTCTGTCTTAAAAGTAAACGAAGCGGGCCTTACCGAAGCCGCCTTTACATACCTGCCCTTCCTTGGAAGCACATTTTTGTCCCTGTGCCTGGTAGCTTTTGCTGTCACCACCCTGATCGGCTGGTCCTATCTGGGAGAACAGGCCTACCGCTACCTGACAGGAAACCGCGGCATCCCACTTTTTAAAATCGCCTATATCGTAATGATATACATAGGCGCAGTACTGCCTCTCCATCTGGTATGGGAGTTCACCGACTTAATAAATGCCTTTATGGTGCTGCCCAATGTGGCCGCCCTGTTCCTTCTCCAAAAATACCTGCGATCCACGCTATAAGCATGGAGCACGTTTTTCAGGACTGACAGCTTTATAAATTCTTCATTTGCATATTCTCTGTACAGCGCTTATAATGGTTCATTATGCGTTGTTTCGTGGTTCGTTCTGTACCATTACAGTAACCATACGCAAAGATCTCAGGAGGTTCAGATGAAGAAGCGGTATGCGGGATATATTTTCCCCTCCATGCTTTCCTTTTTGTTAACGGGAATTTATTCTATTATAGACGGTATTTTTGTAGGCAGAGCCATGGGCGATCCGGGCCTTGCCGCTATTAACATTGCCTGGCCTTTGGTGGCTCTTATCATTTCGCTAGGAACAGGTATCGGCATGGGTGCCTCTGTGGTGGTGTCTTTAAACAAAGGCGCCGGGAAGGAAGAAAAAGCCCTGCGCGCAGAAGGCAACGCCTTTTTCCTGCTTTTTACAGGCTCCCTGTGCCTGACCGGAGCCCTTTACCTGTCAGGGACGCCGCTTCTTAAGCTGCTGGGCGCCAAAGGAAGCCTTCTGCCCCTTGCGGAAATATATCTTAAATATATTTTGATTGGCAGCATGATCCAGGTCTTTGCTTCCGGTCTGGTTCCCCTTATGCGAAACCACGGTGCATCCTTTTACGCCATGTGCTCCATGGCTCTTGGCTGTATCAGCAACATTGCGCTGGATTACTGGTTTGTCATGGTTTTGGACCTGGGGCTGATGGGAGCTGCCCTGGCTACTGTCCTTGGGCAGGTGCTTACCTTGGTTCTCTGTATTGCTTTTTATATAAAGAAAAAAAACCGGATTCCCTTTTCCAGCATGCGCCCGGAAAAAGAAACGGTCCTCTCTATTTTGCCTGTAGCGGTTTCCCCCTTCGGGCTGACTTACCTGCCCTCGGTCACGATCATATTCATGAATCTGCAGGCGCTTAAATACGGCGGCGAGGAGGCTGTCAGCGCTTACGCCGTCCTTGCCTACATCATTTCTTTTATGGAACTTCTGGTGCAGGGTATAGGAGACGGCAGCCAGCCCCTTCTTTCCTTAAGCGAAGGCCGGGGCGACCGCAAAGCCTTAAAGACCTACGCCAGATGGACCTTTGCCCTGGGAATTGGCTTCGGCATGGCAGGAGCGGCTGTCTTCCTACTGGTAAGAAACATGATCCCGGCCTTTTACGGCACCTCCCCCAAAGCCGGCGGATACATTGTACATGCCGCCCCGGCCTTTGCCCTTGTGATGGCCCTTTACGGCCTGACCAAACCCGCCGTATCCTACTTTTACGCCACCCACCGCATCATCCGCTCTAACCTGCTGGTCTATGGCGAAATTGCCCTGACTTTACTTTTTATCTTTCTCCTGCCCGTCTATATGGGGCTGGAAGGCGTCTGGTACACCATCCCGGCTGTCCAGACAGTGCTTAGCATCTGCTGCCTGTTTTTCCTTAAAAAAGAGTGATTTTGCAGGCGGCAGACTTTACCTGCCTGACTGCCGTCCAAAGGGGCAGGACGCAAAAAGCATATTCACTGCGCTTTCATACTCCACCGCCCCTTTTGCCTTCCGGATTTTCTTCATGGCTTTTTCCCTGTCCCCAAACATAAACTGCATGTAATTCCACAATTCCTTCATCTTAAACAGGGTATTGGTATCTCCCTGCATAATTTTCCTGTAATCCTCATAGATTCGGTCATGGAACGCCTTAAATTCTTCTTTTTCCATCCGTTTCCCTGTAAGAATTTCCGAAAGCAGTCCCGGATTGGCCAAAAGCCCCCTGCCAAGCATAACCCGCTCCACTTTGGGAAAGCGCTCTGTGATCTTCCGGTAGTCTTCCAGCGTGAAGATATCCCCATTATAGCACACTGGAGCCTTGCTTTCTTCCAAGGCATGGGCAAATGCCTCAAGGTTAAGATGATTCTCATAGAAATCGTCCCTGACCCTTGGATGCACAATCAGTTCTTCCAGCGGGTACTGATTGTAGATCTTAAGAATCTCTGCAAACTCCTGTGCCTTTTCCATACCGATTCTGGTCTTGATAGAAATCTTCACCGGAACGTCACGGAACACTTCATCCAGAAATTCCTTAAGGAAATCCGTATCTGCCAGAAGTCCTGCCCCCTTTTTCTTGGATACCACCGTCTGGTAGGGGCATCCCAGGTTTAAGTTGATTTCCCCATAGCCCAATTCCTGCATCCGGTAAAAATAGCCTTTCATCTCCCCTGCCCTGCTGCCTAAAAGCTGGGGGATGACCGTCATGCCCTGGTTGTGGGCCGGGGCTACATCCGCCACTTCCCGGGTTTTGGTTAAGCCGTTCTGGCTCACGGCAATAAACGGCGTAAAATATTTCCCAATGCCGCAGTCAAAAAAATCATGAAAGGCATTTCTGTACAGATATCCCGTGATTCCCTCAAGAGGGGCAAAGTAAATGTCCATTCTTTTACCCTTCCCGGCAGAAGGAATCCCTGTGTCCCTCTGCCCCGTCCATCCTGATGCTTATCTCTCCGCTGGAGAGAAATTCTATGGTTCCGTCGTCATACCTGACTTTCAAATGGCAGGCATCGTCAATCCCTAAAACCAGCCCGTATTCCCGGTTCTCCCCGGACGCTTGCGCCGCCCTTCTCTCTCCGTGGCTGGGGGGCATGATATGCACTCTTTTTCCTATGACAAAGGAACGTTTCCTGTATTCCTCCAGATAGTTTCTGGCCGGAAATGCCTGGTAGTAATCCATGAAACTGACCAGAAATTCCACGGCAAGACGGTTGCGCAGGTTTTCTTTCCGAATGTCACTGGTAAAAACCGCCCCTGCCACATCCTTGATATCCTCCGGGAAACCGCCGGAAGGCTCATACAGATTGATGCCGATCCCCACCACCACATATTCCAGCTTCCCATCCTCTAAGGAGGATGAGCCTTCGGTCAGGATGCCGGAAATCTTCCTGCCCCGCATCCACACATCGTTGACCCATTTAATCTGCACCGGTTCTTCCGAAATTTTTTCCACTGCTTTAGCCGCTGCCGCCGCTGTCAGGGTAGTCAGCATGGCCCCCTCTTCCGGCCCGGCTTTAGGATGTAGTAAAAGACTCATATACAGGCCCGTGCCTTCGGGTGAATAGAAGGAACGCCCTCTGCGGCCCCTGCCTGCACTCTGCTTTTCCGCCAGCAGAACCATGTCCTGCCTTTTTCCCTCTGCAGCATACTGCTTTAACACATTGTTGGTGGAATCCACCATTTTTTCCACCTGTACCTCCAGCATAATGCCTGCCTTTTTTAAATGTTCTTCTATGTAGACGCCAGAGAGCACATCGGGCGCCATTTTTAAAATATAGCCCTTATTGTTCACCGCTTCGATGGCATAGCCCTCCTTCTGCAGAGCCTTCACTGCTTTCCACACACTGGCTCTGGTGACGGAAAGCTGCTGGGCTATATCCTGTCCCGAAAAGAATACCTCCCGCTGGTTTTCCAGCAAAAGAAGCACCTGATCTTTAACTGTCATGACGGATTTCTCCTCTTTGGGCGGCTTTGCGCTGTTCTAGCTTTTCCTCTAAAAGGGCCTTGAATTTGTCCTGGGATTCATCAAAAACATCCATCAGCTTATCCCATTCCTTCAGTGTATAGGACTGGCTCCCGATTTGGAACCGTTCTTCCAGCTCCCCCTTTTTGGCTTTTTCATATATCTCGCTTTTTCTGTCATGTATTGCCTGCATAAGCTCCTGGGTGCTCATTCCCGGAGCGGCAGACGGATTCTTGATCTGCATATTTTTTCTCCTTTTCTTTCAAATGTCTGGTGTAAATTTTTTTAGTTGTAACTGAAGAATTTCTGACTGTCCGGCCAGTTCTCTGTTTTTAGGCACAAGAGTCAGCCATACGGCAGTTGCCAGAATCAGCAGCGTGTATAGCCATGAAAGGAAATCCAGGCTGACAGCTAAAGGATATTCCTGGAAGCCGTCTATATATACCCAGCAAAATCTTTCCCATGAGTCAATGCCGCCCTGGACAAAAAGTGTGTGCGCATAGGTCATAATGTCCTTTACCGCCAGTAGATACAGAAAGCCGGACAGCTTCCACTTCGGCCCCATGGCGCAAAGCAGAAAGATCCCATACACCCCAAAAGCTGTCAGTACGGAAAAAAGAAGCGCCATAACAGGGACTCCCATACTTTCCCGCAGGACTAACGCTTTCCCGGCGGTAAGCAGCAGCCCTCCAAGAAGCATACCCCCTATCCATCTTCTTTTGACCGTCTCGAACTTATCCACCTGGGGATAGTCCTCATAAATCTTTTTGCGGTAAACCCGGAACTGCTCCTTTACCAGGATTCTCTGCTCCTTCGTATATGCTTTCTTTGCCATGCCGGAGCCAGGGTTTCCCACAGCCCCTTCCGGTATTCCCTCCTTTTGGGCCTGCCTCTTTCTGGCCCGCTTTGATAGGAAATGGATCACTGCAAATAAAATAATGAAATATACCGCAAATATAATATATATCCTGTACATTTTTTATTTTCTCCTTGTTTTGCTTAACACTTCTATTAAAAATATTATACTTCCCGCCAGCGCTGTTGGCAAGCAGCAGTAATTGTAAAGTCCTGTTTCACCCGTAATAAAGTCCTGTAATTTTTGCAGGAATCTGGGAATATTACATTGTGATATTAGGAAAATTATGTTATAATTTTGTACCATGTAAAGTATGAAATCCTAGCGCATGTTTAAAATCGCTTTCCTTGAGATGTACATCACAATTGTGGGAGACTAAGAGCCTGAATGCTCTGCCAAATGAGGGAGGCACAGCGGGCTACGATGACCGGATTTGACGCAAACATCACGCAAAGTGGGACGTGCAGATTGGGAAAATGAATTTCAAACACGCTCTAATATCATTTTGACAAAAAAACTTAGTTTTTTACATATTTCGCCACAAATAAAGTTTCCGTCCGGAAAATGCCGAATATTATGAAATAAAAGAAAAATTTTATATAAAAACTGCATAGAACATTAAGGAGGGACATCATGGGCAATCAACTAGTTTGGCAGGACAGATTTAATATCGGGGTGGACATTATTGACAGGGAGCACAAAAAGCTTTTCAGTATTGTGAACAAATTATTTTCACACAGCGACCAGGCAGAAAAGCGTCAGTGGGTCTGCGAGGAAGGTATTAAATATTTTAAAGACCATGCCATGAAACATTTCGCTGAGGAAGAAGCATATATGGCTTCTATTTCTTATCCTGGATTTGAAACGCATAGAAATATCCATAAATATTTCCGCACGAATACCCTTCCTGCCCTTGAGCGGGAACTGGGCAAATCCATGTATTCCCAAGAAGCGGTCAATCATTTTCTGGGAGTCTGCGCCGGATGGCTGATTGGACACACACTTACAGAAGACCGCGCCATCACAGGAAAAACCGCAAGTAAATGGAAGAACCTGCGGCCGGAAGAAGAACAACTTGCCATGAAACAGACGATCATCCAGCTTTTAAGTGACATGTTCCAGTTAAAAGCATCACTTGTCAGCGAGTGCTACGGCGGTGAAAAATTCGGCAGCGGGATATACTACCGGATAGTCTACACAAACGAAAAAGGCAAAGACTGGGAAATCATTCTGGTCTTTGAGGAAAAACTGCTGATCAACACAATTGGTAAAATCATGGATGAGGATGCCGGGACTTTGAGCGTTCTGATCGTAAATGCCACCAGATACGCCGCAAGACAGTTCGTGGAGCGGATCAAAGAGCATATTCCGTCTTCTGAACTGTATAAGCTTAAGGGCGAAAATCTGCTGACCTACGACCAGTTCCAGCAGGTCTTCAACAGCCAGCATCCACAATACAGCCTGCTTTTTGATACAGGGGCAGGATACTTTGCCTACTGCGTCATTGCGCCCCACATGCAGGAAAGCACATCCGGCACTTTCCTTAAGGCAGAGAGTGCCATGACGGAAATCCAGAAATACCTTGTCAAAAATGAACAGGAAAAGAAAAATACACGAAAAAAGAAAATCCTCGTGGTAGACGATTCTGAAATGATGCAGCAGTTGATGAAAAAACTGCTGGGGATAGAATATCAGATTTCTCTGGCTAACTCTGGTTTATCCACTATCAGGGCCATAACCCTGGACCGGCCGGACCTGATTCTCCTGGATTATGAAATGCCTGTCTGCGACGGTGCGCAGGTGTTAGAAATGATCCGCTCTGAAAGTGACTTTGCCAACATTCCGGTCATTTTTCTGACAGGCAGATCTGACAAGGAAACCATAAGCAAGCTGGTGCCGTTAAAGCCCAAGGGCTACCTGCTAAAAAGCCTGAAGCCTGTAGAAATCAAGAAAAACATTGACGAATATTTTGAAAAGGCTGACGCCGCACAGAATTAGAGGATGCACGGTCATGGAGGATATCCAGCAACAGACAGCACATTTTGCGAACGATTCTTATGTTAAACCAAACGCTGCCTCACTTTACGGGACAGCTTGTTGTGAAATCACAACCGCGTCTGTAAAAGACGCAGAAGATATTTTAAATATCTATGCATATTATGTAAAAAATACTGCCATAACCTTTGAGTACGACGTTCCGGCAATAGATGAATTCCAGACAAGAATCGCCAATATCCTCAAAAAATACCCCTATCTTGTGGCGGTATCTGACAACAAAATTGTGGGATTTGCCTATGCCGGTCCCTTCGTCGGCCGGGCAGCTTATGACTGGTCCGCAGAGGTGACTATCTACATCTCTGCGGACAAAAGAAAATGCGGACTTGGCAGAAAACTGTATGAAGCCCTGGAAAGCTCCCTTGCCCGGATGGGAATCCTGAATCTTTATGCCTGCATCGGCTATCCTGAGCGGGAAGATACCTATCTGACCAGAAACAGTGCAGAATTTCATGCACATATGGGCTTTTCCACGGTGGGAAAGTTTTACAAATGCGGTTATAAATTCGGCACGTGGTACCATATGATCTGGATGGAAAAGATAATCGGAACGCATGAAGCCAGCCCGGCTCCCGTCCGGTATTAGAGCAGGTTTGAAAAATGTCCTTACTTTGATAGTCTCTTTATCCGGGGAAAATATTCAAACTCCGCCCGTCCGATGATTTCGCTCTTTTCCACGAATTTATCCATCCAGTACCGGGAGTCCGCCGAATTGTTCCTGTTATCTCCCATAACGAAATAGGAATCCCCGGGCACACTGTAAGGCCCAAAGCTGCCTTCCATTTCTTCCTTTATGTAATCTTCTCTGTACACCTTTCCGTCAATATATACTTTTCCGTCAATTCCTTCAATGGTTTCACCCGGCAGGGCGATAATCCTCTTTATATACTCTGTCTCTCCATCATCGGGATAATAAAAGGCAATAATATCTCCTCTGGAAGGCTCCTGTGACATATATGCCAGACGGTTAATGATAATGCGGCTTCCTGTCATGATCGTCTCCTCCATGGAGCCTGACGGCACCTGTGCATTGGCAATCAGGGTACTGCTGACAAAAAAGCCCACAGCAAGACCTGTCAGAATTGCCTTTGACCAGTCACATATTTCATACAAAATCCTGCTTCCCACAATTTTGTTTCTCCTCTTTTTCCTTTTCATACTGCCCTCCCAAACTTTTTATGTCATGTATACCGCATTTTTATCATAGCAGATTTCAAATTTACTGGCAATCCCCCCAAAAGCGGATGCACAAGCCAGTTTCCGTTCTCTGCTGTAAATCCTCTGGCAAAATGTACTATCGAAAAAAGGCGTATTTCTTCTTCACTTACTGGTTTCAATTTTTCTCATTTTGTGTTATAGTGGATAAGAGCTTATTCAATCATTATGCCATGGGGGGTATGATATGAAACAACAAAGGCATAAACGAAAGGAATCTTTTTACATACTTCTGATTTCTAATACGGGCCGGAGCAACAGGCAGTTTCAGATTTCGCTTTCCATTTTACGCACGCTTTTCGCATTTCTGCTTATTCTCTGTGTCGCTTTAGGCTGGCTGGCTTATCAGTTTTCCATTGCCCATACGGTACAGAGTTCTTTAAAGGAGCAGTTAAGCTCCCAGGAACAGTTAGTCAGACAGCTTGAGGCAGAGAAGGAAAGTCTGAATACTGAAAAGCAGGCGCTGATCGCAGAAAATGAATCCCTGCGGCAGCAGCCCGAACCAAGCGCTGCAGCACAAGAGACGGAACAGGCAGACGTAGAGGAGGCAGAGGCAGAACCGGAAGAAGCCGAAGCAGATCCATTCTTTCCCAGTCTTTATCCTTCCTCTGATACAGCCATGCTGTTATCTGCCTATTCACAGGAACAACCCTATCTCTCTATTACTGTCCATGCAGAGGGCAAAATCATTGCGGCTGGAAGCGGCACAATCGTTACTGTCAGTTCCGATGACACCTACCCGCTCATTGTCGAGGTGGATCACGGCAACGGTTATATGACCCGGTATATGAGTCAGCAGGAAGCTGAGTCCGGCCTGGAACAAGACACACAGATTCAGGCTGGCGATACTTTGTTTACAATTATCACTGATAATACGCAGTTAGATTATCAGGTTCTCTTAAACGGGGAACCGGTTGATCCCTTAAGCGTATTTGATGCGAAAGGATAAAAGGAGGAGAACTATTTTATGTTAAGAAAGAACAAAAACAATACTTACTCGTCAGAAGCCCTGGCAAAGACAGGCACTTTAATTAGCGAAGGAGCTGTCTTCGACGGTAATCTGAAAGTTCCTGACATGATCCGTGTGGACGGCACCGTAAATGGTAACTGCATCTGCCAGAAGGAACTGATTCTTGGACCTAAAGGACAGATTGTAGGAAATGTTTCTGCCCAGAGTGTGATTATTTCCGGAAGGCTGGACGGGGATGTTTCCGTGCTCGGCAAGCTGGAGCTCCTTTCCTCTGGAAAGATAAACGGCAATATTACAGCAAGATCCCTTGTTATTGATGAAGACGCTTACTTTGACGGCAGATGTACCATGACCTCTCCCCAGTCCGGGGATTCCGCCCTGATAGGCCAGACAGGAGACGATTCAGAAGACGAATAAACCACGGACTTTCGCGGGTCGGCTGTTGCAGGCAGCATCCCCACAAGGTAAGCACGGTGCCTGTCTCATCGTCCGCAGAAATAAAAGGAGAAATCAATGAATATCCAGATCATAACTGATTCATCTTCAGATATCACCGGTTCAGACAGGGAGGATTTGACCGTCCTTCCCATGAAGATAACTTTTGATGACAGAGAATACCTTGACGGGGTCAATTTGACCCACAGGGAGTTCTATGAGAAGCTGATCGAATGTGACTCACTCCCTGTTACCAGCCAGATACCACCCTATGAGTTTGAAACAGCGGTCTGTAAGGCTCTGGAAACCAGGGACTATGCCATTATCATTACTTTATCCGGTAAACTCTCCGGCACATGGCAGAGCGCCTGTATCGCGGCCCGGGAATTTGAAGGCAGGGTTTTTGTGGTAGACAGTGAAAACGCTACGGTAGGGGAACGGGCGCTGGTTGAATATGCCCTGCAGCTTAAAGATTCCGGCATGGATGCAGCATCCATTGCCGCAACGCTGGAAAAGGAAAAGAAAAATATCAGGCTTATTGCCCTTCTGGATACGCTGGAATATCTGAAAAAAGGAGGACGCATCTCCAAAACTGCCGCCCTTGCCGGCAGTGTCCTTTCCATCAAGCCGGTAGTCGGTGTTGTGGACGGGGAGGTCGTTATGCTGGGCAAAGCAAGAGGTTCTAAACAGGGGAACAATCTTCTGGCACAGCACATCAAAGAATCCGGCGGCATTGATTTCCAGAAACCCTATTTTTTAGGCTACGCCGGATTAAGCGATTCTTTAATGCAGAAATACATAACTGACAGTGAGGCCCTCTGGAAAGGCCATGCAAAAAGCCTTCCTGCTGCGACCGTAGGCGGCACGATCGGAACCCATGTAGGGCCCGGCGGCATTGCTGTCGCTTACTTTGCACTTTCTGCCAGAAGCAGTAGTTAACAGCGATTTTTTTGAATGAATGCAAAATCCCCTGCTCTTAAGAGCGGGGGATTTTTAGCACAATGTCTCCCAAATCACTTTCCTGCAGGATGTACTTTAAAATACCGCCTGCACCAGCACCATATAGATAATTGTTCCAAGGGCAATGCTAAGCAGTGTATTCCTTTTCCAAAGGTGAAGCAGAACCACCGCTCCAACAGAAAGCAGTTCCGGCAGCCCGTGGGGCTTGTCTAAAATCTTCACATTCCGCAGACAGTACACCACCAGCATTCCCATGATCGCATAGGGAAGGACATTTGACAGATAGGTGATAAAAGCCGGTGTCTTTTTTCTGCCACCGAACACAATAAAGGGAATTCCCCGAAGCAGAACCGTCACCAGGGCAATCACCGCCACCAGCTGTCCAGTATGTAAATTATCCATTTCCAGCGCCCCTCCTTCTGTTTCAATCGCGGTTATTCTTTCTCTTTTTCAAAAACTTTTCGTAAAGCTGTCAGCGCTACGGTAATTGTCAGCATGGACGGAATCAGAAAGCTGTCCGGCCCAAAAATCAAGAGACACGCCACCGAAGCCGCCGTACCAATCATTGCGCTTGCATGACCGGAAGCGCTTTTCCACTGTTCCACAAACACCACGATAAACAGGGCAGTCATCGAAAATTCAATTCCCGACGTATTAAAGTTGAGGATACTCCCAGTCAGGGAACCGGCCACACTCCCGATTATCCAATAACTGTGATCAAACAAAGACACCCAGAAGAAGTAGCTTTTCCGGTCCACCCCTTCCGGCACATCCCCACTGCACACAAGCGAATAGGTTTCATCCGTCAGAGCAAAAACAAGATATGGCTTTTTCTTTCCAGTTCCTTTGTATCTCTCAATCATGGAAATTCCATAAAAAAGATGTCTGGCATTGACCATGAGAGTCATGAGGCCGGCAGAGAGAAGTGACGCGCCGCCGGAAATGAGATCGATTGCCACATACTGCATGGAGCCGGCATATATGGAAACGCTCATGAGCAAAGCCCATCCTGCGCCATATCCTTTAGCCTCAAGCAGGATCCCAAATCCAAATCCCAATACCAGATAGCCTGCCATAACCGGCAGGGAACGTTTCCATGCATACTTAATACTCGTCATTTCACATCAAACTCCCCTGCCAGATAATACCCCTTCTCATAATCGGAAAAGTTTTTCAGCAGACGGTAACGGCCGCCGGGAAGTTTCCCATAGGAATTCTCCCAGCTTATTTCCACAGTATCCGTACTCCCTGACGGAACCCACAATAATTCCAATGTAACTGCCACCGATCTCTCCGGCTCCACAAAGTACCACTTTCCGTCCTTTTCCTTCAAAAGGCTGTAGTCCTGTCCATAACTTAAATCCCGGTCGGACTGGTTATTTATGGAATAGGTAATTCCGACAGGCGTCACCAAAGATTCATCCACCGAAAGCTCCGCTCCCTCCAGCATATTTACATCTTCCGAAAATTCTTCTCCCAGCTGCTGCCCACACCCTGCAAGGAACACAAGGCACAATGCCAACATACAGGCCAGCCGCTTTCCGTTTTTATTCATATAAGCCTCCAAATTGCGCTTTGCCGAATCCTTTTACATCCTATACCATACCATTAAGGCACGATTCCTCATAAACGGCTGTTTAAGCCGTTACTTTCAGTTGCTTTCTTTTGGCAGATCAATTTTAATATGCACATCCTTAAGCTGCTTTTCATCTACCGCTGAAGGTGCTCCCATCATCACGTCCTGGGCCGTCTTGTTCATGGGGAAAGGAATGATCTCCCGGATGCTCTCCTCCCCTGCAATGAGCATTACCATCCTGTCCACTCCGGGCGCAATGCCTGCGTGAGGGGGAGCGCCGTAGCAGAACGCATGATACATGGCCGGGAACTTGGCCTTCACATCCGCCTCGTCAAGCCCCACAATCTGGAAAGCTTTGACCATGATCTCCGGGTCATGGTTTCTCACTGCCCCGGAAGAGAGCTCCACTCCGTTGCATACTAAATCATACTGGTAAGCATAAATGTCAAGAGGGTTCTTATTTAAAAGCGCGTCCATCCCGCCCTGGGGCATGGAAAAAGGATTATGGCAGAATTCCAGTTCCCCGGACTCCTCCCCTATCTCGTACATGGGGAAATCCACGATCCAGCAGAATTCATAACATTCCTTATTCATATGGGCCTCGCAGGCATTCCCAAGGAACTTGCGCAGTACGCCGGCACACTTTTGTGCATCTGACTTTTTGCCTGCTGTCAGACCTACGAAGTCCCCGTTCTTTAACCCCAGCGCCGCAGCCACCTGTTCTTTCCTGTCCTTTAAAAACTTGGAGATTCCTCCCACCAGCTCCCCGTTCTCGTCCAGACGGAACCAGTATGCCTTCTGTCCGCTCTGCACTTCCACGTCTGCACAGATCTTGTCAATAACCTTTCTGGTTGCCGTAAAATTATCCACCACAATGGCTTTCACAGTCTGCCCCTCAAAAGGGCCGAATCCGCATCCGTCCATACATTCTGTGGCGTCCTGAAGGGTTAGATCTATCCGTAGGTCCGGCTTATCCGATCCATATTTTTCCATGGCGTCATTGTAAGATATTCTTGCAAAAGGCGCTTTTGACGCTTTCTGGTATTTCCCGTATTTTGCAAAAATAGGCGGAAGCACGTCCTCAATCACATGGAACACATCATCCTGGGTAGCAAAAGCCATTTCCATATCAAGCTGGTAAAACTCGCCGGGAGAACGGTCAGCCCTGGCATCCTCATCCCTGAAGCAGGGGGCTACCTGAAAGTACCGGTCAAACCCTGATGTCATCAGAAGCTGCTTAAACTGCTGGGGCGCCTGGGGCAGCGCATAAAACTTACCCGGATGGTTTCTGGACGGAACCAGATAGTCCCGCGCGCCCTCCGGCGAGGAACAGGTCAAAATAGGCGTAGTGATTTCCAGAAAGTCATGCTCCGTCATGCTCTTTCTAATTTCCGCAACAATTTTACTCCGAAGGACAATCTTTTCCTTCACCGCAGGATTTCTCAGATCCAGATACCTGTATTTTAATCTGGCAGCTTCGTCTGCCTCTTTTGACCTGCTTATCTCAAAGGGCAATTCATTATAAATGCACTTGCCAAGCACTGTAATTGACTCCGGCACCACTTCAATTTCACCTGTGTCAAGATGCAGATTCTTGCTGGAACGCTCCCTCACTTCCCCGGTAATGGAAAGGGTGGACTCATTGTTGACTCCCGACAGCTTCGCCATCATCTCCTCGGTCTCAATGACCACCTGGGTCATACCGTAAAAATCCCGAAGAATTAAAAACCCAAGATTTTTGCTGACCTTCCTCATGTTATCATACCAGCCTGTAATGGTGACCTTTTTCCCTACATCTCCAATTCTAAGCTGGTTACAAGTATGTGTTCTCGACTGTACCATAATTTACCTCATTTCTACAATACATTTGACGGTTTGCAAACGCCTATATTATACACGTTTTTTTACGGTTCTGCAACTTAACATTGATAATGGTTTATCAGCGTCAGCCATACCGGACTTACAAAAAAATTTTTGTCACTTTTCATACTTCTCGGACGTGTATATGATAGAGACAGGCAAAGGTGCGCACCAAAGCCTTTTATTTTGATCATAAGGAGGCGCAATGTGGCTCAAAAAAGCGAAGAAGAAATTAGAAATATCATACAGACCTACGGCAGCCTGCTTTACCGCACAGCCTTTGTGCTTTTGGGCAATCCCCATGATGTACAGGATGTTTTGCAGGAAGTGCTTATCAAATACATGGAAAAGGCGCCCCCTTTTCATGACGCCGGACATGAAAAAGCCTGGCTCCTGAAAGTAAACGCCAATCTATGTAAAGACTATCTGCGTTTTAACAGACGCCATACTTATGTAAATCTCGAAGAAGTGGAAAATGTATGCGCGTCACCAGAGCAGATGGAAATTTTAAAGGAAGTCCTCTCCCTGCCTGCCAGGTGGAAGACGGTTCTTTTGCTCCACTATGTAGAAGGCTATCAGATCAAGGAGATTTCCCACATTACAGGACTTTCCGAGAGCGCCGTAAAGAAGCGTCTGCAAAGAGGCCGTGAAGCCTTAAAACGTAAACTATCAAACTTAAATCTTTAAAAATTCATAAAATCAGGAGGTTTTGATATGCGTACAAATCATTTAAAAGACACCGTAAAAACAATCACCATGCCTAAAGAAATGCAGGATACGCTTCTGGACAACTGCTTAAATGCCAGACACTCCGGCAATATCCTGTTCCGCTATTCCAAGCTGGCCGCCGCTTTTGTCATGGCGGTTATACTGACTGCCGTAGGCTCCACCTCCTACGCAGCCTATGACCTATATCAGGTGAAAAACCTGAAAGTATTTTTTGAATCCGGCATCACACAGGACCGGATAGATGCAATCGGTCAGGAACTAAACGGTATCCCCGGAATTTATTCCGTCCGCTTTGTAAGCGCAGACGAAGCCTGGAGCGATTTTCAAAAAAATTTCTTTTCCGATATGGATGAAGATTTTGCGGCATCTTTTACAGAAAATCCCCTTAAGGATTCCTTCAACTATGATGTGATCGTTGAGCTGAAGGCAGACACAAACGCTGTCAGAGACCAGATTGCAGCCCTTGACGGCGTAAGGCGCATCACCGACTTAAAAGAAGAAAAATCCCAAAAATAGAAAGCAAACGCTGCCACGCTCCGCGTGACAGCTTATTGTAGCAGAATGCCCCATGGCCGGTACACCGCCATGGGGTCATCCTTCTGTCATCAGCATAACACTGAGCCGGAATTCCCCATCTTCCAGCGCAATATCTATATCCCCGAAATATTTTTCCGCTACCCTGCGGATATTGGCCAGACCGTACCCGTGTCCGTCTGTTTTCTTCCTTGATGTTACCGGAAGCCCGCTCTGCCTGTCCCACTGTAAGTTCCCCGAAAAACTGTTACGGATTTCTATCATATAAGCGTTGTTTTGGCGGTAGGAGCAAACTGATATCCGGGAGTTCTCTCTTGCGGGGGTATTTTCCAGCGCATTTTGCAGCGCATTATTTAATATTACACTGATATCAAAGGCATTGATGCAGGAATCCTCAGGATAGTAAAATTCCAATTGAAAATGAATTCCTTTTTTTTCGGCGGCATTTTTCATTTCCTGTAAAATCACATCGGTCACAGGATTCCCGCTTTTGATCCCTCCTGCCGCCTGGGAAAGAGCCGCCTTTAATTCCCCGCTGTATGCCCCTGCCTCTTTCGTCTTATTCCCGGCATAAAGCCGCTCCAGCGTAAAAATATGATTTGCCATATCATGCTTCATGCTGCGAATATCCTGATACAGACTTTCCACCTGCCCGATGTGCTGCCGTATACTGTCGATCTGCGCCGCCAGCAGCTCACTGCGCAGATTTTCCTCCTGTTTTACCTTGATATTCTGATACAAGGTAATGACAACAATGACCGCAGCAGCGGACACTATATAATACAATAGGGAAAGTATTTCATAACTGCCGGAAATTTCCCCTGTCTGTATAATATAAAAGACGCGATAGTACCTCATGATCACGACCCCTGCCCATCCCATAATAGAGGGAACCGCCATCATGAGCAGCTCCTTTCCCGTCATATCTGCATGTTTATATACATAAGCCCTTAAAATACACCATATTTCAAAAGCAAGAAGTGCAAACTCCATCCCCCGGTAAATGACACACATCCCCAGAAAAAGCACATACCACAGCTCCGGATGTGCCACCATAAAATCCGTCCGTCCTGCAAAATTGTATATGTTATCATATAGGATATCTGTTGCTGTTATTGCCAGCCAGTGCAGGGTAAAAAAGGTCAGGGAAAGAAATGCTTTCTGCCTGTAATTTTTCCGCTCTGCCCAGCACATTGCCCCAAAGGCCGCCAGACTTCCCATACCGTATGCAAAGAAATACCCCACCGGCACAAGATAAAGCAGGAGCATGGTCAGCACATACGCCCCTCCTGACCAGAATGCCCCCGCTGCATTTTCCATAAAAGGCCTTGCAAAACGGTAAAAACAATATCCCAGAAAAAGCAATTCCAGTACCCAGGATATCCGGGCGACTACTGTTTCACTTATTAGAGCCCCTTCCATCTTCTACGCCCTTTCTTTTTTCCTGATATGTTTCAGATAACTTTTGACGAAATCCCGATAGTTTTGTTTCGCCATAAGCGCCTGTCCTCTTTCCAGATAAATCACTGAGGCATCATATTTCCTGACAAAATCAAAATTCACAAGATAGGCCCTGTGGGGACGGTAAAAATTATCTCCCGCTTTTTCTTCCAGCTCCTTCATCCGTCCATAGTATTCTATATCCGAGTCCACTGTATGGATAACCACTTTGCGGTCATACACCTCCGCATATATAATTTCTTCCCAGTTTGCCAATATGTGCCTGCCCCCGGCAGATATGAGCAGAGGCTGCTGCTTTTTCTTTTTATCTGCTTCTTTCCCGCGTTTGCGATCCGCAGACTCCGCTGCCGCATTTGCCAGCACCTGCACAAATTTCCCTTCGTCGAAAGGCTTCACCAGATAATGAAAGGCTCCCACGTCAAAGGCCTGAAACACATAATCCTCCAGGGCCGTCACAAAAATAATGACAGCCTCTTTATTATTCCTGCGAAAATCTCTTGCCGTCTCCATTCCGTTTTTGCCCGGCATCTGAATATCCAACAGCACAATATCCGGCTGCCCCTCTGCCAGAAGCAGCTCATCCCCTGACTGGTATAAAGATATGGCTGCGTCAGGATAAAGCTCATGGAGCCTCCCCGCAAACATATCCCTGACTTCCTTCTCATCATCACATACCGCTATCCGCATCTTTCAGCTTCCTCCATACCCCTTCTGTGTAAACTCTCCTGCTGCCAAATATTATATCGGAATACGTATTGATTATAATAAAGAAATGCTGTGAAACGGACTTTTTCTGCTGTAAAACAAAGGCCTTTCCACAGTGTCATATAACATACTGGTCTGCTTTCTCCTGCTGCCATCTGACCAAATCCTCCAGAGTGATATGATCCACCACCTGATTGACAGCCTGGTTGATCTCCTCCCAGACCCTTACCGTCACACATCCCTGCCTGCGTTCACATTCCATGCTGTTTTCCCCCACACAGCTTACCGGGGCCAGGTCCCCTTCCGTAAGACGCAGAATCCTGCCCACTGTATACCAGGAAGGCTCTCTGCCCAGCAGATATCCTCCCTGCGCCCCCCGTATGCTCCTGACAAACCCTGCCTTATTCAACAGAGAAATGATCTGCTCCAGATATTTTTCGGAAATCTCCTGCCTTCTGGCTATATCCTTAAGGCTGACAGGTTCCCCTGTATTATAGACCGCAAGATCCAGCATCAGCCGCAAAGCATATCTTCCCTTTGTAGATATTTTCATACATGACCTCCAAATCCCTTTATCCCCTGCCTCTTTCGCAGGCCGTCTTACTTATTTTCTTTCCTGTCCTGTTCTATAATATTTCATTATACTCTTGCCCTTTATGATTCACAATGAAATCTTATGAACAATCTGGTTTTAAATTATAAACAACCTTCCATTAATGAACTAACAAACGCTGCCACGCTCCGCGAGACAGCTTATTGTAATAAATGCCCGTACAGGCACAGCGCTTGGCTCTGCCTGCAGGAATAAATATATAGTTGACAGTACCGGCTTTAGTGATTAGACTAATTTGTGGAAAATTTATACAGACAGTAATGCACTGCCAAAAAGTTTTTCCACATACCCGCTTATACAGGAATGGAGGATCAGTTATGATAGAAATCAGACGTGCAAAAGAACAGGACATGGACGGCATCAACAATTTATTGATGCAGGTGTGTCTGGTCCATCACAAGGGGCGTCCCGACTTATTTAAATACGGCGCCAAAAAATATACCGACGATCAGCTAAGAGCCATTATCCATGACATCCAGCGGCCAATTTTTACCGCAGTGGATGAAAATGAAACTGTTTTAGGATATGCTTTCTGTATTTTCCAGCAGCATATTGACGACAATATCCTAACCGACATCAAGACATTATATATCGATGATTTATGCGTGGACGAAAATCTGAGAGGACAGCACATCGGCCGCCGCCTTTATGAAGCCGTGCTCTCCTTTGCCAGAGAGCAGCATTGCTATAATGTTACATTAAATGTATGGAGCCTGAATGAATCCGCCATGAAATTTTACCAGTCCTGCGGACTAAAGCCGCAGAAAGTGGGAATGGAAACCATCCTGTGATCAAATGACCAGAACCGGAAGGGAGCGCTTCCTATGACGGAAGCGCACAGCGGCAATACGCAGCCTTCCTTAATATCCATACCTCTTTCTATATTTTAAAAACATGAAGGCTGACAGAGCAAGGGCCATCAGCTCCGCTGCCGGTGTGGCCAGCCATATACCGTTTACGCCAAAGAGCAGAGGAAGCACGATCATGGTGACCAGCATAAATACAAAGGATCTGGAAAATGCAAGGGCAGCCGAAACGATCCCGTTAGATAATGCGGTAAACATTCCACTGGCAAAAATATTAAATCCGATAAAAAACAATGCGATCGTACATATCCGGTTCCCTGTTACCGCCAGCCCATGGACCGGATTATCCGGCCGGGCAAATACTGACACCAGCGGTCTTGTCAGCAGAAAGGAAGCTGCAACTGTGACCACGGAAATACATGCAATCACCTTGAAACTCACTGCAACCAGTTTTTTCAGTTTTTCATGGTTTCGTTCCCCATAGTAAAAACTCGTCATGGGCGCAACACCATAAGAATATCCCGTGTAAAGGGAGCTGGCAAACATCAGCACATACATGATGATGGTCACAGCCGCAACCCCATCCTCCCCCACGTAATGGAGCATTGTCCAGTTAAACATCATTGTGATGATTCCTGTAACAAGCGCCGTTGCCATTTCCGAACATCCGTTCGTTGCTGCATTGGAAAGAACTTTGAACCGAAATACTGGTCTTTTAAAATGCAACAGACTCTTTTTCCGGCTGAAAACAAACAGACCGGCAACTGCCGTCACAGAATATCCAAGCCCTGTTGCAACTGCTGCACCGCTGATCCCCATGCCAATCCCTGCAATAAACACATAGTCAAGAACCATATTTAATACGCCGCCTGTTACAGAGCAGATCAGGGAAAGGGCCGCCTTTTCGCTGGCGATCATATAGAGTGTGAAATTATTCATCAGAAGAATCGGCACTGTAAACACCAGATAACGGCTTAAATATTCCACACAGTATCCTTCTACATCCGCAGAAAGGTTCATTCCGGCAAAAATATGATCCACCGCCAGATATCCGGCCGCACACATAATAATCCCCACAACAACATTTACCAGGATCAGAAAGGTAAAATCTTCCTTTGCCTCATCCGTTTTCTGTTCCCCCATCTTTTTCATGATGACCGCACTTCCCCCCGTGGCAAGCATGGTAGAAATTGCTGTAACAAGCTGGATAACAGGCGCCGTCAGATTGATGGCCGAAAGGGCATTGGTACCGATCAGATTTGATACAAACAGACCGTCAACCATTGTATAAAAAGACATAAATACCGTCATGGCAATGGTTGGCACGGCAAATTTCAATATATTTTTCAGTGTTACGGGTTTTTCATATACATTTTGGTTTTCCATAAAGTTTTCCTCCAATTACTTTGTGTTTTTTCCTGCATATTGTTGTTACCTGTCTTTCTATCTCATTCTAAACCGTACAGTAACAGTACGGTCAATGCCTATTTTTATTTTTTTCAACAAACGCTGCCACGCTTCGTGAGCCGGCTTATTGTATGAAAAGCGGGGGCATCACCTGCTGTGACACCCCCGCTAAATTTTAAAAATTATGCGGAACCCTTATTCCATTTCTTCCTGTATCTGCTTTTCGCAGGAGCGCATTGCAAGAATGGTCTTTTCAAATAGCTCATTTAATTCCCACCCCAAAGCTTCCGCCCCCTTCGTGATCACGTCACGGGAGCACCCTGCGGCAAACTTTTTATCCTTAAATTTCTTCTTTACGCTGGAAGCTTCCATGTCCATCACACTTTTGGAAGGACGCATGAGAGCCGCCGCGCCGATAAGCCCGGTAAGCTCGTCCACTGCAAACAGTATTTTTTCCATCTCATGACTGGGCTTAACATCACAGCAGAGCCCATAACCATGGGAGCAGACAGAATGAATCATATCCTCTGATACACCGCCTGCCCTTAACAGTTCGGGGGCTTTCACACAGTGCTGCTCCGGGTATAATTCAAAGTCAATGTCATGCAAAAGCCCGGTAATTGCCCAATAATCTGCCTCACTTCCGTATCCCAGCTCACCGGCATACCAGCGCATAACACCCTCCACCGTAAGTGCATGCTGGATGTGAAAAGGCTCCTTATTATATTTTTTTAATAGCGCAAGCGCTTCTTCCCTTGTCAGATCGTTTTCCATTGTATCCTCCGTTTCCTCTTTTGCCATCTGCTTTTAAATCATGGCGTTCCGGCTATCCTTTCAGCCCTCTTGACTGGCGGTCCATATCTTCCACCACGATATCATAAATTTCCCCAAGGGAGGAACAGTACTCCAGTACTTTCCACGGCTCATTGGTATGGAAATGAATTTTAATCAATTCCTCATCTCCCACCGCCAGCAGACAGTCTCCTTTAAAATTTTCCGTGAAATATTCGGAAATCTCATCCTCGTCCAAGTCTTCCCCTTCAATCAATAATTGTGTGTCATACTTAAATTCCAGCATAGTTGCCCTCCTTTAAAGCCATCCGGTTCCCATGGTTTCCTATCTTGTTTCTGTCCACTATTATATCCAATTTTGCATCCTTCTGTAAAGAACTTATGGGAACTGCTTTGGAAAAAAGATTTCCGAAAAAATATCAGCAGATAGCATACAGAGACTTAAACGTCTGGACAACGATCTCCACGTATTTTTCAATATTTTCCTCCAGAAGTCTCCAGTCGTATTCCTGACAGGGAAATATCCCTTTGTTCCGCGTGACATTTTTTACAGGAAGGGAAATCCCTGTATTCCACTTGGAATTGTAAGGAACCATTTTAAACTGAATGGTGTCAAGGGCATTGGCAATGGTATCGTTTACCATGGCCTTGTAGTTTTCAAGAGCACCGTTTCCACCGCCTCCGTGGGAAATGATACCTGCCAGTGTACCGTAAATTTCTGACCGGTATTTATGGTCCTGCCACCAGTGCAGGAAAGTGATCTGCTCCATTTTTTCAAGGAGCATGCACAGCTTTGCAGGAATCGGCGCATAATGGGGGGAGACGAAAAACACATAGTCGGCAGTCAGTAATTCCTCATAAATGCAATTAAAATTCGTATCCTGCACGCATCTTTTCCCCTCATAGCACTGGCCGCATCCCGTACAGGGATTCAGCGCACTCTTGCGCAAATCTATGATTTTACATAAGACATTCTTTTTATGAAGCACACCGGCAATCAGCTTACAGATACGGTAAGTGGTACTGTTTTTCTGACTTTCCATGATGTTTGATGCCGATATGCATACCGCTTTTTGCTCCTTCATCTCTACTTACTCCCTATTTTCTAAAGTTTACTCTTAAGTGATAGATAAAAGAACGCATTTTTGACGTTCTAATACCCCAGATCCCTTTCAATGATGGTGCCGTCCATGGCATTGATGGTCAGCCGGCTTGCATAGGAGGTATTATTGACCATCGCCTCCTTCCCCTCCGGGTAAAAAATTTCCGTGCCGAAGAAATCCCAGACCGGAACCATTTCCCCCTCCATAGGATTGCCTTTTTCAAACACCCGCATGTATCCCAGTCGTACTTCATCAATCAAAAAATCCAGTTTCATATTCTCACCGCCGTCATAAATATCCTCATATTTTTTCAGCGCCATTTCCTCAAAAATGTCCTGTATTTCCGAAAAAGGAAGCAAAAATACATATTCGTCAGACACCTTTTCCACCTGATAGGGATTCATCCAGTTAAAGCTTGTTAAACCTTCTTTATCATACACCAGTTCCAGCCGTTCATAGGGCCATGGGACTGTGTCATCATTTTCCAGCGACGTACCTTCACTTGCCGTATAGGTTACCGGTATTCCATCGATCACCCGTGTGAAGTTAAAGGCATACCCCACCGCATCCGTGTGCACATCCCCTTTTATTTCCTCCACCGAAACTGCCTGTACATATTCTTCCCCGGACACGGCAAAGTCTGTAAATCCCATGGCCTCAACAGCCTCCTTTGCCCTTTGGCGCACCGATTCTATATTGATTTCTGCCGCCTGCGCAATTCCCTCCTGCTGGTCATAAAAATTATAAAAATTGCTGTTTACTCTGCTGCATCTTATTTGAAAACTGATCCACCGCCAAGTATCGGACAGATTATTGTCCAAATAGACAAAAAAGTCCTCCCCATCCACTGTGGCATTACCGCTTAAAAAGTTTTCACCTTCCTTTGTCCTGCTATAGGACACAATCCCCGGCACTTCTGTCAGGATGGCTTCCTTAGGAGCTCCTTTTGCAAGGGCGCTCCAATTGTTTATCTGCGCATCATAGTTCACTTCGCTTGCTGCCCCGCTCTTTTCAGCCTCAGCTCTCTGCTTTTCCAGCAGGGCAATGATATTTTCCACTTCTTCCAGCGTAAATCCATTGGACTGGGCCATTTCTTCATAATCCCGGTCCCAGAGAAAGGCGCCTTTTAAAAGGACTTCGTTTACCCTGTCATAGTCCTCCTGGGTAAATACACGGCTGGTCACTTTATAGGTCTTAAACCCATCCGCTTTGGGAATCACCACGGCGGCATCCGCTTTAATGGAAACGATTCCACTGCCTCCTTCCCACGTATAGCGCTCCGGCGCCTGCACCAGCTCTGCAATTGTCCCATCCGTCACCTGCTGGACGCCTGTATTGGTTTCACCCTCTCCTGTCTGCCGCGAATCCTCCTGTCTGGGAACTACGATCTCCTCCTGTGTATGCATATCGCTGGCACATCCAGCCATCATGATCACCATGCCCGTCGCTATGCACCATGCTGCCAATTTTATTTCTTTCATATTCTCCCTCATCTCTGTCCTGTATTTATACTCTGATCTGTCTGTTTTCCTTCAAAAATGACCGAAATCTTCGTGCCCTCTCCCACTTTGCTTTCTATCAGAATCTGCACCCCGTGAAGCTGGGCAATCATGCTGCACAGGGCCAGCCCAAGGCCGCTTCCCCCTGCTTTCCGGCTCCGGGCTTTATCCACCATATAAAAGGCTTCCGTCACCCGCCCGATTTCATCTTCGGGAATCCCGCATCCGAAGTCCTGTACGGTAATGATATTCCCTTCCCCCTTTAAATAAACTGTATCCCCCTCCTGACTGGCCCTCGCCCCGTTGTCGATCAAATTGACCAGAAGGCTTTCAAATAAATCTTTATCTATTTTCTTTGGTTCCATTTCGCAGGAGTACACCAATTGGATATTCTTCTGCCGCAAATGATGTTCCTCCAGCCTTGCCACCTGCCCGAACAGCTCCTTCATGGATGTTTCTTCCATATTAATGCTGTCGTTCTCATATAGCCCCATCAGACTCATAAGCTTACTGCTAAGATGCTCCAGCCGCCTGCATTCTTCTTTAATATGATACAGCGCCCTCTCCTGCTTTTCCTTTTTCAGGTTCACATGAAGAAGGGTGTCGGAATACCCAATAATGGACGTCATGGGCGTTTTCAGTTCATGGGTAAGGCTTCCAAGCATCTGCCTGCGCTGCTCGGAAACCTTAGACAGCTCCGTAACCTGACTTTCTATCCTGTCCGCCATGCTGTTAAAAGCCGCCGCCATAAGGCCCACCTCGTCCCTTGTATGGACATCGGCCCTTCTCTTAAGCTCCCCTTCGCTGATATCCTGGGCTGCCTGCTGTAATTCCCGCAAGGGCTGCATGATTTTCCTTGTAACTAAAAATACAATAATCATTGCAAAAACTACCGCCAGTGCCAGAATCATCAAATCCACGATCACCTGCTTTTGTATGTCCCTGTATAAATCAGAAATATCCTGCACAAGTATCAGCTTGTATTCTTTTTCTCCAGCTGCCGGAACCTTTTTTCCTGAAATCAGGATGTACTGCTCTTCCTTTGCCTGTATGATGCTGAAACCATCCGTCCCGTTCCACCGCTCATCCTGTGGATTTTTCAGTTCAAAAGGAGTCAGGTTGCAGATCACCTCATTGTCTTCAATGAGAATATATTTAGAAGCGCTGTATTTTTTTATAAGATAAGTAATATATGAATTTTTGGCAGCCTCACTGTGTTCTTTTGCCGGACTGTTTTCCAGCTCCCTTGCCAGCGCATAGGCAGTGGAATGAAGCTGCTGTTCGCAGCTTTCTATGGTTTTTTCCTGATTATAGTTCACTGAACGGTAAACCACCGCAGCCCCCGATGCGCCGGTGGCCAGCAGGATCACCGTCACCGTGACCAGAGACAGCTTTTTCCACAGTTTCATTTAATCCAAATCCTCCAGACGGTACCCTTTTTTGGAAATAGTGCGGATAACTCCATAAAAATCCAGCTTTTTCCGAAGCTGTCCAATGTGAACGTCCACTGTCCTCGTCTCCCCCATATAGTCGGTTCCCCAGATTCTGTTTAACAGTTCTTCTCTTGAAAAAGCCACATTCTTACTTCCTGCCAGAGTCACTAAAAGTTCGTACTCCATAGGCTTTAAGGGCACCTGTACACCGCCTCTTAGGACAATGTGCTGTGTTAGATCAATAACCACATCCCGGATTTGTATTTTTTTCCTGCTACGCCCTGTCCTTTGCAGCACTTTCTCCATCCTGACCAGAAGTTCCAGCACCTCAAAAGGCTTGACGATATAGTCCTCCGCACCGGCTGTCAGCCCGTAGACCTTAGAAGCCACATCATCTTTTGCAGTCAGGTAAATCACCGGAATATCTGCCCTTTGAAAATCCTCCATCAGTTCAAATCCATCCTTCCCCGGCAGCATCACATCTACCAGGGCTAAAGCAATTTCCTGCCCCTCCATGTCCTTTAATAGTTTTTCGGCTGCAAGCCCATCAGAAACAGGCAGCGTTTCATACCCTGCTGCGTCCAGATTCATACAAATCAGTTCCGAAATGGAACTGTCATCCTCAACCACCAGAATTTTAGTTTTTATAACTCTCCCCCCACTCCTAATTGACACACAAATTTATCTTAGCACAGCCTCTGTGCAAAAAAAGCATCAAAATGTAAACATTGCTTACATTTTAATGCTTTTTGCTTTATTTTGTCTCTAAAGGGAACTATTATATAGCTTATTCTACCCCTTCCAAGCATTTTTTTCTGCAAACCGCAGAAGGGAAACTATGGGCATGATCAGTATCCCGCAAAAAAAGTTGCTCACGCCATGGATAACGTCCCAGGGCAGTCCCGCCACGATCCAAGCCCCCATTCCCTTAAGGCTTAACCCATACAAAAGTGCCTGTGCAGGCGCATACAGGGTTCCGAACAGGAAACCGTGCATTGCGCATACAAGCATATAGACCACCGGCTGCACCTTTTTGGGCATGTTCCGGGGAAGGAGCATAACCGCCCCCCAGAGAACTGTCCACACATAAAGATAGGGAACCCACCAAGACGCAAAACCGCTGAAAAGCCCGTTCAAAATCACATAAGTATAGATGGGATACAATGCCTTTTTCCTGTAAACTATCGTGTAGGCAGTGATAAAGGTCCCCAGAAGATGGATGTTGGGGGCTGCCTCCATAATCATCTTGGACGCATACATAACAGCCCCCAGCATCGCAAACACTGTCATTTCCCGTGTTGATACCTTCATCCCTATTCTACCTTGAAAGAATAACTTTCCCCTTCGGCAATAGGTGTGGTGTCAACACCGGAAGACGCATACTCTCCATTTACATAGAATGCCCAATATACGCCATCCTTATCATAATCTGCAGTAATCCCGTTTACGCTCTTTACGAAAAGACCATATTCGCTTTCTTCTCCTGCAATTAGTCCAAGTTCGGCTAAAGCCTCCCCAACCGTTTCTTTATCTGTGTGGATCTCAAACTGCGTTTCATTACCGTCTTTATCCACTACCGTGAAGGGAAATTCCCGGCTTCCTTCACCCAGCACGCCTCCCGGCTGCTGCGCGGCTTCTCCCGCTTCCGTATCAACCGTTTCTTTCCCTGCACTGCCATTACAACCGATTGTACCAAGTGCCATAGCCGCAATAAGCACCATACAAAGGATGCATGACAAAAATTTTTTCCTGCATTTCATCTGCATATTCCTTATCTCCTTTGTTTTATTATCATGACACCAGACAGCCCGCTGCGCGGACGATCCATATGTCAGCAAACACTGTCCCGCAGAGCGTGACAATGTTTGTTTTGCAACCAGTAAGTCAGACTTCTGCCTGCGGTTCCTCTATAAACCGGCGCCCGCGGTTTTAAAAAGAGGCCTGTGTGTCCGGATATTTCGACTTGGCACTTTGGAACAATCTTTGTTTTTCCTCCGGACTGCTCCCTGCATCCGCCAGCCTTCTCAGAATCATCAAGATTCCAATGGCTTTTCCCAGCTTACGGCTTCTGGTCAGCGGACACCTGTTTCCATGTGCTTCACGGCGACGGGCTCGTACAGGATTTCCACCTGTTTCCCCGGACACTCCGGTTACTATCATAATATTTTATGGCTGGATGGTCAAGCCGGTATTTTTCAAATACGCTCTGCTCTGGAAAAAATACACCCGCAATAATCCTGTCTGTACAAACCGTATTCCTTTGAAAGCTCCACTGACCGCTTGTATCCGTTCTTTTTCTTAAAATCAGACGGAAGAAACGCCGTTCCATATTCTACGGCAAGCCGCTCCCCGATCTCGTTTATCTTTGCCGCATTTTTTAAAGGACTGATGGTCAGTGTTGTGGTAAAGTAATCTGCCTGCGCTTCCTTCGCCTTTTTTGCCGTCTCCAAAAGTCTCATTTCATAGCACACAAAGCACCTTTCCATGCCTTCTTTGCACTTTTCCAGTCCCTTTACCCTTTCAAAAAATAAGTCCCTGTCATAACTTCCCTCTATGACCTCTATTTTGTAGGCCTCCTCCCTTCCGTCCCCGGAAAGCTGCCTGTTAAATTCTCCGATCAGTCTTTTCTGTTCTGCCGCCCGCTTCAAATATTCCGTATCTTCGGTAATATTGGGATTATAATAAAACACTGTGATCCTGAAAAAAGTCCGCAGATATTCAAGCACATAGCTGCTGCACGGTGCGCAGCAGCTATGGAGAAAGAGATGTTTTCCTTTATTTTCTGTGTTACTTAATATTTTATCCAGTTCCTTTGCATAATTCCTGTTCATTGTTCCCATCAGTTTAAGCCTTTCGTCCTTTATCTATAGAAACATCATATACCTATCTTCCCTGATAGTAAACAGAAAATACTGCCCCAAGGTTCCTTTATCTGGTCAGATCCATATGTCTGCGCCCAGCCGCCCCTCTATTTCTTAAGGGGACTTTTCCTATATATAATGTCATTCCTGCCCGGTCCGTTGGAAATCATGGTAATGGGATGTTTGATCTGTTCCTCTATAAATTCCACATAATTCCGGCAGTTTTCCGGCAGTTCCTGGTAGTTCTTAATTCCCCGTATCTCACATTTCCATCCGGGAAGGGTTTTAAGAACCGGCTTTGCCTTTTCCAGTTTTGCAGTAACAGGAAAGTCCGTTGTCACCCTGCCGTCAATCTCATACCCCACACAGACGGGAATCTCATCCAGATAGCCCAGCACATCCAGCACAGTAAATGCCACGTCTGTAGCACCCTGCATCCGGCACCCGTATCTGGAAGCCACACAGTCAAACCAGCCCATCCTTCTGGGGCGCCCTGTGGTTGCGCCGTATTCTCCCCCGTCGCCGCCCCGGCGTCTTAATTCCTCCGCTTCCTCACCGAATATCTCGGACACGAAGGCGCCTGCCCCCACTGCTGAAGAATACGCCTTGCATACCGTGATGATCTCTTTGATCTCATAAGGCGGAATGCCTGCCCCGATAGCGCCATAGGCCGCCAATGTGGAGGAAGATGTGACCATGGGATAGATGCCGTGGTCCGGGTCTTTTAAGGTGCCAAGCTGTCCCTCTAAGAGAATGGTCTTTCCCTCCTTCATGGCCCTGTCCAGATAAACCGACACATCACACACATAAGGCGCGATCATTTCCCTGTATCCGCGCAGGGTCTCCAGAAGTTCTGCCGGGTCTATAAGGGGTTTGTGGTACATATGCTCCAGCATGATGTTTTTCTGCTCACAAACTCTTTCTATCTTTTCTTTCAGCCGCTCTTCGTCAAAAAGCTCACTGACCTGAAAGCCAATCTTTGCATATTTATCCGAATAAAAAGGCGCAATGCCTGATTTGGTGGACCCGAAGGATCGTCCTCCAAGCCGCTCCTCCTCATACTGGTCAAGAAGGATATGGTAGGGCATTACCATCTGCGCCCTGTCGGATACCAGTATTTTAGGCATTGGCACATTTCTGTCCGTGATGGATTTTATTTCATTAAAAAGTACCGGGATGTTAAGCGCCACACCATTGCCCACAATGCTGGTAGTATGGCTGTAAAACACACCTGATGGAAGTGTATGCAGTGCAAATTTCCCGTAATTGTTCACAATGGTGTGTCCTGCATTGGCCCCTCCCTGAAAACGGACGATAATATCCGCCCTCTGTGCCAGCATATCTGTTATTTTGCCTTTTCCTTCATCGCCCCAATTGGCTCCCACTACTGCTTTGACCATAATCTTTTCCTCCTGCCAGATCCCCAGCACAATACCGCACTGGTTCGTCGCCACATTTACTCTGCAATACGTAACATCTTCCTTACAACAAAAGCAGGTCTGTAAAAACCTGCTCTTATTATCAGCTTCTTACTTTATGATTATACCTAACGCATAATCATAAGTAAAATCAATATTTATTATATATATTATAATTATATATTATGTCTCGAAACACATTACCGATTTTTCCAATAGACAGTAGCCCACTATTCCGTATTTTTTTAAATCATCAGATTTTGTCTCTCAAACATTTAGGCTTCTCTTTGGACGATATAAAGAATCGGCTTATTCCTCTCTGTAAGTATGCCCGCATCTGATCCTCTCCACTGACAACCGCCTCCCCGCACTGATATGGAACAAGGGAACCAAACATGAAGTGTTATTATAAATCACGCCTTGCCAATCTTCCATGATCCATTTCATACACCTCATCACATAAAATCTCTATATCTTCTTTATTATGGCTTGCCAGTATTATTGTTTTTCCCTCATCCCGCAGACCTGTCAAAATTCCCCGTACCTCGTCTACGCCCTGATTGTCCAGACTATTCATCGGCTCGTCCAAAATCAGTATCTCCGGATTTTCCATAATGGCCTGGGCTATGCCCAGACGCTGTTTCATTCCCAGTGAATATTTCCCAACCTTTTTACGGCTGTCCGGGTCAAGCCCTACTTTCACCATGCTCTCCCTGATGTCCTCTTTACCGATTACATTGCGTATACCTGCCAGATATGCGAGGTTCTTAAATCCTGTATATCCCTTTAAGAATCCGGGATTTTCTATGATAATCCCTATATTTTCCGCAAAGTCCGTATCCTTTCCGATTTCTTTTCCGCTTACGATGACTCTCCCGGCAGTGGGTTTTAAATAACCCGTTATAAGTTTGAACAAAACAGTCTTTCCGGAACCGTTTCTCCCAACAATTCCATAAATTTTCCCTCTCCCAATGCTCAGATTCACATTTTCAAGAGCGGTAACATCTCCGAATTTTTTCGTTAAATTTTCTATTTCGATAATCTCTGCCATGCGAAAGACCTTTCCTTTCTGATTATAGTTTCAAAAATACACCGTTTCAGATTGCCAACCGTCTTTCCGCTTTAAAAGCATACGATTGATTTTTGTACGGCTTTCTTTAACAAAATCCCCCCTGCCAGATAGGCAAGCATAATCAATACCCCCTCTGTTATCAGGGAAGGCAGCACGGAAACTCCCCCCTCACCATAATACCATTTGCTCTGGAAATACATCCCCCACATTCCAAACATGAACTGGGCTGTTCTCATAGATGCAAACCCCGCAAGAAACGTACATCCTTCCAGCAATATCAGAATTGCCGGCGCAGACTTTCCAAGGCCGGACAAATCCAGCACAAGCAGAAGAGACAGAATTGTAGTCATATGGGCAATCCATAGAAGTAACACCCTCCAGGCCTCATGGGGGATTCCACCTGCATTCACAATATCAACCGCCACTACTATGAGGAACAAAACTGCCGCCGACGCTATGCCGTATAGCAGACTTCTGCCAAATTTATGTCTCCACCATATTCTCATAGCTTCGTAGCGGTAACACGAAAGCCGTTCCATGTTCCTCCATTTTTCAAGCCGCACTCCTTCCGCCAGCAGACAGATGCCAATGGGTAAAAGCCATCTTGCAAGCTCATACAACACTTCATCATAATCAACCGCCCAGCTTAAGCCGTCCTGTAAAACGCCGCCAAAAAACTGAAAAACAATGCTCTGATCCATCAATACACCTCCCTATGCCCTCATACCGCCGCCCAAAATCCCACCGCCCCTGTGTTCCAGTGGATTTTCCCAGCACCTATCTGGCCTGAATGTCCACTCTCTTTATAGCGGCCAGGGAGACCATCACCATAGCGAAAATGAACCCACACATCATACCGGGATACCGCCATTGACTGCCTGCGCCGTCCACATAATATACCGGACTCTGATGCAGTCCGGCCGTAAATGACAGGAATGCGCCTCCCAAATGCACCGCCGCAACTGCCGTAAGTCCCCAGAAACCGCCAAGCACAAGGTTGCAGACATACAGAAGGACTCCAATGAAAGCAAAATAACAGAACAGATACAAAAAAGTAATCCCAAACGCCTGTAACACTGTCATATGCTTCATCATCGCCGCACCTTCAAAGAAAACGCAATATTTTTCCGCAATGGCGCCGGAGGCATTGGTCGCCAGCAAATAGACAGGACTGCTCCAAAGCCTTCCGAAAAAGCTACAGGGAATCCCGGCTGCAACGGAACCTACCACAAGACAGCCTGAATACGCAAATGCCTGAGTCAAAACATATAACAACATTCCCATATTCCAAACCCGTCTGCCGCTGCGATACAGGAGCATATAAGTATTTCTCCTGATAAAAGGCGCATCCGCAATGATGAGCAGATACCCCAGCACCCAGAATCTGCCTGCGATGCCTTGATTCTCCATAACAATAAATGCCTCAAAGATGTTGACAGGTTCTTTGATATCCATTACATATCCGAAAAAATCGTTTAACGCCAGCGCCAGAAATGTCATTCCAAGCAGGTATCCCATTATCACCCTGAGGCTGCCCATTTCCTGCCGTAAAGTGCCAAAGGCAATTCTGACCGCCATGGGAATCCTTTTCACTTTACGCATCTCGGCACCTCCTCTTAAATCCCGCCATGGAAACGGCTGCGGCTGCCAGAAGCCAGACGCACTCCAGTGCCGCTGACAACAAATGCCCTGCATCATCCCCGCGCACTAACACGGCAGGATTCAGACCGTTTGGCATCAAAATATAAAGGGACTGGTACAGGACAAAAGGCGCAACCAACGCCACATACTGATTCGGCATCCATACCGCAAACGCCAGTCCCACCAATGCCCAGGCGGCTCCGAACAGAAATCCCAGCAGTACCTTGAGAGCCACCATCACGCCAATCCCATAGGTCATACCGATCTTTGCCATTTCAATATCCTCCGGAATCTTCAAAACGTTCACCCCTGAAGCATCCAGTCCCAATGAATTCATATCAGCTAGTCCCGGCATCTCTAAAGCAACAGCCAAAAGGCATATAAAAAGATAGGGCAATGCAACGACCGTCCCGCCCGACATCGCCACACTGATAACCCTCACCGCTGCAAATTTCTGCGGTTTCATCCGGGCAAGAATCAGTCTGTAATATCCGCTTTCATACTCTCTGCAAAATTGAGACGCATACCCCAGCACCGGGAACACGGGCAGAAACACAGTAAAGCCTGATACCGCCAGTATATTCACAATGGCATAATAGGGACTCCCCGAATGGAGCGATTCCGTAACAAAATTATAGGTAAGCAGCGCCCCAAGTCCAAAACATCCTGCAAAAAATCCCGGATTGGAAAAGCTTCTCTTCATATCCTCCCTTAAAAACTTCATATCCATACCCTCTGCGCCTTCCATTCATACTTCCACTATTCCAAATCAGTCACTACCAGCTCTCCCGTGACTGCATTTACACAAATGTGTGACGGTCCCGCTGCATCATAATAGCCTCCGTCTACATATTCGTCTATCGGCATATAAATATGCCATATGGGCGTAAGCGTAAGCTCGGACTTATACTCAATCGCATCCGGGTCAGGCGCAGGATTGGGTACCGGATAATAGTTCAGTTCCACCCTGTCATAAATGATCGTCCCATCCGACACTATCATGCCATTGTCCAGATACTGCTCCAGTATCTTCAAAACCTGTTCAAAAGAAATTACCGTAACAGGCTCCTTCTCTGCCGCCTTTCCGCAAAAGTCTATAAGGTTTACATCCGCAACGCCTTCCCCGGTAACAAACCCGGACCCGTTTGGAAAAACTTGTCCCAAAGTATAACTGTCGCTCCCGATATCTACAGCAATCCCGTCATAAACAGGTACGAACTGCATCTCATAATAGCTGTAGCCGTCACCCTTAACATAATAGATTTCTTTCATGGCAATGTCGTCCACTCCCACAGCCTTCAGCTTGTCTAAAAGAATTTCCTTTGCCCTTTCTGCGGAAAAGCTGCCTTCGCCCATCTGGTCCTGCCTGATATACGTTTCACTGTAATTCCCGTTGTAAATCCCATGGCACTTATCCAATAAATCATGGTCAACATAATACGCGCTTGTATGGAACGTAAACAGCGCTTCCTTTTTTCCGTCGCCAAGCCGCAGCGCGCTGTGATCACCGAACCTGGAATATAGAAATCTGTCACCGTTTTCCTGAAGCGTGGCGTTCTCTTTATCATTTTCCTCGGTCTGCCTCAAAAGCTCCTGCGAAGTGTCCTCCACAGTGCCGCTTTCGCTGTCAAGAAAAACGCGCAGGGCGTCCATGTCAAGCCCATCGTCCGGCTTCAGCGTGATGACAGACAGATTATCGGGTATCGCAGGAATTTCGGCATTGATATTGATGATGTTGCCGCCCGTGCCTATCGTGCCCTGATACCCACCCGCCGCCTGCGGCTGCGTCCTGTTTTCTGTCTGCGTCTGTCCGCGGTCATCTGACGCAGCAACAGCAATGTCCTGCACCTGCCTCTCCATATCGCTCTGCGCATGTAGAATGCCGTTACTTTCCGCCACATCCGGCGCCTTCTGGCAGCCGGTAAGGGCAACTGCGCAAACTACCGCCGCCATTGTCAGATAAACTGTTTTTTTCATTCTGATACCTCCCACTGATACCCCATCTGTATTGGACATACAGAAAAGCCATCTTTCTCTCCTGCCAGACGATTTTCTTCTGCATGTCTTTGAAAGCATACCACAAATATAGAAGCATTTTGAAATTTGGCGAAATCAGACCATATTTTTGCCGAAATTGACCGAAGGAGCCGTCCTCAAACCTGCAGGCGGCTCCTTCTCTCACATTTCTTTTATATACATGATAATGTCCGTCTCCATGCTTCCGTTTTCACAGATCAGCTCCATCTCTCCCTGATATTTCTCAACAATCCTCCGCACATTGCCCAGACCGATACCATGATTTGACGCGTCTTCCTTTGTCGTTTCCAGACGCTGCGGCTTTCCGTCCGCAATTCCCTGACAGCTGTTGCGGATATTGATAAACAGGACTCCCTTCTCAAGCTTGATCATCACTTTCAGCCTTTTCTCTTCCGTCCGCCCCGCCGCCTCTATTGCATTGTCAAGGAGATTCCCCAATACCACATTTAAGTCAAAGGTATGCAGAATCAGCTTTTCCGGTATACTGACCCTCGCCTCCACCATTTCCAAAATCTCATTCGCCCTCTGCAGCTTATAGTTTAACAGACTGTCCACAGACTCGTTTCCTGTTGTAATATACTCTGACGGGTTTGCCATAAAGTCCTGCATAGAGTCCACATACCTGCCGGCCTCCTCCCAATCCTTTTTCTGTAAAAGCATCTGAAGCGCCAATATATGGTTCTTCATATCATGCCTTAACGCCCGGATACGCCCCTGAGACTCCATAATCACATCCAGCTGGTTCCGGTATGCATAGGTCTGCTGCCTATAGATGTCATTTTCCCTCAAATTTCTGTAGTTCTCCGCCATCATATGATAAAGGTAAAAGATGCTCAGGTTGATTATGAGTGTGGAAACACAAATCAGCGTTGCCGCCATACCCTGATATCCCCCATACAGCAAAACGCTTAAAATAAGTATGCCTGCCACCGGGACTGCAATCAGAATACCGGTCTGCCCTTTGTCAAAAGCGATTTCCCTGTCGGCAGCCGTATCAGAGATACGGCTGATTATGGTAACGCAGATCAGAAGCAAAAGCGTCTGTACTGCCTGCACACTCACGATGAGCTGATACGAAAAGGCAAAATACACTGCCAGGCTGCACGACAGATCCGTAGCGAATACCGCCAGCGATACCCATATCCGTTTTTTCCATGTTCCCCGGTAAAAGAAAGTAAGTCCTGCGATTCCCAGATAACTACAAATTCCATATAGCGCCGATATATTGAAAATACGGAACAGAATCGTGACCAGCAGATAATAACACGCATATCCAATCCGTATCTTTTTCCTTTCATCTTCCTCCGCCGGAAGAAACAGTTCCATCATTTTTCTGATCAGCAGCACTCTCAGAATATTTACAATCATCAGCTCAAATATCACTCTATAATTCACCATATATTTCCGCTCTCCGATATTGCTTTATTTTACCCCTTATTTCTTTCCCATTTGGCATACTAATGCTAAAAATAGTTCCGTCAGACATTTTTACGCAGTCATAGGCGTACTCGCTGACATACAACTGATTGACAATATAAGGCTGGTGTATCATCATAAAATCGTCAAGAATCTCTTCCTTGACATTTTTCAGCTTTCCATAAAATTCCTCTTTGCCGTCCTTTGTGATGAACCTGATTTTTTTATCCACACTCACAAAATAGGCAATGTCCTTTGTTGGGATTCTGAACCACCCACTCCCCTTCCGGTACTCGAAGCAGCTTTTCAGACTCTGCTTCTGCCTGATGCTTCTGGCAAGAACTTCCCCGATCTGCTCATTAGATATGGGTTTTACCAGAAAATCAAGTTGCCCATAAAACTTTCAAGCATATATGACCAGATAACATTTGGGGATATTGCCCCCGTTATAATTGGCAGACTGCTGTAAGCTGCTCTCGAATCAAATCTCTCAGACTATGCGTAATGATAAATACATCCAACTGAAGTGTATCCAGCAAGTTAGTCTCGATGTCTAACGCGTTTGCTTCATCTAGGGCAGATGTGCCTTCATCCAAAACAATGTATTGAACATTGCGAATCTGGCCAACTGCAATGTCTATAAAAGATTTTAAGGGTTCTTAAAATCTTTTTCTAATGGCAGTTTCTCAATACCGCTATTCTGCAAGTGTAAAACTATCCTCATAAAATAGCGGAATATCCTGTCTAAAGTCCCATGACTGTATCTGCTTTTAATGTTGCCTTGCATATTTCCTCCAGTTCTTTTTCCCGGTAGCCCACTGTCAGTCAGAGCCGCTCCCGCTTCCTCATAATAAGTCCGGGCAGTTACCCCCGACAGGGGCGCATGGTTTTTGCGCCTCCACCGAATAAGGAGTATAGAATATTTGCAGTCACTGCATCATACCTTGCTGCTGATATGGAACATACTGTTAAGCAGGGACATGACTTTATCCCGCCCTCCTTAGAGCCTGACACCCAGTAAGCATCCTTCCATTCCTGCGCCAGCCTTTTCATTTTCTGCCCGGCTGTTTCCGGGGCATCCCCATCTGTCCCCTGCGGCTTTTTAGAGGCATTCGAGGAAAGCCCTTTCCCTCCTTCAGTTCTGAGCCTCTTAAACTCGCCCTCAATCATTTCCTTTGCATCCGCTCTGTCCGCCTTCGGCTGCGGTGCATCTTTTTCCAGTCGCTCCTTCCCGTTATACATCTGTCCGCCTGCTCTTTTGACATCCAGGGAATACCGTTCTCATCATAGTATAAATTGCTGTGCTTGTGCTTTACCCCTCCGCTAATAGCAGCACCCATCTGGTTAGATGTACTTGTTTTATTTCCATTCTTCTGCGAAAACAGTTTATTCAAAAGGAATTACTACGAAAGCCCTCTCAGATTGTTACTGCTGATATTCATAGCCCCGCCTCCTCTCATATCTTCAAATCCAGATTTACGCCAACCTGCGGCTGATCTTTCACAGTGGTTTTGCCCGCATCTTCTTCCTGAACAGCTTCGATAATCGTTTTCATATCTGTGTCATCTAAATAAATCGTTCCATCTTTGGAGGCAGCCATTTTTTCTTCCAAGAGCTTCTCCGCTTTGTTCGGAGTTGCTGTTCCCTCTTCCTTTACTACTTTCTTTTCTTCCGACTTTTCGCTTTCCTTCGCTTCCTCTGCTTTTTCCGCCATTTCTTCCGAAAGTTGCTCCGCATTTTCACGAGCTTTTTCTCTTGACCTCTCAATCCGCTTTTCAGCGTTTTCCTGCGCTTCCTCCCGAAGTTTTTTGTTTAATTTGTCCTCTCTCTTGGTTTGAGAAAACGAGTGAAATTTTCCATTCTCATCAATCCAGTCATGACGAAACACTGTCGTTCTGCCCGTCATTTTATTCCAGTTCTCAGCCAGTTTGTTTTTCGCTTCAACGCCCTTAATCAATTCCTTCATTTCCTTTTCAGTTTCAGGATCATTCTGCATTTTCTCTAAAAGCTTCGGACTGACTGTCAGCGTTATTCCAGTTTTCGCCGTAGAAAAACCATCTCCAATCCTAAACTCTGCGCTTGGAACAAGTTTCGCCAATCCGTTTGCATATTCTGTGGCATCATTTGATTTGCTGTTTTTCTCTGCTGTTTCAGTGCTTTTCTGCGCAGCCGCAGTTTCTTTTGTTTCCTCTTTCTTTGCCGCTTCCTTTCTTGATGAAGCATATGTGTTTTCATAGACACTGCTATAATTGCTCACTCCTATAATTGCCATAATTTTGTCCTCCTTGATATAAATATTTTTGAAATTCCTTTTACCTATAATACTTTGAACAGTGCCATCACTCAATCGTCATTTTGCCTTATATATGAAATCTGGACTACCTCATCCGCTGAATCGGTTTCATATAAACATGATTTCCCACCGTATAAAAAACCGGAAAGTTTGCAAAATCCTCCAAAAACAATATAAATTTGTCCTTCCACATTGCTTTTTCTCAAAAATGCTTCAAATGCCTCCCTGTAACATAACTTTTTCCATTCCGGCAGCCTGCCTGCGAAGGCGCATCCGCTTCCCAAATATACAGACAGCAGCTATAAGGATACCCGCCATATAAATATAGTCAGCCCACAGGGAGGCACCCGGCAATCCCGCCCCCATGCAGACATTTACAATTCCAAGCGCAAACCCGGTCATAGAACTTCCAAGTCCTGATACGCCTTGGCTTAACCACAAAATAATATATTTCTTAAATGATGCATGATGACTTTTTGCTATTCCTGTTATATCCATTTTAGAACCTCCTGTTCGCTTGGAAATCGTGGTTGCCTGCCCTTTCTTGTTTGGCTGTGGCTTATTGGGGATATGCGTCTAAATGCAATCTTATAATATAATCGGCCAGTCACTCAGATTTTTTAAATATACCCCATACGGCAACACCAAATCCTAAAACGGCAATCCCAATAAAAATATAGAATGCCGGCTTAAGTCCATACTGCGACATATTGTGAAATGCAGATAGCTGCCATCAACATTCCAATCATTAGCCATTGTTCCCGCTAAAAGAACCGCAACAGATAGCAGTCCTGATAAAAACATTATGGAGCCCTAAATCGCTTTTTTCATCATACATCCTCCACTATTTTACTATTGTATACCTCAATCGTTCAGAGCCGGCCCTGCTCTCTCAATGTAAGTCCGAGCAGTTTATTGCCTCCATGCAGATATACCACCTAACTTCCCTTCGACGCCGTAATTATCCATCACCGCCTTTACATTCATAATCCCTCCAATTATCTTTAATCCACTTTTCAGCGCTACACCCATACCCTTCATTATAAGTTTGAGCAGTTCATTACCTCCATGCAGACATACCGCCTAACTTCCCCTGTCAAACTTCATAACAAACGCCTCCCTTCGCTGAAATTGCCCTCTCTCGTCCGGAGCCGCCCCTGCACCCTTGCAGTCCGCAGAGGCAAAGGTTTATGCGTCTCTGCGGAATAATTTTTAAGCAAAAAAATCTACAAATTTCTTGTAATCAAGATACCCCCGTAAATTCCCTGCGTCATACTGCATTTGCATAAAACTCTTTGCAAGTTCCAGCCAGTTAAATTCCCCCGCCTTAAAAGAGTCTGACAAATTTCCCGGCTGTTCATCAAAAATCGGTATACGGCAGAATGTACTTTGCGCTTCCGGGTATTGCCCACTGTCCGTCAAATAACAGGCGTGCGCAAACATCTCTACCCTGTCACTGTTTTTTGCATCTACCTTTGACACGTCCACTATCCGCTCCGTCACATTACCCTCTGCGTCCCACATCTTAACCTTATATACGGGATTTTCCGGGTCAAAATCCTTCGGCTTATATACTGTTATACTGCTGTTTCCTTTATCTCCAAGTGCCCCTAATGGCTGATCGCCCTCCGATGTATCAAACCAATGCAAAGTATGTACGCTTCCTGCTTTTGCCTGGTTAATCTTCTGGCTAAAGTTATTATTTGATACATTCCCTGTTGCCTTACCCGGTGTATAGACAGGGTAATTTGCTGTTCCGTTAATTCCTGCTACTGACATTTGATATCCTCCATTACTATCAATATTTTATTAGCGGCCCCTCTGTCATTCGGAGCCGCCCATGCCTCCTTATGGTAAGTCCGGACATATCCTGCTTTACTTCAAAATGCCCGCCGCTTCATATGCCGCAACCGAAACCGCCTTTTTGTTATGCTGTTCTGGTAATATCTCTCGTCCGCTTCCTGCTCCATCAGCTTGCGTTTCAGGGCGCTTTCCCCCGCCAGCCTCTCATACTCAGCGTGTTTTTCTTCCCTTGCTTTGTGGGCTTCTATGAATTCTGCCGATGACACTGACATCTTTTCACTTGTCACGCATGCATGCGCAATATCCCCATTTTCATCTAATGCGATCTGATAACCTTTCCGGGGATTCGGATTCATAATATCCTGCTCCGCACTAAAGCCCTCAACCTTTGCCATAACACTCCTTGCCAGCTCCGGGTCATTCTTCATCTTTTCTTCCAGTTCCGGCGGTACAACAATGGCCTTCTTGCCTATGGTGGAATTGATCTTTGCCTGCACTTTGGGGTCAAGCATGGCAGACTCCGCACCCGATGGTTTCCAGTCCAGAACAAAAGCATCTGCATTATCGCTGAAATACTTATTCCACGGATAATCATTCCTCCCCCATAAGGATCCGTCAATCCTGGATGTATCCATGACGTTGTAGTAGGCCCCCGGAAACCTCGCCTGTAGGTGCTGATGTGCCAGAAACCGTTTCCATGAGGTTCTGCGTAACGCTTTTTATATCCGTGCCCGTGGCAGACACCGCGAACGATTCTGCCTCTCCATCTTACGTCAGCTTATCCATCTGCTCTTTTCTTTCCGCCCGCCGTTCCACATCCTTTTCTTCTAATATTTTTCTCTCCTCACGCTTTTTTTCTACTCTTTCTTTTTGCCTCTTTTCCATATTCAGTATGGATTTGCTTTGTTTTGTGCCGCTGATTCTTGTTGAACCGCTACAGGAGCATTGCATACTCCCATCTGCATTGATTCTCACAGCAAATCCATGTATCTCAATACCGTCAATTTTTGCCTTGGCAAACATCTGTTCATGCGCTGCCGGTATACCCGCTATGTCATTTTCGATTTTTCTTGCAAAATCCGGATTACTTGCCATTTTTTTCAGGCAGTCATCAGAGAGATTCAAAACGATATTATTTTTACCGCCCCCTGCAATGCCCCTATTCGAATTAACATTAATCAGAGGGAATTTCTTACATAGCTGTTCATAATATGCCTGCACCTTGTCTTTGCTGTTTGTTGATGTGGTCTTTATCTCTGCTGCCTTGCTATCCGGCTTTTTCACGGTATCAATATAATTTGCCGCATAGTTACTGTAATTGTTTGTGATCTCCATTGACATAATTCTCATCCTCCTTCAAAAAATCTTACCTGCCACATTCCTCCGGTACTGCTCCGCCAGATAGTACCCTTCTGATTTACCTGTCACTCCAAAATCCATCACCTTAAATCCATACAGGCATTCACCTTTTATATCGGCAGAAAATTTCTATCTTTCGAACGGAGGGAACGAAACCACTACTTTTTGGTAACGAAAGGCAGAAAGCATTTTAAAAATGTAAAATCGCGAATGTAAAATTGCCTCTAAAATTTTTCGCCTTTCGTCCGACAGCGCCACCCGCATATTCCCTTTCCAAGTAATTTTCCGTTATCAGGCCGCCCGGACTGCCTGCGGAAATGGCAGACCGCCGCATATGACGGTGAGCCATAGTGCGGCAGTTAGCTTTTGTATATCCTTTCGCCTACGACCTCCGGCATCTGCTTCCCCAGCGTGATGCCCATAATCGCCGCTGTGTTCGCTATGATGCCAAGTTCCCCGGCATCCCCCGTTAAATCGCATTCACCGACCACGCCGCATATTTGTAATACAGCGGATAGATCAAAAGTTGTCCTTCCATTCTTTTCAGCACCCATCCGCGGCAAATTAAAGTTTCCCTGTCGGGGAACAGGCTGATGATCTGCTCCTCCGCTCTTATCGCAGGCTCATTCACTGTTCCCACTCCCCTTCCCGTTATATTCAGAAAGGAAAAGCCCTGCGACCGCCAGAACCGTCCCCATAATGGAAACCCACGTCACTGGCTCCTTCAGCACCAGCACGGAGGTCACAACCGTTATGACGGGAACCATGTAAATATAGACGCTGGTTCTGACCGCGCCAAGCGCCTTTACCGCAAGGTTCCATGTCACAAAGCAAAGTGCGGACGCCCCCAGCCCAAGATACAGAATATTGAGTAAATACGTTGTATCCGCAAACCGTTCCAGCCCGACTTCAAAATCGAAAAGAAATAGTGCCGGGACCATAAACAGGATGCCGTAAAAGAATGTCCGCCGCGTGGTGAGTACGACCGGGCAGCCAAAGCTGCTGATTTTCCTTGTCAGTATGGAATAGCACGCCCATACAAAAGCCGCAAGAACCGCCAGCAGATCCCCCATCGGGTTCAGTTCCAGTTTATATCCGTTAAAGCTGATCAGCGCAACACCTGCCATCGCCACCACAAAGCCTATGAAAAAATTCGCTCTTAGCTTCCCTTCTGATTTTAGGAACAGGCGTGACAGGATCGCCGTGAAAAACGGCGCAACCGAGATGATGACTCCCACGTTGGACGCCATCGTATATGTAAGCGCAATATTTTCCAGCAGGTAATATAAGCATATCCCGCACAGTCCTGCCAATACAAAAGTCAGCTCCTGCCTGCGCCCCACGCCTTTCATACGGTGCGGGCAGGCAAGAAGCAATGCCACAAACCCCATGACAAAGCGGAAGAACAGGATTTCCACCGGCTTAAAATCCGTAAGCAGGACTTTGGTGGATATGAATGTCGTTCCCCATATGACGATGGTGAACAGCGCCGCCAGATGCCCTGCCGTTCTCCTATTCCCCATACTGTCCACCGTCCCCGTCTTTCTCCGAGAATATTTCACGGTAAGTACCCGGCGCAAGCCCCATGAACTGGTTGAAGTAATTTGTAAAATGGCTTTGGTCTGAAAATCCAGTCCTGATTGCTGCCTCCACGGGCGGCACACCTTCCGATAACAGCTTTTTTGCCTCATTGATGCGGACTGTCTCAAGGTATCGGTACGGCGTGACTCCTTTTTCCTTTGTAAATGCCCGCAGCAGCGTTGATTTGCTAAGCCCGGCATGGCGGCAGATCTGGTCTAAATAAATATGCTCCGTAAAATGCGCTGTCATGTATTCACAGGCTTTTTCAATCTCCTGCCTGCACTCCGGGATGCAGCTTTCAAATGGCTTCCCATAATTCTGGATGAGGTACGAGAGCAGGAACAGCAGGATTTCCTCCTTCCCAAACTCCCCTGTCCCTTTCATGACCATCTCATGTAGCGGGCGCAGGTGGCAGGCTATCTCCTCATCACAGATAACATTTTTTGAAAATCCCGGAAGCTCCCGTTTCCCCGTGACCTCCTCCGCCAGATCGAGCATAACCTCCTTTGAAATGTTGAAGCCCCGGTAATCAAATGTCCCTTCATCACTCTGTACGCAGGCATGACTGTCACCCGGATTGAAAAGCACGATGCTTCCTTCCTCTATGGCATATTCCCTGTCCCGGCAGAAAAGCACCCGCTCCCCTTTCTCCACAAACCCTATAACATAATGCTCATGGAAATGGCTTGGAAAAGGCTGCACGATTCCCTCAAAGCGGTATACCTCCATCCTCAATTCATCATCATATACCACTGTCCTTATTTCTTTCTTCATGTGGATTACCTCCGAATTCAATTTTTGGATTTTGTCATGAGCCATTTTACCTCTTATTTTTTCCTGCGTCTTGTAAAATATCTTCATTTTTTAGATTTATCGGTTTTATTTCCTGTGGGGATTATCTGATCTTTTCAAGTGATTTCTGCAAGAATTAACCGCCGCATAGGGAAACAGCGGGTCAGCCAACCGGAAACAAAAGCTCTCCCTGTCCACCAGCCCCACCACTTTTTCACTGTCATACAGTTCAATCAGAAATCCGGCCATCTGTTTGCTTGTATGATATGTTCCGAAAAATTTATCATAGTCGTATTCACTGACATTGTTTGCCACCATTCCGAACTCCGTCTTTGTCGCCGCAGGTGCCAGCACCTTTGGTTTCATTTTCGCCCCCATCTCTTTCAGTTCCCATGCCAGCCCCTCCGTGAAAATGCTGACATAAAACTTCGCCGCACAGTACGTCACAGCCGTAGGCACAATGGTATAGCCCCCGCATGAAGATACATTGATAAGCTGTGTCCCCTCTGCATCCTTATAGTCACGGGCAAACAGGGAGGACAATATCGTCAATGCCTCAATATTCAGATGCCGCATTGCCCCAATTTTTTCAAGTCCTGCTCTGCCACGCTGCCATAATTTCCAAAACCCGCATTGTTCACCCAAGTCTCTATCCCATAATCTTTCAGCCCCTCATAAAACTGGTACGCATTTTCCGGGACGGATAAATCCGTACTTCGGATGACAATATCCAAATCCGGACATTCCTCCAATATCTCCTTTTTCAGCATCTTAAGATTATCCATGCGCCTTGCTGCTATGACCAGATTTTTTCCTGCCTTGCAAACGCCTTTGCCGTTTCATAGCCAATGCCGGAACTTGCCCCAGTAATGACCGTATATTTTCCTTTTTCATGAACCATTTGATAATCCTCCTATCTCAAAATTTGAAATTTGTCAATATAGTTCATCGGTTTTTTTGATGTATTCGGCTTTTGCCGCCCTGTACATTGTGCAATTATGGAAAATAAGAAATTCCTCGTCATTTATTGATACTTTCGTTCCATCAATGATATTTTTGTATATGTCATATGCTTTCTTTGTATCTCCTGTCATCTTTTCAATCAGGCTTCTGCCGTTTTCCGAATGGTAAGCATCGTATGCCGTTTTGTATTCTTCGTACTCCTCGGCTACAGTTTTTGCCGTTCCGTCAGCAATCATAGCTTTTTTCTTTTCTATCAATGCATCAATCTTTTCCTTTGCGTAAGCCTCTGCTCCCTTCTCTATATCCTCATCTTTATGAGAAGCCGCCGGGTCTGCCAACTGTTTCAGGCGGAACTCTACTTTAGCCAGGCTCGTAATCGTATTGTACGGATCAACCATTGCCTTCCAGCTAACGGGCAGTTTTTCATTCATAGAGCATACGGCGTTTCTGAATTCATCTAAACCAGTACCGATATGTATCAATTCCATATCCGTACCTGATTCCATTTTTTCAGCGTAAAACTGCTGTCCTGCTGCTGAAATTGATACAGTATCCCTGTTTGCGCCAGACTTCGCTTCACTCTCAACCCTGCCGTCAGCATGTGGCTCTGGCGCTATTTCGCCTGCTGTCGCCGTATATGATGCCTGACTCATATAACCATTCATTTTAATATCCATAAAAATCTACTCCTTTTTTACTTAATCCAATTGATTATAGCCGTTCCAAATCCAAGGCTCCCTGATTCTCTATTTTGCCGGAACACCGGGGATACCTGCCCTGCCCTGTCTTGTCTGGCCGTGGCTTATTGGGGATATGCGTCTATTAGAAATTATTTCTTATTCATAAAGTCCCAATACGCCTGCATACTGTACTGGTAGTATGCCGCCGCCCTTTTCTGGCTCAACAGTTTCATATCACTAATCTGCTTTTGGAACATATCCATAAAATCTGTCCTGTCACTCAACCCCATCATTCCGGTTTCAGGCGGTAATGATGTAAGCCCTCCATTCTTGTCCACCCCCATATAGGATTCCAATGCCGTCATTTCCACCAATGAAGCATTCCGGGGATTAATCTTGTTGATATGTATGGTCTGCTCAAATTCATCTCCATTCTCATCAACACCTTTTGCAATCACAGTCGGATTATCCTCTGTTGAACCTTCCGCATATTTGATGTAGAAAGACAGCCCTGTCCCGTTACCGCCAGAGTACAGCATATCATCCGTTTTCATATAGACAATAGATGTATGTGGTTTTGCACCTGCCACATTGTTTATCTGTTCTGCAAAACTCCTTCCTGCCGCATTCTGCTGCGCCTTTCTTGCTCCCTGCCATGCCGGATATCCTGCTGTTCCTATTCCGTTAATATTCATTTTTTCAAATCCTCCATTATTTTTATTATTGCGGCCCCTCTGTCGGTCAGAGCCGCACCTGCTCCCTTGCAATAAGTCCGAGCGGTTTATTGTTCCCTCCACAACCCTATAATCCCCAAAACTTAGATGCCAGCTCCCGATTTATGATAGATGAGAGAAAATTAGGATTGTTGCTTTGGAACATTTTAAGGCTCTCCAAGAAAGCTGCCTTGCTTCCCGCCTTTAAGCCCGCAAAAGTCTTATCGAGTTTTTGGTTTTTCACATTCTTCTCCGCATATTCCGCTTTCTTCATGCCCAGCGAGATATTCGCCTGCCGTTCCTCCTCCGTCATGGAGCCCCTGTTCCCGACAAGGAAATTCTGGCGGATAATGTCATACACAAACCCCTGCTCCTCCTTGCCGCAATTCTCCAGTGCAGACGCAACCGTCTTGTCTGCGCCATAACATCCCCGAATATGCCGGAAGGTCATTTACGGTCTTATCAATCTGCACGATATCCTTCCTATATGCACAGCTCCCATATGAAGGGATATTTGTTGTCCCTCTGTAAAACTGGCTGTAATCAATATTCATGATCTGAACTCTCCTTTTCTTTATGTTGTCTCATTATGCCTTGATGTCAACAGGCTTATGGTATGCATCCGATATGACAGTCTCCGGCTGCGCCGATATCTGAATCTTTTCCAACCGTTCTTCCTCCTGTTCCTTCTGCTCTTTCTTCTCTTTTAATTCTTCTGCAGGTAGGAATAATAATCCGATACACTGTCTGCCCTGTGTTCTTCGCCTGTGCAGGCGCAGCTTCCTTCGTTTCTGCTTTTTTTGCTACCTCATTTTTCTGTTCCGTGTACGCACTCCCATACACATTGCCGTAGTTACTTCCAACTCCTGAAATTGCCATAATATCATCCTCCTTAAAATTATTTACTGTTTATCTTACCTGCGGCCCCTCTGTCATTCAGGGCCGCCCATGCCCCCTTGCGGTAAGTCCGGGCATGATCTTCCTTACTTCAAAATGCCCGCAGCCTCATATGCTGCAATCGAAACTGCCTTTTTGGTTATGCTGTCCTTATAATGTCTCTCGTCTGCTTCCTGCTCCATCAATTTGCGTTTCAGGGCAGCTTCCTCCGCCAGCCTTTCATATTCTGCGTGTTTTGCTTCCCTTGCTCTGCGGGCCTCCACAAATTCCGATGATGAAACAGTAATCTGTCCGGGGCTGGTCACGCGGTATTTGGATATCCCTCCATTTTCATCCAATTCAATCAGATAAGAGCAGCCCGGTGTTGCCGGATATGTGTCAATGAAATTTTCAACAGCTGCCATCACCCTCTTCGCAAGTTCAGGATCATTTTTCATCTTTTCATCCAAAGCAGGAGGTACAATAACGGCTTTCTTTCCCGCCGTAGAACTCCATCTTGACTGCACTTCCGAATTACCTGCTGGTGGCTCTGCCCCGGATGGCGTCCAGTTCAGGATGGATTCATCAACACGGTCGGAAAAGAACCGTTCAAACGGAAAGTCATTTCTATCCCATGTGCCCTGCGATATTGCCGAACCGTCCATAACATGATAATATGCTCCCGGAAACCTTGCCTGCCACATATCCTTAAAACACATTCCCGATACACCTGACTGCCCCGCCGCCTTTGCCGCCGCAAGCTCCACAAAACTCATGCCCTCGCTCTTGCCTGCTGCATTCTTCCGGTACTGCTCTGCCAAATAGTACCCTCCCAATTTACCTGTCACTCCGAAATCCATCTTTCTCTCTCCTTTCATTTTTCATCATCACCGACAGGATGAACACCCTGCCGTTTACCTTAAAATCCATTGTTCCCTGGTATTTCTCCGCTGTGTTTTTGATGTTAATAAGCCCTGTCCCATGATTCTCCCTGTCCGCCTTATCCGTCACAGGGAACTCATTCTGCGGCCTCCTCACCCCCTCCCGTCAAAGCTATTCTCCACTTTCAGGAAAAACAGCTCCCTCTTTTGGAATGAACTGATGCGGATAAAGGCTTCCGCACCCGGTTCTTTCGCTTTCAGTTTCCAGCACGCCTCCATTGCATTGTCCAGCGCATTCCCTAAAATGATGCCGATATCATAACTCTGGATGAACAGTTTCTTAGGGAACTGTAGCCCCTCCACATCCATTCGTAGGTCTGGCCCCGTGCTGGCAATCTCATTGTATTTCATATTCAACAGGGTATCCACAACTGTGTTCCCTGTTTTGAACCGGAATTCCAGTCTGTCCATAGTCTCGTTCAGTTCTTCCAGATAGGCTTGCAGTTCTTCCTCTTTTCCAGCCGCAAGCTGCATGATAAGGGAAATTGTATTCTTCATATCATGTCTCATCCCCCGTATCCCGGAATAGACACGCTCCATCTCCCCCATATGCTCCTGCAGGCTGCTGACCTGTTTTCCAAGATAATGCGGCTGCTCTTTTCCCTGTTCCAGCAGATCATGTCCTAAAAAAGTTTTATCCCAAACAAAATAGACAGAAAAGACAGCAGAAGCACAACCGAAACAATAATCATCAACGATGGATATTTGTCATATAAGGATACAGGCATTCCATTCTCTATCGTGACTAAAAACATGCGCAATAGTGTACAAATACATACCCCCGTCATGCTGGGCGTTAGAATAAACAGCAATTCCCTCTGGTGAATGGCATAGTCTTTTTCCCTGCCCCCCCCCTTGTAATGCTTTTTAATGCAACAAATAACAGTACCGCAGTTAAAATATGCATTATGATTGGCATTCCAAATGTGGTGGCTGCCAAAAGTCCGTCAAAAGTATCAACTGATGTAATATATCCCCTCTCCAGACACCACGCCCATAAGGAATATAGATAATTTCCTAGCCAGAAAATTATAACTGCTAAAAATAAACTGATTTCACTCGACGCCATGAAGGAAGTCACAAGGAAAACCGTAATCTTTCCTGCTACTCTATAAAAACACATTACAATAGCTGTCAACACACATAAGGTTAATACGAGCTTCGCAAAAATCCTCACGCTCCCATAATCCGAGGTCAAAATCAAATCGATGCCAAGTTTTAGCACAACATACAAAATCACAGTCAATAATCCCGCATGACGCTTCCGTATCCTTGCCTCCAGAAAACTCCCAAAGAAATACTGTAGGCAGTATCCCTGGAACATGGCAGAAAACACTTCCAGCAGGCCGCTCACCACTTCATACACAGGACACCCCTCCATTCTGCAAATACCACATATACGCCTTTACAAACTCTTTGTGCTTCTTCCTTGTCAGGTAGACCTTCTCACCGCTGGAAAGGAAAATGCTGTCAGCATCATACCTCGCTATGTGAGCCATGTTTACCAAATACCCCCTGTGGCTGCGGTAAAATCTATCCACAAGCTGCCCTTCCAGTTCATCCATCGTGGCATAGGACTCTATGACTTCCTCCATGTCCGTGGTATGAACCTCCACCTTCTTCCCCCTGCTCTCAATATACAGGATGCTGTTTAAGTTAAGCGTATACCCCTGGTTCTTCGCCCGTATGAATATCTGCCGCTCCTTCTGCGCTTTCCTTTTCCCGACTTCTTCTATTGCCCTGCCAAACACCTCCATGAACTTCTGTTCCTCAATCGGCTTCAGCAGGTAGTGGAATGCCGACACGTCAAAGGCCTTTCCCGCCGCAAGCAGTCCTTCCCCCGTGGCAAAACCGCTTATATCAAAATCGGGACTCCGTTTTTTATGAATCCGCCAATCTGCTCTCTGATGGCTTCCTCATCATCGACCACTGCTATATTCAAAATTCATCACCTCGGATTTCCGTTTTAGCCTCACTTAATTTATCGGCAGATTTTCTATTATTTTGGGATGCAGGGAACGAAAGGCATATAAAATGGAGCGAAAGGCATAAATGCAGTGCAGAAAATTCCAAAAACAGGTCTAAAGTTTTTCACTTTTCGTCCGGCATAGGAGCGGATGCTCCACAAGGTGGCAATAGCCGATACGCAGAAATAGTAACCATCCAGCTTATTCATGCATCAGAAATACTATTCTTACTTATCGTGACAGATTTGTTCTTCTGTTATCCTTAGTTCTCTATGAAGCTGCCATGCCATAAAAATAGTGATCACAGCCGAAAACACATCCGCAATCGGCTGCGCATAAAGGATTCCATTGATACCACAGATTTTTGGAAGCAGTAAAATGACAGGCACAAAGCAGATTCCCTGTCTGCAGGCTCCAAGTACAAAGCCTTTTGTCCCTTTTCCAAGCGCAAGGAACAGCGAGGAATATACCGTGTAAAATCCAAACAGGAAGAAGGACAGCCCGTTTGCAAAAAGGGATTTCCTGCCTACAGCGATCATCCCGCTGTTTCCATTTGCAAACTGCGATATGATCTGTATGGAAAACAGAGCCATCAAAAGTCCAACAAGGATACAGAAAACGGATGACCACAAAATGGAAGTTTTGACTGCTTCCCGCAGGCGGTCAAATTTCTTGGCTCCATAGCTGAATCCCGCAATTGGCTGGAACCCCTTCAAAAAACCAAATACAACTAAAGTGCCCATAGAAGTAACTCTTGTAACCGCTCCCAACCCGGCAATCACCGCATCACCATATCCGTTTGCCGCCCGGTTGACCAGCGCAATAGAAAGGCTGGTAAGAAGCTGGAATGTCAAAGTTGGAATACCAATCTTTAAGATTTCTGCATATATCTGCCTGGTTGGTTTAAATTCCTGTAAGTGGAAAGTAAATGCGCTTTTCTTTCGCAGTACATAAATGAGATAAACAAGCGTAGAGACTGATTGGGAAATAGCGGTAGCAATTGCCGCACCTGCAACGCCCATATCCAATACATAGATAAACACCGGGTCTAAACCAATGTTCAATACTGCCCCCAAAAGTAGGGCTGTCATAGTTGTCTTAGCCGCACCTTCACTTGCCACTATATTATTCATTGTCACATTGCACACATTAAAAATACAGGAAATGACATAAATCCTGCCATAAGTGAGGGCATATGGCATAATGGTGTCCGTGGCTCCAAACAACGCTAAGACCGGTCTGAGAAAGACTGCAGCAAAGACAATCAGAACCCCGCCAATCAACACACTGCTATACAATGCTGTGCTCGCCGCCCTGTTTGCAGTATCCCTGTCACCCTGCCCTAATAATCTTGAAAGATAAGATGCCGCACCGTTGCCAAACATCAGCCCTACCCCCACGACTACCTGTCCTAACGGGAACACGATGGAAATCGCCCCCATAGGGCTTTCGCCCAGACCTCCCACAAAATAGGCATCCACCAGATTATAAATGGCATTGATCAGCATACCTATCATAATCGGAACACCCAGAGCCATGAGTGCCTGGGGGATTGGCGCACTCCCTAATAATTCCATTTTACTATTCTTTCCGTTCATTTTCGTTACTCCTCTCTCAAAATATAATTTACACTACTATATTTTATAGTATTTAGTTGCAAATGAAATCCTACTATAAATTATAGTGGTTGTCAAGAGAATTTTCCTCCCTCTTGACAAAAGCTATAAATTAAAATAGTATAAATTACAGCATAAAGGTTATTAACCGTTTCCCATCTATAAAAGAAAGGCAGGATGCTATGGCTGCGATTGATTTGATTGTATTAGGAATGTTAAAAAAAGAACCTATGGGTGCCTACGATATTCAAAAACTGGTAGAATACCGCAATATCTCTAAATGGGTAAAGATCAGCACCCCCTCCATCTACAAAAAGGCGATACAGTTAGAGGAAAAGGGCTTTATCAAAGGCAGTACCGTTAAAGAGGGAAAAATGCCCGAAAAAGTCATTTACTCTCTTACAGATGCGGGCGAGAAAGAATTTGAAAGGCTTATGTTAGAGATTGCATCCAATCCCATCCATATCTTTTTGGACTTTAATGCCGTGATCGTAAATTTAGACAGCTTGCCTTTTGAAACACAAAAAGAATGTGTGGCAGACATTGAAAAAAATGTAATAAAATTGAAGGCTTATTTGGAAGAAAATCTCCATGAAAAAGAAAATAACCCGGATATTCCCGAAACAGGAATGGCTGTCTTACGCCAACAGTTTGTTTTGGTGGAAGCAATAGAAAAATGGATTGCTGAATTGAAAAATAGTTTTGAAATAGATTAGGGTAAATGCCTACTATCGTAAGCGTCAAATAAGATAGTGGATAGAAAAATAACCACCAACCCTCTATAATAAAAGGGCAGTGGTCATCGGCACCGTTCCTGTACCATGGGATCCCATGGCAGATAGTCATCCAGATATTCCGGATTTTCAAGAAATGTACTCCCTGGCATATCTGACAGGATATATTTGATGTATTTCATTGCATCCAAGCCATTGGCTTTCGCTGTTTCGACCAGGGTATAGATCCCTGCACTTGCAGCAGCACCCTTCGGACTTCCCGCAAACAGCCAGTTCTTCCGGCCGATCACAAAGGGGCGGATACAATTCTCCGCCAAGGAATTACTAATGGAACAGTTCCCATCTTCAAGATAATTAAAAAATTCCTGCCGGTTGTTCAGGGCATACCGGAAAGCTGTATGGAGCTTCGACTTTGGCAGTTCCCCGGCAGAGTTTTGTTAATAACTTCATGAGCTGTCACAGATTCAACCTCACCTGCTGTCGTGAAATCACCCATTTTCCTGTCACACAA
>QXWO01000039.1 GCA_009911035.1 Lachnospiraceae bacterium
AAGAAACTTTCAATCAGATTCAGCCATGAGCCATGTTTAGGGGTAAATACAAATTCAAAGCGTCCCGGTTTTGTTACCAGATACTTTTGTGTTTCTTTCGATGTATGGGCGGAATGGTTGTCCAGTACAAGGCGCAGGGTGTCATGCTCCGGATACCTGCTGTCCAGTATTTTAAGCCATTCTATAAAATCACTGCTTTTATGGCTGTCACTTACCAGAGGAATGACTTCTCCTGTAAGAAGGTCTAACCCGGCCAGCAGGGACAGCGTCCCCAGCCGCTCATATTCATAATCCCCTACAACCATGCCATGCCCCGCTGCCGGCGGCAGGTCAGGGGCGGTATTCTGCAACGCCTGGATGCCTAGTTTTTCATCATAGGATACGGTCTCTGTTTTGAGTTCGTCCATTGGGATGATAAGGTTTCCCTCTGCATCAAAACACAGGGACACCTGGTTATACACAACAAGGACTTCATGCTTTTTAGATTCAAATTCAGGGTCCCTGCGTTCAAGGTAGTAGGTTATTTTGTTTGGTTTTATCCCGTTGTTTTCCAGGATTGTCCTTACCGTATTCGGTGATATCTGGGAAAGCCCCGGGTATCCGGATTCTGCACAATGCTTCCTTATATGCTTTTGCAGGCGGCGGTATGTCCACAGTTTCTCCGCGTACCCGATATCCTTTGGTTTCGTGCAGGCGATATTTGTTATCCATGCTTTTTCCTCGTCACAGATACTGTTTGGCCTGCCGGACCTTGCCGAATCGTTCAGGGCGTAATCAATACCTGCTGCAATATATTTTGCTACGAATGCGGCAACCGTATTACGGTGGACGCCTGTGGAAGAAGCTGTACTCCGGCAGGAGCAAGACAACTTCAGGAAACAGGTTGATTATCTGACAAAAAAGTTCTTCGGTTCTTCCAGCGAAAAAGGTGCCTGTGAGATTCCGGGACAGATGAACCTGTTCAATGAAGCAGAATCAGAGATGGATCCATCTGCTGATGAACGTATCTGCAGTGAATGCGGTTACATCTCACCCCGGCAGACTATCCCTCACACACAGAGCTCCATACCCCGTTGATGTCAAGTAATTGTCACGAACTTTTTTCACTTTTTTCAAGTCCAAAGCCAGCAATCCCGCATAACTCCGTTGGGCTGATAGGCAATAATTGCTAAGTACAGTGAAAATTGATGGGAAGTTATTGTTAAGTTGTTCTTGACTGGCTAACCCCCATGCCGTATTTTGCGGCATTATCCACACTGAAATTCCACTCTATCTCAACCCTCTTATCCTTATAAGCATATACTCTACTCTGCCCATTCTTACGCACTCCTTTCTTCGGAACATTTATTCGTTTTATGTTCTTTCGACTTCTGCTCTTTTTCATTCTTGTTTACTTCCCGCATGATGCGGTACTGATTCATATAGTAAAACTCAACTTCCAGTCTTTTATTTTCAAATACTGTAATTGCTTTTACCATGCTGCAAAGCGTATGACGGTCTATCTCTTTCAGTTCTGAACTATCCTGCATTGTCTTTAACCGTGCTGCTGACATAACGCCGTTCTTAAACAGTTCCTTTATCATACCCTCCTGCTTTTTCTGCGCCTCTTCAAATTCTGATGCCTTGCATTTGAAATCCCCATGCAGCCTTTCAAATTCTTCTTTCGTAATAATTCCCTGCCGTAAATCCTCATACAGACCGGAGCAAAGGGAATAATACTTATCCTGTTCTCCCTTCAACCTCGCAATCTCTGTGTCATAACGGACGATTGACTCAAAATTAGTCTCCATTTCCAAAGCCTTCTCAAACATCTGCTTTTCTTCTAAGAAACAGTTCGCATAATGCCTGATCATTTCTGCAATGATTTCTTTTAACCGTTCTTCTTCAATACTGTGTCTGCTGCAGCCGCCTCCCCGGTTCTTTGTGGAACAAATATAATAGACTTTGCGAGTATCCTTATAGCGGTTCATTCGCCTGATCATTTGTTCCCCACAATCTCCACAAAATAAAATCCCCGTAAACAGACTGTTTTCTTCCGTTATCGTACTTACCCTGCCATCTGCTTTCAATAAGTTCTGGACAATCTGGAACTGATCCTCCGTTATGATTGCCTCGTGGGTATTCTCTACCTTTATCCACTCTTCCTGCGGTTTATCTACGCTTTTTTTCAGTTTATAATTGATTTTCTCCCTTTTGCCCTGTACCATATGCCCTAAATAGGTTTCGTTTGTGAGTATCCGTTTTACAGTGGAACTGCTCCACCTTGATTTTACCGCACCGGAAAATCCGCCTTTATAATTCGCTCCGGTAGATTTTTTATATTCTTTTGGTGAAAGAATACCTAACCTGTTCAGCTTTTCCGCAATCGCAGAGACAGCCATTCCTTCCATTTTCCATGCAAATATCTCTCTGACAATATCCGCTGCATATTCGTCCGGTACAAGGCGGCTTTTGTTATTTTCCGCTTTCTTGTATCCGTATAGGGCAAATGGAGCAATGCATTCCCCATTCTTCCTTTTCACCTCAAACTGGCTTTTTACTTTGGTAGAAATATCTCTGCAATAAGAATCATTGATAAGATTCTTGACTGGAAGAACGATGCCGCTTTCTGATACATCTGCCTGAAAACTGTCATAATGATCTGTAAGCGCAATAAAACGCACGGAAAGAGCCGGGAAGATTTTTTGGATATACCTCCCGGATTCAATATAATCACGTCCAAAGCGGGAAAGGTCCTTCACAATGACACAGTTTACCTTCCCTGCCTCAATATCGCTTATCATCCTCTTAAACTCTGGTCTGTCGAAATTACTGCCCGAAAATCCATCGTCAACATAAATATCATAAAGTTCTATATCCTGCTGCTCATGGATAAAGGCCCTGATCAGCTCCCTCTGATTTCCGATACTGTTGCTCTCTGATTTCAGATTGCCCTCCCTGTCTGTCACATTCCCGACATCAAATTCACCATCGGTGGATTTATCGTCCCTTGAAAGACGGAGGTACATAGCTGCTAGAAATTGTTTCCTATTCATTCTATCTATTACTCCTGGCTTACGATTATTCAGCTAACATCAACCATAAATCAAAAGCAACCACTGATTTGTCCTGATTTAAGGTCAACATAACTTTCCGATCCTTTCAAGGCTTTTTATTAATTCAGATATGAATTTATTCAAATATGAATTTCTGCTAAATGCCTTAAATATTCTTCCATCTTATCATCTATGGTTGGTCCCTCCTTTTGAAAATGAACCTTTACCACATAATCTCCAATACGGTGAACAAAAAGGTTATTCGTCTGCTTTGCAAAGAGCGCCAGCTTTTTTTCAACCGGAAGTTTTGTATCAATTTTAATATCCCTAATGTCTGTCAAGGTATCGATATCCACTGTCCGAACATCCACCGTTTCCATTGCATCCAGTTCTTCATCCGTTATATCAAGCATTGCACTCCCCATCCTGCACCATTCCTTACTATATTTATTCTTCTATCAGATTGTCCTATGACATACAGCCTCTGTATGTAAAAAGCCGGGCATCTGCCCGGCTCCCAAAAGATATATTATTATTTCAATCCTTTAATTATATCTGTCAAACACTCCTACCTGCACCTGTACGCCCTCCGTGATCCTTCCAAGCGTTTCTTCATCAACCTTTCCCATATTTTCTATGAAGCGGTCAAAGTTCAGCACCGTTACCTGTTCGCATAATGTGATGCTGTGCTGATCCAGTCCCTCCGTCTTATACGCAGATATGAATACATGCGTAGGCAGGTTCCGTTTCTTATAGATTTTAGTGGATAGCGGAACAACCGTTAAGGCAGTGCTGTACTTGTATGCCATGTTGTTACTGACTACCACCACCGGGCGCATACTGCCCGCTGATCAGGCGTGTAATCAGCATATTCACCACATCCCTGTCAATGTCACGGTTTGGTCCCTTGTTGACAATCGTTTCATTTATCAGCGCTATCCCTGCCATACTGCACTTCTGGCGGTTTGCCTGAATAATCCGGCGGATATTGCTTTCTGACTTGTTAGAGTTCATAAACATAATTGCCGGATGCACCAATGCACCGGCAGCGGCACTTTTCACATTACTGCACATGATAATCACCTATACTTACAATACGGAAATTTTTCTTACGTCCCACACAGTAAATGCGTGGACCGGTCCCGCAGAAAAATTATATATTCTTCTCATAAAAACCTCCTAAACCTCTATTCTGCCACAGCGACAATTTTACTGCTCCCGGAACTGTTTCCGCACGATTTTTATAATGCGTTCCATATCCTCTTTTGTATTTTTAATATCACTTGGCAGGCAAAGCCCTCTGTTAAAAATATCTTCACTTACACTTATCCCATCCTCTACCTGAATAAAATCATATTCTTCAAACACAGGCTGCAAATGCATCGGTTTCCATATTGGTCTTGTTTCAATACCTTCCGCATCTAAGGCATCCATAACCTGCGTTGGTGTTACACTGCTGTCCGCTGAAATCGTCATGCAGGAAAGCCAGTTATTGCAGGCAGCCTCCCTGTTCAACGGATTCATTTCTATTTCTTCTATATCCCAAAAGGCTTCTTTATACGTTTTATAAATTTCGTGTTTCTTCTGTATATGCTCCTCAATATGCTGCATCTGCCCGCATCCAATTCCTGCAACAACATTCGACATCCTGTAATTGTAACCAATCGTAGAATGCTGATAATGTCTGGCAGGATCACGAGCCTGTCTTGATAAAAACCGGGCTTTATCCACATCTTTTTCCTGTTTGGCAACCAGTATGCCCCCGCCCGAAGTTGTAATAATCTTGTTTCCATTAAAGGAGTAAATCCCATAATCCCCGAATGTACCTGTCATTTTTCCTTTATATGTCGTACCCAGCGATTCCGCCGCATCTTCAATCAAAGGAACATTATGCTCCTTACAAAGTGCGCAGATTTCGTCCATATTCGCTGATGTGCCGTACAAATGCACAGCCATAACAGCTTTCGGGTGGGGATATTTTTCAAACGCTTTCCTTAATGCCGCTGCATCCATATTCCAAGTATCACGTTCTGAATCGATAAAAACAGGAGTTGCCATCTCATATCTTACCGGATTAACGCTTGCCGCAAAGGTCAGGGAGGGTACAAATACAATATCATTCTCCTTAACCCCCGCTAAGATAACCGAAAGATGCAGCGCCGCCGTTCCAGATGAAAGTGCAGCGGAAGAAGATGCTCCCACATAAGCAGCCACTTTATTCTCAAATTCATCTACATTCGGTCCTAACGGCGAAATCCAATTTGTTTCAAATGCTTTCTGTATATACTCCTGCTCCTCCGTATGCATGGTAGGAGTCGCCAAAAGAATTTTTTTCATCTCTCTACTTTCCCTTTCAAATAAACAAATTTTAATATCTCAAATTTACAGTTCAGAAAATGCCTGTTCAAAATCTGCAATAATTTCCTCCACATTTTCCAAACCAACGGAAAGACGAACCAATCCATAATTTTCATCGCTCTTTAATCCCGGATAATTTACCTTTTCCACTTTGTCTGACTGCTCTAAATATTCCGCTACTGTCATAGCATTTTCACAATACTGCTTCATTCTGACCGCCAATGTTTCCAGACCAAGATTCCGTAAAAATGCGGAATGTGCAGCATGACCGTCCATATAAAATGAAAGTCCGGTCATCGCCATAAGTCCTTTTTGTGCAGATGCCATACAAAAGTCAATGTTATCCTTCTCAATATCAATCGGTCTCATCGCATAGGTCGAAATTGTATCTACAATAAAAACTGCACCATATTTGTGTGCGAGCGAACCAATTTCCCTTACTGGATTTTAAATACCTGTTCCGGTGTTGTTGCAGGACCGGGATTTAAAAGAAAGTTTCTTTTTATCTGCATGTTTGCAACACCCCTTTCACTATTTCAACATGCCATACACACACTCTGACAATGTTAATGCAAGAATAATGTTAATGACCCTGTAATATTTTTGATATGCCCTCTGTATCAATACCCCCATACCAATCCAAGTAAGCGTTGCAATCGTTCCAATCGTGGCTATGATAATCCCAAATAAGAGCAAAACCCATAGAGAGGCACTATATTCCGTGACATATCCTGTCAATGCCGTAATTCCGAATAAATAGATTTTTACATTGACAAACTGAAGTAAAAATCCTTTTAGAAATGATGCTGACTTTTCCACAGTGCCTGTAGTTGGTTTGCTTAACGCAATATGGACTGCCAGCCATAAAATATAGGCAGCTCCTATGTATTTCATAATTCCAAGTAAATCCGGTAAAAAGGTGCTTACCCCAAACACGAAAACAGCACAAATTACCTGTACAACATAATATCCTGCAAATATCCCCCGATAAAGCGGTCTCCCTTTTTTATATCCATAATTTGTTACTGTATTTAACGCCAGTATATTTCCCGGTCCCGGCGTAAAAGCATTGATAACAGAATAGATAAAAAAATTACCTAATACATAACCCGGCATTTTTTGCCTCCTTTCCGTTTCTATATCTTAGCACGGAACGCCATGTAATAGGTAATATCTGTTTTATATGCTGTTACATAGGATAAGCCTATGTTTTATTTATGTCCGGTACTGTTTCAAAGCCTCAACATAAATCTCTCCTAATTCCGATAGTTCTTTATCCTTGTTCAGTATATACCCAATATGCATCACCTCATCTTCCTCCAGAGGAATAGAAACAATAGAATCCCCTTGCAGATATTTAGGGAAAATACCACTTGAGATTGTATATCCATCCAATCCGATCATCAGATTTACAATCGCTGCACGGTCACTGACCTTAATACTCCTTTCAGCGGGTTCATTGCTGAAAAGTTCCTCCGAATAATTGGAAGATTCATAAGTTCCCTGCACAAAACTAAGCCGGGGATATGGTTTCAAATCATCCAGTCTGACAGATGTGCATTTTGCCAATGGGTGGTCTTTACTTATAAAAATATGGGGCGTTGCAGTAAACAATTCAAAAAAGTTCAAATTGTATTCTTCAAACAGCTTTCTCAACACATTTTCATTGCTGTTGCAAAGATACAGGATTCCCAAATCACTAAATCTGTTCCGCACATCTTCCACAATCTGGTGCGTCTGCGTTTCATTCAAGATAAACTCAAACCGTTCCTGCCCAAAATGTTGTATCAATTCCACAAACGCATTTGTTGTGAAAGTATAATGCTGCGTTGAAACACAAAACCTTTGTTTTGCAGGTTTCTTATCAATATATTTTGATTCCAGAAGTCCCATCTGCTGAACTACCTGCCTTGCATATCCTAAAAACTCCATTCCCTCCTTTGTCAGTGCTACTCCTGCCCGGCAGCGGCTGAAAATTGTTATTCCAGATTCCTTTTCTACTTCCTTGACTGCGCCGGAAAGACTTGGCTGAGAAATATACAGTTCTTTTGCCGCTTCTGTAATAGAACCTCTTTCCGCAACGATTATCATATATTTTAATTGTTGTAGTGTCATACTTTCTCCTAGCTAAACAACCTAATAATACTTCTTGGGTAACAAAATATCCAACTTACATCAGACTATATCATATCCCGCAAAAGCTAATGATTTTAAAGCTCTTTCAAAATTTTCCTCTTTCACAAGAATATAATCTGTGTTAAAAGTTGATACGACAAATATTCCGATTTTGTTCTCTGCCAGAATATCAGCCAGTTGGGCGAGAATACCAATCATTGAAAAATCCAATATCCCCTGTATTCTGAAGCCTTTCCATCCATCCTCTCGTTCCAGCGTATTTGCAGGCGTATCTTCAGTAATACACACCAATGAATATTCTTCATCCGTTCTTCCGATGAAATAAAACTCCTTATTTAATTCAATATCAGATTCTGATGCGACTTTGCAGACAGTCAAAGCATAATTCAACTTTCTAAGTTCCATAGTTACCTCCCAAATTTAGCTATTTCTTTTATATTGTAATTGGCAGTTTTTCATCATGTTTCTGCTTAATTTTACCATATTTTCCAATGGGTACGGATATAAATAAACTATGCTTTAACATAGTTACAACCTATCTCCCCATCTAAAGCATATAACTAACTGTTATCAGCTATAACTATGGGAAGCAGGATGAAAAACAGCTAAAGAATGTATTTTCTATTTGTATGCGGTTCATTGTTTTTGTTTCTATCTCTATTTTTGCGGCAGCTTTTATTTGGGGTTCGCCATTGGTTGGTATTTTTGCAGAAAAGGGAAAAGTATCACTATATATAAAAGGAAGATTATCATGCGCCAAAACAGAATACAAGCGGCTAAATGGCGGTATTGTGAGGTACTGCTATGTCATTGCCCCCTGCATCTCCATGTTAGTAAGGCCTGATGATGTCGCTGCCTGTTTACTGTGGGCATCGCTTTTTAGGGTTTCGCTGTATGTTTTCTTTTTTACGCCTGTCCAGGTATTTATGGACTGCCAGATGCCCCGCCTTACACTGGTACATCCCTGCATCTTTATTAAATTCAAATTCATCCTCTTTTGTCCGGTTTCCCTGCTTTTGCGGACCAGTTCCGGCAGTTCTTTTCCATCTGTCTTTTCGCCTCTGGTAACGGTGGCTGCTGTAATAATACGTTTCTCACTCATTGCTATATGCGTTTTGTATCCAAAGAAAGAGGTATCCGCTTTCTTATGGCCGGCCTTTGCCTCTGCATCTTGTGAAGTTTCAGGATGTTCCAGGTCATCTTTTACGGATTCTTCTAATAAATTCAGCTTTTCCTGTATTTTAGGATAACTGCACAGTTCTTCTTTTTCTTTGATGACCGAAATCAGGGCATGACAGTATTCCAGTTCTTTTTCCAGGGAATCTTCTGTGTTTTTATCCGGGAAACGCTCTTTCATTGTTTCATCTGTTTCATAAACAGAACGCCGTTGATTTTATAAAGCGGTCACGAAAACAGCCCAGATCGCATTGAATCACTGCCGGAAATCCAAAATACTTGTGCTGTTCCCCCAGTAATTTCCAAGTCACAGGAAACAGAAATGTCCTTGCCATTTTCACGCTCGATAGAAATTCCACCAAAGAGATATTCTGTTTTGGAAAAATCCTTGTAATCTGCTGTATAAGTTCCAGTATAGCAATCATCCCCATATGTCCGATTTCCTTTAAGTGAAAAATCATTTGTAAGAGCCGCATTTCCGGCTGATTGGACAACATTATTATACTGATCCAGAATCTCATCTTTTGAACATCCCGCAAGTGACAAACTCAACATCGGAATACTTATTGCCAGAAAAGAGAAATATTTATCCTTATAGCGCATATCATCAACCTTTCAGTTATTTTATTTATCTAAAGACAACTAACCTTACTCATTTGCCGATGCCGCATAATGGCTCTGCACAGCAACAGAAAGTTCATCATATTGTGCCTCTTCCCATTCTCATTGTAAGAAAATAAAGTGTATGAATAATCCATACTTCCGCTAAAGTTAATTACGCCGCCTTTCGATTCGACCCGCTCCACTTTACTATTATCAATTTGTGAATAATAGTATGTGCTGCCAGCTCCCGAAAAACCTGCAATCATTTTCTTTTTCATTTCTATATCCTCCACTTACCAACCTTTTTTGGCTATTGCCTTTTTACGCTTTTTTGCTTTTTTAACTGGTACATTTCCTTTTGCAGTAAATACAAAAACAGCAGAAATCATCAATGCCGCAATCATACTAAACAAACAGGTTGATACATTCCAATGTACCCCAGAATCATAACTTCGGTAACTGATTAAACCCAAACTTGCAGTAACGGGATAAATATTGGCTAACGCAGCATCTCCAGAGGCAAACATACCACCATAACCATAAACAAAAGCAATAATTGTTCCGATCATATGTCCGTTTGGTATGCGGGCGGCGAATGCAATAACAGGCATGACACCAATATACAAAAACAGGCAGTTAAAAATAATCTGAATAAATGTCTGTAATATTGATGTTACAGACATTCCCGGAAATCCCATCATCAAATCAGCGATTACCGTAAATGCCGCACTTACCAGTCCAAAAAACAAAGAAAGCAATGCACATACAAGCAGCTTCCCCCACAGCAAACTTCTATATGAAACAGGTATCGTCAAAATGCTTTTCAGCGTATCGTCTTTTGCTTCCCTTGCTATGATATATCCGGCAATCAAAACAATACACATGGGAAAAATCATGGTAACATTGTTTTTGATCACCTGTTCCGTAAAAAAAGAAAATGTCCAGACTGTTCCGTCCAATGCGGTTGTGGAAAAAAGTGTCAGCAGGACGGAAAGCAGCATCAGAAAAACACCTGCCCATATCATATGATACCGTTTTAATTTCCATATTTCGGTCTTAACCATGCGAAACATATCATTCATCTCCTCTCTTTTTATACATATAATCAACCAATATAACAGAAAGCAAAGCAACAACGGCTAAAATAATGATTGTCTGAAATGTAGTCGGAATTAAATATTCCAGCATCCCCACGCCGTCCATAGCTCCATGTGCTGTTAAATTCCCTGCACTCCAAAGGGTTGTAAACGGAATTGGCATTAACCAGCACATCACTTTAGGCAGTGCGCCAAAAGATGATTCGGCTGTCAAACTTAGAACACTGTAAAAAACACATAATAAAACAGAAAATACATAATTCTTGCTAAAGAACACTACGAGAACGACTAACGGCAGCGTCCCGGCGGTAATAAAAATCCCCATTTCCAGCGCAAAAAATAATCTGTAAGCAATGTTGTTTACTTCTGCAATCATCCCGCCGCACAGAATTGATATAAATGCCGATGTCAGACTAAAAATACTCCCAAAAAAGAACAAGACAATTATTTTTGCCAAAATCATCTGTGTGCTTGTGACAGGGATTGTACGCAGGTTTTTAAATGTATCATTATCCCGTTCCATAAAAAAGAGCATGGCTGCCATCACCCCGATCACGCATGGCAAAAGAAGTTCTACCCCATATCCCATAACAAACTGAAAATAATCATTAAAAATATCTATTTTGCTGTCATATTGTCCTGCTGTCTGGGGCATAGTCATCAATGCTGTCAGCGGCACGGGAAATAAAAATGCCGAAAGAATAACCAGCCATATAAATTTTTTTCGCTTCAATTTTGAAAACTCACAAATAACAAGTTTAAGCAATCCCTTCACCCCCTGTTACACGTTTAAAGTAATCTTCAAGGCTTTCTTCACAAGTATGGGCTTCCGATACTTCCAAGCCATTTTCTACAAAAGCAGTAACAATTTTTCCTATTGGTAAATCAAGGCTATGCACCTGTATATTGTGGTCATCCTGTATGGTAAACTGGCTTTCATGGAAGATACGCTCTAAAATTCTTGCCGCCTGTGCCGTATCAGAAACAACAAATCGGATATGTTTGCTGCTCTTTGCTTCCAGCTGCGCAAGACTTTCTTCTTCCAGCAATGCACCGTGGTCAATAATGCCTATATCATCAGCCAATAATGCAATTTCAGAAAGGATATGGCTGGAAATCAAAATTGTTTTTCCACACTCATTGCAGAGGTCACGGATAAAGGAACGGACTTCTGCGATTCCAATCGGGTCAAGACCGTTAATCGGTTCGTCCAGGATCAAAAGTTCCGGGTCATGCATAATGGCAAGAGCAATCGCCAGCCGCTGTTTCATGCCAAGCGAATATTGAGAAAACAGCTTCTTATCTTTGTAAGGCAGACCAACCAAATCAAGTGCGTTTTTAATTGCGCCTCGATTCGGCACGCCCCGCAGGGTAGCAAAAATGCGCAGGTTTTCCGTAGCGGTAAGATTAGGATAAAATCCGGGGGATTCAATCAGGCTGCCAATACGGGGCAGCAGCTTCTTTTCATTTGCCGCCAAAGGCTTTCCCCAAATCGACACTTCCCCGGAAGTCGGTTGTGTAAGTCCAAGCAGCATTTTCATTGTCGTCGTTTTTCCGGCTCCATTTCTGCCAAGCAGACCATAGATACGCCCTTTCTGAACATGGATATTCAGATTGGCAACACTTTTCTGTGTTCCATATTGTTTTGTAAGATTTTTTGTTTCAATTACATATTTGCTCATTACGAAACCTCCCTTTTATGAAATAAAAGTTTTTCATGTCTGCTATTCTATCACGCCAACCTTGCATTAACCTTGCACGAACCTTGCATTAACCTTGCATTTAAAGAAGCAAATCTCTGAAAAAATAAAATCCCCGCAGGACGGAGATTCTATTGCCACCATAAAACAGTATTAATTCATTCTGCCAGTGGGAAAAGCAGGATAAAAATGGTTCCCTCTCCCGGTGTGCTTTCCACTGTTATTGTTCCATTCAATTTGGCTACAAGCTGATGTACAATAGACAGACCAAGTCCGCTGCCTTTTTCAGACCGCCCTTTATCGCATTTATAAAGCCGCTCAAAAATATGTTTCAAATCCTTCTTATCAATCCCTACTCCATTATCAGACAAAAAAATTTTTATATTCCCTCCCTGCCCTGATAAAGATATTTCTATTTTATCCGCATGGCTATGGGAAATCACATTTTGTATCAGATTGTTTAATATCCGCATATAGCCGTCTGGATCAATCTGCACCCTAAACGGCTGCTCTGGAATGTTCACTGTGAAATCTATCTGCGTATCTTCAAATATGGGTATCCAATCAATCAGTATGTTCCGTGTCAGTTCCGTTAAATCAACAATAGATATATTCGTCGAAAATTCATTTGAACCCAGCTTGAACCAGTCAAAAAGCACATCTATATATTCTTTTAAATCATGGGCTTTCCGGCGGGCTGTTTCTATATAATCGTCACATTCTTTCCCATCAACAATCCCTTTATGTGCAGCGTCCAAATATCCAATCAGTGTGGTGAGTGGTGTCCTTACATCATGGGAAAGGCTCGTCATAAGCTGCCTGTTGGTTTCTTCTGTTTGACGATAGGCAGAAAGCCTGTTCTCGTAGGACAGGATAATATCGTTGATTGCATAAGCAAGTGGAGCCACAAGTTCATGTGTTTCCGATAAGATACGCCTGTTTCCATTTCCATTTTTTACATCTTCCAAAATGTCAGACATTTCTAATAGCTGCTTTTTCACACGCCGGACTATAAAAAAAGCCCCGCAAACCGAAGCAAACGCAACACCCAGTGCAATCATTGTAACTGCTTCTGTATACAATATTCACACCTCCCTATTGAAACGATAGCCAATCCCCTTCACTGTCTGTATATACCGTGGATTGCCCGGATTCTCTTCTATCTTTTTCCGCAGACGGCTGATAATTGCCATAATATTGCTGTCATCATAGACATAATCTTCTCCCCATACATTTTCATAAATTTGCTGCTTTGTTAGTATCTTTCCCTGATTTTTTGCAAGAAGCAATAGTAAATCAAATTCTTTCGGCGGCAGTTCAAAATCACCATTTACCGCATGGATAGAACGGTTATTAAAGTCAATAATCAGCCCGTCAAAAGCAAATGTCTGTAACTGTCCGTCTGTTGAGTTAAAGCGAGTATAGCGTCTAATCAATGACAGAATACGGGCAATCAGCTCGTCCATGTCAAAAGGTTTTGTTAGATAGTCATCAGCCCCCGCCCGTAAACCACGCACTTTTGAAGCACTATCATTTTTTGATGTAAACATCAGGATTGGCAGGCTGCTTTCTTTTCTGATTTGCTCCAAAGTTTCAAAGCCGTCAAAGCCGGGCATCATGACATCCAATATGACAAGCTGGTATTCTTTTTCCTTCAGTTGCAACAGACCGGATTTTCCGGAATAACAGCAGTCGGCTTCTATGCTTTCCTGTAAAACACTCTGCTTGATTAGTATACAAAGCTCCTTATCATCATCTATAATCAAAATTCTGTTCATTATTGACGTTCCTCCGTTCATTAAATTACACATCCATATGCCGAGGTTACAGCCACATTACAATTATATGTGGAGATTTGGGCAATGACAAGTACCTAAAATTGTATTGTGGAAAAATTCAAAAGTTTAGATTTTTCCACGAATGCCGGTTACGGCGAAATCCCACTCATTCATTCTGTCTTTTTGTCAAACAAGAAAAGCCCTGCATGATACAGAGCCTTTCCAATCATCTTTGCCCTCTAATTCGGAGTGTTTTCTTTTCTAAAACTTATTTTTCAGGCTTATCTCCGCCTTTTATGCGAAATCGAGTTTTCTCCCGATAATTACCGACTGTTTTTCTTTTGAAAGGCGATTGAATACTTCTTCATAGAGAATATCATCTAACTGCATTTCGCAGAACATGCGCCGCATTCGATACAGTCCACCGGCTTTCCGGGTGACTCCATTTCATCCAGTTTCTCTAATATCTCCATATCCCCTGCCTGGTACTCCTTATAGATCCCCAATGCTTCGGGAATATTGATCTGCGCCGGACAGCTTTTACTGCACATTCCGCACGCTTTACATAATCGGATTCTATATGTTATTTCCATTCTGGTTTCTTTCATTTCCCCACTGCCTCTTTCTTCCCCTCAAACAGATGGCTGTTCTTAACAACACCGCCTTTGCCATCCAGCCCATTGTAGAATTTCGTGTTCAGGATGTGAAGCAGGTAATAATCAATATAGCCAATGTCCAGACGCTCCAGCATCCTGTCGGTGCCCTCCATAGACCTGCCTTCCCCGTACTCACTGGGCCACAGCTTGGACGTCACCCAAATTTCCTCACGGGGGATGCCGCTCTGCCGAACCGCCTCTCCTACACTGCGCTCAGAGAAAGATTGTCAAGTTACCCACAGCCCGGTATCTGCTGGAACTGATGCGCAAATAGTCCGATAACAAAAGCAAAACAGAGCCGATAAGCAGTGATTACTCACTTGTTCATCGGCACAGCGTCGAAATCATTTTATCTAGTTCTTCCTGTTCCTCCATGTCTGCTGTTACAGCAAAAAACGTTTCCACAACTGCCGGATCAAAGTGCGTGCCTGATTCCTCCCTGATGATCGCATACGCTTTTTCAAGCGGCATGGCGCTTTTATAACATCGTTTGGAAGTCAGTGCGTCAAATACGTCCGCCACCGCCATAATCCTTGCGCAGAGCGGTATTTCTTCCCCGCTGATGCTATAAGGATAGCCTTTTCCGTTCCACCACTCGTGATGATACGCCGCCATCTCCACCGCCGTATTCAGATACCCCGATTCCCCAAGCTCCGCCTTTGCATGGGTAAGCAATTCTTCCCCGGCCGTGGTGTGAGTTTTCATGATCTCAAATTCTTCTTCCGTCAGCTTTCCCGGCTTGTTCAGGACAGCATCTGGTATATGTATTTTCCCGATGTCGTGAAGCGGCGCTGCCACCACCATATCGCTTAAATATCTGCCCGTAAGAATATTACTGTATCTTCCCTGCCTTTTTAGCTCCTTTGCAATACACTCCACATATGCCGCTGTACGCCTGATATGTCCGCCCGTATTGTCGTCCCTGTTTTCCACGACCTCCGCCATGAAAGTAATCATGCCCGACTGCATACGGGAAACCTTTTCATGATAAAAGGAACGCTTATTGCCCTGCATAATCAGCACGATAATCGTAATCGTCATAACAAAGGCGGAAACGCTGGTAATCCCGATAAACGGAGCCAGCCCCCGCCCATAGATGCTGTCCGCCGCCCGTACATTACCGCTGTCCACCGTAATCTGCCTTGTCGTATGGTTGGGAAAGAGCAGCATCAGGATCCCAATAATCCAAAGCAGATATTTTTCCGATTTCCGCAGACTCCTGTGCTGCATATTCTCATGAAACCAACTGCGCCAGCTTTTCCCTTTCATATAGAATAAAAGAAGCAGCATAGATAATACCCAATAAAGGATAAACTGATAAATTACGGTTTCCTGTGCCGACAGCGCAAAGAAATACGGCGGGACAAGCATTGTCGGGACAAGAAGCCCGTTGATAATGCCCGGAAACGGCAGCATCTGAACCAGTCCACACAGACGATGCTTTTTCCTGCCAAGGCAGATATTTAACCCAATTAAGAGCAGTGCTGTCATGTTCGCGGCATCTTTTCCAAAAATCAGGAACACAACGCCAATAAGGAAAAAACTGAGCAGATAAAAGAATTTCTGCTTCTTTGCCTCCATATCCGCCTCTAAAAACACATACTTTTTTATCAGGAAACCGCTGACTGTGATTGCCGTCGTTTCCAGTATTTCCAATATTACTGTTTCCATAGCTTATGCACTGTCCTTTCCGTTCTTTTTCCTGCCCCATGCACAAACATTTTCCCCTATGTTAAAAACTCATAATCCGAATAATCCACCACACCGTTTATATGGTGCAAAGCTCCTTTGACAAGTTCTTTTACCATCAGGCACTCCTTTGAGGGCAACGACATATTTTTTCCCGCCATAATACCAAAGTCAGCAGATGTCTGAAATCCCCTCGACCTGTAATTCTGCGGATTCCCCTCTACAAGAACAGCCTGATATCCCATTTGAGCAGCCTTTTCAAAGCCGTATTCAATAATATCTTTGGATATGTGCTGTCTTTGAAGTTCTGTCTTTACTGCAACAGGAGAAAGCAGGAGCAGCTCGTTTTCATATTTTCCTTCCAAATGAAACCTCGAAAACATGGCATAACCTAAAATACAATCCAGTTCATCGACCATAATCAGTTCCAGCTCCGGCAGATAAAACCGCTTGCTCCGTATTTCAAGGACAAGCTGTTTTACAATGCTCGCTGACTCTTTTCCCTCTGAGTCTGTAAAAACATCTTCCACAAACTGCGCTGATGTTTCTAAATACTTATTCTCCATATTTTTAATTATTCTGTTCATATCTCTTACCCCCCCCCTCTCCCTATAAACTATTAATGCCACTGCATTTTATGATTTTCCCCAGTTCGTTGATCATCTCCCGAAGCGCCTGTAATGCTCTGTCCGAATCTGTAAACATATTCTGAAATAATCTGTCCAGATTTTCTTCAAAATCCGCCGGAAGAATTTCCGCATGTTCTTTCGCATACTGCACCATCCTTTTTTCCCCAGGGTGCGTCAGCCTGTTCATCGCAAAGATAATGTCAAAGTACGATTCCAGAAAAGCCGCCGTCCTGTGGTTTACACTCACCATGTCCTTGCGGGCAAAAGCCTTTTTAATCTGCGTGTCATATGAGGGCAGGTTTCCGGTCAGCAGGCGCAGATTTTTACGGATAATATTGTCCCGCAATTCGTCCGGATATGGAATCCGATACTTATTTTGCTGCTTTTCCAGTTCCCCGTTTTTATCGCAGAGAATCTGGCTGTGTAACAGGTTATGCCACATGCAGGTCGTATAACCGTTATAGGCTGTATATTCCTCAACGACCAAGCGGATTGTCTGTGAAAAATCCCTGATATTTCTATATAAAATATCAATGTCTGTCCCATCTTTCAGCGTACAGTCATCTTCCAGTTCCCAAAAAGAGTTGCCAATCTCCATGTACTGGCAGCACTTCTCCAGAATACGCTTCCGCATACTCTCATATGGTATGCTGTTACAGTAAATGTATAAATCATAATCCGACTTTTCGTCGTAGTTCGCACCGGCTCTTGAACCGCCGAGTGCAATCGCCTCTACCTCTGGGAGTGTGGCGAACTCATTCCACAATAAATTGAAATACATATTTTTCCCTCCAATTTGATACTATTGTCCTGCCAATGGAACAGTTTATCATTCCACATAGATCTCTAAGAACGATGTGATTTTCCCATATGTGTACTCGCCCTCAATCAGACCAAACTCCGGATCATAATACTTATTATCATAAAGCAGCGTCCAATGCGTATATCCCGTATCTGTATGAACCGTCAAAATCGAATACTTGTAGGGAACAGGATTTTTCTTGGAAATCCGCTTGTTTCTTTCCGCGTGTCCAATGCCATAAACATCAAGTATCTCTATCAGTTGACCGATGCTCGTAGCTCCATCTGTTTTCATATCCCTTATTACTTCCTCAACGCTTTTCCCTGCAATCATGGCTATACACGCCTGTCCACACGTTAAAAAAGTAGGCTGCATAATTAACTCCATCTATCATTCCCCCCTATCATCTATCCTTGAAATTCCCTGCTTACAATAAATTCCTTCATAAACCAGTGCATACCATAATCGCCAAGCCAGTTTATTGTTGCCACTGCCCTGTCTTTATGGCGTACAATGAAAGACTTTGTGCTGCTCCTGCGTAGGGCAACTCCAGCCTACAGAGGCAAATAATTCTGAAAATTCTGCATCCTGCATATCCTGACTCAATATATAATAATCAATGTCAAGTGCCTGCAAAATCTTTAATTCCCTGATTTTCCTTTCTTCCAGACATTTAATATACCCCTCATAACCAGAAAGGTTATTTTCTTTTCCGTATCCCTGTGTGGTATGATAGCGGGTAACGGCATTCAGCCAGTCATTCCCACGCTCATCAATTACACGGTCAATCGCCTTTTTGACATCCGGCTGGTCTATATATATGATGACGGGTTTCAGCGGCTTGATGATTTCTGCTATTTCTGAAATATAGTTTTGGGAAGCTGTTTCATCCATGCCGAATCTCATCATCGTCTCACACATCGGATTCTGCAAAAAGATACAGTTAAAAACATATACCGCATCTTTGTCAGATTTCTTCGTAAATGAACGCCACTTTTCAAGTATCTTCATCCTCTCTGTTTCAAAATCAGGGAAATCATAATCGGCATAATCCGCCGGGTGTTCCCCTACACCTTCATCAACACAAATAACCTTTTTTCCCTTTTTATTCAGTTCATCAGCAATCATCGCCGCTGTTGTACTTTTCCCACTGCCCGGAAGTCCTTCCACTATGATTAAATTTGTTTTCATATATATTTTCCTCTCTATAAATCCCTGTTTCATGCTCTCTACAGCTTTCCAACAAATGGGCGATTCCCCAATAAAGACCATTCAGCAATGTTCCTTTTCTCACTCCATACTCCATACTCCGCTATTTGTTTTGGGAGCAGATATTCTCTCCAGCCAATTTCCTCCCCAAGCTCCAGCACTTGAATCGGAATACATACCGCCGCAGCAAGTACGCATATCACGCAGAATTGCAGCGGGTTAGCTATATGTATCACCTGTTCTGTGCCTGTCAGACTGCCCAAATTGAAGATGCCGCTGTATTGTTCGGGAAACAGCACAAAATATAGAACTGTTCCCATCACAATTAAAATGCCGGGAGCAAAAGCGCAGAAAGCCCATAGCTTTTTGTTCTTCCATATACGGAAAGAAATGCGCCATTCTGATCTGTCCCCCGTCATGCGTCTTGTAAAAAGAGCAGCTATAACGGGAAATGCTGTAAAGCCCTTTTGCAAAATTTGATATATGGTATTTTGACTGTTCCCCTGCAAACAAAACGCTGCTATGCCAAGCGCCCAACAGATACCTAATATAAAAATCAGGTATATTCTAATCTGACTTTTATTATCATTCATGTTATTTATTTCCTTTGTCTTATTTCCACAGACAGAGCAGAATATCCATTCGCCTTTTTCCATAGAAATCCTCAGATTTTGCCACCTTTCGTTTTCTGCTCCAGTTCCGCACCATAACGTATAACCATAGCAAGCAAAAGCAAACAGATCCCAGGCGTAACGCTGCCGCTATCATCAAACATATTCCATGACGACAAGTGAATTCTCTCGTAAATAAAATCTGTAATACACACAGATATGACAGATAATACAATCGTGATAATTCCAAGCTGCTTTACCCTGTCTGCGCCTGCACTTGTAAACGGCGTCCCCTCTTTCAGTTCTGCTGTAAAATAGCGATAGACAAATAATGTTATTACGCCGCCAAACAAAAGAGAAATATCCGCCGCCGTCAAAATGCCTACAAGCTGTCCCTTGCTCATTTCAGCCGAAGCCGACAGAAAATGAAGAAACTGGTTTTCCTCATTTAACACATCTGCCGCAACGAGGACAGTCGCTATTGATGTTAAAGCCACTCCCACGATTGCAAATACCAAAACAATCTTAGAGAGTATCTGAAACACCCTCATTCCTTTTTGAATTTTCTCTAAATTACTCATTCTTTTATTTTCCTTTCTCCACTATCATCATTTTTCGAAAGCCTTTCAGCAGTCTTATTCCGTACAAATATGACAATTGGTGTGATTACCAGATATAGAACGGTCAAAATCACAAAGAATCCTATATCTGCCTCTAAAAACACATAAATGATATTAAATCCAAAGTGCAGCAATACCGAATAAATCAGGTTGTTATGCCATTCTAAAAAAATGTTCATCAAAACGGTCATGCAGGTAATGACGACAATATTGGAAATGACATAGGGGACTGCCCTCCAGTCGGTAAATTCTGAATCCACTGCCCACAACAGGGTATGCCAGAAGCACCATACCAAACCCTGACAGACAGAGGATTTTAAGAAACCATATCTCTTGTTGAATTCCTCCCGCATAAAGCCACGCCAGCCCAATTCTTCTCCTGTGGGTCCCGACGTAAAGGACAGAAAAATACTGAGCGGCAATGCTATTATTCCAAAATTGATATAGGCCAGCACAGGCTTTCCCATGACAGCGGAAAAGAGGAACAACGCCAAAACACTAATCCCAAATGTAAGTGCAAAAGAACATAGCAACGGAAAAAGTTTCACTTTACCCGAAAAACACCGTTTTATGAAAACCCTTCTTGTTTCGTCCGGTCTGAAATGTTTCCAGCCGATCAGGAGCAGATACGTTGGTGACCATGCGATCAGATTGCGGACAATCCACATGATGACAGGCGGTGCATGGAATACAAGACTTGCCATACCTGCCACAAAAATAATGAGCGCCCATACCAGAATATAGGAACTGATGATGTATTTCTTCAAATAATTTGTTTTCATACCGTCAGCTCCTTTCCCTGTCCGTACAGATAACAAGCTCGCTCTTAATTCCATTTAGTTCAATAATGTTCTCCGCCTCCGGCACACTGAAAGGCTCGGTCTGCTTTCCATCCTTCTCATAAGATATGCTTGTGCCGATCCCTTTCGCGATTGCAGTAAACGCTGCGTCCTGCGGAACATAGATTTTTGAAGTTGCGGACACTTGGTTGATTGCAACCTCCCCGTTTAAGGAATGGCAGACCACTTCCATATCAAGGTTACAGTTAATCTCTACCGTTCCGGTGACATCCGCAAGGATAACATTCGGTGTCTTTATATCAAGCTCTATGCTCTCACACTCCAAAGAACGGATTTCCACCGTTTCCGCATTGACCGCACATTCAATTTTTCCGATGTATGGCGTCGGTATCTGGACAAAGATGTTGACCGCTTCTTTTGCCGTTGCTTCTGTCACCCCGTTTTTACGATTTACCTCCACATCAATCCGTTTTCTGATGTCATCAATCCTGACCTTAAAATCATTCTGAAGCGTGGGCATGGTATTGGATACGAGGCGGACACGGATTTTCTCGCCCTCATATCCCGACAGTTTGAATTGCTTTGCCCCGCCGAATTTCATATCGTAGCGTTTTGGCTCATCAATGTCATACTCTGTAACGCTCTCATAAAGATAGTCCGCCGGCTTTTTTGCTCCTTTTTCATTCGAGAGCAGCTCATCAATGGAAATGTCAAACAGGGCGGAGACTGCCATAATGTTTTCAATATCCGGAATGCCTGCATCCGTTTCCCATTTGGTAACTGCCTGTCTTGATACGCCGAGTTTCTCCGCCAGCTGTTCCTGTGACATACCTGCCTGCTTGCGGATAGATTTTAATTTTTCTGCAAATGTCATATGATTCCTCCTAAATTTTTTACTTTTTGTTTTGCGAAGCAAAATGCGACTGCCACTGCATGGAGCAATGCCCAGCAAGCTGTGCAGAATTTTGCTTCCTTGTTTTGATGCCTTCAGTATAGGAAAGCGCATTTTGCATTACAAGCAGGCAGGAATTACATTTCGTTTTTTTCTGCTACTTTTCGTGGCATTTCCTTATTTATAAAACTTTCATTTGCTCTAAACATTATAATTTTCTTATTGACCGTCTGCCTGTCTATATCAGATTAAATAATTAAGGAACAATAGCGCCCCTTGAATATGCACGATATCCATTTTGACAACAATTTACTTCATGGTGTGTGCAGTAATAATTGTATAGCTGTAAGAATTAACTGTCAGCCTTACATTGTCAATTTCACAATACCAATTTTTTCCTTGACGGTAGATACGGCAATTCTTATTCATAATCAGACCTTTACAGTATCCAACAACATCATCCGTATTTAATTTCAGATTTCTCTTAATCCTGTCAATTCCCATTTTGGTAGTATGAATCTTGTCTATATTATCAATCAATAGTCCACAATCACTCATTATATCTTGCCCCTATAAACGCTATGTCGTATTACTTATTGCTGTTTTGAAAAATAGGAATGACAGCCGATTTCAAGCTGCCTTGTTCCATATTTAGCAGCCGTTCCAGATTGTAAATAAATGCAGCTATTTTTCTTTGCTTTTCTTCTTCGCTGTGTTCCATAAGGTCATCAAACACTGTATTTGCATATAGAAATGTCATTTCCGCAGCTTCTTCTGGATAATCCGTCTGACATATCCCCTGCTCCATTCCCTCTCTTATTAAATCCGTAATAATAGGATTGATACCAAAGAGCAGGGACTTCTCCATTTTCTGGTGCATAAGGGCATTCTGCGGCTTATGTATCTGTTTCAAGAGTTCCTGTCCAAAATTACCATCGCTCACATTTAATGAAAGCATCATCATGGTAAGGCGCTCCAGCACTGGTATATTTTTTTGTACTGCAATCACTTCTGCTTTTTCAACCAGCCTGCTCATCATTCGGCTGATCATTGCGTCCAAAATTTCTTCTTTGGATTTGAAATGGTAATAAAGCGTCCCCCTCGCAATGCCGATTTCATTCAGAATGTCACTGGTGCTGGTGCCGTCAAAGCCTTTTGTTCCAAACAGTCTCTCTGCCACGTCCAATATTTCATTTTTACGTTCTTCCGCTTCTTTTACCACACGCATGGAATCTGCACCCTCCTATTGTTTGTAGACTGACTGTCGGTTTAATATTAGCACTGAGAAAATAATTTGTCAATCTATCTGGCTGGAAATTGATAAAACTTTGCTTAAATGAAAAATCAATGGACATAAGCATACAATATAATCCTTTCTGTCCATTGATTTCTACGTTCTCAAATAGCTTCACACACATTTCCCTTATAATTGTTCGTGGAATCGTTAAGCCTTTGACTTCCATACTTAGTAACCGGATTTCCATTTTATCCGTACCCCATAGCCTGCCCCTCCTTTCGTGTAACTGATTTTTAGTCAAAAAGAATTACTCTTTCACTAATATGAGAAAAACGGCTATAAAAACGGAAGTGTTTTTTTAAAAACAGCTACAATATTTTATTTTTTTGCAAAGGACTGACCATAAATGCCAAAATACGCTGAACTCTCGGCATTCAGGGAGCAGAATTTCATAACGGAAGCGGACAGGAATATGCTCCACCGTGAAGCTCGCGCCCTTGCCATCCGGCGTATTGAGGAAAGCGCAAGGACGGAGGAAGATTTTAAGGAAGTCATCAGGTGGTGGGACAGGCTGGACGTTAACAGGGAACGGAAAGAAACCACGAGACAGGACGCTCCACTGTCCCTCTGAAATGGGGCGCAGATGAATTGTATCTTTCCGATAAACCCTCTTATGACATGATTTTAAGAAGGCTTCTGCTTGCGGGCGATTTCCTCGATTTTATTTTTGACCACCCTGAAACAATACATGAGCTTGTCGTGGATGCGGACTTATCGAAAATATTAAAGGAACTAAAGCCGCACCTCAAAATATGCTCTATTATCTGTTCCTGCGTGACTATTCCGCAACGGAGTATGCGGAAAGTATCGGACAGTCTGACCGGAATATCAGGGGTATTAGGGAAACTGCTCTGAAAAAGATACGAAAGCTCTATGGCAGCATACTTACATACAGGAAAGAAAACAGTCTGCCGATGACGATTGACGAAAAATATTTCTTGGAAAACGGAGTGCGGAAGAAAAAGGGAAAATAAATGTATCCCGACTAAAAACCGCAATCAGCTTGACAAATAATAAGTAACCATTTATAACATAGAAGATATTACACCAGGTGATGTGACAGGATTGATGGATTGGAGCAGATTTTTTGTGCTAAACTGTTTACAGATACGAACAAAAGGATTATCACCTTCTTCCTTTACCACAACATCTGCAAGTTTCCATTCACCACAAATGAGCCAGCCGGATATGTTGTATTTTAGCAGATGCGCATTTCCGCTAAAATACAGCGTTTTTCGGAAATGTTTACATCTACAGTTCACAACATATCACATCGTTCTGGTAAGCATGGGCGGTATCAATATGGCGGTGGCCCATGTTCAGGGCATCAAGGCAGGCTTTCTTCGTCTCCTCCCCCGCCGGCACCATGTATACGCCCATGCCGAACTGTGGAATCTTTGTTCCATTGTTTAATGTAATATAAGTCTGGTTCATTTTATTTCCCTCCTGTATTTTATTTTTTGCCACCCGCAGGTTTCCTTTTCCAGGCTCCTGACCTGTGGACCAATGAACGCGCCTCTGCTGTCCATCTTTTTTAAGGATATTATATTTTTATTTCCGGCCCTCTACAACACCACATCACAGCGCAGCGGGGTTTATGCCACACATCCAGCAAAAATGTGGCGAAACCTGCCAATCCATTGAATAACCACTTAGTCGGAATTACCGCACTTTTGATATTTCAAAAGGCAAAAAAACGATAACCTATTTTTCAGAACGGCTATCGTTATTTTTACATCTAAAGAAATTTTAAATAATCAACGTAATTATCTCAATCAACGTCCTGCCAATTAGCGTTGCTCAGTATTTCTTTTGGAATCCCCTGCAGCAGGGAATAATTTCTCACGGAAAATCGGTAACTGGCATCCTTATCAATGTCAGAAACAGAAAAACTGCCCTTGAAATTTCTACCCCGTTCCTTACTTCAATGCAAGACTTCTGTTATTTTTTATCATACACAAAATAGTATAGATTGCAACTGCCAGCTCTGTAATCGGCATGACCCACCATAGAAGTTTCGCACCAAACAGCGCCGGAAGCACAAACACTAATACACCGCATAAAACCATGCCCCGTGCCATAGAAATGATCAATGCGGTTTTCGGCTGCATCACAGACTGGAAATAATAGGTTGCGAAAATGTTCAGCGGCAAAAGCAGATACGCAAGACCATAGATCTGCATAATACCGGGCGCAATCTGCAATACGCTGTCTGTTGGGGACATGAATACTTTCACAAAAGCGTTTGGGAGCAGACGTACTGCAACTGTCCATAGAACACCGAAGACTGCGACCGTCCACAGGGAATATTTCCGCGTTTCCCTGATGCGCTCTATATTATGCACACTGTAGTTTTCGGAGACAATTGGCTGTGCAGCCTGTCCGACAGCGTAAGTAAAGCATTGGACAAGACCGGATATCTGGACAATAACCCCAAATACCGCCAGCGCATCTGCACCAAAATAGTTCATAATCTGACGGTTAAACAGCATTGCAATCATTCCCATCGCTATTTCCGAGACAAAAACAGAACAGCCGTTGAGCACCAGTTCTTTTGCCTTATGAATATAACCATGGACACGGGCCAGCTTGAGTGTATTTTTCCTGCTGAAAAAGTGAGAAACCATAACCACAATCGTCAGCGTTACGCCGATAGCAGTCGCAAGGCCTGCGCCAAACATACCCATGTTAAGCCCAAACACAAAATACAGATCTCCGAAAATATTGAAACATCCGCCACACAAAGTCGCAAAGGCTGCAAACCCCGGCGCATTATCGTTTCTCAGATAAGCGGCTAACATTTGCGTAAACGGATATGCCGGAATCACAAATTGAATCGGGCGAAGATATGTCTTTGCCAATGGCAGGAGAGCATCATCCGCACCAAACAGGCGAAGCAGCTGGTCATCAAAAACAGTGAGTCCGATCCAACATACTGCAGCTATAGCCGAAGTGAAAAGCAAGGACAAGGTAAAATAGGCATTTGCCTTGTCGTTCTTCCCTTGTGCCCTGTAATATGTATATTTGATAGAACCTCCGCTGCCGGTCAAAATCCCCAAACTGTATAAAATTGTCCAAATCGGCGCTACAATAGACAATGCCGCCGTACCCTGCGGCCCCTGATACTGACCAACTACGGCAACGTCCACCAGCCCGTATATACAGGAGATCATGGAACCTCCAAAGGCTGCGCCAAGATACCTAAAGTAGTGTTTTTTAATACTTCCCTGTGTTAAATTCTTTTCCATAATAACTCCTATCTAAACTTACTCATTCGCCGGGACAGGCTGTCCGAGTATTTCGCAAGTAATTTCATTGCAAGTTCTCTTTCAGAGGCATCCATATCCTCAAAGGCTGCAATTTCTTCCGCAAGGACCAGATCAACCGTTTTCCTGGAAAACTCTTCGCCTTTTTTCGTTAGTGTGACATACTTATGACGTTTACCATTGTAATCCCCAACCTCAATTAAACCGTCTTCCACCATCTTTTTCAAGGCAGAATGGACAGTCTGCTTTGGCTGGTATATAAAACTGCAGATATCTTTTTGGGTGACTTTTTCTTCCGACTGGCGTATGTAATACAATATCCAAAATGCACAATCAGATAAGCCAAAAGACTTGGCGACCCCCCGGTAGATTTCCTCATATCCATTGATGGTTGCATTGAAGGTAACAAGAACTTCTTTTGCAGTATACACAGATTTTTCCTCCTTTTAGTCCGAAATCAGACTTATTTTATCTTATTTTTCTCAAGTTTTCAAGAGAGTTCACAAAAAAATAACATTTGCCGTAACAGTTCAGCCATGCAACAATTCGCAGATTGCGCGTGGGTACTTGCACACAAAGCGTGATCTACGAATTGCTGCATGAGCGGAACGCCCTCACATGAAATAAAAGGTGAACCGCACAGCGGCGTCGGATGCGAAGCAGACGTTTTTATGAATGCGAGGGCTGAACTGTTGGTAGTGTTTTTAATTTTGTGTCTTTACCCTTCCACCTTATTCCAGAGCCCACAAGCCCTTATAAATGCTAGGTTTCCGGCTAATTATAGTTGGTAAAAATCTGCTAAGGAAAAAATCCAAAGACACATAATTATTTACACCCTCCCCCCAAACCGCCCTCCCTATTTAATCCGGGATAACCTCAACGATCCCATTTCATTCAAGAATTTTCTGAATTCTGTTTATGCCATCTTCCAGACTGTTGAAATCATGGACTATGCCCATAATTTCCCCTGCAATAAATTCCATACTTTCCCTGGTAATCTGGTTCCCCATATAGATTCTCTTTTTTTATTTTTTACAGAAAAAAGGACCAAGCAGCTAATAAATTAACAAGCTTAGTCCTCAATATCATTCCACTTCTCTCCGAACACTTTTCCGGGCAGAACGCTTCCCCTGCTCCTCCTTAGAGCGCACCTCGCCCGCTCCTGACAGCTTTATGGTAATTTAGTGTCAAGTAGCATAATTTTTAGTTTCAAGATTAAAAACAGGCCTGTCCCAATCCTTTTTTACTGCTTTTGCAGTGAAAAAATACTTGGACTAAGCTAGCGGAACACCTTGATTTTACTGGCTTTCTGCTGACTTGACACTATAATATCATAATCCCCCACCCGCGCATTCGGATATTCTGCTTCCCCACTTATCGGCTTCGCCCCTCTCCTCAAATATGCCTTCACCTTCTCCCCATATGCTGCTGTTAAGTAAGGACTAACAAATTATACTATTTTTCATATTTACCTTCCACACAACCTCAACCTCCCCTTCTCCCCACACATAAACCGCCTCAATCATCTCCTCCACCAGTTCCCTGCTAAGCTTCATCTCTCCCAGCTCCTGCTTCCCTCTCTCCCCCTCTCTCCGTTCCTCCTCACTAATTCTTTCTTCCGCCATTTTCCGGATTTCTTCACCTATCCTCTGTTCCTCCGCCCGCAAATCCTCCACTTTACGCAGATAATCATCTTTCCCCAGCTGCTTCATTTTCAACTTCTCATACAAATACTGCTTTTCTATTTTCAACGCATCCAGCTTCTTTTCCAGCAATGCACCCTTACTCTTTATTTGCACACCTCCCGGCTTCAAAGAACCGCCACTACGTTCCAACACTCCCCTCTCCTTATCCGATTGCTCTCTGCCTGACTGCTCCTTACACTTCTCTTCCAACCTTTGCCTGATATGCCTCAAAACAGCATTCTCCGTCTCAGGCTCCTTCAATCTCCCGTTAAAGCACCCGCTGCCTTTATCATATTCCGCTCTCCCGCAAATAAAACACGGCACCGCTGCACAAACAATCCTGTTCAAACTTCTTTTGCAGTTCCCGCACCGCAGTTTCCCCAGCAGTATACCGCCCTGCTTTCCTTTGTGCTCCTTCCCCCTCTGACATCCACGGAATTTTATCACTTCCGATGCTTCCAAAAACTCCTGCTTTGTAATGATTGCCTCATGCCTGCCGGAAACACAAACCTGTTCTTCATCCGCCACCCGCTTAAACTGTTTTCCTCCTACCTTCGTCACTTTGCGTTTCCCATTCACTACGATTCCAAGGTATACTTTATTTTCCAGTATCTTTAAAACCATATTCCGGTTCCAGTACCCCTCCTCATCCAGAAGATGGTACTGTGCTTTCTCACGGTTTTTATATTGTCCTGGTGTCGGTACTTTTTCTTCATTCAGTTTCACGGCAATCCTGCCTGTACTATATCCCTCACAGGCAAGTTCAAAAACTCTCTTTACATATTTCGCCGCCACTTCATCTACTGCCAGCACCTTCTTGTTTTCCGAAAACCGATATCCAAAAGGCGGTCTCGGTCCGATAAAATCTCCCCTCTTTCTTCTGATCTCCAACGCAGAGCGCATCTTTACAGATAAATCCTTGCTGTACAAATCATAAAGAAAGCTCCTGAACGCAATCTCAATTCCCCCGGTAGTACCCTCGTAATCATTACTGTCATACCCGTCGCTAACTGCAATAAACCTTACTCCCATGAAAGGTAATATTTGTTCCAGATAATCCCCTACTTCCAGATAATTCCTGCCAAACCGGGAAATATCCTTGACGATAATACAGCATATTTTTCCTTCCCTGACCATGGAAAGTATCCGTTTCACTGCCGGTCTTTCAAAATTTGTTCCGCTGTACCCATCATCCACAAATTCCAGAATCTGTATATCCGGATAAAGATTCCCCTCGTGCAAATACCGGGTAATCAGCTCCCGCTGGTGCTGAATGCTGTCGCTTTCCTCCTTGTCGCTGTCGGACAACACATCCCCGTCCTCCATGGAAAGCCTTAAGTATTCAGCCACAAACTGTTCTTTCATATGCACGGTTCCTCCATATCTTCTGTCTCCAGTTGTCTCATTAAATATTCGTATTCATTTCTAAACCTGAATTTTATATGTATCCGCTTATCCCTGAACACTTCTACTTTTTCCAGCAGTTCCACCGCCATTTTCCGTGTCAATTCTTCTGCCCCCTGAAAATGTAAAAAGGTTTCCACCCACTTGTTGGAACCGTTGATGTTCTGCTCATAAGCTCCCAGCTCCGCTTCCTTTTTATAAAGTTCTTTTTCAAGCTCCGTTATCCGCAGGGTATATTTTTCCTTTGCCGCCAGAAATTCCTCCTTTGTCAAAACCCCCTGTTTCAAATCCTCATAGATACTTGTCTTTAAATAGATTGTTCTTCCAAGTTCATCTTTTATTTGCTCCCTCGCTTTCTTTTTCTCCCTAAGCAAAAGTGTAGAACGGCTGGATTTTTTCATCTTCTCTGTCAGAGTTTTCACTTCTACCGCCAAATCAATCTGCAGCTTTATCTGCCGCAGTACCATGTCAAAAATTTTATAGTCAATAATAGAAGATGTATCGCATTCGGTACGGGAATAATTGTAGGCAGAGCCGCAGTAAAAATAATACTGTGCCGTTCCTTTTCTCACATCCTTATTTCTTCTCATCACATGCTGACAATGGCCGCATACCAGAATCCCTTCAAGTATATTTTCATATCCCGTCCCACCCTGCCTGTCTTTCCACGTTTTACTGTTCTTTTCTTTTAGCTCCTGTATCTTTTCAAACACTTCCCGCTCAATGATTGCCGGATGGCTGTCTTTCCTTATCTCCCATGCTTCTTCCTCACGTTTGCCCTGTTTTTCTTTTGAATAGATGGAACAGTTATTCTTGCCCTGCACCATATCTCCCACGTAGGCGGGATTATACAAAATCCGGCTGACCGCCTGGGGCTGCCAGAGGATATGGCTGCAATCTTTATATTTCTTTACCCCACGTTCCCCGGCATACCTGCTGGGAGAGGGGATACCTTCCTGATTCAGCGTCTTTGCTATCTCCACAAAACTTGCCTCCTGCATTTTCATGAAAAAAATTCTTCTGACAACAGCAGCGGCAGGTTCATCAATTATAAAATGATTATCTTTTAAAATATATCCGTAAGGCGCCATGCTTCCGATAAACTGCCCTTGTTCCTTTTTTGTACGGAATGCCGACATAATCTTTTTTGATATATCCCTGGAATAAAAATCATTTGCAAGATTTTTAAATTCCGTTATTAAATCTTTTTCTTTAAATATCTCACCTTTACTGTCATAATGGTCATTCACCGCTATGAACCGAACCCCAAGAAACGGGAATACCTTTTCCAGATAATCCCCCGCTTCCAGATAGTTCCTGCCAAATCTGGACAAATCTTTTACAATGACACAGTTTATCTTCCGCTTCCTGACATCCTCCATCATCCGCTCCCACTCCGGCCGTTCAAAATCCGTGCCTGTCCGGCCATTGTCGATATAAGTTCCCACTATCTCTGTCTTTTCAAGCCCTTCTGCAAAATCCAGCAGCAGTTCCAGCTGGTTATGAATGCTGTCCTTTCCCTTCCCTCCGTTATCTTCATCTGACAGGCGTAAATATAATCCGGCTTTCACTACCGGCATTATATTCTGGGTTACAATCTTCTCACTTTTCCTGCTTGTTCTCGCCATAACCCGCCTCCTCCTTCTGTCATTTACTTTGTTAACATAAGTACAGTTCGCGGAACGTGCTGTCCATTGTTACAATAAGCTGGCTTGCGAAATGTGGCAGCGTTTGTTACAATAAGCTGTCTCGCGGAGCGTGGCAGCGTTTGTTACAATAAGCTGTCTCGCGGAGCGTGGCAGCGTTTGTTTTCCCTTCCCAAAGGCATATCCTCTATCAGACTTAAGGCAGTCTCAAATTCTTCTGCATATTTAAAACGAACTTCTATTCTCGGATAACGCTCCCCTTTCTTCTTTTCATGAATACATATCCTGTCGATCAGGGAAACAACCACCTCCCTTGACAGACTGTCAAGATATCCGAACCGCTTAAATTCGTTAATCCAGCCGCAGGTATACCCAAGTCCTGACGCAAGCAGTTCCACTCCTTCTTCTAATACTGCCAGCCCCTGCTCCGCAGTCCGGATGCGCTTCCCATAAGTTTCCTTCAACTCACTATATTCTTCCTTTGTAATCAGCTCTTCTTTATAATCCTCGTACAAATTAAGCCGCAGATTGCAGTATTTCCGGATTTCTTCTTTCTTTTTTACAATCTGTCGGTTTCTCTTTGCCAATTCTCCACTCTGACGCTGCATTTCCTCCAGCTGCCCCAGAATATGATCCATATCCGTAACGCTTTCTATTTGTTTATTCAACAGTATAAGGACACTTTCTTCCAGATTTTCTGCATTGATACTGTGGGAACTGCATACCGATTTATCCGCCTTATGACTTCCGCATACATAATAAATAAATTTCTTATGCCCGGAGGGAACCGTTTTTCTGACCATGTTCCCTCCGCAGTCTCCGCACCGGACCACGCCGGATAAATCATATACTTTTTCCTGTGCCGTTCCGGTTCTGGTGTCCATCCGCAAAAGCTCCTGCACGATCCTGATATTAGAGGCCGGGATAATGGCTTCATGGGCATTTTCTGCCATACACCACTTATCCTCTTCTTTCTTTACCTTTTTCTTCACTTTATAATTGGGCGTAGTATTCTTCCCCTGAATAAGAGTTCCCATATACACCGGATTTCCCAATATCCGTAAGACATGCACGTGGCTCCACTGACTTTTCAGGTTCTTTTTGAATCCCGTATAAAAAGCGCTGCCCTTCTCTTTCTTATAATCCATGGGGGTAAGCACATCTTCCTCATTTAGTGCTTCGGCTATCCTATAGGCACTGCTGCCCTGCAGATACATCCGGAAAATACGTCTGACAGTCTCCGCCGCCTCTTCGTCTACTTCCAGTCTGTTCTTATCCCCCTCCGATTTCCTATAGCCATAGGGGGCAAATGCGCCTACAAAATCACCTTTTTTCCTTTTAACTTCGAGATTGCTCCTGATTTTAATGCTGATATCCCGGCAGTAAGCATCGTTGATCAGATTTTTAAACGGTATGATAATATTATCTGTCTGCGTATCGCTCATGGCACTGTCATAATTGTCATTAATAGCAATAAAACGGACACCCAGATAGGGAAATATCTTTTCCAGATACCTCCCAACCTCGATATGGTTCCTGCCAAAACGTGACAGGTCTTTCGTGATCACGCAGTCCACTTTTCCTGCCTTGATGTCCTCTAACATCTGTTGAAATGCCGGACGCTCGGAATCGACCCCGGAGTAACCATCGTCCACCCTTATTTCGTGGATTCTGATGTCCTCCATGGATTTCAGATACTCGAAAATGAGTTCTTTCTGATTTGTAATGCTGTCGCTTTCCTCCTTATCTCCATCCTCTTTGGACAGACGCAGGTAAAGGTCAGCATTATAAATTTTAGTGTTTAGATTTGTCTCCATATGTTCACCTCAAATAGCCATGTTTGCTGTCAAACCTGTTCTATTTGGGGCTCTGCTTCGTCCATAATCATTATATCATTTCGCAGAAAAACAGCCCATAGAAAGGCCGAACATTTTCATAATTACGTTAAACCTCTGCCATTTCAACACATAGCTTTGCAAGCACATTTTCAAGACTTTCCCCCGTATCGGAATAGGATGTTTTGACCACCATACCGTTACAAATAAAGCAAAAAGGGTTCTTTACCTCCCTTGCAAATGCAAGCAGGCGTTCCTCCTTTGGCAGTGTCCTGTCAATCCTGATTTTTCCTATATCTTCCAAAGTACTAACATCTACCGTCCGAACATCTACCTTTTTTAGTTCCTCTAATTTTGCAGCTGCCATTCCCGTTCCCCTAGTTTCCCTTATTCCACTATATTATTCTCTGATTGTCCATTATGTGCTTTTTTTCATGAATCCTCCTGTCACAGGTGGCAGTGTTATAATACTGGCAAGCGCATGCGTGCTTATATCCTCAGTTACATACTTGTGGTTATAGGAAAACTTGTACTTCATAAGGAGACGGCAGTAGATGAAATTGTAATGGAATCTATTGACTATTCACAATTTAAAGATAAAGGGACTGTTGAGGGGTATAGCAAACGAATTACAAATGAAAAGCGGGAAATCAACCAAGATGTATTTGACGAGTTAGATATTTATTTAAACTTATTAAAAGAGCAGTTTTATAAATAATTAATATTTGTTTGATAAAGGTGGTATTATGTGAGATGAGCGTTATCTACCGCTTACTTGTTTCTGATTTTTTCTATGTACTTTTTCATAAAAACGGGGACAAAAGCACTGATATTTTCCATGATTAGTAATACAATAGCATTTGCCTGGTCTTAAAATGACGAAACAGCCGCAGCCCTGTCCCCCAGAATCAGCATAGCCAGCCCTGCAAGGGCTGCAAGAAAAATAATCTGCAAAGGATTTCCCTCCAAAAAGGGAGTAAAAAAATTATCCGGTACAATTCCAAGAACCATCTCCAGAAGTTCAGAAAGCCGAAAGGAACTGCTGCCGCTGTCTGCAAGAGGAAATAAAGGCAGGATGGCAATGCCAAATACCGTCGTAAAAATCAGCGTCATCCATAAAAACCTGCTGATCATCCGCTTTCCGACTTTTCCCAGCGTTGCAATATCCCCGATATTATAAATACCGCCTGCCACCGACAAAAATATCAGGGGGCCTGCAACAGCACTCAACAGCCCCATAAATGTGTCAAAAACAAGCGTAATCATTTCCTCTGAAAGAAAATCAACATATTTTTCCGGTAGAAAACTGCTTACCATACCACAAAAAAGAGCCAGTGCCACTGCTGCCAGCAGTGATATTGCAGGAGATAATTTTTTCTTTTTTAATGTAAAGGTAAGGTAATTGACTCCGTTTTTAAACTGCCATGTGGGAATTTCCCCCATCCCAGAAAGGATGCCTTTCATGACAGCGCTTTCTTCGCCGCTGTCCGAATGAACCACATCGTTTCTTTCTCCCGGAATAGATAAACCGGCATACAGACGGTTTATCCGCTTTCTGCACTGAAATTGAAAAGTCCCCTTTGTGCCAAAAGCTTCCTGATATTTCAGCAGTGTCTCTTCCACAGCCAGTCGTGTGCGGAGAATGTCCCTTTTTTCCCCATTTGCTCGTTCACAAAATGTCTCTACTTCATGACATGCCACATCTATATCATGGTTTGTCAGAGTGTAATCCTGCATCTTAAACTCCTAAAAGATTAAATCCGTTCATGCGGTACTGTTTAATCTTGTCTTTCATTTCTTCTGTTCTTCTCTTATTGATATCCTGCTTTTCATAAATATCGTCCAGCAGTAGATTGATATTTTTCTGCATCAGCATATTGGTGTGTACCATATTCTGCATGATATCAATTGCATTTCTGGGATTTTTTCTGATAAATTCTTCCAGAGAATCCTTTGTAATGCGCATCAGCAGCACATCCCCATAGGCAACAACCGTATAAATACTTGGCTGGCCGGAAAGCACATTGGTTTCACCGAAACACTTGGACTTGGAATAAATCCCGATCAAGTGTTCCTCCTTTTCCCCATACCGGATATAAACTGCCACAGAACCGGATATGATTTTATACATTTCCTCATAAGTTCCGCCTTCTTTCAAAATAATATCGTCCCCATGAAATTTCAGCATTGATGCATTTTCCATTTTCTTCCGCCCTTTCTTCCGCTGATAGTTCGGTTTTTTTCAGCTACTTAATAAATTTTTCTTCTCTCTCAATTTTCTCACATCCAGCATATCAAGACCGGCAGCCAGTTCCACAAGTTCCGCCTGCAGACAGAACAAGTTCACCGCCGTAGCAATAAATTCCAGTATTACATTGAGGGCAATCGTGACCGCTACAGCCTCCATGGGAATCTTAAGCTGGACAAACAAAATCGTATAACAGGTCAGCGCACCGCCGGGAATAGGAGGTGCTGCCACCGCAAGCACAATAGCAATGAGACAGGCCGTAGCCAGCCACGCTGGAGAAACCGTCACGCCATAGATTTCAGCCATACAAAATCCCACCGCAAGAAACATAACGGAAACTCCCGGCATAAAGATAACCTGCCCTAAAGGAATACCGAAATTGACTATCCTTTTATCAATCCCAAGGTCTTTTTCACAGCACTCCATATTCACCCCAAATGCGGCGGAAGAAGATGCCGTGGTTAATGCAATCAGAAAAGTGGGCATCATCTTTTTCAGCAACACCCGGGGCAGCACCTTCCTCCTTGTGCATACCAGCACAAGATACACAGCCAGAAGAACAGCATCCCCCATAAGCATTACCAGAACCAGCTTATATGCAGGAAGAAATATCGAAAAGTTGTTACCCAGTATCATATTTAAAATACTGCCGAACACAAACACGGGAACAAAAGAGCTGACTGCCTCCATAATCAGATGTATAATATAATTGGACTGTTCCACAAAGGCCGCGGCAACCGTAGCTTTGTTTCCCAGAATCAGCATTGCCATTCCGATTAAAACTGCCACAAAAATAATCTGCATAGGATTCCCTTCTGTAAAGGGCGTAAAAAAATTGCCTGGTACAATATCCAGAACCATTTGAAATAATTCTGAAAAATCAAACCGCCCCCCATCTCCGGTTTTAAGGGAAAAAAACGGCATGGTCACCGCACATGCGGGCAGTGTCAGAAGAATCGTCATCAGCATAAAGCGTCCGATCATCCTTTTTCCGATTCTGCCCATAGCTGCCATATCCCCGATGCTGTATATTCCCCATACAATTGAAAGAAACACCATAGGACCTGCAATGGCTGATAAAAGCCCCATAAAACGGTTAAATACCGGGCTGATAATCTCATTTGCAAGAAAAGTCCTGACACTCTCCGGCAGGAAACTACACATACCTCCGCACAAAAAAGCCAGTATTACGGACAGTGCCAGTGAAGCCATCTGAGAACGTTTCTTCTTTTTGGGAGTAAATAAAATAAGATTCTCTCCATTTTTGTACTGCCACGCAGGTGCAACCCCCATATTGGCAAGCAGCCCCCGCAGTACCTGGCTCTGTTCTTCCTCCCCTGTATCAAAGGGATCAACCCTTTCCCCTGGCAGGAAAAGTTCCAGACGGATACGATTAAGACGTTTGATATATTTTTGTGCAAATACTGCCTCCACACCGAAAGACTCCTGGTACTTTAACAGCGTTTCCTCCACTGCAAGCCGGATTTGGAGAATATTTCTGGCATCAACGCCCCATTCTCCAAATGTCTTTTCTGCAAGCCTGCTTGCCCGCGCAATATTTTCATTACTTAATTTCATCTTTCCCATAATTTTTTCTCTTATTTCCAATTTCGGTATTTTCTAAAGGAGCTGTCTGTACGCTGTTTTATCCCTGCATCTGCTTCCTGTATTCAAAACAAAGCATGGTAATGTCATCAAACTGTTCCGCTCCGCCTACAAATGCGTCAATATCCGCCTTCACAGCAGGAAGCAGTTCCGATGGCGGCAGCTCTGCATTATCACAAAGCACTTTTTCAAGCCGCTCCATGCCATATAATTCATTATCCTTGTTGGTAGCCTCCGTCACCCCGTCTGTGTACTGAAAGAATTTATCTCCCACTTCAAGCTGCATGGAACCGCATTTGTACTGCATCCCCTCCATGCCTGCAAGGACAAATCCCGCCCGTATTTTATATGGTTCAAATCCCCCGCTCTTTTTACAGATAAAAGGAATCTCATGCCCCGCATTTACAAACCGGAATTCCCCTGTCACAAGATCCAATACCCCTTCAAAGGCGGTAATGAACATTCCCTCACTGTTGGATTCACACAAAAGATCATTTACCTCTGTAAACACTTCCCCCAAATCCCTGCCCGGCTGGGTATGATCCTTAATCAGTGTCTTTCCGATAACCATGAACAGCGCTGCCGGAACGCCTTTGCCGGATACATCTGCTGCCACAATAGCCAGGTGGCGTTCATCTACCATAAAAAAATCATAAAAATCGCCGCCTACTTCTCTTGCAGGCTCCATAAGTGCAAACACGTCAAATTCTTCTCTTTCCGGGAAAGCCGGAAAAATGCAGGGAAGCATAGACTTCTGGATATTGGTGGCCACGTTCAGTTCCGCTGTTGTTTTTATCGTCTTTGCGCTCTGGTTGATGGAATAAAAAATCATCCAGAATTCAACCACAAATATCAGACACACTGTAATATACAGCAGGAAGAACCAGGGGTTATCGGGATAAATCCCCACACCGTTTGACACAAGATTAATGAAATAAAAACCTATCACCGAGATAAACAGTGCAGGGAGGAACACCATCATTTTGCCCCCTACCGCCTCAATGGTGCGGTGTATTGTCTTTTTCAGAAAACGTGCATACAAAACTGAAAGAATTGCATAAACAAAAAGTTTAATCCCTATAAAGAAAAGCAGATTCGGTGTATCATACGGGCTTTCTTTAATCAATCCAAGCGCCGGTCCAAGAAGAGTATCCGTAGTTCCGCAGAACATAAAGGTACTCACATTGGCAATCAGACAGGCCATCAATGAAATTGTAAGTTTGGTAGACCAGCTGTCCTTATATAAAAACTGCGGCACAATACACACAAGAGCAGAAAGCCCCAGAATCCCCACCGCGTCATTGTACAGATCAACAGAATAACTCACAAACGCCATGCTATATCCCACGATGGCCCCGATGGTCCAGAAAACGGCCCTTATCGGCCCTTTATATTTGGGGGTAAGTGTGATCCCCGTCAGCAGCCCGGCAAAAACTGATGCCATAAAAACTGCAAAACTCCAAAGTGCAATTGAAACCATTTAATATCTCTCTCCTTTAAAATAAATCCATCCCGCTTAAGGCGGACAGATATTTATCTAAATATGCTTCGGTAATGGCACTCCATCCTGACCTCAAATCCTCTAAATATTGGTTGGTAGCATCCTGTAACACTGGAATATCCTGACGCCCTTTAGAAAGTTCATTTGTCATAAGCCCCTGCAGTTGTTCCCGGCCTTCCTCCGTCCGTTTCCGCTCCTGCATCAGTAAAAAAAATTTTTCGTCAGACAGTACGTCAATGGAATACCCCAGCTTACCGGCTCCCTGAAACAAATCTGCAAATTTCAGTTCCGTAGGCGGATATACATGGAAAATTGCCGTGTCCTCTTCCGTAGCTGTCAGTATAACAATATTGTGAGCCGTCTCATCCACAGGTGAAAAATTGACGCTTCCCTCATAGACAGATTTGGGTACCGCACCTATTTTTATATAAGAAGAAAACTGGCGCGCAAAAGCATTTGAATGAAGATTCATCTGAAATTCCCCGTCGCAGATACGCCCCTGAAGATTTCCAATGCGTATGATCTTTATTTTCAGCCCATCCTCCACTGCCGCCCGCAGCATTTCATATTCCGCCATATATTTAGAGTAAATATACTTATTATGTATTTCCTGTCCGATATAAAAATCCGACTCGCTAAAGCTGTCCTTTTCCGCCATCCCTGCAGTCATGCCTGCAACACTGATGGTAGAAATCTGGCAGAGCATTGCATGTTCCCTCCTGGCAAAACGTATCAGATTTTTAACACCCTCCGTATTGATCTTTTCCAGATTGTCCCCATAAGAAAAATGGGATACATTAGCAGCAGAGTTTATGATAGTGTCAATGGGTACCGGGCATTCCTGGGCAAAAATATCCGGGTTCGTAATATCTCCTTCCACCACCATCCATTTCTTACCATAATCTTCAGAGAAATCCTCCTCAGCATAATAAAACAAAGAAGATTTTACCCGTTTTAAGGCCGTAAGAGTTTTCCTGGGCCTTGAAAGACAAACAATTTTGTCACATAAATTTTGATTTCTAAGCAGATCTACCAAAATATGTATGCCAAGATACCCTGTCGCTCCTGTCAGAAGCACATTTCCAAGAGGTTTATTTTTTATCTTATTCTTAGTATGATCGGCAAGATATTCTGCAAATCCGCTGTAATTCAGGGACTTAATGTCATATCCCGCGTCATCTGCACCATCTGCCTTTTTAAAAATCCGCTCCAGCAAAAGAGCAGGTGTTGGAAACTGATATAAATCCCCAAATTCCAACTGGTTTTCCGAAAGTCCCAGCTTTTCTTCTATTTTAAGTATTGCAGTAACCGCATTTAAAGAATCGCCGCCCAACTCAAAAAAGTTATCATTAAGTCCTGCCTGCCCTATAGACAGCACTTCCTCAAAAACGCCGCAAATCAGCTTTTCTTTTTCTGTCTTTGGTTGTTTATAGACACGTACATATTCCACCGGTTCTGCTTCAAGAGCCTTTAAATCGGTTTTGCCGTTGGGCGTCTGGGGCATAACGTCAAGTTTCTTTAACACATCAGGCACCATGTAAGAGGTTAACCTTGCTTTCATATGAGCCTTTAATCCTTCCTCGTCCACGGATCCTTTCGATAATACTGTATAAAAGCCTGCCAGATGATCGGCCTTTTCGATTTTCCGTATCATACAGCAGCACGCCGCCACACCGGGATATTCTCCCATAACATTTTCAATTTCAGATAGTTCAATACGCAGCCCCCGCAGTTTCACCTGCCTGTCGTTTCTGCCGCAGTACATAAGCCTTCCATCATTTGAAAAGTATCCCAGATCTCCGCTCCGGTACAGCCGGAGCCCCTTCCAGTCAATATATTTTGCCTCCGTTTCCTCCGGTCTGTCTTTGTAACCCATACCTACACCGTTTCCGTATATGCAGATTTCTCCCACAGCCCCGAAGGGTACCGGATTTTTCTCCCTGTTTAAGAGGATGATACCCATGTTTGCAATAGGCGTACCGATAGAAACCGAATCTCCTGCCTCGGTGATAGTAGCTCCAATCGTCGTCTCCGTTGGGCCGTAGCCATTGTAAATACGTATCTTGTAGATGTCTTCCAGTCGTTTCACAAGGCTTCCCTGCAGGACTTCCCCTGCCGCAAGGACAGCTTTCACGCTGCCAAGCGCTTTCTGAAAGGATTCATTTGCCAGGTAAGCAGTGATCCTCGAAGGTGTACAATGAAGAATATCCGCCTCATGACGCAGAATATGTGCCGCCAGTTCTCCTGCATCCATCATGGATTTCTCATTGCCCAGTTCCACAAACAAACCATTCATCAAAGGCACAAAAATTTCAAACAGGGAAATATCAAAGCAGATAGATCCAATAGCCACAATCCCATGACAGTTTCTGGTAATATCCCGGTTAAAAGGATTGTTATCCGGATGCACAATATTGGCAATACCCTTATGGGAAAGCATTACCCCTTTAGGACGTCCCGTAGTGCCCGACGTAAAAATCATATAGGCAAGATCATCCTGCCCGATTTCCGGTAAAAGGAAAGGCTCCGCTTCCCGGGATAAAAGAGTATCAACTTCTATGTAATCATACTTATCTGCAATTTCCACATCCTTAGAAGAAATCAGCCAGGCAGTCCTGCGGTTTTCCACTAATGAGCCGGTTTTCGAAGGGCGGCAGTGTTCTATAATATAGGAAATTCTTTCCGCAGGATAAGCAGGATCTATTGGAATAAAAGCCGCTCCTGCTTTTGATATGCCGAGAATTGTAGGAATCAGACGGTAATCACGCTTTAACATAAAGGCAATACTGTCGCCGCTTTTTACCCCAAGCCGCCGAAGCCCACAGGCAATCCGGCTGCTTATATCATCAAGCTGCCTGAATGTAAAGGTATGCTCTCCTGCATACAGGGCAGGAGCCTCTTTATACTTCTCAACCGCATTTCTGAACAGGGAAGGAATCGTAAGATCCTCTTTAATAGGAAATGTTTTTCCCGTCATCGATGTGATCTTTCCGCATTCCGCTTTTCCTAATGTTTTTATGTAAGAAAGCTTTTGGGACGTCGTTTTACCTGCGCTTATGGAATTGGAAACATCCTGCCCTGCTACCCCCTCTGCTGCAATTGTCAAAATGGCATCACAAAAATATCCGGCTTTTTCCTTCGTGTAAATACTTTCCTGATAATCTGCCTGTAAATCCAGTCCGCCTTTTTCATTGGGGAATAAATTAAAAGTCATATGGTTTGACATATTCCCGGCCACGCTGAACCGGACACTGTGATGAAAATCCCCGCTAAAGGAATAACGATAATAATTAAACACATATTCAGACAGAGATTCCCCTATCATATTTTCATCACGCAAAGTGGAAAGAATCCTGTCAAATCCACATTCCTTGTGAGCTGATGCCTCTCTCGAGGCTCTTTTTACCTCCCGGCAAAGGTCTGCAAAGGTCTCCGCCCCTTCCACCTGCACTCTCACCGGAACAAGCAGTGTGTAACAGCCCAGAATGCCCATCTGCCCAAATGTCCGGTTTAAGCGGGGCATTAAAAACACTGCATCCTTTTTGCCTGTAGCCTGGGCCAGATAAAGTGCATAAGCCGACGAAAAAATATAAGGGATTGAAATCTTCTCTCTCTCCCCAAACGCTTTTACTTCTCTCATCAATTTTTCCGGTACACTGATCCGGAAATTTCCCACTCTGTTTCCATCTACTTTCTGCGGAAAAACTGCGCTTTCAAATTCCGCATCGGCAAAGTAAGACCGCCAGAACCCTGCCTCCTCCCGAATCGGTTTGTTCTCCGAAAAAAATACCGACCGGATAATCTTTTTCCCGGCAAGCACATCCAATACTTTCTGCACAAACAGGCTCATGCCATAACCATCAATAATCACATGATGGAAACGTACATACAAAAAAACCCCTCCTCCTGAAAGAGGAATGACTTCTGCCCGATACAGACACTGCTCCATATCAAAAGGCCGTCTGTCCATGACTTCCATATATTCTTCTGCCAGATCCGCAGCCCGTTTTTTTTCAATACTGCATTCAGATATTTTTCTCCCGTCCAGGAAAAAGAACCACTCCCCTTCCCGGCGGTTAAGGGAGGCAGCAAAAATATCCGCACTGTCAAGCACAATATCTGCCGCCTCTTTTACCTTCTGCGGAGTATGATCCGGCAAGTGGAGTTTCAGAGAAATCGTATTTCGCGCACTGCCTGGGCATGCCTGTTCCGTCATTACAATCTGAGTCTGTGATAAATTAAGTCCGTTCATTTCCCTTTATGCCTTTTCAATAGTCAGAATATCCGCAAACCCAGTCACTTCAAAAATATCCATAATCGTATCATTGACATGTGTCACACGCATACTTCCTTGTTTATTCATGATTTTCTGTGTTCCTAAAAGGACGCGCAGCCCTGCTGATGACAGATAATCCAAAGCCTCCATATCAATAGTCAGCTCTTCAACTCCGTCAATGGAACCTTTGATGGACGCTTCAAGTTCCGGTGCCGTATTCGTGTCCAGTCTTCCTTCCAGTGCAAGATATAAACTGTTTCCGTTTTGTGTCTTTGTAATTTTCATGATTCAACCTCTTTTCTTATTTTATATACTTATAATAAAATGATTCATTCCATCCACAAACTTATGCTCTATCGATTTGGACATTCCTTTTATCATCCTGCCGGACAAATCTTCTTCGTCCCCAAAAGGATGAAAGGAAGATCCATTATAGGAAAACCGCATCTGCGCCAAATTTTCCCGCTCACTATATTCCACATCCAGAGAAAAATCCCTTTCCTCCTCTTCCCCTGACACAGGCAGAAGTTTTTGCATCAGCACTTCCTCCACAACAAGCTGCATGGCGTAAATCTGTCTCTGTGAAAACTGCTGCTTACGTCCGAACTCCTCAAGACGTGTCATAAAGGCCGGAAAATCAAAGTCACGTGAAATTTTTTCCACATGGAGCACCTTAAGCTGCCGGATAAATATCCGGGTTCTCTCCCTCTTTGGATGTTCAAAAATCTGTTCCGGCGTTCCGTCCTCATAGATTTCGCCCTGATCCATATAAAATATCCTGGTGGATACATCCCGGGCAAACTTCATTTCATGAGTCACGATCATCATGGTCATTCCCTGCCCTGCCAATCCACGGATAACCGAAAGAACTTCCCCCACCATAGTGGGATCCAGGGCGGAAGTCGGCTCGTCAAAAAGAATAATTTCCGGCTCCATGGCCACCGTCCTTGCAATAGCCGCGCGCTGCTTCTGTCCACCCGAAAGTTCATCCGGATAAGAAAAAGCCTTGTCTGCAAGCCCTATGTTACGCAACAGTTCCATCCCTCTGTCATAAGCCTCCTGCCGGCTTCTTTTAAGAAGATCGACCTGCCCCATCATGATATTTTCTATAATAGTTTTATGTGCAAACAGGTTAAAGGACTGAAATACCATTCCCATCTTCTGCCTCACCAGATTTACCTTACATTTCTTATCCGTTGTCACCACACCATCTACCACAATCTCGCCTTTTGTAGGTGTCTCCAGAAGATTAATACATCGAAGCAGGGTTGACTTTCCTGTACCTGACGGACCTATAATGGAAATCACCTCTCCTTTTTTAATCTCCACGTTTACATCCTTCAAAGGGGTTACGTTTAAATATTCCTTACGCAGATGCCGGATAGATATTATGTTCGTGTTCATACTTCCCCCGGCACAAGCGTCCCAGGTTTCATACTTTTCTGCCATCACACGCACACCCCCTTTAAGCTGCGTTTATTCCGCTTTGGTGCAACTTTCCTCTCTGCAAATGAGAGAGCTGCCGTCATCACATTGGCAATAATAAAATAAATCACTGCCGTCATTATCAGTGGAAAGAACGCCTCCATGGTACGTGAGCGGATAATATCGGATACTTTGGTCAGATCCTGTACAGCAATATATCCTACTACTGAAGTCATTTTTACCATGGAAATAAATTCGCCTTTCAACACAGGAATAAAATTCCTGGCCGCCTGGGGCAATACAATCTTAAAAAATGTCTGCCCTTTCGTATAGCCCATAGCAAGGGCTGCCTCGCTTTGCCCCTTATCCACCGTTTCTATTCCTGTCCGCATCATCTCTGATGAATAGGCCGCGAAGTTAATGGAAAATCCAATAACTGCAACCAGAATTTCAGAAATATCCACCGAACCAAAAATTCCATAGTACAAAATCATCAGAAAAACTACAATAGGGGTTCCCTGAATCACACGAACAAAGACCGCCCCGATCCACTGAATCGACTTACAACTGATCCGGCGCAGCATACATATCCCAAAGCCAAGGCACAGACCAAAAAATCCTGAAAAGACAGAAATCAGTATGGTGACACCAAGTCCCCGCAAAATCAACCGCCAGCGCCCCTCCACTACAAAAGTGCTTTGGAAGCTGTCCTCAAGATTTGCCCAGAAACCTTTTTCCTGCACTGCCCCATCCAAATCACGCACCAAAAGTACCATGGCTGAGTCATAATGAGTATCTGCAAAGTCTACCCGCTTCGCTCTTTCTTCCGTGATGGAAAGGCTTCCGCTGACCACATCCGCCTTCCCTGTTTCAAGGGCGGTTATCAGCGAAGCAAATTCACATGTTGTCATCTCCACCTTCCTATCCAGCTCACGTGCAATCAGAAGCAGCAGGTCTATCTCAAGCCCTAAAGGTTCGCCGCTGCTTCCAAGATAGGTCATAGGCTCATGGGCGCCATCATAGTAGTACCGGATAATTCCTTTATCCCCCGGCCAGTCCTGCTCTGTTAGTACCTTTATGCTCTCATCCGCCCCTAGCCATTTTTCCTTTAAGGAAGCGATTGTTCCGTCCTCTTTAAACTTTGCAATAAGTTCATTAAACTGATCCCGCAGAGGACTTCCCTTGGGAAAAGCATATCCATATTTATCCCCCACGACAGGTTCTTCAAAAATTTTCAGCCCTTCATTTTTTGCTGCCGCAAGCTGTGCCAGCGGCTCATCCAGCACTCCCGCATCCACACGGTCTGCCTTAAGGGCTGCAACAATATCGGGAACAGAATTGTAGTAGGAAAAATCTTCTGCATCCGCAATTACTTCCTGTAAAAGTTTATCGTAAACCCCTCCGCTTAATGAAGCAAACCTGACTCCGGCAAAATCCGAAAGTGTCTCGTATTTTTTCTCCGTGCTGTCTTTCTGTTCCGACCTTACCATAACGGCAGTCACCGAAGGATAAACACAATCGGAAAATTCGATATGCCTGCGCCTTTCCTCGGTGGCGTTTAAATTTGCCATAATACAGTCAATGTCGCCGGCCTGAGCCGCGGCAATGATTCCGTCATAGTCGTAAATCTTGATTTCCACTTCCGCATTCAGCCACGCTCCAAAACGGTAAATCAACTCCACATCATATCCGGTAAGAGTCGTCCCCTCATAGTAGCTGAATGGCTGAACCATCCCTGTGGTGCCCACCTTAAGCTTACAGTCCGGCATCTGGGGTGCCTGTATTTCCGGCATGGTTCCCTCCGCCCTGCTTACCCAGCGGTCATACATATCATCCAGCGTCCCCTCGGCTCTTGCTTCCGACAGAAACTGGTTCACTTTATCCTTTAAATTGTCAATCTGGCTTTTAGGTGAAATTCCCACAGCCACATCCATACTTTCTCCCAGGTTTTCCTCTAAAATCTCCACATTCTCAAGACCACTGGCAATAGCAAATTCCATCATTACCCGGTCATAAACAAACCCGTCCAGTTTTCCCTGAGAAATGGCAAGGTACCCCGAAGTGTTGCCGGAAAATGTTTTACGCTCCGCCTCCGGCAGATATTTTTCCGCCATATACATGCCTGCACCGCCTTCCGGAACGCCAATCGTATAGGACGAATTGTTGAGCTGTTCTATGGAAGTGATTTTTTCATTTTCTTTCCTTCCACATCCCCCAAGGCAAAGGATCCCTGAAAGGGCAAGTATTAAAAGCGCCGTTCTTTTTTGCAAAACCATTTTTCCCAACCTTTCGTCTGACATGATCCCTCTGTCCCGGCACAGAGCTTCTATACTCCTGTCATATGTAGCTTCTGCCTACGCAGAAAAAAAGCATCCGGGTACTCCCTCGTTGTTATTCCTGTGATGTGCCACGCAGGCACATCACTTCCCATGTCTTGGACAGTCATAAGTGCATGGACATGGTCTTTTATCGTCACAATCTGTCAAATTCATTCTCCCATCAGCTATCATTAAAAAACCTGTATTGGGGCATTTTAACTATTCAATATTACATTTACGCTATATTATAGCAGATAAGATTTTTGCTTTGGCGGGTATGGTATGATTTGTATTTTTCCCGGTATAATTTGTTATATATTTTTTTTAATCTTTAAAATATTTTTTCCATCCTGGTATTCATAGGAAATCTCATCCATACTCTTCTTAACCATATAGATGCCAAGGCCGCCAATCTGCCTTTCTTCTGCCGAAAGCGTGGTGTCCGGATCCTGGGCCGCCAGCGGATCATAAGGTACTCCATTATCAATAAAGGTGACTGCCACTGCCAGAGGGTTTTCCATTACCTCCACACGTACAACAGCAGATCCCACCTCTGGTTTATAGGCATAGTGGGCAATATTCCCAAACAGTTCATCAATGGCAATATCTATCTGCATCTGTGCCTTCATAGGGCACTCCAGTTTCTCTAACTGTTGGTCCACAAATTCTACTACTTTCTCAATATTTTCAACTGTTGCATCAATGATTAATTCGTTCATTCTACCGTCTCCTCCGTTTTCCTTCGGCTGTTTTCAGTTTACCAGAAAATTTTCCTGTTTTCTTTATTTGAGAATACATTGCACTTTTTTCAGCATCATTTGTAAGCAGCCTTAAAACTTTGTATCCGAAAGATATCCGAAATTCTTCTGTTCCTACAAAAAAAGGAAGAACATTTCTGCTCCTCCTGTCTTCATCTCTCCTAAAATAATCTATTCTTCTCCGCAATAATACCTGAAATACAACTCCTTCAAAGTTTTATAAGCACCCCTTGGAAGATAAATTTTTTTCCCGTCAGTAAGACAAATATCCTGCGAATTTAAGCTGTCAATATACTCCATATTAACAATAAAAGCAACACCAATTCTCACAAATTCCCGATAATCTGAAAGCATTTCATAAAGCTCCGTCATCGTCATGCGCAGCAGATGCTCTCTGTCATCGGCAAGATACATACATTGTATTTTGCCCCGGGCCTCACAATATATGATATCTTTTACCGCCACTTTTGCAATTCTTCCTTCAATTTTAAGCAGAATATATTTATCACGTTCTTCTTTCTCCACAAGAAACCTGTCCAACACGTAAGTGATCTTATCTTCCGCCACCGGCTTGATCAAATACTGCGATGCGTCCACATCAAAAGCCTCCAGCGCATACTCTTTGGATGTCGTAAGGAAAAAAAGATTTGCCCTGCTTCCCATATCACGAAGCTTTTTCGCCGCTTCCATTCCCAGACAAGTATTCATCCCGTCCTTCCCCGGCATAAAAATATCCATAAAGATCATATCCGGCGCATAACTTTTTTCTTCCACCATATAAAGCAGTTCTCCCGCACTTACAAAACGTTCAATCATAAAATCCGTTCCGGGATGCTTTTTTTCATAAGCATTTAATAATTCCTTGGTCTTGTCAAGCTCTGCTGTCTCATCATCACAGAGTGCTATCTGATATGTCATCCGCCCTCCTTTCCGGGATTTTGCTCCCTCCTCTAGACGGAAATCTCGAATTACAATTCATGATTTCATTTCATACTTGTTATCCATGATGCTTTGTGTCGTTATAATAACTTAATCAACCTGCTTGTGTCAAGGTAATGATACAAATTACTATCGATTCAGCCGTGTATCGCACAGGTTCCATTGTCTACCATATGGGGAGCATATTCTTTTACAGGCTTTTTTTACTTAGTCCAATTATAACAGCATCATACAAAAACGCATCATTCCTCCTCACAATCCCCCACTCCATCATTAATGCTGCACTCCCCGTCACAAAGGGCGTCGCAAAGGAAGTTCCCGATACCTGTACGAAAGTCTGGTTAGGCCCTATGGTATTAATATTTACCCCCGGTGCCGCAATATCTGGCTTGATATCCCTTTGAAACACTCTTTCTCCCGGAATGCTTACAAGTGGATAACCTCTCCCTGAAAAATCTGCATAGGATTCAAAAGAAGCATCATAAGCCCCAACTGTAATCACCTTCCCGGCTGTTGAAGGAATAGTCAGGGTCTTTTCCGGCGTTGGCGTAAAAAACCGGGTACCTGTGTTTAACACAGTATTGCCGGGCAGGTAAAAATCATAATTTCCTACAACCGTTCTGATGGGATATATATTGATTGTCCAGATTCCCTGATTTATATATCTTTGCACTGGGAGAAGATCAAAGTAAATTTCCTGGCTTACGGAATAAGGGGAAGGCTCTCCTACGTATATCAAAACCTGGGTATCTTCCAGAATAACACTTCTTCCCCCTGTCTGGGACAAATCAATTGCAGTTTCCCTTCCTCCCGGAGAAATCAGTGTGATGCGGAAAATATCCGCATATTCCTTCCATAACTGAATACTGAATGCTGTCTGATAGTTTCCCACACTCAGTTCGATTCTTCTTACATTTCCCGCACTTTCGTTCATTCCAAAGCTTCCTGCCACATGGCCCCCGGCTGCTCCTTCATTGCCGCTTCCCACACAGACCACACACCTGCCAATCTCCGCGGCATTGTCCAGAAAACGCTCAACCAGAGAAGTTCCGTCATGGGGCCCATAGGTATTTCCAAAACTCAAATTGACCGCAAGAGGCATCCCTAGTTCTATGGCTTTTTTGACCGCATAAGTCATGGCGCGCATCAGCTCTGTAGTTCTTGGAAAAGAATCCGGCACCGGATTACCCATTTTTACTACAAGCAGTTCACTCTCTGGCGCAACTCCCTGATACTGCCCATCCATGAGCCTGCCCCCTGCGGCCGCTATTGCGGCAACTGCTGTCCCGTGGCCGGAAATATCATAACTTGGTACAATTTGTTTGGGATCACTGCTCTTAAGAGCCTTATCTATCCGGTATTTGGAAAATTCAACACCCAGATGAAATCCTTCCGGCGGAGCCGCCTTGCCTGCAAATTCTTCCTCCCCGACAGGAAGCCGGGCGTTGACCTGTTCCGGTACCAGGGTCTGATCCCACAGAAACTGAATCCGGGTGTTTCCACGTGTATCACGGAATTCGGGGCTTTCAAAGTCTATCCCCGAATCAATCACGGCAATCAGCACCCCTTTCCCTGTAAGATACGGGTTTCTGGCAGTAACCGGAAAAATACAGGATGCCTGCTTACCATTCAATATAGAAAAATAAAGTCTTTTAGGTTTTTCCACATACTCGACTTCATCTAACTGGGCAAACACATCAATCAGATTTTCGGGAATGGTAACAATCCCATATCCTGCAATCAGTTCTTCCACAAAAACTACATTGCTCCGCAGTTTTCCAATATCTCCGTTATATTTTACAATCAATTCCCATGTTCTGTCTTCTTCGGAGAACCCCACTCCCAGTTGTTCTGATTTCTGTCGTTCCACTTCCGGGGTTTCAAGGGCGAGGTTCAACAGAGTTTCTAACTTCTGATTTGCCATAACCAACACATCCACACACTATTTCATCCTGTTACCCATAAGCTATGCCCCAAGAGACGTCCCTGTGTATCAACGGCAGGATCTCACATTTTGTGTATTACCGTCTTGTCCATATGGGAAAGGTCATAGCACCCTGTTCCGGCCATGGCACCTTTCAATTCGTCATTCATCGCTTTTATGGCACTGTACACACCATCTGCCCCCTGTCTCTTCAGTGGTTCTATTATGGCATTTTCCACGCACACAGCCGCAGCCCCCAGCGCCAGCGCTTTAAAAGCGTCCATTCCGTCTGCAATTTTGCACTCCACAAATACAGGCGCCTGTCCACTGACCACCTTCAGGATAGCCGGCAGGGCCATAAGGGGCGGCAGGGCATACTTCATAATGCCGTGGCGGTGGGACACTACAATTCCTCCCGCCCCAGCGCACAAGGCTTTATATGCGTCCTGCTCACCCAAAACCCCCTTTATGATAAAGGGCAGGGAGGAAGCCCCGGCAAACTCCCTGATTTCCTCCACACTTTTAGGAGCCATCACATATCCGGATGCCTCTGTAGGTGCTCCTGTCCCGTCAAAGGTATAAGCAATATCTATCCCTGCCGCAAGAGCACCGCAGGCTTTAGCCTGCTCAATTTCCTCAAATATCCGTTTATTATCTTTATAAGGCTTAATGATTTTGATCACCTTAGCGCCTGTCTGGGTAATCCTCTGCAAATCCTCATTATCCCCCGCTTCTGCCCAGCAGACTGCCCCGGCCTTTACTGCTCCTTTTGCCATTTCTGTCATGGCATCCTCACGGATATTTTCCAGAGCTGACAATGCTGTCGCCATGATCGGCGTATCGAATTTTTCTGCATACAAGGTAAATGAGGTATCTGGTTTCTTTCCGTCAATATGCCGCATTTCCAAAAGCATTGAATCAAAATAAGCTCTTGTAAGCCTGTCTGTATCTCCCTGTGTTATCTCTCTCATCGACTTTCCTCCCGAAATACTATACTGTTCCCATCTTATTGTCACCGGGCCTAAAAGTCAACCATGCAAATTCATCCTGCAAGGAAACCATCTTTCACAAAGCAGACAGATATATGCATTCGTCCCCTGCAGACAATCTCTCTGGCAATATACTGCCCTTATACAGTTTAGCTTTCCTGCAAATCCCATTTCCTGTAACTTTCCGATACCTGTTCCTGAAACTGCGCCGTTAAAAACAGTTGGTTTTCGAGCTTTTCGGTTTTATTTGCAGCGAGTTTGATTCTGTGGTAAAAGACAGTTCCCCCTTTCATATAAAGGGGAATCCCTTCTGCTGTCTGCCTGATTTCTTCCGTCAGCTTTTTCATCTCCTCCACAGCATCCTTAAGGATTTGAGCCTGCCGGAAAAGCTCCCTGTCGTTTACCTGCAAAACGATTCCCCCCGTGATCTCCCCTAAAGATACTTTCTTATCCAGAAAAGACCATAAAAAGCTTCTGCCCTCTTTCCCTTTAAAAAGGCTCTGGGTAATCAAAGGTACCCCCATTACCGTAAAATCTTTTATATCCGACAATTTTAGCTTTTCCCCATTGATTCCTGTTTTTCTTTTTCCGCCTGCAACTTCCATGATCTGCATAATCACAGCCGCACAGCCATCTCTCTTTTCGGGTGCAAGGTTCATGACTTTCCCTGACAGGGCCGCCGCATAGATCCCCAGTTCACCCTTTTTTCCTGTATCACTGTTCTTCCTTCCGTGAAAGGTCGTTACATACTCGCCGCTGATTCCCACATAATCCAGTGAGGCAAACATGTATTTGATATCGTGGTAGCCCGCAAAATTATTTTTTTCCACTGGCGTTTTTACATACCGGATATGTTCTTCCGGAATAATGGAATTTCCAAGGACACTGACATAATCATTTTCCCCGTGTATCCCGTTTAGTTTTCCGGTTCTCTCCTCATACCCCTCCTGTCCATATTTACTTTTCCATCTATCGACAGCCATCTCTGAAAATCCCTGCCCATCCACCGAATAACAGGCGTCTATTAGTTTTCCGTATTTCGATTCCATAGTAACAAACTGTGCTTTATTGCCCCCTTTGGAATGTCCCGTAACGATAACACGATGGTTTTCTCCCAAATCCATGTACTGTACCACTTCTTCAAAATAAGAGAGCGCCCGCTTTTGCTGGGCTGTGGCTTCCTGCGTCATTCCAATTCCATTATCCGGCCACTCCCCGTCCCCTGTTCCCCGGTAGACCACGTAAACATTGCTTTTATCGGGACTGGTAAAAGTACAGGCACAAGTGCCCGAATCATATCCCATATTTACGCTCTGACAGCCAATCACCAGATCCCCCACTTCCTCATTGACTGCCGCTTCCTTCAATATGGTATATTCTCCAAAATGCACGCCGCCTCCCCCGTAGTCGGGATGCGTCTCCAGATCCGTTAATATTTCCCTTAAAGGTACGCCTTCCCTCGCTTCCTTATAATCCAGATACATAAAGGTATCCAGCACCATGCTGATTTCCGCTTCCGATATTTTATTGCCGATGTTCCACCGCTCCCTTCCATTCCAGATAAGCCAGTTCGCCCTTCTCCCCCATGGAAAAGACCGCCTCCGCCAGATACTGGTATCCCTGATAAATATCCCCCTTAAAATTTTTTGCGGTAATCATGTTATACATATCTTCGTCCGAAGGATAGCTGATAACACCGCCCACAATATATGCCTGCTGCCGCAGGGATGCAAAAAAATGTTCAAACTGCTGTTGTCTGTCTCCGTCCCCGCTCTTTACGTAAATATACACCCGTACCATGGACTGGGGACGTTCCAGAAAAGCATCAACTTCCATATCTGCCGGATAATCTGTGGGAAAAACCTGCCAGGGAATCTTGTAGAATACCTTACACTCTCCAAAAACAGGTTCTGCTATTTTTCTTATGCGCTGTTCTATCTTATCCTTAAGAAGGTAAGCCAGATAGTTATCCTGATATACCGTATGTTCCTTTCCAATGGCCCTCACCAGTATTCCTTCTGTCTGGGTACGCCTGCTCCTTACTTTCAGCATAGTATAATCCTTGCCGAACTGCCCCGCATAGGTTTCAGTTTCCGTAAAATCCTCTCCATATTTTCTTTCCATATATTCCAGCATCTTATCCTTCCCTCCCTTCCGGCACAGGAACAGGCTGCCAGCCAGTATGGCTGCCCCCAGCAGCCATACCACAGCCCTTTTTCCTTTATACCACCACATTGGTGCGCAGGCCGCTGCCCTGCTGGGCGTTTCCTGCTTCTGCCCGCTGGTACTGCCCGGCCATTTCCTGTAGATCTTTGACATGTTCCTGCACCATCCGGTAAAGCTTGTCCATATCCGTCTGTAAGGAGCTGAACTTATTTCCATAGGCTGAAGCAGCTTCCCCCTGCCACAGGCTTCTCATGCCGTGCACCTGGGACATCATTTCGCTGGTCAGATTCTTTATCTGGTTTCCTGTAGCTGCAAATTCTCCCGATGTCTGCATCAGTTTTTCTGGTGTAACTTTTAAAATTCCTTCCATAATCTTGTCCTTTCTAAATTAATAACTTCTGCTTGCTGCAATTTCCCTGTTTCTGGCTTCCGCACGCTCATATCTTTCCGCAATCTCCAAAAGGGCCTGTATATATTGTGCGATCAACTGATAAAAAATGTCCATCTGCTGTTTGTCTCTTATGAATGCCTGATGGAAAGTGTCTTTTGCCTGCCCTTCCCACATACTGCAAAGGGCTGTCTCCTGCTGGGACAGCTGGGAAGCTTTTGACTTAAACTGACTGTTTAGATCCGTAATCCTTCCTGCCTTTTTTCTAAGTTCCGATGATGTTACATAAAAATATGACATATACATTCTCCTCTCAAAACTGATGATAAATTCTTGTTGCTGCCAACTGGTAATTAAACATTTCGGACTGGTACATTTTTCTGGCCTGGCTCTCCATTTCCTCCGCTATGGCTGCTAAATTTTCCGCCTCAGAAACAAGCTGACCGCTTATCTTCACCTCCTTTTGCACCACAATATCCGCACATTCACTGTTCCAGCAGGCTCTATTTTCACAGGCAATCTGCATCACATTATTTTCAGACGTACTTTTCAGTTTTCCTGAAAGTTCCCTAAGCCGGGCGGCAAGATGCATGATTTCTGTAAAATGCATTTCAATTTTCTGTGGTGACATTTCTGTTTTCCCTTTCCGCCTGTTCATATACTTCCGCTATCTGCCCAAGCTTCCCTATATGGTTTTCAAATGCCCGGAAAGCAATGATCCCCTCTTCTTTCCACAGGGCAAATCTTTTGTCCAGTTCTTTTACCGGCCTGCCGTCAAAACCCTGTGTTAAGACCCGCACATGGTCTGCCGCAGTTAAGAAATCATTCCGTGCCCTTTTTACCAGTTCCGTCCATTCCTTTTCTTTCCCCTTTAAATACCGGGGTGTTACCAATATTTCTTCCGCCAATTTCCACCCTCCTTCTTCTGGTAAAAATTATCTAAACTATATTATTTCTGGCATACTGTCTTAAATCTTTTCCTAAATTTTTTCCAATCTGCCCATCCCCCTCACCTGCGTGATTTTTTGTTTTCTTCCCTTTACAATGTGCGGGCTTTCAGTGTCATATCTTTTTCCATCCGTGCTAATTTCTCTGCCGCTTCCCGAGTTGCCGTAAGCACTTCCCACATACCTGCTACGCTGTCTTTTACCTGTCCAAGTTCATGGAAAAATCCTCTTTCCCACTGTTCCTTAGCCCCGCTCTCCCATATGTCAGAGAGCTGCTTTTCCCCGCTTTCAAGAATCACAAGCTGGTCCTTTACGGCTGTAATGCTCTGTTCCATAAATTCCATCCAGTTGTTGAATCCGGCCGCCTTAAGCTGTATGCTCCAGTTAGTCATACCTTTTCCTTTCTAATGATTTCATATTAAAATCAACCGATCCCCGGTTTGCACGCCCTGCTGTTCCAGACTTTCTTCTCTCTTTAAAACCGCTTCCTGCTCCATACCGTATAAGTACACGGCTTCCGGATTTTTGCACAAGATGTGCTCCTTCTGGGCTGTTAAAGCCAAAATATCTTCCAGCAATACATCAACTCTGGTATTTTCGTCCAGCTCAAAGTCAAAAGTCCTGTCTATTGCAAGTATCTGTATATCCACTAATAACAATTTCCAACCTCCCTTCCCGGAAGCAGGATATGCCGTGTGCCGCTTCCGGCCCCTTCCTTCAAGTATCCGGTGCCTGCTGGTTCATACTGGTTTTGCAGGGCATAGCTCAAGTCATCAAAAGCAAGGGCCCGCTGGGCTGCAGTATTGCCTCCTAAGTGTATTCCCTGCTGCCATCCAGCAAACTCCCGGAAAAATTCCGTCCCCATGGCTTCATAGTCCTTCTCAGGATGATAAATACCTGCAAGCAGGCAAATTCTCCCTTTTCCTGCGGCTGCCCGTTCCCAGAATCCCACTCTTTCCTCCCGCTTATCCCCTGACTGATAGAGGATACGGCAAAAATCCTTTAAACTGCTGATAAAAACACAGGTATCCCTCCAATGCTCCGATTCCTTTTCTTGTTTTTCCAAAGTATTCTGCCTCCATTTTTCAATATCTTCTGCTTCCTCAATATATATGACTCCTGTGCGGTTTCTATAATTTATAAAACGTCTGCCACAATCCACCATTACCGTCTGATACCCCAGATGAAGAACACTTTCTGCCAGATGCCCAAGAAGTGTGCTCCTCCCGGTTCTCTCCCTTCCAGAGATGAGAAAGCAACCGCCGCCTTTAAGAGAAATGCTGCAAATTTCTGCTGTAGCAAGGTCATATCCCACAGGAATTTTTTGTTCCTGCCCGTCTTTTTTCTGCTTCTCAAAATCACGGATAAGAGTTGCAAAGTCAGCTTCCTCTGGAAGTACGGGGAATTTATAGGGACAGCTTCTCTGCTCCCTGTACATTTCTTCCTGCTGTCTCCTGCTTTCTTCCTTTATCCTGTTAAAATACATGTCTCCCTCCTGTTCTTTCATAATCAATGCTGTCTGAAATTCCAGAATCCTTCCCTTTAGCCTGCACAATCCCCTTCCCTTCCGGTTTTCTTCCGGAAGCACTGGGATAAAATACTGCCTCAAAATATCCCCATACTGGAAGCGGTCGCTCATCTCCAGGGCCAGCGTCATTTTTATCTTCTCAAACAACTTTGCTCCCAAATCTCCCGGTTCTGCTGCAGAAATAATCAGGTAAATTCCTATTCCAATCCCTTCTGCCGCCAGCTTTATCAGAAATTCTTCCTGATTTTCTTCCATTTCTTTCTTGAGAGACGTAAAATCGTCTATGATCCAAAATACCAACGGCAGTTTTTTTCTGCCACTCTGGTTATACCGCTGCCAGTTTGTCCCTGCCAGAAGTTTTTTCCGCTTATCCGCCAACTGCTGTAAATGGTAAAAAAATACACTTTTTCCCCCCTGTTCTTTCAGGACGCCCAGGCAATGAGGCATACAATGAAAGCTGGCGGTTTCCTCCTGCCCTATGGCTGCAATTACAAATACCATTTCATCCGGCGTGAAATTACAGCAAAGCTGCCACAAAATAGTCTGCAACATGGTGCTTTTGCCTGTTGAGGGGCCGCCGCATACTGCCAGATGTCCCTGCTCTTTTGGATCATATGTAAGAACTGGCTGGCTCTGGTTTGCCGGGTCGTCACAAAGCCCAAGCAAAACTGCTTCCACAGGAATATCTGATTCTTTTAGTTCTTCCAACAGAATCCTTTTGGGCAGTTCCGGCATCCACAGAGCCGCAGCCTTCGGACAGCCTGATTCTTCTGCGGTCCGGTTGATATAATCCATCAACGCATCCATAAGGCTTCCTCCTTCCTCCCGGCATTCTTTAATCTTCTCCCACCTTTTTCCAGTGTTGGATACAAGGGCTGCCCTTGCCTTTTTCTCCCCTTCTTTTCTGTAGATTCCCCCGCAATACCCTGCCTGGAACAATTCATAATACTCGTGGTTTCCAATTTGCAGATAACACTGACCCGGCAACGAAAGGGAAGCCGCATCGCCGTTGTGGAGCATGTCCATACTGTCCTGTTTATCCTGCACCCGCAGACATAGCCGGAACCTTGCGTTGCTCCATATCTTGTCATCTACCGTCCCGGCAGGTTTCTGGGTAGCCAGAATCAAATGTACCCCAAGACTGCGCCCAACCTGTGCCAACGAAATAATTTCCTGCATAAATTCCGGTTCTTCTTTTTTTAGTTCCGCAAACTCATCCACCACCAGTAAAAGATGGGGCATGGGCCGGGATGCCCTGCCCTCCCTGTAAAGTCTGGTATACCCGTCAATGTGATTGATCTGATAGCTTCCTAGAAGTTTTTGTCTGCGTTTGTTTTCGCTTGTTATGGCCGACATGGCCCGTTTGATTTGTCTGCCTGATAAGTTAGATATGACCCCTGCACAATGGGGCAGACCTTTTAATAGATTTCCTGTGCCCCCGCCCTTATAATCTATCATAAAAAAATTCACGTCCAAAGGGCTGAACGACACTGCTATAGAAAGCAGATATGTCTGAATCAGTTCACTTTTCCCGGACCCGGTGGTGCCTGCTATCAGACCGTGAGGGCCGTGAAATTTTTCATGCACATCCAGACACACGGTATTTCCTCCTGCCCGGCCTCCGATAGGAACTTTAAGCCGCTCCTCTGGTCTGGCGTCCTTCCATCTGCGTCCGCTTTCCAGCTCCTCCATCCGGGTACATCCAAACAGTTCCAAAAAGCTTACTTTTTCCGGTATCTGCCCCTCTGATACTGCCTCCCGGACCTTAAATCCTGCTGTTTTACGCAGATACCTTTCCGGCTCCGGTCCCATGCAGACCTCCGGCCAGAATTCCTGCCGGGAGATCTTCTCTTTTCCCAAATCAAGGATTTCCCCTCCCTTTTCCTTCTGTTGTATAAAATACCTGCAGCTTTTGGGAAGTTCCTCCCGCTTCCTTCCGGCAAAAACTGCACTTACCGGATAATTTTCAATGGATTCTGTAAGATATCCGTAAAGAGGCTCTCCGCGAATCCACTCCTCCTCAAGGACAAACACAATATACCAAGGGATTTTCACTTCCTTTTTGTTTCCCATATGCAGGGCAGTCAGCTCCCTTGTAAGACATGGAAGGATTTCCCCGGCCTCCCGTTCATCCCCGGCAAGATATCTCACCCGTTTATCCTTCGACCAGCTATGAGGCATCCACTTGCAGTGACTGGCAATTATCCGGTCCCGCTCCCTGTTTTTGTCGTAAAAGCAGACGATCTTTACCTCTGTGTAGCAATGACATACCGCCGTCTGTATCAAAAGCTGGAGCAGCAGTCCGCATACGCCGTCCCTTCCGAAGCCGCCAGCCATGCCAATCTGTCTGTTTATAAACAAATCCACCCCTATGGGAACCTGCCTTAACAGTTCATACCGCAGGGCCAGCTCTCGGGCCTCCCCGGCAAGTTTTCCCTCCACAATATTTTTCTGGGGACCGGAAAGTTTAACTGCAACCTGAAAAGGCTCATCTCCTATGCCAAGCCGCAGAAACAAAAAGTCCTTCTGCCGATAATAACGGTTCCATAAAACCAGCGGCATACTACCGGTCATTCCTGCGGATTTTCCAGCAAAGTTCCGTATGAAAGGCTGGACAGGCGGATATTTCATCTCCAGAAGTTTTCTATTGTCCTGTTGACAGGACAATATCCAGTTTTCCATTTCATTCAGGTATTCCCTGTACTGACGCTCCTTTTCCTTCCTCTCCTGCTTTCCTGCATACTTCTGGTATCCCTGCCCCACCATTGCCCAGAACAAGGCAAGCAGAGCACTGCACCCGCTCATGATTACCGACATATAGTAAAATCCGCTGCCCATTTCCCCCATAAAGCGACTGCCTGCCCAGGCCATGACCAGCATGGGCAGAACCATGGTAAGGGATGGACCGACACTTAAAATAAAGGGCTGCTGTCTCTCCGGCGTCCGCTTTTCAGGCGGAATAATTTCCATTTCCCCAGCGTGGAGTTCCCCCTCCTGCCCACAGTTCCGCTCAATCCAAGTTCCGCCGCCCCTGTCTGAACCCACAGCCGGCAGCGCAGTCCCGAAGCCCGCCCAGCCCTTCCCTCCCCGGCATACTCCGGAAAAGGGCACACAGACAATCATATCTTTTAATAAAAGCAGATGAAGTCCATAAATATCTATTCTGTCTCCAACCTGCAGGCACTTTTCCCCGAAAACTGATTCCTCATTCACATATATGCCCTCATTCCCCTTACTGTATAACCTGTATTTTTTCTCTCTGCCGTCTTCTTCAGGATATCCGTTTTCACAGTCTTTACCGCTTTCACGGACAATTTCTGCATAACAAGGCTCCATCAGTGTAAAACAGTCATAAAATATCTGGTTTTTAAAATCATTGCCAATTTTAATCCTCTCCGCTGGCCTTATTGGAATTTTCACCGCAGGCAGGAAAAAGTCTTCCTTCTTTGCAAGCAGAAGCAGAAGTTTTTCTTTACTTATCGTATAAAAGTAAAAGGGCGCGCCCCCGTCTAATCTTTTCCCTCCAATCAAACAGATATTTTTCTTCCTTGTTAGCTCTATCTCCACATCCTGGCCGAGCCCTGAGTCTTCTTTCAGCAGAAATAATTTATACTTCCCTTCCCCAAAAACAGGCAGATGTCTTCTTAAGCAGCGTTCCGAACTGAAAACCAATAAAATACTGCCTCTTAAATCCCTATTTCCTTTTTCCAAATCCAAACACTGCTACCTCCATATTCGTATAATCAACTACCCCGGTGCAAGCACTCAAGTACTGTGAGCGGCTCCTACGTCGCCTCTCACAGCACTTGACTTTC
>QXWO01000040.1 GCA_009911035.1 Lachnospiraceae bacterium
CGGCGAATTTGAAGCAGCCCACAATGTAATGAGCAAACGCGGATCACCATACCTGCGGAAAGCCATTTTTCAAGCCGCCCTGGTCGTCGCCTTTAAAAACCCTGTATTAAGTGCCTATTACCAGAAAAAGAGGGCCGAAGGCAAGCATCATTTAACCTGTATCGGTGCTGTGGCAAGAAAAATGTGCAACATTATTTATGCTGTTGTAAAGAATAATCAGCCTTATGTTCCAAAAGCTTAAATCTTTTTCCCTTTCCAGCCTGCCTGACAGCAGGTCTTGTTGTCGTACTCTTTTTTCTATAAAAATTTCTTTTGATTTTTTCAATTATCTACTTGACTTTTAATAGTTGGTCTCTCCTAAAAATGCGGAGGCGCATATTGGTATCTCCCAATAAACGCCTCTCCCTTCATGCCGCACTGCCGCTATTCCTCATTTATATTTACCTCACGCCCTCGCGTCAAAACCGCCCTGTGCTTCCACAGCACCGGCATTCATCTCCTGCCTTGCCGACCGGAATGCACTATAGTAGGCAGCTTTCAGCGCCCCGTGTACTTCCGTCTCTGCCTTCGACTCCTTCTCATGCCAGCCCACGCCTGCCGTGTAGGTCAGTATCTCGTCACCGTTCCCGTCATACACATGGACAGCGGATCCGGTACCTTCTGACTGGAACCTGGCCTCATACGGCTCCCCAAACAGGATACGCAGCCGCCTCTCGTCCGCCTCCCGTATCTTCTCCATGTCCGCCATTTCCTGACTGACCTTTCCCATCAGCGCAATCCTGTCCGGCGACACTTTGGCGACTTCGCTTTTCCGCAGGGCAAGAAACTTATTTCCCATATAGATGTTCTGCGCCGCATCCTCCCTGGCATATTCTGTTATCTTCTCCCACAGGGAATCAGACAGCTCCCATTCCTTCTTGGTTAATGCCTTTCCTGTCCCAGTGCTGTCCGCCTGATAGCTTTTTGCTATTCCTGTTATATCCATTTCACTCTTCTCCTCTCTCTGATCTGCCGAAACGCTGGGGATACCTGCCCGGCTTACCCCACTGCTTTCTCAACAGCATAGACACCTGTCTGCATAACTATTTCAACCAAAAATACTCCAACAGACAAAGCAGCCCGCCCAATATTCATATCTTTAATAAAACATATGGTACAGAGACATCCTGTCAAACCACCGATCAATACCGGAAAGAAATTTTTAATCTGCAATGACTTCCACCTTGTTTTTACCTTATCTTCCTCCCTAATGCCCAAAGTAAGCTGTGTATAAGCATCCTTTTTCCGATTATTCTTTCCACTGCAATACTGGGTAAACTGTGTAAACAACAGGATGATATTTAGTACCGCCAACATAGCAGCTAAACTGACAATTAAAATATTATTCTCCCGCTGCATTTTCCTAAAATGTTCCTGTCTGCCCACAATATGAACCGGCTGTATTTTTTCATCCGGACTGCTTAGATCAAGACTCCTGCCCGCCGCTAAATTGACGCACAGCTTATATTGCAGGGAACCGTGCTGTGCTGCCACCCGGAAATCATCATCACTCAATATCAGAATACGCTGCTGTGAGTCCTCGCAGTTAAATAAATATTCCCATAGTTCATAATCTACCGCAAAAGAAGTCTGATATCCGCAGATATCCACCGGAATTTCATAATCTATCTCCCAAAAATGCCATTCCCTCCCATCCGGTTCCGTTGTGATATTCACCATTGACCTTTCCAGTTGGCTCAATACAACCATATGTCCTTTTTCAATCTCCAGCGCCTTCCCTGCCATTTCATTGTAATCCGTTTCCGGTATCAGAACTACTTTCCATCCGCCATCCGTTGTTCCTTCTAAGGATTTCAGAATGTGCCTTTCATCTATTGCAACCTCATTTTGATGCATGAACTCTGTCATATCGTCATATCCCTGTTCCGCAAATTCCAATACATAATCATAGGGACTGTCAGAAAAGTCCATGTTTGCATTTGTTTCCCATAATAACATGATAACGACTACTAAAAAGATATTTATCCAGTTTATGATCGCATAAGCAGCCAGAGCCTTTGCATCATTCCTGTAGTAACTCCTGATCTCATTGATAAGCAAAAGGTTTTTCCTTCTTTTATCTCTGTACCCCATAACAGCCGGGAACCAATATCCAAAAGAATAAACAGATAAGTACACACCACTGATTGCCGTAACCATTGAAATAAGCAGCACAAGATTAGAGGGCTCCCTTATCCCTATTTTATCAATAAGAAGAAAAAGGTTCCCGATAACCAGCAAAACCAGACCGACTGCTGCCATAACTTTCGGTCTGCCACTCCTTTTCATTTTCGTTTCACGTCCATTGACAATATCAAGAATGTCTTTGCAATTTAATGCCCTGTGATTCCATATGATTCCCGCATAACAGATAAAGATCAAAATCAGAATAGTCAATAACAATAATGGTATGGAAATATCCTTCAAAATAATGTTTCCTGTATGGAGCACACCGTGTAAGATAACACTGTCATAAATACCATAGCCAAATACTGCTCCAGCCACGACTGCTATAACAACATGAACCGCAGTCCTGATAAACAGATGTTTCTTTAGTTTTTTCCTGGGCATTCCCATAGCAATCAAAATACCTGCGTTCCTGATATTCGCACTCAGAAAATTTCGGTATAAACACATCAGGTAAAAAAAGACCGCTGCAAAAATCCCACCTAAAATAATATACATTATGCCGATCATGCCATTTTCCCGCTGCAGCAGTTCCTCAAAAGTCTTGTCATATGCCAAAAAAACAAGGAAAGAAAAAGCCACCGAAAGGATCAGTACCGCACCCACATAAAATCGAAATTCCTTCCCTGTTTTTATGCTTTTACCTGACAAAGAATCAAAAGATTCCATCCATCTCCCTCATTTCCTTTTGAATTATTTTATAAAAATCCTGCTGAAAACCGGACTTTTCAATTTCATTGGTAAATTTCCCATCCTTTAAAAATATAATGCGGTTACAAAAACTCGCACTGAATACATCATGGGTGACCATTACAACTGTAACGTGGTAATCCCTGTTAATTTCCTCGAATAATTCCAAAACATTTCTGGCTGTATGCATATCAAGGCTTCCTGTTGGTTCATCTGCCAAAAGGACTCTGCTGTGCTTTAATACTGCCCTTGCTATTGCCGCCCGTTGCTGCTCCCCACCGGATATTTCGTCCGGGAAACGGTTTTCATAGGCATCAATTCCAAGCTTTTGGGTAATAGCTGCATAATCCTGTTCCAATTTCTTTTCCTCTACATTTCCCATCGTGCTGGGTAAAATGATATTTTCTTTTACTGTCAACCCCGACAACAGATTGTAATCTTGAAATATATAGGAAACTACCTTCTGCCTGTAAACTTCCTTCTCCGGTTCCTTCATGGTCTGCAAATTTTCTCCACAAACCGCCGCCTCGCCATCCAAAAAGGTCTCAAGCCCGCCTAAAATACGCAAGAACGTACTCTTACCACTTCCAGATGCTCCCATGATTCCTAAAAACTCCCCCTCTTCTACCGTTAAATTCAGGTTCTGCAAGATATGCAAATGATTGACATTGTTATATGATTTCTCTAATTTTTTTACCTGTATCATATTTTTCCCTCTCATACCCTAATGCTGTATCTTGTTCTCACCGCTATTCAAGATTTCCGTTAAATTAGTCGGCGGGAGGATACTGTCCATCTTTTCATATAATTTATCGTCAAAATTATAACGAATCTCGCATTTCCTGTCGAAAATCATGGTCGGCTCTTTCCCTGCCGTTATAGCCTCCCACACAGGCAGCTTATCACTTGTGGGCTTTCCCGTCTTCACAAACGTCATGAATGCTTCAAACATCTGGCTTTCCAACCGCTCTCCGACTTCCGGAATCTGACATACCTCTACCAGATCTATATTATGGAAGAAGAAAGGGATATCCGAACAATGCCATGCAATCTTATTGTGGTGGATTGGAAATTCCAGCGTGAAATCATACAGGTATGTGCCCGCTTTTTCCCCCTGTGCATGCAGCTTGGCAAACTGTTTTGAAGGCTGTCTCATAATGCGGTCAACCAAAAGTAAGTCTGTTGCATTCTTTCCCGGATAAGTCTCCTGGAACAACTCGATCATTTCATCTGTATGTTCCCCATAAACGGCACTTACAACTGCTCTCACCTGATCCTTAGTCAATTGGTCTTTATCATATTCTGCCGGCGTGAATGCAAATTCGCCAAACACACTGCCCACCATAAGCGGGATCTCAAAGGCTTGCTCCCATAAGCCGTAGTCCAGCGGGTTCCCCTTATAGTAATCGTTGAAAATATATTCTCCATTATAAAAATATCCTTTCAGTTTACCGCTTGTCGTTTCCAATACGGGTACATCGCCAAAATCAAATTCAGCCATTCTGTTTTCTCCTCTCTCTGTGTCAATTGTCCTTTTCATTTAACGTCTCTACGAATTTTTCAAATACTTCCGGTTTCATTATAGACCTTTACACGTTTATTCACAGTAAATTTCTATCAGACGGTTTCTCTGTTCCGTATCCAGTCTATATTCCCTTTCAAAGAATTCATCATAACTGTTATATTTTCCTTTGATGGAACTGATGGTCAGCTGGATAAAATCTTCCTGAACACCCAGCAGCGGTTCACACATCCGCCTATATTGTTCAGGAATATTCAGCTGTCCGGCCAAATCATCTGTTCCCTGTGTCAGATATTTATTAGAAAGCAGATATTCTTTCACCGCATCTTTCTCATCCATCCCCAGCGCCATCATGATCAAAAAGCCGGCAACTCCCGTCCTGTCCTTTCCGGCAGTACAATGAAAATAGATATTGCCGTCATTTTTCAAAAGAAGTTCAAACAGTCTCTGGTATGCCGGATTTTCAAATGCCATAGTCCTATATCCCTCTTTTAAATATCCAAGAACAGATTGAAACTGATGTACATCCATTTTGTTCTTTATTATCTTTTCAAAATCAAAACCGTTTTCATCATGCTTTTGCACTCTCAATGCACTGATCTGCTCATAGTCTGCAATACGAAACTCGTAGTCCTTGGCCGTTTCAGCTTCCTTTTCATCACGAAAGTCAAGAATATGTCTAATCGCTAACGTATGTTCAAAATAATCGGCCTGGTCCTGTGTGATCCGATCTAAAGAGCCTCCGCGAAAAATCATATTCTTCTTCATGACTTTACCATCCCGGTTTATATAACCACTAATGTCTCTGAAATTACGTATATTCATATTTATTTCTCCTTAAGAATCCTAAAGGGCCGCTGACTATTTTGCTCAGCCCTAAACTCTGTATCCCGGCTGTTCATTCTTCCGAAATGTGCAAAACATCCCTTGAAATAAAGTTTAACATACTGTCATCTAATTTCAACAGCATTTCCTCCTATCTCATCGAATTATAGCAGGAATTTCTATTCTTCTTTTCATCTATCTTGCGGTATTAATGATTTTAAAATCATTAATAAAAATACGAGAAGAGGCAGGATAGCCCGCCCCTTCCGTATTATCTAATCAGTTTAATTTCCTTATTTCCCGGTTGAAACAGGAAATCATGCTCACCGTAAAGCCGCATATCCCGGTACATAAAAACATTGCTGCCATGCCGCTTCCGGCACTCTCCCCTACGATTCTTCCCAGCATCCCTGCCATCCCGTTCCCGGAAACCATAAAAGGGTCAAACACATAATCTGCCAGCCAGCCGCCGAGGATAATTCCAGCCGGAATCGTGCTGTACTGGATAGCATTCCTGACGGCAAACACCCTCCCCTGCACGGCTGCAGGAATCTTCTGGTACAGTATCGTATTCTGGTTTGCCATTATAAATGGAATCGGCAGGCTGGCAGCAACCGCAGCAGCCGACCACCAGATAACATTTTTCCCAACTGCCATCATCAAGTCCCCAAACAGAAAAGACAGTGCCGCCGAAACATAAATTGCCGCTGTCTTATGCCGGCTCTCTTTTTTCACGGAAACAAGGAGGCCCCCGGCAATCCCGCCTGCCCCCATGCAGGCATTTACAATTCCAAGCGCAACGCTGTTCCCGGAACTTCTCGCCAGAATCATTGGCGATAAAATATTCTCATAGGTCAGCCTCGAACAGAAATTGATCAGCGCCATTGTCAGCATCATGTAAAAAATGCCCTTTTCTTTTTTCAGAAAGCCAAACCCCTGCGCTATCCCGGCAAAGGGTGAACTGTATGCTTTGTCCTGCGCCTGTTCCGGGATTGTAATATAGAACAGCAATACGCAAAATGCAAATGCAAAACTCGCCAGGTCTATCAGCAGGATAAGCGGGAGCCCGCCTGCCGCAAACAGGAAAGCCGCCAGCATGGGGCTGAATACCACGATAAGATTATTGGAAAAAGAATTCATTCCGCTGACATTTGAAATCTTTTCCTTTGGCACTAGCCTTCCCGTTGCCGCTGCGGACGCAGGCTGCTGGAAGGCATTCGTGATACCGACCACCGCATTTATGGCATAGATATTCCCGACTTCCAGACATCCCGCAAGCAGTAATGCCAATACTGACAGTGAACCAACCGCCGCAACGCTGTCCGAAACCAGCATAATCGTTTTCTTCTTATGCCTGTCTATATAACCACCGAAAAACAGGCTTAAAAATACATACGGTACATAATTGCAAAAGGACATCAACGAAACGGACATTGCGGAATGGTTCTGCCCATACGCCCACAAGACAAGCGCAAACCCGGTCATGGAACTTCCAAGTCCTGATACGCTCTGGCTTAACCACAAAATAATATATATCTTAAATGATTTTTCTTCCATTGAATTTTCTCCATTTTATTCTCTATTTTTCAGAATAAAAGTACAAAATCCAATGTGGACGATAGTTTTTACCTCTGTACAAATTTCGTCCATTCATCAGACTTTGTACAGAGTCCTTTGTTTAAGTCAATCACTAAATGGCAGAGCATATTTTCCACCTCCCTCAGTTATCTTTTTGCAGGACAGTATAGCATGGAAATTTCTTTAAATCAACTTATCCTTGAAAACAATAAATCATCGGTGTAGAACTATGCATCAGAAATACAGTTATCCCATCTCCCTGAACGTGCCGGACATTCCTCCGACAAGGCTCCACTGGCACTGCATATAGGATTTCAGATTTTCCGTGCTTTGCCTGTATGCCTCCCGGACTGTTTCCGGGTCATAAGATTATGCATTCTGCCACAGCAGCATACTGTCCTGAAATTCAGCCGACAACTTCCCGGTATCTTTCAACCACGAAAGGTAAGACCGTACCGTACTTCCAACCAATACATACTGCTCAAAATTCATGGTAAGTCCATATCCTTTGAACACTTCCTGCAAAATACGTTCAAAGCACATTGGCACATCACAGATGGATAAAATACGTTCCGCCACCTCATGCACTTTATCCCTGTTGTAACGGACAAGCTGCTTCACGTCAGCAGAAGCATCCGCATGGGCGGGGACAAACATGACCGCCTCCATCTGCTCCACCTTATCCAGCGTTTCCAGATAAGCGCCCACGTCATAGATGAAGGAAACCGCATATTTATCCAGCGTCTCCCTGCTGCTGATGCAGTCCGCAAGGAACACTACATTGTCCGGCATACGGAACCCCACCATGTCAAAGAAATGCCCCGGCAATGGTATCATTTCAATCTCCTTCGGGAAACTTTCATCTGAAAAATCCGTCACATCACTCTCCTGCGCCATCAAGAACTTATGCCGCAAATCCTTACACGGATAACCGCCATAAAGGAAAGACGGCTCCAACACAGGGGACTTTGTGAAAGCCGCCTCTATGCCGCCGGAATAAACTTTACATCCGGTCTGCCCCTGCAGGTATCTGTTCCCACCGATATGGTCTGCATTGGAATGGCTATTCAGGATTGCCGCCAGATGCCACCCGTTCTTATCCAGTATCTGCCGGACTTTCCGCCCCGCATCTTTATCATTCCCGCTGTCAACCAGATAGACATGATCCTTGTCTGCCACATAGACGCCTATCTTCGCCGGGCAGTTTATGTAATAGCATTTCTCACTGACCTGTACCAATTCATACATTTTTCGTTTCCTCCTTGTTCTGCTGCTTCCTATTACTTCGGCTGAAAACTGTTTCCAATAAAGTAAAAGCATCCACCGAATCATACCATAAAAATTTTCTGTTTTTCATCCGATGACACAAAATGACTATTTTTCGGGAATAAAAGGCATAAAATTCCCAAAGGTAAACAATTAAACGTATCGCCAACCCGTGGAATTATCTCTGTACCTATGATATAATCCAAATTACCACTACGAAGTTTTGGGGAAATGATTATAGAATTTACAAATCTGCTTGATGCGAAAAACCGCCATGAACTGTGGGAATGGCTCATAAATAACCATGATAAAAAAAGGAATGCGATATGTCACCAAATGGACTTGTCATTGACAGGGATATCGAAAAAGCCTTAAAAGCAGATTCGGAGGTATGGAACAATTTTCAGAAATTCCCTCCCCTGTACCAACGGGTGCGGATTGATACCATACAAATTAAAAAGAAACAGCCGGAACTGTTTCAGAACAGGCGGCAGAAACTGATTGAAAATACCCAAAAAGGTGTTATGTATGGGGAATGGAATGATAACGGAAGATTGATAGAATGAGGGATCATTTACGCATATCTATTTTTCATTAAATTTTTACCTATTTACTCATATACGAACACGGAAACTCCAAATTTACTGTACTATTATTATATCCGTCTTTTTTCATTAATTTCTTTTATAATTCTTATAACTACCCATCTATATTATTGATAGAAAAACCACTATTCCTTTTACAAACAATACGCAATTTATATGGAGCCTTTATTTTATGAGAACTTAATTTATATGACCAAATCATCATGTTAAGTAAATCTTGCTGTGAAATGGAGGCTTCGCTCCCGCCATCAAATGATGCTGTTCCGGCTCCTAATATTGGTACGCATACATCTTTTTCAGAATAGTAATTCTCTAATTCCTTCCACAGCAAATCCAAGCACTTGATATATTCATCTCGAGAAAAGAATCGCCCCTTACCCCTTTCATCTAATTTGGCAAATGCCATCAATAAGTTATCGCCATTCGGAACTATCGTTCCCGATTCATACCGAGTCTTATTCTGATACTTTGATTTACTCCGTGCCGATGTTATTTGAGCTGTTTCAATCAACTGTTGGACATCTAAATTCGGATGTAAGGATAGAATGCTCCATATAACAACGATGTTCCAATCCACACAAGCAGAAAGCATACAAGTCGTGAAATTAATATGTTAATATCTTGAGCATCTGTGCAGCAGTTTTCTTTTCGTGGTCTTGCTTACCGTTTCACCCCTGACTGACAAAGGCTTTAATGCAAGGGTAAAATATCCAAGCAGTACCTTGCTTTCCACGGAAAACACAAGGTATGTAACTGACTGGCTCTTTTGGGTAAATTCCACCGCATTCTTCTTTAAAAAAAATCGACACATCCGGATTCTTCGGGCAGGAAAAACCGGAAAGCACTCTGGCAAGCATTGGATCTTCGGCTTTACTATCACTTCTTAATGCCAGATAATCACGAATATTGATATAGAAAAACTTATCATTGATCTGCATTCGCTTTCTCCCATTCCTTCATGAATTTTCTCAGTTCCTCTTTCCCTTTGATCTACCTCGCCGCCATAGGAGTACGGACAGGACGGTTTTTGCAGATTCTTCAATCGCATTAACGAACATCTCCATCTGTTCCTTGCCGAAAATGACAAAATTTTTCGTGATAATTCATACTTTTCTATCTCTATTTTATTATTTTATATCGGTTAACGTAACAAATCTTTTATGAATTTTTTAGTATAGGCATATAGGACAATTCAACTTTGATGAAACAAACCTTATCTGCTGTTTTAGAAAGAAAACAAGAGCTGATACAGTGGCGGCAATGACCGCCGCCCTGCCCCACATGGAAGCGGAGATACGGGAGCTTGCGGCGCGCACAGCAGAAAAGCTGAAGAAGCTGACCGAGGAAGAATTTGCAGAACTTGTGTTTCTGCCTGCTGAAGATATGGAGTAATGGAACGCCGGGATATGGCAGTCTGCGGACTGCTGTTTCCCGGTATTTTTTGTTAAGAACAAAAATATTTTTTGCGACAATCTATAATATATCATTGACGTTAATACGGATTCGTATTAAAATTCAATACGAATCCGTATTGAAAAAGGAGAACCAAATGAAAGATTACAGAAAAGAAGTATACCAACTTATGCTAACAACCAATAAATGTATAGGTGTCTATTACAAAATCGCAAAAGAAATGGGTGTAAAAGAAAATACATTATTGCTATTAGATATATTAAGTGATCAAAAACAGCATTCTCAAAAACAAATATGTGATGATTGGCATATCCCCAGAACAACACTCAACACAATTATAAAAGAATGTATCAATGACGGTTATATCATTCTTTTATCACAAAAACAATCGAAAGAGAAGTTAATTTCTCTTACTGACAATGGAAAGAATTTTGCACATAAAGTTACACATAAAATGCAAAAAGCAGAACAATACGCTATGGAAAAAATTCAGAAAGAATTTTCAACTGATTTTATTACCGTTTTTGAAAAATATGTAAAATACTTAGAACAAGAATATAAATAAGAATGAAAAACTGCAATATGACATTAAATAAGCACATTATTTTAAGGGAACTTCATAAATCAGACCGAGAAGAATTAGAAAGCCTTATATATGAAGAATGGAACTATGAAAAATACTGCTGCCCTCAAGTGGCTGCTAAATTTGCAAGAGTTTACTCGAATAGCTGTTTAGCCGAACAGACATATATACAAGTAGCCATTATTGATAATGTTCCCGTTGGAATTGTCATGGTAAAAAATTTAAAAGTACATAAATGTCCGTTGCTATAAGATTGCAGTTACTCTTGTCTACTATCTCTCTTTATCTTTCAAAAGAGGGCAGGAAAATTGCAAAAATATTTGAATGTGAGGACGTTGCACACAAAGAATTGTTAATGCAATGTAAAAAAGAATATCAAGGTGAACTGTCTTATTTTATAGTTAGTCCAAAGTATCGTGGGAAAAGAATTGGAAAATTATTATTTCAGAAAGCTATTGATTATATATATTCACAAAAAATTTCAGAATTTTTCTTGTTTACTGATACAAATTGTAATTATAGTTTTTATGAACATTTAGGCATGAAAAGTAAATGTATTAAAGATTATGATTTTGGAGAATACAATCATTCAAAAAAAGTTTCATTTTTTATTTATGTCTATTGTATTCAGTAAAATAGCAATGTCCTTTATGCGAGGATATAAAAGGGGCTGATATAGTTGAAAAACGAAATTCTAAAGCCAAAGGGTTACAATTTTTATGTAATTCTTGAGTAACAGATATTAAAAATACATATGCTTTTGGTGACAGCATGAATGATTATGAAATTTTGAAAGCCGCTGGTACTGGAATTGCAACGGGAAACGCTGTTTCGGAGTTAAAGGAAATATCTGACTATGTAACAACAGGAATTGATGATGACGGTATATTAAAAGCGTGTGAACATTTTCATTTATTTAAAATTAAAATAATTATTTATAAGAACAGGAGATAATATGATATGCAAATACAAAATGAATATTACGAGGAACAAAGTATCAAAAACAAAAAATTCCAAAATACTATAATAGAAAACTGCAAATTTGCAGACTGTAATTTTGAAAACTGCACATTTGAAAGTTGTCAAATAAAAAACTGCTTTTTTGTAAATTGCAAATTTCAAAATTGCAATATTATAAGTTTAACTTCTAAACATTCAGAAATCAAAAATGCTGCTTTTAAAAAATGCAATCTGATTGGTGTGCATTGGAATGAACTACTTCCCACCGGAAAATATGCACACTGTATTGATTGTTTAAAAGACTGCTATTTAAAGTATAATACATTCGCAGAAATGAGTTTCATAAAATTTGATTTTTCAACCAACATAATACAAGAATGTATGTTTGAAGAATGCAATTTGCAGGAAAGCAGTTTTAAAGATTGCCGATTAGAAGCCACAGAAATATATAGATGTGATATTCGTAAAGCTGATTTTAGAGGTGCAATGGGATATGTAATAGATATATCCTCAAACAAATTAAAACAGGCAAAGTTTTCTTTCCCGGAAGTAGTCAATCTGTTAAATACATTAGAAATAAAAATTGACTGACAAACTATTTTTTAGTAAAACAAGTGATATTAGCATACTTAATTAAGAAATGACAGACTAAAATTTACATTCCTTATCAATATTACGAAAGGATAAAATGTGGAAAAAATTTTAATTACCTGATTGGCATAAGCCGAAAAATCTTTGAAATTACCTATTGACCCTCACGGAACGTCATGGGTTAGAGTAGATATATCAAGAACAGGAGGCCGATAGCTATGAGGACAGTAAAAGAAGTATCCAATTTAACAGGTATCAGCGTGCGCACGCTCCACTATTATGATGAAATCGGGCTGTTAAAGCCGACCGGCAAAAGTGAAGCGGGATACCGGCTTTATGACGATAAAGCACTGGAAACATTACAACAGGTGTTATTCTTCCGTGAGTTTGATATTCCTTTAAAAGAAATCAAAGCGATTATGGCGAACCCGGCTCTTGACAGAAACCAGATTTTACAAATGCAGAGGAAAATGCTGACGGCAAAAAAAGAGCGTATAGAACGCCTGATAGCCAGCATTGACGACATCCTGAAAGGAGAAAATAAAATGGATTTTGCAGTTTTCAGTAAAACAGAGATTGAGGAAATGTTCCAGACTATGATGGAACATATGCCGGAAAACATGAGAAACATCGCAATAAAAGAATTTGGGAGCATTGAACAATGGAAAAAGCATTACATGGAAGTCGTATCTTCAGAAAAAATGCAGAAAGGATATGCAAAGGTAGTTGAATGGTATGGCGGGAAAGACAAGTTTTTATCTGCCGCCCAGACCCCCATCAGCAAAGAAGTTGCAGAAAGCTATAGCAAACGAATTGAAGCAATTTTACAAAAGCTGTTTGCAAAACGTGATTGTGCCGTGGATTCTTTTGAAGTAAAAGAGATAGTCGGGGAATACGGCTTTGTTATGAAACAATTTTCACAGATAAAAGAGGAAAAAGGATTCATGCTGGCGCAGGCGCAATATTACCGCAATGAAAAAATCAAGCCAATGACGGATGAAAAGTACGGAGATGGGGCTTCGGATTTTTTCGCACAGGCGATTGAAGCCTTTTATGGAAAAGGATAAATAAAAGGACAACAAAATATCAGCCATTCATCAATGGCGGCAAAGAGCAGGAAATCTAAACAGGTTATCCTGCTCTTTTTTTGCCCAGAATACGGGAGAAAGGAGGGAACACACTTGCCATGCCCGCACTGTAAAATCACAATCATCAAGCGGAGCGAGAACGAATCCGCAGTTTCTACCGCTGCCTACCAGAGCGACAAGAAGCTGTTTTCTGAATACGACCAAGTACAGAAATATTATCCCTACAAGACACTTGTAACAAGAAATATCCTTAAGTACTTCCACGCATATACTTTTCTTCTTTGAGAATCAGAATTTTTTGCGGTTTCAAAGTCGGGTCCATAAGCAATCCACCATATTAATGGATTATATGTTTGCACATATTCCTTTTCTTTTATCAATGTCACCATATTTTCCTCCGCTTTTTGTTGATACTCATTTGCAGAAATTTTTCGCCCGAAAGAAGTTCATTCACATTTATCCCTAACAGGTTACAAAGCGGTATCATAAACTGCACTTCTGGTAAACCTTTGCCACATTCCCATTTGGAGATTGTCTTATCACTTATTTAAGAATATCTGCCAATTGCCGTTGTGTCATATTTTTTCTTTGCGACAGCTTGCTATGAATTTCCCAATTTTTATTTGATTCACAGGCTTCTCCTCCTTTCGGAAATAGGATATAAAATTTATTATACAAAATACACCCATGCACCGTAGAGATTTCTCAATTTATCGGTTCTACGCTCCGTAGGGTTGATTTTTACACCAAATATCAAATCAAGATATATCATTCAAAATGCCTAATCTCAATTATTTCAGTAACCTTTATTACGTTTAATCATCATCTGCCTTACCCTTTCCCTCTGCGCGGTGCTAACCACCCTCGGTTTACGGTAGCTGACGTATGATTTCCGAAAGGAATAGGTCTTAGATACCTCGTCCTGCCCTGTCAGCTTATCACTTCTGTTAAGATGCTCTGTGAAATAGCAGGCGTATCAAGAACTGGCTATTACAACGGATCCATTCGGCAGATAAAAGAGCTGAAAAGGAATTACAAAACAAAGGATTACGGCAGTCGATGTCCAGAAAGTGAAACTGCCGGGATAACACTCCGCAGGAAAGTTTTTGGGGACAAGGGGTGCACTTTAAAAAGAATTTCGCTGATGGAATATTGACACTTGAAAAAATTGCAGAATATGCCGGACTTCCTCTTGACGAAGTTAAAAATTGAAAGAAAACAGACAACATAAATAAAACCGTTTATTTTTTGCATTTACTCCGAAACATATCCCTGCCTGCTGCATATAATTCCAGTTTATGCCATACCTGCCTGTTCCTGATTCCCAGAGCTGGTCTTTACTTTGAAACAGAGATAATAATGTTCCCGTTCAATTCCATGTCTCTATTTCCGGCCTGACAAATCATAAGAAAAACTCATTTTCCCTATGCACAGACTTAAGCCCTGCCAGCTTCTGCTCCGTCTTTTCCTGCAAAACATCAGGAAGCGCGCGGGCATGTTTTGGGCAGGCCGCAACACAGGCCATACACATAATACATGTTTCCAGTTCCGTTAAAATCTCTCCATTTTCCATTTTTACTGCACCTGTGGGACATATAGCTGCGCATTTTCCGCACTGACAGCAGTCTGGGCTGGAAACAGGAGTCATTGTCACACTCATCCCATTTTTATAAGGATGATTTCCGGGAACCTTTACCGGACTGTCACTGCCGCATTCAAGCTTCTCCAGTACCTTTCCAGCGAAAGCAAGTATCTCCTCCTCATCTTGCCTGTTGGGTCTTCCCCGTCCCACCTCTGGCACAATGGAGTGCTGTGCTACAAGCGCAGCGGAAGCGGCCACATAAAACCCTTTTCCCTCAAGGGTACGGTTCAGTTCCAGCAGGGCATCCTCATATGCCCGGGTTCCGTAAACGGCCAGTGTAACGGCGTTTTTCCCCCTTCCGTCCAGCTCTGTCAGCTTCTTCGTCACAACAGAAGGTATTCTTCCGCCGTAAACAGGTGCTGCAATAACAGCCAGATGGCTTTCCGGCTTTGTCACTGCCCTGTCCTTCACGCCTAAGTCTACGGCTTTTATATGTTCCGAGATTCCTCTGCAAAAAATCTCTCCCGCCTTCCGGGTACCTCCTGTGGGGCTGAAATAATAAAATTCTGCCATATTAAGCATAGCTTTTCTCCTTCCGTAACAACGCTTATTGTAACAAATACAGGCACTGACTTCCCCGTCAGCGCCTGTATCCGGCGTCTGCTCCATGCAGGCGCGTCTCCGGCTCATTGTCCATATAAGTCAATGCAGTACACAGCACTTAAAGGGATTAAGAAACCATCCCATCAGTTTAAAACATCCTATCCCTGCCGGGATAAGAAGCAGTGTACAGCAGAGCACCACACCTGCCACTGCACATAAAATAGCACATGGCAGGCAGAAAATCAACTGGAAAGTCAGTTTAAGCACACCTCCTGCCAGACGAAAGCACAGACCGAGAACCATAAACAGTATCAGCATTACTAATAGTAAAATAAATGTCACCATACCTTACCCTCCTAATCCCGGAACCAGATATTTACACTTCCCATACTACATTCTATTTCAAAAGTGCTGGCCGCGCCATTATTGATTTTCCTTTCCATGGCCAATGCGCTTGCACTGAATCCTCCAATCTCAATGTTCCCTGCCCCGCACTCTATCTCATAATTATGATCGGTTTCTTTTCCTGTCAACTCCATTTCAATATTTCCCATACCGCATTCCACGTCCAGATTTCCCATAATGCTTCCATAATAGATCAGATTCCCCATACCTACGGTAATATCCGCATCATTCCTTACAGTCATTGTATTCGTATCTACCACGCCTGCACCAACATCCAGGGACCACTCATTTGTTTCCACATTATATAGCAGTAATTCCCCTGCGCCGACAGTCGCTTCCATTTCATAAGTGCTTATATTATAAACCTCCATGACGCCGGCACCAATCTCCAGCTCCACTTCATCAAACTGACAGCCGGCAGGAATGGCTATGGTAATACAATTTTCCTTGTAAATATTGGTTCCCATTATATGAGTGATCCCTTGGAAACCTTCCACGTGAAGGGTACTTTCACTGTTTTCTATATAGTCCCTGCACTTTCCCACTCCCTGTATATATATGTCAATGGTATTGTCAATTGCATCCTTTTCCTGAATAGTCAGAGTTCCAGCGCCTAAATCCAGATCCAGCTTTCTGATATTTTCCATGGGAATATGCTCCTCGTATGCCCCATTGTAATATGCCTCCCCGTTCACTTCCAGTCGGTCTATATCTCCGCCGCCTGTTACGCTGTTTACAATTTCATGTGTTTTCATGCCGTCATGGGAACCATAGGAAAAGGATTCTGAAATGTTTTCCAAAACTTCTTCCGCCTCCTCTATCCTTTTTTCCATAAATTTATTATTATGAATAGTGATAGTTCCTCCCATCGCGATACTAACCAGACACAATATGACTCCTGTCACAGCCAGTATGCCGGCTGCCATCAGACTTACCTTTACAAATTTCTTCATGCCTTTGAACCTCCTTTATTTCCGAAAAGTTTTTTACAAATATAACTGATTCCCTGAAAGATACTGGGAATACACTTTCCTGCCAGAAATCCCGTAAGCAGCATAAACAAAATCCCTAATGCCCCGCACAGGAAGCCTCCCCCAATCAGACCGACTCCAGTAAGCGGATAGGTAAACATGCATCCAAAGCCTGCAACCACAAGTGATAAGCCTACAATATATAATATGACCATCGCCAGTCCTGAGCCAAATACTAAACCTGCTACAGCCGCTATTACGCTGATAGCCAAGGCAAAAGCGACACATATAAAACTAAGAAGTAGAGGTGAAACAAATATACCGCCAATAGCAATCAGCACAACTGCCCACGTGGGCAGCCCTTTTTTTCCTTCTTTCCCGCCATTGCTGTCCTGACTCTTGTTGTAAATATTGTCATTTGCACTATAAGTTCCATAAGCTTGACCAAAGGAGTCATCATTGTGTCCAAAGGTGTCACTTCCCTGACTGCTGTCTCCGCTATTTTTCGCACCGTCCTGCCCATAAGAAGCATTGCCAGAAGCATATGCAGAAGTGTCACTCCCTTTTTTTACAGAATCATCAGAATTTCCCTTTGCACTGCCATCCTGGGGCCGTTTCATAATTTCATTCTGCGCATGGGAAGCCCCACTTACAAATCCGTTTTCTGTAAATTCTCCCTGTCCGCCATTGTCTCCAAGGCCGTCTTTCACAATCTTGGCCACCTGCTCCGGCGAACCAAGAGCGCCTATGACTTCCTTCTCGTTTTCCTTCCCGGCATCATTGAAATAATCATTATAATATTGAAGGGCTTCCTCGCGCTCATTAGGCGAAATGTCCGAGAGCAATTCCTCCAGCCGCCTCATAAATTCCCATCTACTCATTTGTCATTCCTCCCTCAAATATATAATTAATCTTTGCAGAGTATTTTCTCCATTCACTTTCATACAGATTAAGCTGCAGCCGCCCTCTTTCCGTAGCCTTGTAATATCTTCGGTTCCTGCCGGCGCATTCTTTATCATAAACTTCAAGGCATTCATCCTTCTGCAGTCTCCTCAGCACCGGATACAAGGTGGATTCTGAAAGCTCAATTACCTGCCTTACATCCTGCGTGATTTTATACCCATAAGCTCCTTCCGGCTCCCTGGATACGACCGCCAGCACAATAGCGTCAAGCAGCGCCGCTCCCGTATTAAATACCATCACCGTCTCTCCTTTCCTCATTCTTCTTTCTCTATAATATTATATGATGTATAGTATTGTCTGATGAATATACTATACGACATATAATATTATTTGTCAACATATGATTTGCATGTTTATCCTGCTTTTATGGCGGTCTGGTTTATTCCCCCGGCAGTCAAAAACAGGGCGGAACCCCTTAGAGGATTCCGCCCAATATTTATGACTTGCACCTATATTTTTTGTTTATGATATGCATACGCTGCAACATAAGCAAACAGAAAAACATCCAATGTGAAAATCGCTGCTTTTATCAGTACAGGTTCATAAATCCCGCATATCATTGCTGTTGCTGTTCCCACAAGCAATACTACCTTGGTTGCTGTTCTCACCGCCCTGTTTCCAATTTCCATAAGTCTCTCATCGGTATTTTCAAGCCGATCCTTCTTTAGTTTTTCTTCATTCCCCAACAGAAGCATATTGCGTGCAAACAGAATAATTCCCGCAATGGCAACCCCTGTGCCGAAACCGCAGTACACCCCCAGGATGTATTCCGGCAAAGCTGCAGCCCCGCTTTGTTCTGCCGTGAGCGCAGCAGCCGCAATCATTACTCCCACTGCGATAAGCGCCGCCGTCCACCCGTTCCGCTTCTTTAGGATCTTCCGGTACTCTTCATTATTTGCAGCCGTAGTGTAACAAAAAATTCCTCTTATTTTCATAAATTTTCATCCTCCCTGTCAAAAATAAACATTTCCTCAATGGCCACTCCAAAAAACTGCGCTATCTTGTGTGCCAGCACAAGCGACGCTTTATATTTCCCGTTTTCCAGAGAAATAATCGTCTGCCTTGTAACATTGACCGCATCGGCCAATTCCTCCTGTGTGACTTTTCTTTCCTTCCTGTATTGTGCAATTCTGGTCTGCATGAAGTTTCTTCCTTTCTGCTTCTCCCATTCAACTGCCTGCGGCGCTCCTATTGGTTCCGAAACTCCCTGTGCAGTGATTTCAGGATCAGTGATACCAGCCCTTTTAAAATGTATAGCATGCTTTACATGCAGAAGTATAGTACACTTTACATTTATTGTCAAGCTTACTTTACAATTTCTTTTGAAGCGACAAACGCCGTCTGCTTCGCGGGCCGGCTTATCACAACAAACACCGTCTGCTTCGCAGGCCGGCTTATTGTAATAAAAAGAATGTACATCATCTGATATACATTCTTTTACATTTATTACTGTATTCTGCTTTTTGTATGGGAGTTTTAAAATATACGGCCCTTAAAGCCGGACTATTTTTCCATCTTCCAGAAAGATGCACTGTAGGGAGGCAGAAGGCTTCCGCCGCCGAAATCATGCATTTCCCCGTTGATTAAATCCACAGCCTGTCCACAGCCTGCATCAAAATGGGCAGTGTAAGGCTCGCTGTCTGCATTAATTGCCACCAGAACACGCTCGCCGTCTGTTTTTCTCTCAAAAATGCACTGCTTATTGGTAAGCACAACTGACCGGAAATCGCCGTAATTTAACGCCCTGGATTCTTTCTTTGCCTTTGCCAGTTTACTGATCCACAGGGACAAGTCATTAAATACAGGTTCGTCATAGCTGGCACGCAGAGCCGGGTCGCCCTGGGATTTCTCCGCCTTGGCCCCCCATTCGCTTCCATAATACACGCAGGGAATCCCCGGCATACCAAAGCACAATGCGTAAATCAGCGGAAGATGCTTTTCGTTCGTCAAAATGCTTGCCACTCTCGTCACGTCATGATTGTCCACAAAGGAAAGCATGTGTTTGCCTTTATAGAGCGTCCAGTTTTCCGGTCCAAACTGGCGCAGCAGGGAATGAACAATCTCAAACATGTTCATGCTGTTGAAACTGGAGAACAGCCCCTTGTAACATTCATAATTTGTAGCTGAATGGAGCATCCCGTCATTGACCATACGGTTGTAATCGCCGTGAAGCATTTCCCCAAGCAGATAAAACTCCGGTTTCAATCCTTCCGAAAAACTTCTAAGCCTTCTCACGAAATTTTCGTCCAGACAGTACGCCACATCCAGCCGTAAGCCGTCAATGTCAAATTCATCCACCCAGAATTTCACTGCATCCAGCAGATGTTCCACCACCTGGCCGTTCTGAAGATTCAGCTTAACCAGATCATAGTTTCCTTCCCATCCTTCATACCAGAGGCCGTCATTATAATTGGAATTTCCCTCCAGGCTGATGCGGAACCAGTTTAAATAAGGAGAGTTTTCCCTGTTCTTAATGACATCCTGGAACTGGTAAAAGCCTCTTCCCACATGGTTGAACACACCGTCCAGAACCACTTTGATCCCATTTTCATGAAGCTTCTGGCAGACCTGCTTAAAATCCTCGTTGGTGCCGAGACGCACATCAATCTTTTTATAATCTCTGGTATTATATCCGTGTGTATCAGATTCAAATACCGGGGAAAAATAAACCGCGTCTACATTGAGCTTTTTCATATGAGGAATCCATTCCTCCACCTTTTTGATCCGGCTGGTCAAAACGCCGTCGTTTTCAAAAGGTGCGCCGCAAAACCCCAGCGGATAAATCTGATAAAAAACACTTTCATATGCCCACATATTTTCTGCCTCCTATTTCTGGTCAAATCCGGCTCACCTATTTTCTGCCGGATCAACTAAAGATTATTTTATCATATTTTTGCTTTTATGTATATGCCCGTACTCTATAAAAGCCAAAAGTCCCGTTGGAACAGGCTTACTGCTCCTGCTGTTTTGCTTTAAATCCTTCTTTTAATGAACCACCCCTTAATTCAATTGCTTCAAGAGTCTTCTTATAAGGTATTGACGGAAAGCAATTCCAGCCCGTCCGATCCCCATCTTCGCAGGTATATACCAAAATCCCATAAAAATCATTGGCAGAACACTCCCACACCGGATATTCTGCCGGGTATATTATTGCTATTTTTTCATTATTTAAAATGTATCCGCCTGTCAAAAAAGCAGAATACATGCACACTGCACAGCATTCCTATCCATCTGATTATTATTTTTTTTGCATTTTCAATGACGATTCCTAATAAAATCAGGGGCTGGAAATATAAATAAATGCGTCCATACCGTATAAGCGGAGCGCTGAAAAGCCACGCTGACAGGCAGAAAATGCTGGTGATCCATATGAGAATCCATTCCTTATTTTTATGTTTCGCATAACAGATGATACACTCTGCTCCCAGAATAATAAAACAGACGATATTCATAACACAAAGAAACATCTGCGCCTTTGTCAGAGTTTCCCACCAAATGGGAAACCAGCTTTCTATTCCCCAATCATACTTACGCACATCGTTCAGATTTCTTCCCCACACAATGATTTCATTATGGTCAAACACCACCAGTTCTTTAGGCATTTTCCAGTCCACATGAAAGAAGTCCAGTTGTGCATAAGGATATAAAATATATCCTGATATAATAATATTTCTGATCAAAAAAACTGAAACAGTAATACAGCCAGCAACACCCCAGACCGATATAAACTTCCATTTCCTATCTCTGGCCAGTTTCATAAACACAGGAACTGACAATATTACCATCATTGACGTTGACAATTTAACTGTAGCACAAAAAATGCCAAGAAGACAGAGCACACTTCTTTGCTCATCAGATCTGCACCTGAACCATTTAGATATGATATAACCCACTAATACCATTGCAAAATAATCTGTGTTGGGAGAGGAAACTGTATAAACAGCACATCCGGTATAAAGAATTACCGCCAGACTCATTACATCTCCCATCACCTCATTCCTCTGCCTGAAAAACTTAAAAGATAAGAATGCATATCCTATCATCAATACAGAAATATACGCATTCATACTATGCAGTTGTTCCCCAAGGAACTTCCAGTTGTAAAGTGCCTGCAGACATAAAAAACTGCTATTATATGCAAACCGATTGTGTAAATTTCCAAGACCTTTTACACACCCATACTCATTAATCCACCTGACTGCCTGGGCATGGTACAGACCTGTGTCATAAACTGTCGGAGCAAAACTTGAAATTACCCCCCCCCGCTCCTAAAACCACTATTAAGGCAAAATAAGCCCAAATCCGCTTTTCTTTAACAGTGCTCCGCATATAGCTTATAATTTCTTTACGCATCATCCCAAAAATAATCATGGATGTAATTCCCAGTCCAACAGATGCCCCCAAATTCACAGGACCAAAAACGCTGACAGCTTCTGCATATACCGTGGCAGCCATCAGTCCAGTAACTAATACCAAATCAATATCATACTTCACCCCTGCATTTCCCAATAGCAATTTCATAACTGCATATCCTAACAGAAAAGTTGTTATAAATATCCAGCCAAAGCTAACCACCGACAAAATCATATCTGCTCCTCCATTCTAATTTAAAAACTCACATGACATTTTATTGCAATTTACAACATATTGTAGCATCATTTAAAATGCATGTCCAACAACAAAAACGCAGGAGATTGCCCTCCTGCGTTTTTAGCTAATTTACTGGTTGCTTGTCCTTATATTCCTGATAACATTCCTCACAGTATTTCTTATTATACAATTCTAAATGATAAAATATTTTTGAATATGCCCAAATATCATAACGAAAGCATTCTTTTTGTGAAACTCGGCATTTAAAATGACTCCAGTATAAAGCGTTAATAATATTCTTACGGTATTCCTGAGTATCGCAAATATTGTCATCTAGCGAAGGAAGCTTCATATCAAAATGAACCCTTAAATATCTATGTGCTTCATCCCTCTTTTCAGCCGGAACATCTTTCAATATATCATACATCATAAAAGCTTTAATGATATTTAATGCAGCAAATAATGCCAGTATTTCATTTGCGTTCTCAGAAATCTTTTCATCCTTAATCCGTACTAATGGCCTGACCTCAATGATTGCGCCGCATATACATGATGCAAGCTTATGCCGGTCCAATCTGGAACCGGACATATTGGCTGTTGCTTTTAATTCATATTCCTCAACTTTCTTCCACAAAGCAATGGGAAGTATTTCATCCCCAATATTATATTTGACACAATAATTACGATTTTTATCGCATATCTGGAAAAGCAAATCTGCAATAATATAATTATATAACATCTTAAATGTTTTTGAAGGCTGTCCGTTCCTCATCTGTATTCCCCATTCTTCCCCTTTATTATTTGAGTAACAGATTTCTTTTCTGCCCGTCAGAACATGCAACTTCATAAGTAGGGTCAACATCATCCTCAAAAAGCTCTAAAACCTTGCTGAAATCATAATCATCATTGCAGTCTTTGTAATTTTCTGTGCCCTTTTCTTCTGATAGAGCCTTTAACATATTCTCTGCTGCCAGCATAGCAATTCCTCCCATCTTGTTTTATTATATTCATTATCAGTAAAAAAGTGTAATATCTGCCATGTAGATTATAAGTTGGTGTATCTATTATGCAAAATATACAATCAAGACACATCCATATCATCATCCATGATATCTTATTACCAAACGCAATTATATGCCGCATTGTCTTTATACAAACAATAGCCAAAATCAGATTCTATCAACCCACAATTTATATACAAATATAACAAATATTTTACTGGAAAGAATTTTAGCGAGCACTATTATTGTAGCATTATTCAGACTATTTGTCCATTGTTTTTAAAGATATTTCCTACAATTTTTTCCTTTATTTTACTACTTAAAATCTTCATTCAGGATTTATTTAACAGAATATAAACATTGCAGTACTATATCAGTCAATTTCACATCGTCATCCATTGACTATATGAGTATTTTTTTAATTTTGAAACTGTTTCCTTGCATTTTTTTACTGTAAAACATCCATTCAATTTTTACGAAAAATGTGTAAAAAGCAAAGAAATCCCCAATTTCCACATAGTTATCCACAATGACACTTATGTCATAATACATGACTCACATATCTTTTTCTACATAATACGACGTCATTTTTCTTCTAATCCTTCAATTTTCGAGCTTTTTGCCATTTTTCCCCCAAATTATCCAACGTCCATCCCATATGTCCCCAGAAACAGACATATAAAGTTATCCACATACAGTTATCTACAGCCATTCATTCCAGAACCGTTCCACTCTTTTCCCGATCTGCTCTATGGAAACTCTCTCATATTCCACCCATTCCCTCGGGAACATCCGCAGATAGGAACCAGTCAGGAATCTCTCGTCCAAAAGAACCACGATTCCCACATCTTCCACGGTCCGTATCACTCTCCCTGCGGCCTGCAGGACTTTATTCATTCCCGGATATCTATAAGCAAAGTCAAAACCGTTATCCCCCTGACTGTCAAAATATTTCTTTAATATTTCCCGCTCATTACACACCTGTGGCAGGCCCGTACCCACAATGACCGCCCCGATCAGGCTGTCATTCTTTAAGTCGATCCCCTCGCTGAAAATCCCTCCCAGCACACAGAACCCCACAAGGGTTCCTGCTTCTCTCCCCACATCCCCGTCGTTCAGGGCAAATCTGGACAGAAAGGCTTCCCGCTCATCTTCCTCCATGTGATCTTCCTGTAGCAGGCATTCTGTCCGGGCTGGATCCTGAAAATGACTGCGGTAGGAATCATAAACATTCTGTAAGAACGTATGGGACGGAAAAAACACCATATAATTTCCCTCCCGCTGGGAAATCACCCTGTGAATATAGGAAGCAATTTTGTAATACTCCATCTCCGACCTTCTGGTATATTTACTGGTCACGTCATTTGCGATAAACAGCCCCTTCTTACGTGCGTCAAACACAGAGCAGGCATACACCTCATAGTCCCCCTCTTTAGCGCCAAGCAGTCTTTTATAATACTGGATGGGAAGAAGGGTCGCCGAAAATAAAATGGCACTCCGTCCCCGCATCATACATTCTCCCAGATTCTTTGAAGGATTGACGCAAAACAGCCGGATACAGAACCCGCCGTCGGAATCCAGCTGGGTGTATGTCACATAATTGGAATCCAGTCTGTCATTAATCAAAAGAAAATGGGATATTTCAAAGTAAAAATCCAGCACATCCTTCCTTACCGGACTTTCTTCATGCTCTTCCAGATAGGTTTCCATGGCGGAGGAAAGCCTAAGCAGCGCCCTGATAAACGGCATGGCCTGCGTCTCATCCAGACAGACATAATCCTCACATTCCCTTTTCAAACTTAAAAGTTCCCTGTTACACCTTTCCAGACGGTAATACATCCCCGGATCATAGTCTTTTATGACTTTCTTTAAGGCCAGAAAATCTTCTTTTTTAAGAACGGCGCTGTACATTTCCCGTCCCCGGTCCACCAGATTATGGGCCTCGTCTATCAAAAAAAGATAATCCTCCTTAATGCCTTCCGAAAAGAAACGCTTTAAATACACGTGGGGATCAAACAGATAGTTATAATCACCTATCACTGCATCCGCAAAAAGGCTCATATCCAGGCACATTTCAAAAGGGCATACCTGATGTGCCCTGGCAAAGCTTTCAACCGCCTCCCGGCTAAAGTTGTCCCGACTGGTCAATAAATCAAAAATTGCATCGTTTATGCGGTCAAAGTGCCCCTTTGCATACGGACAGTATTCGGGATTGCACTCTGTTTCCTCCATAAAGCATATTTTGTCCTTGGCAGTCAATGTAACCGACTTAAACTTAAGCCCCTGCTCCCGCAGTAATTCAATGGCATTGTCCGCCACTGTTCTTGTGATCGTCTTGGCCGTCAGATAAAAAATCTTCTGTCCCAACCCCTCTCCTACGGCTTTCACAGAAGGAAAGATTGTCGTGAGGGTCTTTCCTGCACCGGTGGGGGCTTCAATGAACAGCTTTTTCTTATGGTAAATTGTCTGGTAAACGTAAGATGCCAGTTCCTTCTGTCCCTGACGGTAAATAAAGGGGAATGCAAGACTCTTAATTGAACTGCCCCGGAGATTCTGCCATTCAAACTGGAAATCCGACCACTTCCTATATTGTTCCATGATTCCTGAAAACCAGTCTTCCAGTTCTTCAAAATCATACTCAAAATGAAAATATCTGATTTCCTCCGTTTCAATGTTACAGTAAGTCAGCCTTACTCTGACCGATTTCAGGCAGTTCTGCACTCCATATATATAGGCATAGCATCTTGCCTGCGCCAAATGCACGGGTACAGCACCCTTCATCTTATGGATATCTCTGTATGTACCTTTGATTTCATCAATGGTGACCGTCACCAGATCCCTGTAAGCAGGCGCAATACCATCCTCCGACAGCTCCGGTATCTGGCCAGGGCTTCCTCCTGCCTGTATGATAATGCCGTCTGCGCGTCCCTCCACCTGTATTTCATAATCAGGTGTTTTATAAATATAGCGCAGAAAAACCTCCGCATGATAATCAGAGCCCATTTTCCTCTGAATCATACGGTGTATCCTGCCCCCTTCCTGCATGGCATTTTCCGGAGCGGCGGTTCTTCTGTTGTCAATATTGCCGGAACGCAGAATAAATTCCACTAAATTCCTGACTGATATACGGATTTCCATCTTTTACACCATTTCTTATAACAATGCGGAAAATGAACTGTTACAGTTGAGAATATAGAAAATTATACACAGAAAACTCCCTAAAAAGATAGTACGCTATCTTTTTCAGGGAGTCAACCAGATAACTTATTGTACTGCTGCGTCATTCACAGTACCATTCATGAAGGGGCGTCAGCTTGCCAGCGCCAGACGGTTAATTTCTTTTTCAAATTCCGGATCATATCCATTATAAGACACCGTAAGCGGCTGGGTCAAATCCAGTCCCAACACTCCGACTATTGACTTGGCGTCCACTGTATACCTGTTATAGCAAACGTCAATATCAAAATCGCATTTTGAAGCTGCTGTTACAAAAGCTTTTACTTCATCCAATCTTAATCTTATTTTACGCTGCATCATACTATCACCTTTCCTTTTCCTCAGTGCAGGTTACGAAAACGTTTTCTCGTGTTCAAGGAAAGACTATCACTCATCCCAGAATTTGTAAAGTTCTTTTTTAAGTACAATTTTCCAAATTCGGTAATTTATTGCCATTCAGCCACATCTTTCCTGCCGTCTGCATGTTTCTAAGATGCTCATACATTTCATACGGGAAACCTTTTTGCAGATTTCTCAAATTGGAAGAAATCAAACACTGCCACGCTTCGCGCCAGCTAATTCTTATAAAATATGGAATATTTGTATTATTGACCGGAGCGCATGATAATATACCTTATTTTCCCTGAAATTCGGTCATATATTCCCGGTAGCGCAAAGGAAGCATATTTCTTTGCAGTCCGTAATTTTTGCGCTCCTTTATTGCTATCGTATGAAAGAAACTGCTAAACAGTGCACTGTACTTTTTCTCTCCCTCTGAAAAGCTGTACTCTGCCTGCTTTAATTTTTCGTCTCCATATACAAGGTACCAGTCCTTTCCTGCCGGATGCACCGCGAAAATATTTCTTATCTCATCATGAATAACAAAATTTTCAAGAGGAAGCCTGTCTGCAAAATGGGGGACAATAAACGTGATCAGATTATTCTTTGGCCCCATGGGGGCATAAAGGATTCCGCTTTCCAATTCCCTGAACCGTAAAAATTCCACATGAAAATGAGCTTCATTGGCTGTAAATCTGGCCAGTTCAAATACCCGGTGGATATAAGGATCTGCCAGATTTCCCATGACCTGCTTTTTATTCTTCATGGAAAGCCCTGCCACCACAGTCTTGTAAATCGCTTCCCCCTTATCAGGTTCCCGGGAGGCAAGGGCCCGGCAGATGGCAAGATATGCTTCCTCCCCAAACTCCCTCATAATGGTCCCTGCCACTTTGGCCGCCTTTCTTTCATCCGGCGCGCAGGTTTCATACACGGCAAACAGCCTGTAATTTACTTCCTCTCCCACAATAAGATGAACCTGCCCGTGAGGCTTCTTCTTCAAATAAGCGTCATATATCCCTGTGAAAATCCCCTCCAGAGAATCTTCACAGATCAGATAAAGTTCTTCCATAACTTCTATCGGCTGCCTCCTTCCCCAATCCATCTGACTGCCCGGTTTCCACAAAACCAAAAACAGTATCAGCGGCATGCCGCAACTGCGCTTTCTCCGCTGTCATCAAACAAAGACAACTGCCTGTAAGTCACTCCATCCCTGTCAAACGGCAGGCGCTCCCTCTCCCCTATGAGACTGCGGGTAATATAATCTTCCTCCATCTTCGTTGGGTACATCATCTTTCCGCTGCATGTGATAAAATAAAGGGCGCGTTTTAAAGTGACGCCTATCTTCTTAAGATCATTAAAATTCAGACTGCCGTTCCGTCTGGCCCGCATAATTCTCTGGGCGCTTTTGACCCCTATGCCGGGTACCCGCAGGATCATCCGGTAATCTGCCCGGTTGATCTCAACCGGAAACAATTCCAGATGCCGCAGCGCCCAGTCTGCCTTCGGGTCCAGCAGGACATTGAAGTTGGGCTTCCTTTCACTTAAAAGCTCCTGCGCCTCAAACCCGTAAAACCTAAGCAGCCAGTCCGCCTGGTACAGCCTGTGCTCCCTTAAAAGAGGCGGTCCCCCCGGCAGCGCAGGCAGTTCCTTGTCCTCATTGACACTCACAAATGCAGAATAATACACTCTCTTTAAATCAAACTTCTTGTATAGACTTTCGGCAACCATCATAATCTGATAATCACTTTCCGGGGTAGCGCCGATGATCATCTGGGTGGACTGCCCGGCAGGCACAAATGACGGCGCGTGGCGGTACACGGCAATTTCATTTTTATTCTGGGTGATCCCCTGCTGTATCTGGCGCATGGGAGAGAGAATATTTTTACGGTGTTTGTTAGGCGCAAGCCTCTTTAGCCCTTCCGCTGTGGGCAGCTCCAGATTCACACTCATCCTGTCCGCCAAAAGTCCCAGCCTGTGAACGATTTCGGCATCTGCCCCGGGAATTGCCTTTACATGGATATACCCCTGAAAGCGGTACAATGTCCTCAGCTTATGCACCGCTTCATAAATCAATTCCATGGTATAGGTGGGGCTGTACAGGATACCGGAGCTTAAAAACAATCCCTCAATATAATTTCTCCTATAAAACTGAATCGTCAGTTCGCAGATTTCGTCCGGCGTGAAGGAAGCTCTCGGCACATCGTTGGACCTGCGGTTGATACAATACTTGCAGTCATAAATACATTCATTGGTAAACAGGATCTTAAGAAGGGAAACACACCTTCCATCTGCGCTGAAACTGTGGCAGATTCCCGCCGCCAGCGTATTCCCAATCCCGGTTCCGTCCCCCCTTCGTCCCACACCACTGGAAGAACAGGAAACATCATACTTCGCCGCATCCGACAGAATGCCCAGCTTTTCCATAACTGACATTTTTTCATTTTTTCTGACAATAAGATTGCTTTCCATGCCTGCGCCTCTTAGAACATTTGTTTGTTCCATCATACCATAGCACACCATGGAAAGCAATACTTTTTTCGAACATTTGTTTTTATTCTAAGTTACAGTTGTTATTGCTGCTCCTTCGTTTCTACTGCCGCCCTGTTTACTTCCTTTTTATATTCCTTTACCTGTTCCAGCTTTTTCTTAACGAAAGCTTCCTCCCCCTGTACCGTGGGTGTATAATACTCTCTGCCTTCCAGCGAATCAGGCAGGCATTTCATAGCGGTCAGTTTCTCCTGCGTATCATGGGCATACTCATATCCTTCCCCATAGTGCAGCTCCTGCATCAGGCTGGTTACGCCATTTCTTATCTGGAGCGGTACCGGTTCAGTCAACATCCTTCCTGCATCCTCCTTTGCCCTGCCGTATCCGATATAAAGGGCATTAGACTTAGGCGCCATGGAAAGATAGACCACCGCATGGGTGAGATTTACATTGCACTCTGGCATCCCGTTAAAATGGCAGGCCTGATAGGCAGCCACTGCCACCTGTAAGGCCCTGGAATCCGCCATCCCCACGTCCTCGCTTGCAAACCGGATCAGCCGCCTTGCCACATAAAGCGGGTCCTCCCCTGCCTCCAGCATCCTTGCCAGCCAGTAAATGGCCGCATCCGGGTCGCTGTTCCTCATAGACTTATGCAGTGCCGATATCAGATTGTAATGTTCTTCCCCTGCCCGGTCATACAAAAGGGTCTTCCTGCCGATACACTGCTCCAACATTTCCTCCTGCACAGTAATGCTTCCGTCCGTCTCTATCCGGCCGTTCAGCACCGCCATATCCAAAGTGTTAAGGGCCGTTCTGGCATCGCCGTTTGCAAAAACAGCAATGACCTTCAACAGTCTTTCTTCTATATGAATAGTCTGATTTCCCAGCCCCCGCTTGTCTGTAAGGGCATTTTGAAGAAGCTTCCTCATGTCCTGTTCGGTCAGCGCCTGCAGCACAAATACCTTACATCTGGATAAAAGAGCGGAATTGATTTCAAAAGAAGGGTTTTCCGTGGTTGCCCCAATTAAAATGATGCTTCCTTTTTCCACATATGGCAAAAAAGCATCCTGCTGCGCTTTATTAAAGCGGTGGATCTCGTCCACGAACACAATCGTCTTAAGACCCATCATACGGTCACTCTCTGCCCGCTTCATGACATCCTTGATTTCTTTGATACCACTTGTGACAGCACTGAAATCTATAAATGACGCACGTGTCATATGTGCAATGATCCTTGCCAGCGTGGTCTTTCCCACTCCCGGAGGCCCCCAAAATATCATGGATGATATCATATCCTTATCCAGCATCCGGCGCAGAACTTTTCCCTTTCCCAGCAGATGTTCTTGACCCATATAGTCATCAAGCGTCTTGGGACGCAGTCTGCTCGCAAGAGGCGCATTTAAATCGGCCTCCCGCTCAAAAAGCGATAATTGTTCCATACAGCTCCTTTCCTCCCCCTATATCTGTACAATCTTAGTTGCAACGGCATCCCTGAATGCCCTGTCATGCTCTACAAAAATCATGGCTGGCTGGAATACCTTTAATAATTGTTCAACCTGTATGCGGGAATATATGTCGATAAAATTAAGCGGCTCATCCCATACATATATATGCCTCTGCTCACAAAGACTCCCTGCCAGCAGTACCTTTTTCTTCTGCCCCTCCGAAAAATCCTGCATGTCCTTTTCAAACTGTGTCCGCTCAAAGTCCATTTTCCGTAGGACCGCCTTAAAAAGGCTTTCCGATATGCCCCTAATTCTGGCAAATTCAGACAGGTGTCCCTGCAAATGTGAGGTGTCCTGGGACACATACGAAACCAAAAGCCCTGCACCTATGGTCAGAGTACCTGTATGCTCTGTAATTTCTCCTGTGAGAAGCTTTAACAGGCTGCTCTTGCCGCTCCCGTTTTTACCGTCAATGGCAATTCTCTCCCCCCGCCCCACTGTGAATGTCACAGGATCGCAGACTGGCTTTCCATCATAGCAGGGCGCCGCCCCATTAAAGGAAGCAAGTGTATCTGCATGATACAAAAGGGGCACGATTTTTAAATTTTCAGCAGTCTCAAGATTTTTCAGCAGCCCGGACTTTTGCTCAATTGCCTGCTGCTGCCTTGCCACTGCTGCTTTTGAGCGCTTCATCATTTTAGCCGCCTTATGCCCAATAAATCCTCTGTCTACCGGCCCATTCCCGTATTTTGACGCCTCTGTTTTATCTGACCAGCCTGCAGCCCGCTTTGCTGACTGCTTAAGCCGGGTGATGTCCTTTTCAAGACGCGCGTTCTGAGCCATTTCAAACTCCTGCTGCCGCTCAAAGTTCTCCATCCATGATGAAAAATTCCCCGCCTGCACTTCAATATCAGCCCGGTTCAGCGACAAAATATGGTCAACGCATCCGTCCAGAAAATGACGGTCATGTGACACCAGTATAAAGCCTTTCTTCTTTTTCAGATACACTGACACCTTCTCCCGGGCCCCTGCATCCAAATGGTTGGTAGGCTCGTCAATCAAAAGGAAATGTCCCTCGTTCAGAAAAAGCGCCGCAAGCAGAACCTTCGTCTGCTCACCATTGGAAAGGGTTTCAAACGGCCTCCACAAAACATCACTATCCACCTCAAGACAGGACAACTCCCGCACCAGCTCCCATTCCTCCGCCAGGGGACATACTTCCTGCAAAATTTCTTCTGTCATCCGCGTCTTATCCGCAACCGGATAGGGAAAATAATCAAAACGGACAGAACTGGTTATTTTACCGCTGTACTCATACTTCCCAAGCAGAAGATTTAAAAAAGTTGTCTTGCCCCTGCCGTTTCTCCCCACAAACCCAAGCTTCCAGTCCGTATCAATCTGAAAGGCTGCATTTTCAAAAATATTATCATAACTTCCCGGATAAGAAAAAGTCAGATTTTCTGCTTTGATCATTGACATAAACGAATCCCTCCCTATAGTGTTTCTGCAAAGACGTAAGACATTCCTATTGCTGCAGCGGATAGTACCCATCGCGGACTATCCTTATGTTGACAAATGCCATAACGCTCCGCGAGACAGCTTATCGCAACAAACGCTGCCACGCTCCGCGAGACAGCTTATTGTAAAAAGAGCTGCAGGAAAGTCAATTTCCGCAGCCCGTTATAGCATACTTAACACCGCTTCGCAAAGCGGCGGCAACACTATATGGAGATTCAGATAGACGTATAACTTTCCTGCAATGGTACAACAACGCCTTACATCCAGCGCCCTGCAAGAAAATGCCCGGGCCGGCGTCACTGTATTTTCCAATTTTACCTGCAAGAAAAATTAAACATCCCTTCACCTCTTTCTTTTTGAATCCAAATAGAAGTATATCACGAATCAGAAAATAATCAAGTACTGATTTCTATTCTGTTTTTGTTCTGAAATCAATTAGACGAACCTCCCGAAGGTATAAACGGAATGATCCTTCTGGCAAGTTCCGACGCACTCATGGTCTGCAGCCAGACCTTCCCCGGTCCGGTCAGCGTTGACAGGAAAAGTCCCTCGCCGCCAAATAAAATGTTGGCAAATCCTTTCACCATTTCGGCTGAATATCCCACCCTTGCCTCGAAAAAGGCAATATTGCCAGTGTCAACCTTAATCTTTTCCCCAGGCGCCAGCTCCTTTTCCACAATAGTCCCGTCAAGCTCCAAAAAAGCCTGTCCCTGCCCGGTATATTTCTGCAATACAAATCCCTCGCCGCCAAACAGCCCTGTCTTCACGCCGGTCACATAAGCGCTTAAGGAAACATTAGGGGTTGCACACAGGAAAGAATTTTTCTGGGCAATATATTCCTTTCCGTTCCCAATCTCTAATAACCTGATTTCTCCCGGAAAACTGGATGCCAGTGCAATTTCCACCCCCGGCCTCTGGGCTGTATAGGTCGCCATAAATAAGCTTTCCCCTGCAAACATCCTGCCAATTCCCTTTAAAAATCCCCCTTTCATGTTTGTTTCCATGGAAATGCCCTCTGACATCCATGTCATACCGCCTGACTGTGTGTAAATGCTTTCCCCCTGCTCCAATGTAAGCGTCACTGCCGGCATAGGGGAACCGAAAATTTTATAATGCATGCCTTTCTCCTCCTTGGCTCTATCTCTACTATATATTAAAGCAGGTTTCCAGTACCGCCGCAATCTCTTTTTTCGTATACCTGATGATCCATCAGTTTTCCACCGCTTCCCGGACCTCTTTTATAAAAGCATCATATTCTTCCTGCCCCTTCGTCACCCTTCCCAGACTGTCTTCATCACTGAATCCGAAGTCATAGGATTTCCACGAGCTGTCCTTTCCCTGCCACCAGCTATCCGTAGGAAGGTTGTTATGCAGGGGACCATCCACATACCAGCCATCCTCTCTCCTTACCAGATAAAGGAATCTCTCTACCGATACATTCTCTATGCCTGATTCCGGGAAATCCAGAATACCGCTGTCTTCAAATACCAGATTAACTGCATAGACCGCCCTTCCTGCATCTTCATCCTCTTTGATGGAGACTCCCGACATGTATATTTCAAGGTTTTCCCATGCCCTTTCTGTTTCCTGCTCCAATGATTCCCCCTTAAGAAGGGAAACCATATAAGGACTCTTGCCGATGTACATTCCAAACAGGGAAAATATTTTGGATTTTTCATTCCGGTAATCTTCAACAGCCTCTTTTGCCTGCTTTTTCATAGCCGAATCAAGCTCCTTTACAGAAGCAGAAGGCTGGTAAACGCTGCCGGAAAACAGACTGTCATGTAACTCCTTCACCCCTTCTTCCCACTGAAAACACAGCAGATAATTTCCCTTTTCTCCTTCCACATAAACCGATCTGTCCGGACCGGAAAAGAACTGTTCATAGCAATTTTCTATGTTTACACCTTCCTTTTTCAGCAGTTCCCAAACTACCTGCTTCCACCTGCCCGTCATGCCCCCATATCCCCCCGGAAAATGTCTGATCTGGAGATAAGCTGCCGCCTGTATTCCGTTCAGCTCCTGCACTCCGGCTTCCGTCACCTTATTTTCTTCAGAAAGAGCCTCCCCTGTCATAGCAAGCTGGTAATTGTTAATGTGAGCAATTTCATCTTCCGTCACATCTGCCAGGATCCCCCCTGCTTCGTCCACCTTTTGTATAAAAGCATCATATCCAATCAGTTCAATTTCATCTAAATTCAAATCCATGCTGCTGTTCAGGACCTTAAGGATTTCTTCTTTTTCATAGTTCCGGCATATCTCCTCCAGCTTTTTGTAATCTCCCTGCAAATCCGGTACATATAAATCCGTATCCAGAAGCACCACATTACTGCCATGCCCTTCCCCACTATTTCCCGGCATCAGCAAAAAAATTTTTTCTTCCAGATTTCCGTATAGTGTTTCCTGCCGGTCTGTGAGAACCACAGCTTTTTGGTCATACCGGACCTGCCCCTCTCTGCCGGTATTCCTGCGGTCCAGGCCAGTGCCTTCCTGCTGTCCTGCCCCCGCCTTTTCCGAATCTGTTTCCACCGCGCCTGCCTTTTCCAAATCTGTCTTTTCCCCCAGGTCTGCATCTTCTCCTGTGGACGCTGTGGCAGAAGGCTTTACCATCTCATCCGGCTGCCCTGCTCCTGTAAAAGTACATCCAGCGCAAAAAACTAACATCATTACCATAAGCGCTAACGAAATCCTGCTTCCTTTTCTGTTTTGTGCAATACATGCAATCCGTTTTGCCATAAACTTTTTCCCGGAAGTCATCATGGCCCCATATTGGAAAAAGCTTTCCTTTTCCTTCGTCTGCTTTATCGCTGCAAGAAGGGCCTCTCCGTAGACACTCCTTTTTTCTTCCCCCAGCCGGCGGATACACCCGGCATCACAGGCAAGTTCCCCGTCCCATACAGAGAGTCTGGCGCAGATCCACACCAATGGATTGTACCAGTTGGTAATCAGGCAGATAACCCTGACAAAGGCCCAGATGTGGTCGCCATGGCGATAGTGAACCGCTTCATGTTCCAATGCCATGGAAAGCGATTCCTTATTCCCTGAAGCAGGAACATAAACTGCCGGAAACAACCCAAACAGGCAGGGGGACGCCAGCTTATCCCCTGCTGTATAAACAGTGATTTTTCTTCCGCCTGCAGAGTAAGCCATCCATTTTTTCCTTGTCCTGCGCAGATATCTATAAAAGCGCAGGTTATGCCATCCAAAAACCATCGTAAAGAATACCGTTCCCATAGCCCAGACTAACCGCGCTGCCTGCCGAATCCTTCCAAAAAGCGTGCCTGCAGGCCTCCATTCCAGTTCAAATGATTCTACATTTTTCTCATACCCTGTGTTTTGCTCTGGTTTTTTGCCCGCAGCTTCAGCTTCCGTTTTCACTGATCCTCCAGGATTTACTTCCTGCTCTGGATCCAAATACACGGCCTGCTGTGCTTCCTTTTTCTCATAATATTCCTGAAACATCTGCGCTTTGTACAGAGTATCCTGCCTGCTGTTTTCTTCTGCGATCATCCTGCTGCCCGCATCCCAGAGTCTTGTGTTCATGATACTGACAGGACTGAAAAAGAGCATCCCCGGAAGAAGGAGCCGCAGTGCCACAACCAGCCAGACCGGATATAGGAAAAGAGGGTTTACTTTTTTCTGGAAACCTGCCCTTATCATTAGCACTGTAAGGATCAATATAGATGATGCTGTAATTTTTACTAACATATTTTTCTCCCCTGTTATTTATTCTTTGTCCTGTCGCAGGACACCCTAACCTATCCGCTGCTTAACCTCACCTGTCTTCTGCCTTATGTAAAATCTGACGCAGCTCTTCCAAATCTGCCTCCGTCAATTGATTGCTCTCCACAAAGGTATTCACCAGCAGGCCAAGGCTGCCCCCATAGGTGCGCTTCAAAAAGGATTCTGTTTCCTGTAACACCACCGCTTCCCGCTTCAAATCTGTAAAGTAAAGTCTTGCTTTTTCCCCTTCCTCATACCGGATATGTCCCTTCTCCTGCATTCTGCGCAGTATGGTATTTGTAGTACTCTTACTCCACCCCTGTTTTTCTTTCATCTCATAAACCAACTGCATCAAGGTTTTAGGCTGTTTCTGCCACAAGGCTTCCATGATACACCATTCTGAATTGTTTAAACTGATATTCCCATTCATTCCTGTGCTTTCCTTTCCCCATATCCAATTTCCGGCCAGTCATTATTTCCACCACAAGGTTGACAACTGTAACCTTTTTTAAGGTATCATATTGTACTACATTTGTCAACCTCTGTTTCTTTTTCTATATACATAGCAGATTAGATTGAAAAATCCAGCATGACTTATCAAATCCCGGCAGTCTTGAAAAGAATCCTTTAATATGATATATTCATCTATGACAGAAACTGTCCGGTTAATCATTTGCTTCTGTATTGTTCCAGAAAATTGCGAGGTTAGTATTTTGTTGAGGTTCTATTATGTTATATTAATTTCACTTCCCTTTATCTTGTTTTATCTGGGGAAGGCTCTCTACATAGAAAAGCATGATGCCAGGTACACGGAGGCGGACCGGTACCGAATAGCCCGGCGTGCCATTTCCATTCTGCAGCGCAATGGCTTTATCCGTACAAACGCCTACGGCACGGAGAATCTCCCGTGCGACGGAGGATATGTCATGTATTCCAATCATCAGGGAAAATATGACGCTCTGGGCATTATGTCAGCCCACCAGGCGCCCTGTACGGTCATGATTGACGATAAGCGGTCCCACCAGCTTATCACCACCCAGTTTATTTCCCTGCTCAAAGGCATCCGGCTTGACAAGACTGATATGAAAAAGCAGGTGAAGACTATCCTTGACGCCATCCGGCAGGTAAAGGAGGGACGTCGGATCATTATTTTTCCCGAGGGCGGCTACTACCGCAACCGGAACGAAGTGCATGATTTCCTGCCCGGTGCTTTTAAATGCGCCATGAAATCCCAAACACCCATAGTTCCGGTAGCACTGATCGATTCCTATAAGCCCTTTGAACTGAATTCTTTGAAGCCAGTAACCACCCAGGTTCATTTCCTGTCCCCTATTTTTTATGAGGAATACAAGGAAATGAATTCAAAGGAAATCGCAGACTTAACCCGAGCGCGCATCGTTGAAAAAATTAACGAAGTATGTCATAAAAACCGCAGTCCGTTTTAAATCCGGACTGCGGTTTTCTTATAAACGCTGGCTTTTAAAGCATGGCAGCGTTTATTACCTGTCTTTTCTTTTAAATTCAATCTGATAGGCAAGATATTCGCCCATTTCAGCAGGAAGCGGGATCCCTGCTTCCATCAGTGCTGACCCGTAATAGCATTTTCCCGTATTGGCCTCTTCATAAACTTCGTCCGGCAAAAGTCCTTTCAGCTTCACATACTCCACCAGTGTATTTCCATGGACTTCCAGCATAACTACATTTACCAGTGCCTGGCTTTTATCTTCGGATGCAAACATCCATGCGGCAAAGGGTTCTTTATAAGGGTCGGACAAACGGTAATATTCTCCCCTGCGTATCAGCTCCGCATATTTCTTGTACTGGCAGATCTGGTCCCTGACCTCTTTCTTTTCTTCCTCTGAAAGTTTCTGGGGGTCAAGCTCATAGCCAAATGTCCCCGCCATTGCCGTTACGCCTCTCGTGTGCAGGCTGACACTGCGCCCTGTCTGATGGTTGGGAACCGCCGACACATGGGAGCCTACCGTAGAAACCGGATAAAAGAAGGAAGTCCCATACTGGATACGTATCCTGTCCAATGCGTCCGTATTGTCGCTGCACCAGATCTGGGGAGCGTAATACATCATGCCTGCATCAAACCTGCCGCCTCCGCCGCAGCAGCCTTCTATCAAAATATCGGGGTACTTTTGTATCAGTTTTTCCAGAAAATCATACACCCCAAGAACATAATCATAAGTTACTTTTCCCTGATTCTTTTCAAGGGAATAAATATCTGTGAGGCTTCTGTTGATATCCCACTTAATGTACTCTATTTTTCCCTGATCCAGCACGCTGCAGATCTGGTCAAACACATAGTCCCTTACCTCTGCCCGGGAAAAATCAAGGGCAAGCTGGTTCCTGGCACGCACCGGCTTTCTTCCCGGTATCTGAATGACCCAGTCCGGGTGCTCCCGGTAAAGGGCGCTGTCCTCGGAAATCATCTCCGGCTCCATCCAGATGCCAAATTTTAATCCCAGATCATTGATCTTTCCCGTCAGCTCACCGAGAGAACAGCCAAGTTTCGCTTCATTGACCTGCCAGTCCCCCAGCCCGCTGTTATCATCGTCTCTTTTACCAAACCATCCATCATCCATGACTACCATGTCAATGCCCAGTCCGGCTGCCTCTCTGGCAAGATTTAAAATCGTCTCTCCGTTAAATTTAAAATAAGCTGCCTCCCAGCTATTGATCAGAACAGGTCTTGTCCTGTCCCGGTACCTGCCCCTGCACACATGCTCCCTGATGCACTTGTGATACTGCCTTGACAGTTTTCCGAAACCTTCCCCGGAATAACAAAGAATCGTTTCCGGGATCACCAGTTCCTCTTCTTTTTCTAAAGGATAATGGAAAAAGTCGCTTTGAAGCCCCATCATGACCCTTGTCTGGTTGTACTGGTCTTTTTCCGCTTCGCACAGGAAACTTCCACTGTAGACCAGCACCATGCCATAACAGCTTCCGGTATCTTCCGTAGTGCCTTTATCTGCAATGATGACCGCCGGATTATACTGATGGCTGGAAATCCCCCTGCGGCTTCCAATGACATAATTCCCGTGGGCAATTTCCATGCGCTGGAAGTTCCGTTCCATGGCATGTCTTCCATAAAAACTGACCATGTCATACTTTCCGGCCACAAAGTCCAAACAGGCAGAGGCCGCTTTTTCCACAACGACCCGGTTCTCTCCCTGATTGATGATTCTTGCACTTCTGGTAATTATATCATCCTTTTCCAGAACCCCGTACAGCAACTGTACCTGCACCTTACTTACAGCGTCCTCCATCAGGATTTCCAAAGTTTCCGCTTCTTCTTCCCCGGCGTACACGGCCGGAAGCCCTTTTAACCCATACTTGCCTTTCCTGATCTCATGACTGACATAGCGCAGGTCACAGCACTCGGACTCATCCTCATTGCGGATGATCAACGCACTGCTCCGGTAATCCCCGGTGCCGATTCCCGGATATTCCTGCGGCAGAACATCCATGGAATACGTCCTGTCTTCCCCCGCATCCGAAGGGTTGCCTGAAAATCCCCTGTCATAATACGTGAGAAGATAATCCACATCACCTGCAATTTTCCTTCCATAATATAAATGCAAAAGAAACCCAAAACCATCTACCTTCATCTGGTAGGTCGTATGGGCTGTCTGCAATGTAAACATCTGCTTTTCCTGTTGATAATAAACCGCCATAGTTCACACCACTCCTTATACCTCATATTTTTAACTATGTCGACAACTCCTGTCCTCTCCCCCTCATCTACATCCTTCTATACTCCCGCTCGCCACCGCCCAGAAACGGCTTCCTTTACTCTTAGGCGGCGTCCTCCGCCGCCTTTAGAGTAACTTCGTTCCTTTTTTATTTAACAGCGCCGTTTACCACACCGTTCAATATCTGTTTCTGACAAACGATATAGAATATCAGGATCGGTATCAGTGAAAGCAGATAGGACGCAAAGGCCAGATTATAGTTCGTTCCAAACTGTGACTGGAAGTTAAGCTGTGCCAGCGGCAGTGTGTTCTGGTCTGAACCCGCCAGAATAACTAACGGTGTCATTACATCATTCCAGACTGCCAGCGCCGTGAGCACTGCAACAGTTGCATGCATGGGCCGCATAATAGGGAAAATAATTTTCCAGTATGTGGTCCAGGTAGACGCCCCGTCCACCTTTGCTGCCTCTTCAAGGGCCATCGGTATATTAACCAGATACCCGGAATAAAGAAGCACATTCATGGGCATGTAGAATACAACATACAGAAGGATAACTCCCACCCAGTTTGCCAGTCCCAGTTCTGCTGTCTGTTTTGCCAGAGGCATCATCAGAATTGCAAAGGGTACGAACATACCACTTACAATGAACAGATAAACAAAGCTGTAAAACTTGCTCTTCGCTTTATTTCTGCCAAGGGCATATCCCATCAGTGAATGAACGGCAAGGGACAATCCAACTGTGACTAATGTAATGAGAAGGCTGTTCCCCAACGAGTGCCAGAAATCTGTGACACGCATTGCTTCTTTAAAGTTATCAAAATTCCAGACTTTTGGCAAGGACAAAATGCCGCTGATGCTGTTTGTCATCTCAGAAGGCTGTTTAAATGCAATTATAACAGTCAAATATAAGGGAAATATAATTGTGGAAAGGCCAAGTATCAAAAGTATCATTGCCGGCCAGTTCGTTTTTCTTTCTATCATAACTGTTCCTCCTTCTTACCGGAAAACTTCATCTGTGCCACGGAAACTGCCACGATTACAATAAAGAATACTACCGCATTGGCGCTCTGGAATCCGAATTGTCCGCCTGACATACCGTTGTTATAAATCAGGTAGGAAATAGATTCCGTACTCTGTGCAGGGCCGCCCTTGGTCAAAGCCATGATCTGGTCAAATACCATCAGGAAGTTCTTTACGCAAAGCACCATGTTAATGGAAAAGAAGGGAATAATCAGCGGGAAAGTCAAATAGCGGAACTGCTTAAAACCTGTAGCGCCATCAAGTCCTCCTGCCTCATACACATCCTCGGGCACTGTCTGCAGACCTGAAATATAAATAATAGTGTTCATTGCTATTGCCTGCCATGCGCAGACCACCATGATTCCGAACCATGCGGAGTCAGGATTGGAAAGAATGCTTGTGCTCAAGGATTCAGATCCAAGCATAGATGCCAGAGCCGGAAGGATATAGGTAAAGAAATAGTTGAAGATATAACCTACTACCAGCGCTCCTAATATGTTCGGCAGGAAATATGCACCTCTGAAAAAGCTTTTTGCCCGTATCTTACTGTTTAAAGCCAAGGCCAGAATAAGCGAGATCACATTTACAACCACTGTTGTCACAATCGCCAGCTTAAACGTGAACAAGTATGATTTTCCTACACGTGCATCTGAAAATAAATCTATGTAATTCCTAAATCCAACCCAGCTATAACTCCCAAACCCTTTAAAATTCGTAAAACTGTATATCACGCCGCGAATCAGCGGAATCGTATTGAAACAGACAAATAACGCCAGTATCGGAATCGTGATAAGTAAAAATGTTCTTTTTCTCTCATTTTTCATAGCATTTCCTCTCCTTCACCCTTCAATTTCCATGCTCTTTTTCATATTCCTGTACAAGCCTTATGATATCTCTGTTATATCTTTGCCAGTCTGTGTCAAATTTCTGTAAAAATGCATCCACGTCCCTGTTTAAAAGGAATGTCTGAATCTGTGCATCAACTGCCATCTCGGAAGGATAATAGTGATCCTGATAGTCTGTCATATTTCCAGACTCAATATATTCTGCCATTCCGTCCAGCATGCCAGACAGCTCAAAGTCTCCCTCTGTACATGGAATTGCAATCTGTGCATCAATATACTTCTGAAGATTCTCCTGTTCAATAAGGAAATCCAACACTTCATAGGCCGCCTCTTTGTTCTTGCATCCATCCATTACGCAGAACTGAAGGTCGATACCTGAATTCAGTGTGTTGCCTTCTTTTGTATCGCTGGCCGGCATTACAAAAGAATCTATATTCAAGTCAGGATTAACTGACAGAATCTGGGGGATCGCATAGCTTCCGATAGGATACATTGCGGATTCTCCCCTTGCAAAAGCTGTACAGGCATCATTGTACCCATAAGCAAACGGGTCGTCCGGTCCGTAGGGTGTCAGTTTTAAATACTTCTCCGACACTTCTTTGTATTCTTTGGTAAAAGTAGTCTCTCCCCTGTTTACCTGTTTCGCTGCATCTGCCGGTGCCAGATCCACTGCCATGGAGTTCCAGGGCGCCAGGCAGGTCCATGTGTCCTTAAATCCAAAGTAGAAAGGAAGCACGCCCTCCTCTTTGATGCTTTCACACAGACTCATCAGTTCTTCCCAATTCTCAGGAATTTCCCATCCATACTCCACAAACATGTCCTTATTGTAAAGAATGCCTGCCGCATTAGCTACATACGGCACAGCAAAAACGCCTTCTTTGGGGACAAATTTCAGCGTCTCATCAATGTCCAGATATGCCTGTTTAATGTTTTTAAGTCCTTCGTAGTCTGAAATATCGGCCAATATTTCCGCATCCACGAAATAGGAGTAGTTGATATCACCGCCGATTCCTATAATATCAGGATAATCTTCCCTGATAAATCTTGTTCTCAGAATCGTCATTGCATCATTTGGAGAACTGATTTTCAGGTGGATATCATCATGGGTGGCGTTAAACTCTTCTTCCACCATTTCAAAATAAGCTGCCGCTTCCGGTTTGTATTGAACAATCTCAATCTCAACCTTATTGTTGTCAGCAGATGTCCCGCATCCCCAGAGGGTCAATGCCGTCATCGCGCAGCACAGTGCTGACCCAAGACATTTAATCCTTTTCCCTTTCATAAAATTCTCTCCTTCTTTTTTTGATAGTCACATTATAACATACCATTATGCTATCAATAAATGGCTATATTTTAGTTATTTTATACCTTTATGCTATTTTTTCGTCATATAATTGAAGTCATCTAGCATTTTGGTATATAATACATATATTATTACATTTTGAGGTGATTTATGAGTGAAGTGATTTTTTCTGTTTTTCCAAGCGAGCGGTTTGTGGATTTGGGGTTATACCAGTTTGGATGGGAGCAGTGCGACCCTTCCCACTCCTTTGGCCCTGCCGCCAGAAACCATTATCTGTTCCATTATGTCATTTCCGGTACAGGAACGCTCTATGCCGACAATTCCAAAGGAGAGTCCATCATTTATCAGATCAAAAGCGGACAGGGGTTTATACTTTTCCCGGGCCAAATCTGCACTTATATTGCGGACAAGGAAATCCCATGGGAATATACATGGGTAGAATTTGACGGTCTCCGTGTAAAAGAAACCATAGAATTAGCGGGCCTTAGCCCTGACCAGCCAATTTACAAGGCGCGCTACAAAGATATTGCGGAAACCATGAAAGAGGAAATGCTGTACATTGTAAAGCACAAAACGGAATCCCCCTTTCACCTGATTGGACATCTCTATCTTTTTATCGACTGCCTCCTGCGCTCCTCCACTTCCGCCCAGATAAGCAAAGGCAACAGCCTGCGTGACTTCTATATAAAAGAAGCGTTCTCTTTTATTGAACAGAACTTCCAGAATGACATTTCCGTGGAGGACATTGCCGCATCATGCGGCTTAAACCGCAGCTACTTCGGGAAAATTTTCCACGAAAATACCGGGAAATCCCCCCAGGATTTCCTAATTTCCTACCGGATGACAAAAGCGGCGGAACTTTTAAAGCTGACAAACTTTTCTATTGCAGACATAGGAAATGCAGTCGGCTATCCAAACCAACTGCATTTTTCACGGGCATTTAAAAATGTTTATGGGTCTTCCCCAAGACAGTGGAGAAATGAAAACAGGCATGTATGAAAACAGCCCTATATCTCAAACTGTGACATCAGTTCCACCATTGTCTCTACCTGAACCTTCTGTTCTTCGCTGACTGCGGCTGTCTCCTGCGATGTTGCCGAATTATTATCCACAGCATCGGAAACCTGTATGGCATTTTCATTCAAATCATGCATGCGTGATGCGTTTTCCTTCAACATCTGCGCAATCTGTTCCATCTTTTCTGTAGCCGCCTTTGCGTCCGTCATTACCAGATTCATATTTTCCGCCGTTTCGTCTGCAATGGAAATACTCCTGTCCATTACTGAAACGGTAGTCTCAATCAGTTCTGTGGTTCTTCCCGCGGCCTTTGCGGACTCGTTTGCAAGATTTTTTACCTGCTCCGCCACAACCGCAAAACCTTTTCCTGCATCTCCGGCCCTTGCCGCCTCAATGGCTGCATTCAGGGCCAGCAGGTTTGTCTGGGATGCAATCTCCTCGATGGCTTCAATAATCGCGCCAATCTGCTCTGAGCATCTTCCCATCTCCTGAATGGAGTCCTTAAGCTCCTGCATCTTCTCATTGCCCTTTGCAAGCGTCACACCAGCTTCCGAAGCCATTCTGGCAGAGTCCTCCGCCTCCCGGGTATTTTCTTCTATGCTCCGGGTCATGCCCCCGAATGCGGTCATCAGTTCAGATACCTGTCCGGCCTGCACCGTACAGCTCTCAGCCAGATCCTGGGCGGCACATGCAAGCTGCTCCGAACCGCTGTCAATCTGTCCTGAAACATCCCGTATAGTCTGGAGCGTATTGCGCATCTTTTCCCCGATCTGCAGAAAAGAGTCCTTAATAGATACAAATTCCCCCACATATTCCCGCCTTATATCTATTTTATAATTACCATTTCCCATCTCCTCTAAGGTTTTAGTTATCTCATCCACCATTCCAAGGAGATTTTTCTTCATAAATTTGATTGCGACAACCATTTTCCCGACTTCGCTGTCATCTTCTTCCATCGCAAGCTCCGTGTGGAAATTCCCCCCTGCCAACACGGTCATCTGGTCCGATACCTTCTGGATCGGCTCTAAAAGCTCTCTTTCTGAAAACTTTATGGTCTTTACAAATTCCATCACAACATACAAAAAAGAGCCTGCAAATAAAATTTCAAAAATAACCTGTAAGGTTTTCAAAACCGCCTGCGTCTTGTTTTTCCGGTCTAAAATTTCAAGGATCGTTTCATCGGTCTGCTGGCTGATCTTATTGACCGCATCTTTATACTCTGCACTGAATACACACGCCTGCGCTGCCTCTAAGCTGCCCTCCTGCACATGGGCAATTGCCTCTTTCTCCAGAGGCACAAGATTTTCCGACATGGAAGCAATCTGGTTTAAGCTGTTCCACTCATCCTCCGTGATATCACAGCTTTTTAAAGTTTCTACCGCATTTTCCCTGTTCCGGTCTTCGTTCAGTTCTTTCATATAACCGTTATAATAATCCTGATTTCCAGTAACGGCATAAGACTGTATATTATAGGTCAGTGTCTTGGAACCGATCCTATACTGATTTAAAGCCACTGTCGTATTAAGCTGTGCACTATGTACTCTTGAAATAGTCATGTTGAACGCAATAAACCCTAACAGCAGTACAACTCCTGTCACCACCGATATCAGCGCCTGTCTTACCAGTTTTTTAAGCTGTGCAGCCTGACTCTTTTTCCCCATTATCCTACGCTCTCTGTTCTCCATAATCCCTCTCCTATTAAATCATATTTTGCTACTGGTGATGCCGGACAGAAGGTGTTGATAAAATTCCAGTACAGCATATCCTAAAACTTTGCACAAATTGCATGATATGCAGTGCCAATAGTCATATTGCACAAAATTGTCGTTCGCCTTGTAGACACAACATCATATTTATTATACCTAATGAAAAGAAGCATGGCAATTCTTTTATGGAAAAAACTTTCATAATATCTTTTAAATTTATTAAATTTTTGGTGATAATATACAATGAACCATACCGAATCGGGATTCCCTGATTTTTATTACAATAAGCTGGCCCGCGGAGCGTGGCAGCGCTTGTTTTCTTCCTCCGAACCTTTCCTGTATTTTCTTTCTATCTGTTCCTATGCATTTCGTTATTTGAATTTTCCGTCTTTGCTGTCATTTTCAGAGTCTGTTCAGCATATTCCCTGCTATACAGCATAGTCTGCGATGCATCCTCATTTTCATTTCCCATATTTACTGAAAAATCATCATCCATCTGTCCTTGTTCATCATAATTTCCAGTAGAGTGAAATAACTCGCTGCTGCTGACAGATGAAATATAGCTGTCCCTTTTACCTGCTTCATTTTTAACATCAAATTCTGTTCTTCTTTCAATTTCCCCAACATTCCACAACGGTGCACAGAGCTTTCCAATCTCTCCAATATTCATTCCCATTTTAATTCTCCTGTCTCATAATTATAAAATTTAAGATCCACGGCAGGCATACCCTTTCTTGGTGTGTCACACATTTGTCCACACAAAAAAGCGAGATTTTTACCGCACAAAAAATGCAGTAAAAGTCTCGCTTATTATCAACATATTCCGGGGAATTCCTTTCCCGTACTGACGCAAATATGTTACATACTGAGGTATGCAAGCTACTCCCTGTTACTTGATTTGAATCATATCAAATGTTCCTCCCTAAGTCAACTCCTTTTTCACCAGAATATATTTCTTACAGAAATTCATTGACCGTGTCTGTGACCGACATCTCCCGAATCCGTTTTGCCGGAATATACACTGCCGCCGCACATGACAATATAACAAGCAGTACAATTGCTGCCAACGGCTTTATGGGGACTTTCCACACGCCGCCAAAGTGGTCCAGAATCAGTTTAACAGTCAGCAGTCTGTGAAGGTAAAGCCCTGCAGCGCATCCGGTGACCAGCCCGCATGACGCGTAGGTTATGGCTTCCGCGGCCACCATTGCCGTCACCTGTGCCACGCTCATCCCCACAGCCCGCATGACGCCGTATTGTCTCATTCTTGCAGACACGCTCATGGAAATGCTGTTCATAATGTTAAATACCGTGATCAAAGAAATAATTGTAAGAAATCCATAGGCCGCGATCCTGAATACCCAGAAAGAAGAATAGTAGGTCTGATTATCCTCCCTCCGGTCTGCAAATTCATTTCCGTCTGCCATGGCCTTTATTTCAGCAACTGTTTCCTCTGTGATCTCCTTTGTAAACTGTACGTTAAGAAGTGTATAATTTTCCTCCCCGGTAAGATACCTGTAAATTTCTTCCGTGCAGACTACCGACGGGCAGTTTTCATTTCCCAATCCTTCCGATACCACACAGGCAATTTCCAGTTCTGTGTCTCCTATTTTAATTTTGTCCCCCACATCCAGACGGCTGTTGCTGTTAAAAATGGTCATGGCATAGCCTGAACCGCCCGTGACCTTTGGCAAAGCGCCGCTTACTACCGATTTTTCTGACCACCGGAACATATACTCGTCATAGGAAATCAGATCCACGGCTCCCTCCACGCCATTTATATACGCTGGTGTGTTATAAGCGATCCCATTTCCAAAAACTGCTTCCACGCCGGGAAGATGGCTGATTTCGTCTTTCATTTTCCGGTCAATGGAATGGACATTATCCACGGCTGCAATAGAAACATCGGGATTGAAATCGCTTTCAGAGGGAAGCAGTTTTTTTGTAAAATCGATTCCTGCCGAAAAAATCATAAACAGAATGATTGTAAAGGCAAAGGAAAAAGACATCAAAACCAGATTTTTCCCGGCCGCAGCCGCATGATGTATGCCAAGTGCTTTTTCTACTTTAAAGAAACGGATGCCGGCTCCATGGGAAAGTTTTTTCCCCGTATCCGCATTTCCCGATACTGCCCACATGGGAGATACCTGGGCGGCACGTCTGGCAGGCGAATGGGCGGCAAGCATTACCGTAATGACACCTATCAGAGCACCGCTTATAATCCCAAGAGGGCTGGGCCGGAAAGACATTCCGGCAAACTCTCCCCCTGCCAGTCTTTTCAGCAGTATACATGCCATCCACGTAAATACAGTGCCCAGCCCGCAGCCAATGGGAATAGCGCTTTTACACCAGTTCAATGCCTCTAGCCGTACAAAACGCATGATCTGTTTTCTGCTGGCCCCAATGCAGCGCATCATGCCAAAAAACTTTGTCCTCTGGGAAATATTACTGTTCATGCAGCTTGAGATCATCAGCACCCCGGCGGTGAGAATCATAAGAAATACTGCCCCGGCCATAGGATACAGGCTTGCCATCTGCTGTCTGGTGCTTGCCCCTGCCAGCCCTAAAACTATCGTATTTTCCCTTACATTTTCATCCCCCAGCCCATACTGCTTCTTTAAACTGTCAATTGCCTTTTTCAGCTTCGTTCCTTTAGCAAACTGAACATAATATAACGGACTTCCCTCCTGCCCGTTGGCCGCACACAGGTCCGTTAAGGCACTCAGATCCATATATCCGCAGAATCCATCGATATCGTCGTTGTACCCGGTATCATCCGCACAGAACCCGGACACCGTGTAGCTGAAACTGCCTGCCGGAGTATCTATGGTGATTTCGCTGCCTTCATGAAGCCCGGATTTTTCCTTTGCATCCATGCTGACCATAATTTCATTGCCATTATGGGGATATGCGCCTTCCGTCTCATAGTTTCTAATATCATAGACATAGGGCGGCTCCGCTCCGTACAGAATAATTCTCCTGCCATTGACGGATAACCATTCCTCATCTGTATTTTCACCAAATGCCCGGTACCACGCCGTCACCGCCACATCGCCCTGCCCTGCGATCCTGTCCGCTTCCTCTTTTGATATGTCGCTCAAAATAATGTGGTAATTTCCATGACGTTTTATACTGCTTTCTGCTTCTGCCTCTGACCAGATCTGCACCATGGAAAAAATAGCTGTCACAAGAAACACCGCAAGAATAATGCAGATCAGCGTCAGGCGGTTCTGCTTTCTGCGTACCTTTGCCGAAATAGGAACCAGCTCAAGATAACTTTTCATACAGGATGTTTTCATTCCGAACACCTCCCCAGGTCAGTTAGTACACCATCCGACACCTGCAATACCCGGTCCGCTGTATGGGCGATACTGCGGTTATGGGTGATCATGATGACCGTCTGCTCATATTTTTTGGACGTTTCCTTAAGAAGGGTAATTACTTCGCTGCTGTTCTGGGAATCCAGATTTCCTGTAGGTTCATCCGCCAGGATCAGCGCCGGGCGTGTAATAAGTGCACGCCCAATCGCCACCCTCTGCTGCTGCCCGCCGGACAGCTGGCCCGGCAGGTGCTTACGCCGCTCCTTTAAATTCAGCACGCCCAGCAGATCCTCCAGATATTTTCCGTCCGGCTTGTGATAATCGAGAAGTACCGGGAAAATAATATTCTGCTCAACAGTCAGCTCTGGAATCAGATTAAATGCCTGGAAAATAAAACCGATATTCCTTCTGCGGAAAACGGTAAGGCTGCTTTCCTTCATGGAAAAAGTATCTCTCCCGTCAATCAGCACCTTTCCACTGTCTGGCACATCCAGTGCACCTATCATATTAAGCAGCGTGCTTTTCCCGGAACCCGATTCCCCGACCACTGCAACAAATTCCCCCCTGGGAACGGAAAAACTGACATTCTTTAACGCCTGCACAGCCGCCTCCCCGCTGCCATAGGTTTTTGAAATGGATTTCACTTCTAATAAATTCATAAAACTGACACCTCTTTCTTTGTTTGAATTCTATTGGAAGGATATCATCTGAATCTTACAGTAATATGACTGCAATACTACAATTTTGTAAGGCTAGGCGCCGTGCAGCAGGTTACGTCAAAAAGCTTATCACGAAGGCAGTGCCCCGCCCTAAGATGCTGTCCACCTCCATGGTCCCCCTGTGGGCTTCAATCACCGCTTTTGCAAGAGGCAGGCCAAGCCCGGTCCCCCGGGTATCTTTGGAGAAGCGGCTTCTGTAAAATCGTTTGAAGATATGGTGCAGGTCCTCCGGGTGAATACCGCATCCATTGTCCCTTACAGTGATCTGGACAACCGATATTGATGCTTTCCACTCAATGGAAATATGATCGCCGCCCCGGGTATTGTCAAAGGCATTTTTGACAACATTGCTTACGGCCTCGGCCAGCCAGTCGCGGTCGCAGAAAAGGGTGACATTGTCAGAGCCGGATAAAACCAGCTTCTTCTGCTCCCGGTCCGCCCGGTATGCAAAATGAAGTTCAATATCCTTCATCATGTCCGCAACATTTTCTGTATTTTTTTCAAAAACAATAAATCCTGCATCCAGTTTTGCAATCTTTAACAAATTCTGTATCAGTGTTTCTATTCTGTCCAGTTCCCGCTCTGAGAGCAGGGCGCACTCCCGGACAGACGCCTCTTTCGCATCTTCCAGCAGCAGGCTGTTATAAATATTCAGAGCCGCAAGGGGGGTTTTAAGCTGATGGGAAATATCAGAGATAATGTTTTTCAGAGATTCTTTTGTTTTAAGCTCCTTGTCCGCGTGGGCCCCCAGCACGGACGCCAGCGTGTTTATGGCGTGGAACAGTCTGTACAGCTCCCCGTCACTATCGCAGGGAATCCGGGCGTCGGTTTCACCCTCCAGATAGGCAGTGATTTGAAGCGCTGCCTCCTCCATCCTCTTATTCTGCCTTTGGACGTACCACAAGCATATAGCCAGTATGCCGCCTATTGCGAGCAAAGAAACCAGCAACAGCCATAGGGCGCAGTTTTTTTCCACATGAAAAAGCCCTACGGTAACCTGTGACAGCAGGACAAAAAGTCCCCCTGCAGCCGTAATGGCAAGAAAGAAATGTTTTACATTTTTGTCTGCAAAAATTCTCATAACACGTTCCATTTATATCCCATACGACGTATGGTCAGAATCATCTTCGGTTCGCTGGGATTATCCTCCACTTTCATTCGCAGCCTGCGGATATATACGGTAAGGGTATTGTTGTCTATAAAACTGCCCTCGCAGTCCCACAATTTATCCAGAATTTTTTCCTTGGACAGTATGGCGCCGGGATTCTGCATCAGCAGGCACAGCAGCTTATATTCCCCGGCAGTCAGATCCAGAAGGCCGCCGTTTTTATACGCCTGTCCTTTAAGCAGGTGCACACAGATCCCGTTGGACTGTAATTCTGTTTCCGCTGCTGCGAAATCCTTAGCCCGGCGCAGAAGCGCCTGGATCCTTGAAAGCAGTACGCCCAGCTTAAAAGGCTTGGTGATATAGTCGTCACCGCCTATATCCAGCCCCGTGATAATGCTCATTTCCTCGTCCGATGCAGTGAGAAAAATAATCGGGACTTTGGAAGTCTGCCGCACGATTCTGCAGAAATCAAAGCCGGAGCCGTCGGGCAGAGAGACATCCAGAACCAGCAGGTCATACCGGCCCTTTGGCCAGACGCTGCCGGCCTCTTTCATTGTCCTTGCAATGTCCAGTTCAAATCCCTGTTTCTTAAACGCAAGGGAAAGTCCGTTGATCAGACTTAAATCATCTTCCAAAAGCAATATCCTGCTCATGATTCATACCTTTCTCCTATTTTTCATAACAGGCAGGCTTATTATAAACATTGATAATACTATTATATACAGGATGGCCGGACAAAGGCAAATTACAAATTTCCGTGTATTTCTCCAGCTTTCCAGTACTTACCTGCCGTCAGTTACTGATTGATAATTATACCGCCATTTTTCGCGTTGCTGACGCATCCGCTTGGCTCATTGCCTGCGGGAATCATTTGGTGCTTTCTTTATACCAGCAGTCTCTGTCCTTAATGCCGTATGGAGAAATAATTCAGCAGTATATCTTTAATATGGTTATAGCGTCTGGCATAGGAATTTTCCACACGGATGATTTGCAGATTATGGACCCTGCATATTTCATTTTTCTTTTTATCCCTGTTCTTTACAATATCGTCTTCAAAATGCTCTTTTCCGTCCAGTTCAATTGCCAGAACCGGGATCTCCTGTTTTTCCAGCACTTCATATACAACAAAATCAAAACGGCCGTTGTAAAATAGATCGCTGTAATTGATATTGTCTGCAAACACATGGGAAATTGCCACCTCTTTATACACCTTGTATGCACTTTGGGACAGCCAGATGTTCTCCAGTGCATGGGTCAGGTTTTGTAAAAATGCCTCCTCTGTGGCCGTACTGAAAGGCTTTACCCCCAACGCCCTTGAGTTTGTCTGCTTCTGTGTCACCTTTGCCTGGCCGTTGGTCTGCACATACTGGGTCAGTTCAAATATGTCATCCTCTGTATCCTTCCGGTGCAGTCTCTCCAGATTTTTGGTATTGGACAAAACGATCAGCTTTTCTTTTGCCCGGGAAGTTGCAACATTGATCAGCTCTTTGTTGTTTTTCAGCCATTCGTAGGTTCCTGTTTTCGTCTGGTTTGTGATGGCAGTTGAAAACAGCACCACATCCTTTTCGTCTCCCTGAAAAGCATGGACCGTGCCACATGCCACGTTGGACAGGTTTTCTTTTTTCAGCATTTTTTCTATGAGACTTTTCTGGTTGACAAAAGGTGTAATGATACCGATGGATTTATCCCTGTTTGCCAAGGCATACCGCACAATCTCCAAAGCCTCGGCAGGCGCGGTGTTTTTGCAGTCTGTCCCGTCATCCTGTACATCTACATAGACAAGAGGCTGGGCTTCCTTACTTTCTGTCATAATTTTCAGTCTGGAATTATAATACTTCTTATTGTTGAACTCTATTATCTGCTTATGACAGCGGTAATGATTATGTAAAAGAACTTCATCGCTGACCGCATCGCAGGCCAGATACGTTTTATAAATGGAATTTTTCCGGTAATCGTAATCATCCGAAACATGATATCTCTTTTTTAATTTCTGGTTTGTCAGCTCGTCCAGCAGAATGACCGGATTAAGCTGCTGCGGATCGCCCACCAGCATAAGGCTCTCCCCTCTGATAACAGGCACAAGGGATACTGCTGTGTTGCACTGGCTTGCTTCATCTATAATCGTCATGTCAAACATGGGTTCCGCTTCCCCCAGCCGGTGCGCGGAAATACAGGTAGTTGCTATGATTGGAAATATCTTTTGCAGCTTCTTTATATTTTCCGTCTCTTTTAAATATTTTGCAAAACTGACCGCCTGTTCTTCGCCCTCCTGGTTCATAATGATTTCTTTCAGATGTTTATTTTTAGGTTCATCCAGCTTTTTGATATACCTTGCCGATGTATAATAAAGATACTTTTCCAGTTCCCCGGGCTGGTCGTCCAGCAGCTTCAGCGCCTGCTCATCGGTGATCACGCCTGCTTTCTCTATCTCACTGTTGACCTGCTTAAGCTGCCTTCCGCTTAAGTCTGTCTGAAAAGGAAGCATCTGCAAAGACTGTATTCCTGCCTTTTCATACGCAAGGAGCCTGTTAAGCGTTTCGCTCCGCTCCTTTAGATCCAGCAGTTCCTCATACCGCTTTAATAATTCCGAGAGCCTTTTCGCCCGCTCCGTCCGGTCATCTTTATTTTTGTCCAGTGTTTTTTCAAACACAGTAATTTCAATGACACGATCATAAAGTTCTCTTATATAAGTCAGGGCTTCTTTTACCTTTTCATTATTTCCCAGCCGTAAAATAGGAAAGGGTATTGTCCTGCCTCTGTATTTCATGCCCGAAAGCTTGTCAAATACGCCGTTAATGGGATGGTTATTGTAGGATGCAAACAATACCGTCTTTTCATTAAAAAAAGCTGTGACGATGGTGTTGATAATTGTATTCGTCTTTCCTGTTCCCGGCGGTCCCTGGATATAGGCAACAGGATATTTCATACTATTGTTAATCGCTAAAAGCTGGTCCATGTTGACCTTTTTGTTGACCAGTGCAAACGGGTATGCTTTTTTACGGACAGGGCGGTTTAACAGATCGCCAAAAAATGCTTTTACAGGAACCGGCACTTTATCTTTATGGTACATGTTGATAATGGATTCATACTCACTGTGGAGATCCAGCGCAATATCCATTCCAAGCCCTATCACATAAGGCATATCGTCCACGCCAAGGCTCTGTCCTTTGCGCCTGGTGATGCAGTCTTTGATCTGTTCCTGGTTTCTCTCGAAATCTTTCAGCAGTTCATATTCTTCCGCGTCCAGATAGCGCCGTATGTTTTCCGTTGCCCCGTCTATGGTGTATTCCGTACAGACAGTGATTTCATCGTCCGGCCGCAGGACCCTTCTCTTTACATCCAACTGTAGTTTTCTGTAAGCAAGCACATAAAGCCCCCCTGATGCGTGGATGCTAAGCACATTCATTGCAAGCTGCTGGATTCTCAGTCTTCCGTCCCTGCTTCCTTTCGCCTCCGCCTTGTATTGAAAATTCTGTACAATAGTGCGGAACTGTTCCTCGTTTAGCTCGTATGTGTCCCCTTTAAAGCTCTCCCTGTCCAAAAAGCGGACCAGGTCAAAATCCGAGTGATAGGGAACTGTGTCCATGCGGTTACACATTTCCAGATAATTTAAAATTTTCAAATTGGATGTATTGTCAAACAAACCTTTGTATTTGTGCGGATTCAGATAGATGTCTTTAACTAATTCCTGATTAATGGCACAGTAAGAACCTTCGATCACCTTAGATGACAGAATTGAATCAATATAAATATAGTCATAGGTTTCTGTCGTATATCTGCCAAGGTGAAGACCATCCACCGCCAATGTGCGCCTGCCTATATTCAGACTGCGGATGCCTATCCAGTATTTTGTGATCTGCTTCTCCTTGTTACAGTATTCTATTCCCAGCCATTTTCCCTCATGTATGGCGCGGAAGATGTCGCGGTAAATTGCATTCATGTTTCCCCTTTTCCTGCTTTTGATCAGAGTCCTTCTTCTGCCGTTTTCTTTTCTAAATTATAAAGTATCCACAGGAAAAACTCAATGCAGTTCTGAATCGGGAAATCTTTTAGTCTTATAATAAAGAAGCTGTCCATACTGGACAGCCTCCTGTGGGTCAAAAACTATCGTTTTATTTATTTTTCTTCGCTTCTTTTTTGGCTGCCTTAATATCGGTAATGCCGTTGGCAGAGTTTACCTCCTGCATCAGTGTCTGGGAGAAGTGTTCAAAAGCTTCCGCTTCTTCTTTCTGCTGGATGTTTACCGGATGGTACTGGTCATCCTTTGTATTGCTCTCCACCACATAAAGGGTCATGATCTCTTTTCTATCTTTGTCGTAGAATACCGTATATCCCTTTTTCGCTTCCACCATGCCAAGGTCTTCTTTTGCCAGATGGATCGGCTCGCTGTAGCTTATGTCTCCTCCTGCAAAGGATAAAGGAACCAGATATAAATCTCCCGTTTTAAAAGCAACCGCATAATACCAGTACTTTGTAGTAGTAGTTACGGTCCTGCCTCCGCCGCCAAGGGTCAGTTCCTCCCGGGTTCCGTAGGCTGCCGTGTAGGTTGCACCGCCGGGGACCACTTTGTTAACAATTTCCTGGATTTTCTGCTTCTCCTGACTGTTAGCCCCCTTCTTTTCGTCTATGGTCATTTTGATATATACAATAATAAATAAAACAACTACCGCTACTACTCCGATAACAATATACTGGGTCATGATGAGTTCTCCTTTTTCCAAATAAATACTTTTAAATTCCGTCAAAATATGCACGGTTAAAATTCTTCTTTGCATCCTTTATGTATGTAATGTTAAACTGCCTTACCTCTGTACACATGTAAGTCTTCCTAAACAAAGAATAGTTGCTTTTCACATCCATAAAAGAAATTTTTCCAAGCTTATCCAGCCTCCAGAGGCGTTTACCAATCATAATGCCTGTTTCATAAAACTCCAGGCAGTCCCCCAGATGAATGAGCGGGAAAAATACCCACATCAGGGCAAACAGCGCAATAAACGCCGCCAATGATCCGGCCAGAAAATTTACTGGTCTTCCGGGCGGGTTTCCCCGTATTCCGGCCAATACGATTACCCCGGCTAATGTAAGGCGGATTGCTGTGTGGAACAGAATTTTACCCATATTGGCATGTGCCTGTGCCAGTTTCCGTCCCATACTTCTTTCTTCCGGCATCTGGTCTTTCACCTCCCTTGCATCCTTGTGTATTGCCTTATCCGCTTTTTTACATTTTCTTTTTCTTTATCGGCTTTTCCGGTCAGTTTTTTTAGTTTCCTGCAGATTTGGAAATGATATGGCAGATTGGGAAATAGGGATCCACAGGATTATGAAAAAGTTATGATTTTACGGCAAGTAAGCCGAATGAGAAGTGGGTAACGGATGTGGCAAAATCTAAGGTGCCGCAAGAGAATAAGAAACTGTATTTGAGTCCAATCCTTGATTTATATGACCGGATATCCGGTTGCCTATGTTATTAGCGCCAGAAATGACAAGCGGAAGTACGAAGAGAAGCTTTTTGTACAGACTCTCCGGCAAAGTATTCAATTCCAGTAAACAAACGAAATCAACTACCCCGGTGCAAGCACTCAAGTACTGTGAGCGGCTCCTACGTCGCCTCTCACAGCACTTGACTTTCTC
>QXWO01000041.1 GCA_009911035.1 Lachnospiraceae bacterium
CTTGAGCGCAGACCCCCGACAAGCCAGCAGCAACTCCCACACCGCATCCACACCAACGATTTATACTTTGCGTATCTCTCCTGCCCATACCTTGAAATTCTCCCCGTATGGCAATTGGAGGCACGCTATCAGGCAGCATCGGAAAAACAACAGACACCCCGATGTGACGGTCTGCTTGAAACAGGATACGGCAATTACTACATAGAGCTGGATAACCGTACGCAGGGAGATGCTGCATTAGAAAATAAGCTGTCACAATATATGGATTCTGATCTGTTTCTTGGCAAGAATGTAATGAAAAATGCCCTTGTTTTTACATTAAACACGGAAGTAAAATTGCCGCCGGTAAAGAAATCGCCCTATTCCGTATACCGGATCTTGCTAAAGGCCATCCGCATATGGCAGGCTCTGGAGAAGGAACAGGATAAAGCAATACATTTTTCAGCATTCTGCGACATTATGGAGAATGGCAGCTATCCTTATTTATGCCTGCTGTCAGGAAACGACAAAATGATTTTAAGGAATCTGTGCAGGCAATATCCCGATATCTCATTAAACGATGCCGTCCTTATGAAAAAAGAATTCCTATATGATACATCCCTTCAGGATGAGCGCGTTTCCAATCAGGACGCGCTTTTTTTGAAACGTCTGAAACAGAAATTTTACAGCATACTGGATAACCGCCACTACGCCACTCTGCATTACCGTATTAGACAGGGTATGCGTTTGTATGCCATTCCTAACCACAGGCTGGCAGATAACATACCTTTTCTTTTTCAGCAAGAATATCGTCTACAGCTATGGTTTCCACAAATCCTGTTCCATATGGGACTGCAGAACTTAGAGGCATGGAAATACAATCCCTCCCAGTACCTGTCTGATACAGGGGAGCTTCGGTTCTTTTTTTATAACACTTTTGAAAATACGGATTCTTCCCAATCCGTAATCATATTCGAGGATATTGTGCACGACCTTGGCGGACGCGAACGTGTCCGCTTTTTTTTGCGGAAACACCGGAAAGCACTGGACTGCCTGCTCATATTGCTGGTTTCAGACCGAAAGGATGCAGTCCAGTTTATGTCTGAGCTGTCCAATATCCTTCAGAAGCCGGAAAATGCCTGTGTGCATATCTGTTTTTTGGACAAAAAGGCAGACCTGTATCAGACACCTGCCATGCAGAGCGCATATTTTAAAAAAGAAAACCTTTGGCTGCCCGCCATGATTGATTTTGACGACTTTACCGGGCAGTTATCTCTTACAGAAAGGAGTGATCTATATTGAGTAAAACGTCTTTCCTTACAAGTTACTTTCAAAGTATCAGAGAACAGGCCGCGGAAAATTTAAAGGGAAACCGCGCTATGCTGCCCGTTAATGCCGGATACCTGATCTTATTCCTGCATATGCTGCATTTTATTTTCAGATTTCTCGTTTCCCTTTACCGACTTGATTACAGCTTTATCCCCCTGCACCCTGTATACCTTGTATTCTGGATAGTCGCTCCAATACTGCTTTATCTCTATGGCACAAAGTATTCTTTTTATAACTTCCATCAGATAAAGCTGCTCTGCCTGGGAAGCATACTATCCTCCGTTTTCCTGATTTTGCTCTCACTGATTTACTGCGGATTGTCCCGTATTTTTCTCCCGGCAATCCTGCGCCTTCCCGTGGATGAGGCTTTTACAAAAAATATGGTATTACTGCTTGGACGTATAGTAACGCAGCTGCCCCTTATCCCTATCGGCCTCCTCTTATCAAAGGGAGTCTTTTTTGCACTCCGGGATCCTGCGTGCCGCAAAAAAGTACTGGCATATAAGATAACACATTCCATAGAACCGGAATCCCAGAAAAAAAATGAGATTTCGTATAACATGAATATTGTCCGTGACATAAACACCGGAAAAAACATTACTATATATGCAAAAGACCGTTTCCTGCACACGCTGATTGACGGGACCTCCGGTACAGGAAAAACGTCCTCCACAATTCTTCCAGCTATCCGTGACGACTTAAATATGCGGTGCAAAGCAGAGGATATGCAGAAATTCCATGTAAAGCAGCTGGAATCCGCCGGTCTTATCGCATACTCCCCTCCCGCCAATACACGAAGTTTTTCCGTCAACGACTGCATTCCTATTGTAAAACAGCCGGAAAGTATATCACCTGCAGACATTGACCACAAACTTAAGGATATACAGGCGGAGCTGGAAAATATCCGCCTTAATTATCCCATATGCGGACTTACCGTTCTTGCTCCGGACGATTCCTTAACGGACGATGTATGCCGCCTGTGCGATGTGCGCGGCATTCCATACAACCGGATAGATGCAGTCCGCGATACAGACGGAAAGCACAAAAAGAACACTATCGGACTAAACCCGTTTTACATCCCTACCCATATGGAAGATGAGGCAAAAAACCAGATGATCGTAAAGAGAGCCGTCATTTTTTCCGATGTCATGCAGGCAATAACGGACTTAAAGGGAAAAGCAGACTCTTACTTTACCGGTCTGAACCGCCAGATGATTGCCAATCTTGCCATTCTGGTGATGGCAACCGTACCCATATTGCGAAAACGCCAGGCCACGCCTACAGACTTACAGGCAATCATCAATAATTTTAATTTACTTACGGAGTACGTTGATAAACTGGAAGAACTGGACCAGAGCACAAAACAGTACGCCTTTATTATCCAATACATACGTGAAGATCTGCTCGGAAAAGGCAGGGATAAAATGGAGGATCAAAGCCGCGGTACCCGTAACATTATCAATGAGTTCCTGCTGATGCCTGCCAACAGGGAGATTTTCTGTTCGCAGAACAGCATTGATTTTGACCGGGCATTAGCCAATGGCGAAGTTACGGTATGTAACTACAACCTTGCCAGCGGCGACACCGATGCCGTTGCATTCGGACTGTTCTTTCTGCTTTCCTTCAACAATGCAGTGTTATCCCGCCCGGGAACGGAATTTACGCGCGTCCCTCACTTTTTCTATGTAGACGAGCTTCCCGTGCTGATCCATCCTTCACTAGAAAAAAACTTCTCATTATTCCGTAAGTTCCGGGTCGCAATGACTGTTGCAATCCAGACATTGGATCAGATGGAAAAGAACGAAATCACCAAATATTTGAAAGGCGTCATTCTTGGGTGCGCCCATATCATTGTATTCGGGCGGTCTTCCCTTTCTGATATGGAAATTTTCTCTGCTTTGGCAGGCGTGCATGATGTGGCAGAAGTACAGCAGTCAACAACAGAAACTGCCATCACTGACAGTTCTCCGCATTATTCATTTTCCAGCCGGGAAATGATAACACAGAAGAATTTCCTTGAGGAAATTGATATCAGAATGAAGGATTTTCAGGAAGTTACCTTCTTTACAACCAGAAACGGGCGTCCTCTTCCCGCTTTACAGGGAATTGTGGAATTCCTAAAACCCACAGACTGGGAGAACATAAAGAGAAACAACATCGCCTTTTATCCGGTTACTGTCAATACGGACAGCCCTATTCCGGATGATTTGGATATTCCTGATGACATCATACCCTCCCAGGAGCAGGAAACAAACTACAGCTTCCTTCCTGGAACGCCATTAAGCTATTTTCAGAGCGCAGTCAAAAAGCCCATATCGAACAACTCAGGGAATACAGACCAAACACCCCCAAATTCACTGCCTGACGGCAGCGAAAATATTGATGATATTCTATAAAATATAAGGAGGACTTATGAACTATAAAGAAATAGCAGAAACGGAACCTTTTACTGCAAAAACCCCTTTCCATATGAACCCCGGGTGGGAACTTTTGCTCGAAAACAGCAATAAAAACTGCAGCCACTCTGAAATCGAACTTTTGCTGCAAAAGCGGATTATCAATCTTATCGACATTGAAATAATGAAGATTTTGGCCCACTATCCATACACAAACAGCAATAATATAGCATTCCTGCTTAACCACACGCTGCATCAGGGCTATCAGAAACCATCCTACCTAAGCAACCTGAATAAACTAAAAAAAGCCGGAATTATTCTTCGATATGCCTTTACAGACACCGCGAAACAAACAGACGGAGTATTGGCTACTGCCTCTCCGCTCCGTCTGTACTGTTTATCCCAGGCAGCGTATACATATATGGCCTCCATCACCCCGGACTGCCATCAGGCAGCTACTGCATCCATTTCCACTGTCCGCAAGCTGGAGCTTGCATCATTAAACCAGTTCCTGATACGGTTCCAGCAGCAATATAGCACCTATATCGCCTCATTGCAATACTTAAAAAGCACAAAAATCGGCTCTACCCCTTTTACCATTGATGCCGTCCTTTGCTGCAATGCAACACATCCTGTTTTCAAGGGGAATGAGCATATATGGCTTTTTGTGTTCTCCTGCAGGGAGTATGGAAACTGGATAAAAAACAACCTTACCCGGCTTAAAATGCTGCACATCTGGATCCAAAGGCACTCTGATGAATACCTTGCGCCATTCGTTATCTACCTGACAGAAAACCTGTCAATGGCGCTGACGTTATACTCTCACATACAGAACGTGCCACTATTAGAAAGCTTTCCCGTATATTTTTGTCCGGACAGCCTGCTGATCTCTTCCCCTCCTCTCGATTCAATATATTCATGCGAACTAGAAGAGGACGGACATTTAACGGCAATACGGCATTCTATCTCATTTTAAACAATAGCCTCTTTCATAATTTTTGAAAGAGGCTAAATCTTCTTATAATCTTTAAAAACACATGCCTTATACCATAACTTCACTCATAATACTTTGAATTGTATTACAGACTTCCTCAAAAGAAATATCACTGGCATAATCAAAATTATTTTGGTATTTTTTCCAAAGACTCTGCATTTGATGACTAGCTCTGATTTCTTCGATAATATCCATAAAATTCTGCATCACATGACCGCTTCCTCGCTTTTTAGTCGTCCGTTCCAATGCCTGTCTTAAAATATCTTTATCACATTCTGTACCACGCAGAACATAAATAATATGTATATCATAAAAATCTCTTGGGCGCGTATTGGCAATACTGCGTGACAGCACGGTTTCAATCTTTTCTGCCAGAACCGTCTCCAGATTATAAGCCAGAATACTAAGCGTCCGATCATCAAATAGCAGCTTAAATGTATACTCAATTTCTCTAGGAGTAATAATATCTCCCGTCGTAACATCAACCGTAAGAGGTACGCTGATTGGAGAATAGATTGCTTTAAGGGAAACACGTATCCCTGGATAATCATCTGTTTCTCGTATGTCCGAAATATTCTCTATCGAAAATTTTACATCATCTTCTACTTCAACCATACATATCTCTGCAAAAATCGTCCGAATGGATTCATGGGTTAGCGTAAAACCTTTTATTGTCGTATCCAAATCCATAGTTGTCCGTGTATCCAGTCCAACGATTGCGGAAATCAAGAAACCGCCTTTCAATATAAAATTCTTTTTGTATGGGGAAAGGGAAATTCTTTCCAGCAAGCGTTCCAACATATAATTCTGCATGACAAGTTGGGCCGAGATATTTTTCTCAGCCGCCTTTTTCTTAATGAACGCTTTAAGCTGCATCGGATTTTTGGTTATCACAACAATACCTCCATATAACGCAGTATCTTGGGTCCCACACGTAACTGTTCGGCATACTTCATCAGTTTATGAATATTTTTTTCCTTAGAAGCTGCGTATCGCTTCATTGCTTCATTTACAACTTGAATATCGCTGCCACTTCCACGCACAATATCGCACAACGTCCTTTCAAGATCATATATCATGATGGGATTTCCGCTTGGTGATTTTATTTCAATAATTCCAAATGAATAATTATCTGGTATAACGCGTCTGATTATGATACTTTCCTGCTTCAGAGAAGGGGCATTATATCCTTTAGGAAACGTCATTGTATATTTCGCCGGCGTCCTATCTGAATATCCGAGTAAATACAATGATGTATCATGGGAATAAATCCCTCGTCCATATTTACATTGAAGCAGATAAAAGTCATCTTCCCATGTATCACTTCGTATATAGAGCCCCCGCCCATAACGATATAAATCTCCCGTCTCTACAAGCTCTTGCAACACACTTCGATGTACCCCACATTCTGTCACCTGTTTTGCAGTAATTGTTCCGCTTGGGGAATTTTCTAATAATAAATTTATTGTATCCTTAGCCTGCACAGCAATCACTCCTTTGACTTTTCACACATCAAATTATACAAAAATAATGTGTGTTTGTCAATCTCATTAAAACTATAAAACAATATAAGTATGAATACCGTGCACAATCGGCAAATTGCCTATCCCTTCTTTTGACTTTCCTCCAATTTTTGCCTTAATTTCTCTATCTCCTTCTCATATTTCTCCCTAAGAACTTCCTGTTTTTCATCGAACTGCGCTTTTATATCAGCTTTTTCCTTCTCATGCTTTCTTTCAATATCCAGCAATTCCACCTTATGCTGATATTCTGAATCTTTTATCTGACTTTCAAGCTCCTGCACTTTTATATTAAGCTCCTTAATCTGGACATCTCTCTCCTGCATCTGCTTCGGGTATTCCTGATACTCACTTATTTTTGCCTGAAGTTCTGATACATTCTGGCTCAAAATATCATTCAGTCTTTCCTTATCAGACAATATAGAGGCATGCTGATCCGCCTTTTCCTGCATTTCCTGTCTTAGTCTTTCTGTTTCCATCTGTTCATTATGCAGGCTGGTCTCAATCGCCTTTTTCTCTTTTTCCGCCCCATTATACAATTCTTCATATGTCTGCTTATGCTTCCTGGCACCCTCTAAGGCTTCCTGCAGCTCGGTGATCATAGCATCCTTGGAGTCCAGAAGTTTCTGTACATCCACCCTTGCTCTGTCATCCGCTGTCGACAGTGCTTTTAGCACATCGGCAAATTTTGCCGACAAACACCTTTGATATTTTTCAAATACATTCATATCTTCTGAAAACTGCGGATTTGCTTCCTGTATCTTTTCTCTTTCAAAGGCTGCCAACAATGCATTCAGTGCAGCATCCTGATTTGAAAACGCCTTCGCTGCCTCCCGAAACCTATCCGCAGTTTCCTGCTCTATGCGAAACGGCGTTGGAGCCTTTGCTTTTTTCTCAGTACCTGACATGCCTATATCCTCCTAGACTCTTTTTCTTTTATTATACACCATTCTTGCTCTTTTTCAATATGTAATACATTACATAGTTTTTTAGTAAAAAATTTTTTATCTGTATCACAAAAATGTGTAATACATTATAGTGTATTACATTATTTTTTCTTGTATATTCACTGTTTTTTAATTTTTATGCGTAATACATTATATTGATTTTTTGAAATATTTGTTATATAATTTAATCAAAGAAAAGTATTACAAAGGCGGTGATTATATGGCAGCTCCCCAATTCCTATACGCCGAATATTTAAGGCTATTAGAACGTGTAATTCTCAATAAGTCCGGGTTTTACCACTGCAAACCGGAGACCCTATGTGTACTGCGCCAAATTCTATACACAGAATATCCGTATCAAGAAGATGACATAGAGTACCTAATGGACATGACAAACTACTACATACGCAAATCAGGATACATTGGCAGAAAATCACGTTTCCCAATCAGCAAGTATCTTGACGCAATCAGCAAGGATGAGTTCTATATAAGCTCATTTGCAACGCCCGAACAGTTCCCTATGCCGTTACAAAAAAAGGATACCGAAGTCTCATAACTCCGGTATCCTTTTACCAATTCTACTAATTTTTTTATTTTATTTTCCAACCTTTATCAACCACTCTTCAAGCATTCCCCTGAATTCCTCTACACGGTCTGCAGGAATCTCTACAGTCAGCTTCTTAATACCCTGTGCTTCCGCATTAAATACGTTTGCGATAGCATCCCGGTTCATATTCTTTTTTAGTGCATTCACCTTTGCCTCTGTTATCCGATCCTTGAAATTTTCATATATCCACTGCTGGGTGTCTCCATCAAAGTATGTAAACTTTAATATCGCTTTTCTCTTCAGTTTCCCATCATAGTACAGTTCCTGTAATGGTGCATAGACGTTCTCACTGATCGACAGGTTTTCATAAATTGCCGTTTTCTTGATACCCAGCTCCTTTGCAAGCTGATCTATCCTTTCGCCTTTGCTGTACCGCCTTCTTTTGTAAACATCCATTCTCGATTTGATAATTTCTATTTTCACTTTCTGCGGAAGTTTTGAAAAGTCCCGGTAAAGGTTTGTATCATCTATAATTCCTCTAGCCTGTTCCTCACTCAGTTCGTCCGCCGCATATACGATGCAGGCCGGATAGCGATACTTTTCCTCCTCAAACCCCGGTTCCTCACGGCATTCCTGTATGATTTCACAGCTGATATCACGCCTGTTATGTCCGGCCAGTATCATATATTTACCGTCTGATCTTTCCCACAAAATAGGAGGATCCTCGATACCTTTTTCATAAATCGACATCTTTAGTTCAAGATATTTCTCTACCTGGTTATCTTTCAATCTCGGATATTTATTCCATTCTTCCGGAGCATCCACCATTTTATAAACGTCAACATGAGTTAACTTCTTTTTTCCCTTTTCCGCAATCTCACCCAGGCCTATTTTTTCCATCGTCTTTGAAACATCCTGTGTAGCGGATTGTGCATTTGCGGATACCTGCCTTAAGAATGCGGCATTATCTACACTACCTTTTTTGCCAGCCATTTACTTCACCACCTTATCTGATTTTTCCTTAACCTTCTCCAGCAATTCATCTGCAACTTCTATCATCTGTTTGTTTGCTGCACAGCTTCTATTGTAAACCCCTAGCGGATAATGTTCACGCTGCGAATTATCAATATTGGCATCGTTTTTTATGAAACTCTTGAAGGCAAGCCCCGGTGCTATCTCCTCCACCAGCTCGAGGGATTCGGGCAAAGATCTCTTTTTACGCATATCCACTTTATTGTACAGAAACCCCAAAATTTTCAGTTTGGGATTATTCTTGCGCACTTCCTCCACCTGGGCCAAAACCGGTGGAACGGCTTTCACTGCAAAAATAGCAGGTTCCAGAGGAGACAATACAAAATCAGCCTCTGCCAGCGCTGCAACGTTCATAAGCCCCGCCGTTTTATCCATATCTACAAATATAAAATCATAGTAGTTGTCCTTCCGTATGGTTCTCAGACATTTTTCCCATATACGGCCTCTTATGTTTTGATCCAGTACACCAAGCTGCCCTTCCAGTCCTTCGCACTTAGCCGAACCCGGTATAATATCTAAATTCACATACTCGGTATGCCTTATATATCCCGGTTCCATAAAGTCGTCATGCATGGAGAAAGCCTCATAGAAGCTGACATCGGGCTGTTCGAGATAATTGGGATAAAGGACACTCGACATGTCCGATTGGCTGTCAATGTCGATGCCAAGCACGTTATAACCTCTCCGCGAAAGCTCATACGACATATTCATTGCTGTTGTAGATTTTCCCGTCCCTCCCTTATGTGTCCATACAACAATTATAACCGGCGATTCGAACCTCATCATCTTCTTGTCTAATTTTGCTGCCTTTGTGTCATCATAGATATTCTGAAGGCTTTCCGGATCCAACTGCGTCGTATCCATAGCCATCAGGTTCTCCAGCTGCCACTGATTCAGCCCCAATGCCCTATGCCAGTCTTTCATATCCCACTTCTTCTGTTTTAGCAGAGCCTCCATTTTTTCTTTCCAAGTTTTCTCTGACATAATGTCTCCTTCCTGCTGAGTGCTGTATCATTTTCTCCTATGTCGCTTTTTTCTTTCCCATGTCATTTTTTATGATACTAGATTTTTTTCAATTAATCAAGTTTTCTCTAATTATTTTTTCCGCCCGGCGGAAAAATCAATATCCTAATCATAAATTCTCCCCAAAAATTCCGCCCGGCGGAATTTTTCAACCAAAAAAGATATGTTTGTCCCATATCGAAAAAATCTGCACACTTTCATGAATTATTGTACTCATTTTTCCGCCCGGCGGAATTTTAAATAAAAACCATTTATTGCACACGATAAAATAATTGTATTATACTTTCACTATTGACTATTTTATTTTTTAACCAGGGGCATTATCAGGCTTTTGCCTGTTCGTGCCTTTTTCTGCGCACATATGCCGCACGTGAATCACAGGTTGATTCTAATCAGGACAGGCAAATTGCATTGTCCAACGACTGCTTATCGGCAATCGTGAAAGGAGGATGAAATGTCAAATTTTCGAAACGTCTCCAAAAGAGAACCTTGCCCAATCTGCGGAAAACCCGACTGGTGCTCCATTCAGGAAGCAAGTCCGTCCACGCAGCTCTACTACTGCCGAAGAATTCTTTCAGGCATAGACATTATAAGTCCGGTAAACAACAGGGAATACGTCTATATCAAACAAACAACTGACGGTTCCTGTCTGTATAAAGACCGCGAACTATATGATGCCGACCGTGACGAGTGGCTGCTTCAGAACAGCGGATACAATCAGCGGCACCCGCGAAAGGAACGTCCGAAGCAGATTCCTTCGGATCAGTCCAAAAACCGCATGGCTGATGACACTTTATCAGTTCCGGCAAAGCCAAACCATGAACTCGACCTTATATACCGCTCTTTTTTAAAGCATCTGCACTTAAACAAGATGCATGTACGATATCTGGCAAAGGAAGGCTGGCCGATAGAACTGATACAGCGTTCCATGCTGCGCTCCCTTCCGGTAAACAACAGTTCCCATTACAACGCATATGACAGGGAACGTATTGCACTGGAACTGATCCATGAATTCAGCTCCTTAAAAGGCGTACCCGGTTTTTATCAAAAGCAAGACGGAAAATGGACTTTTTCCGGCACATCCGGCATTTTAATTCCGCTATACGATCACAACCACTGCCTATACAGACTCAGGATACGCCTGGATCATCCACAGGTTGATGATTCAGGAAAGGAAAAGAACAAGTACAATAATTTTTCTTCTTACTTTGAAACCAAAACGACAACCGGCGCATTGGCAAACGCATATATAAACGGCTGCCGTTCAGGAAGCCATATCGGATTGTACGACAATCCAGCACATGATGATTACACGGTCTGCTATATTACGGAAGGAGAAAAAAAGGCTATCTATGCCAACCACATTCTCCGCATTCCCGTGATATCAATTCCCGGGGTAAACTCATTTAGCAAATTGTTGGAGCAATCTGAAAACGGTTTTACTGTACTGGATTACCTAAAATCGCGCGGCTGCCGGATACTGATTATTGCATATGATTCTGACAAGTATATTAATCAGTCTGTCCTGATGTATGAAGACAAAATCATAGAATTCCTGTCTTTGCAGGACTTCCATATAGGAGTCGCTTTTTGGAATCCGGGCTTTGGTAAAGGGTTGGACGATATACTTTCAATCAATATCCGTCCGAATTACGAATTGGTCAAGGAAAATACAGGTGTATAGTTTTGCTATATGCCTGTATTATTTTTTAAAAATTCCGCCGGGCGGAATTTTCCATGTGAACCTCTCAATTTTTCCGCCGGGCGGAATTTTTGACTTTTTTCTTGTCATGCCGCCTTTGATTTGTTATACTGTATAAAACATTTTTTATTTATGGTTCTGCAGCACGCAGTCCGTTTACTTAATTCCTAGCAGTAGGTCTTATTCACTATTATGAGGACATCTTTGATGTCCTTTTTTATTTTGCCGTGTATATTCAGCGGCTATCTTTAATAAAAGGAGGATTTAAAATGAAGAAAAAACAAAGTCAGCCAATTACTGACGAAATACTTTATCAAATGGGTGTATACTTTCCACCAGGAATGCCGGCTTCAGAATCATTCTCAGGGAATACTGATTTTCTCAAAGGCAACCGTATAATCAGCCTTAAAAGGGAAAGCACTTATAAAGCTATGCTCCCAAAATTGAACATGCACAGTTTCCTGAACCTGCCTTTCCCTATGGTTGATTATTACTCTGCATCACACTATGACAACATCATTAAGGTCATAGGAAAATTCATTCAGGCAAAACTATGCAAAATTAAGAACGAGGATTCTCTGGCTGTTCAGGGAATCCCTTTTTTATCTAATCTTGCAGGAATATATAAGGATAAATTATCCTTTTCTTTCCCCAATCCTGAAGAACATGGTGGCGCAGAAATTGCAGCGGCAACGCTGAAAACAAGCCATATATTAAGGGTAGAGTTAATAGGATCTGAAAAAATTGAATTCTACGGAGGCATCGGCTCCACTTCAAAAAGGAAAATGGGATTTTATCATATGAGGAGTAACCCGAATTACAACATAGGAATTAGTAATGTCATTGATTTTTTGGCACATATGTCTGTATGTAATTGTCTTTACTCAATTATTTCGGAAGATATCTCCCCATTAATATCAAATATTTTTTCAAAGGAGCTGAATGAGCTTAATGTTGACATCAACGATCACACACTCTCTACTCCATTAATCCGATTTCTTAATGATAAGGAAGCCGTACCGTTGGAGTTCCTGTTCAGAAGAATTAACAGGCAGGACGGACACCTTCCGTCTTATTACTACAGCCCCGATTATACTCTTTACTCTAAGCTGGTTTACCTGTTTTATCAGGTTGCTGATGTATTCCAGGATGTGCAAAATGAATTCCAGCACAGGGAATCCCTTCACAAGAAGATTGCAACAGCATACATCACCAAAAAGAATATACCTATATCTATCCAGAAGGCAATGGATAGCTCCGGCTTCCATAACTATTTTGGGTATGTAGAATTCGATGAAGATGTAGACTTAGATGCAGTCAGAAAAATAGAAGAGGAGTACAAGGCAATCAACAAGCAGTATTTTTCCGGTTCCAGCTTCATGGAAGTAACATTGCGTTTCCGGAAACTTGGGAAACACAAGGCAAGCGGTCTGTACTATCCGAGTATACGCAATCTATGCGTGGACATACAGACCCCGTCTTCGTTCATACACGAACATTTCCATATGCTGGATGAGCAGCTTGGCGATTTATCCCTTGAGGTAGACTTTGATGCCATTGTAAAGGCATATAAGGCAGAATTCTTAAGGGGAATGCAGAATCTTGATCCTGCAGTAACAAAAAAACTGAAAGGTTCCAGCAAGTATAATTTAAAGTATTTTTTCCGCCGGGCGGAAATTTTTGCAAGATGCGGAGAGATATACTTCAACCGGATTCTTAAGGTAAAAAGCTCTTTATTAGAGCCCACCCTTACATATGCCTATCCTGAATCAGAGGAACTGAACAGGCTTATTGAGAAATATTATAAGCAGCTTCTAAACGAGCTGTCGAGCAGCGCTGTCATAAAAAGGGCAGTTTAACAAAAGGAGGAACCTATGCCAAAGAACATCTATATTTCAGGAATATCTGATTTTTTTACCAAGACAATTGAAACGTCTTTTTATGTAAGAAATATTGCTGAAAAACAAACAAGTGAGAGTAAAAAAAGATATTTAGAAGTCTTGCTTCAGGATTCTACCGGCACAATTTTTGGCACAATATGGGAAGAATACATGGAAGCGGAATATGAAAGCTATGTGGGAAAAGTGGTACAGATTAACGGAATGGTAGTTCAGAACCAGGATGCATCTTATCAATTGATAATAACCCATATGGCGCTTTTGGATGAATACCTGTATTCAGATTACGTTAATGGCATATCTGAGAAGGACACAAAAAGCTACTTGGAATTACTCCATAAATACATCGGAGCCGTCAAGTCACAAAATTACCGTAATCTCTTACATCATATCTTTACAAGTATTCCTGATTTTGAAATACTCCCTGCAACCTTGAAAGGGCATCACAACTTTAACGGAGGGCTTTTGGTATACAGTGTGAGCGTCACATGTCTTGCAAAATACATGGCTTATTCACTGGAAAAATACAATTTAAACCCATCTTATTCCTTGCCCTACAACAGCGATCTTGTTATTGCCGGAGGGCTGCTTCACGCAATCGGAACCGTCAACATGTTAAAGCCGTTTCCGGAAATGAAACGCATCCCGGAATCAATCCCGTTGAACCTGCATGAACTTACGATACAGTATCTATGCCGGATGCTCTCGCAAAATAACGGATTTAATCTGACAGAAGAGGAAGAAAGCCTTTTGATGCATACAATCGGCTGCGTATATGAGAGTACCGACAGGAAACCAATGATTCGTGAGGCTATTATTTTAAAAAATGCCATTCAGCTTCAGGGCGATGTTTCCAGGCTTGAATACTTTTTATTCAGCAATCAGGACAAGTGCGGTTCAGTATTTGATCCCGCGCTTAATAATTATATATACATACAAAAGGAGCATACGGATAATGGATAAAACTTTTATAGGAAATGATGAAGCATTCCTTAACCTTAATTCTTATGCCATGTCCCAGAATCCCGGTCCCCTCATATTACTGGGGAAACGGGGGCTTGGTAAGCGGCAGGCAGCAATGGATGTCATTGCACAGCTTATGGGATGTGGCAGTGATGAACTGTATAAAAACCCCGACTTTTTCCTTCTTGACAGGCAACAGGATACCATAAAGGTAGAGGATGTACTTGCTCTCCTTGATAAGAGTTCCCTTGCCGCGTTAAAAGGAAAAAAGTTTTTTTTGGTGTGCAATGCGGAAAACATGAACGTCCAGGCACAAAATAAGCTGTTGAAATTACTGGAAGACAAGAGCCACACAAATGTCCTTATTTTTCTCTGTAACCAGGATGCTTTGCTTGAAACAATAAAAAGCCGCTGCAATATTATTTCATTCGATCCCTTATCCGTAGAAGAGATATCACCATACTTCTTGGAAAAGGGTATCGCTCGGGAAGAATTACTGTTTGCTGCTTATCTGTGTGACTTTTGCCCCCATGCCATTGAAAATATGGGTGATTGCTATCCCGCATTACTGGAAACTTGCAAAAACCTTATGCTGGCCCGGAAAAAAGAAGAATTATTTCAAATACTCCATCTGATCCGGGAGAAAGACCCTGAAAATTTCTACGAAGTACATTCGGCACATTATTGGGTGGCGCTGCAGATGTTTTATTACCTGTTTGAACAGCTGTTGCTGCAAAAACTGATGATTTCAAAGGCGGAAAACAGCATGGACTTTAAGAGCCTTAGCGAGCTTTATTCCTTACCGCATATTTATCAGATCTGTTCCCGACTGTCAGCCCATCAGAAGCAATGGCAAAACAGCAGCTATTCCAAAAACGATTTTTTCGATCTGATACGCTGTATGGTAAAAGAGCCATAGCATCCTGTGTCGGATGAACCACAATAAAAGGAGGAACCTAATGCTATATAATTTATACCGCCCGAAAGACTTTACCGAGGTCAAGGGGCAGGAGGACGTGCTTATTACATTAAAAAAGCAGTCTTTCTCCCAGAAATTCGGCCATGCGTATCTCTTCGCCGGTCATAGAGGCACCGGCAAAACGACAATAGCGCGAATTCTTTCAAAGGCTGTAAACTGTGAACACCCGACAGAAGACGGTCCCTGCGGGCAATGCCCTAACTGCCTTGCATACGGCACAAGCCTTGATGTGCTGGAACTGGATGCCGCCTCGAACAACGGAGTTGACAAAATAAAGGAAATGCTGGCACAGACAAAATACCGTCCCGTCCAGCTTAAGAGAAAAGTATTTATCATAGACGAGGTTCACAACCTGTCAACAGCAGCCTTCGACACGCTGTTAAAACCATTGGAGGAACCCCCGTCGTACTGTGTATTTGTCCTCTGTACAACGGAACTGCATAAAATACCGGTTACAATACGGAGCCGGTGCGAAGAATATGTTTTCCATCCAATCGCGCCGGAACCTATGAGGGAGCGTTTAAAAGAAGTGCTGAAAGAACAGAATGCAGTTTGCGAAGAAGACGCGCTGAACCTCATTATACGGAATGCCAATGGAGGGTTACGTGATGCTTTGGGCATATTGGAGCAGCTCTTGACAAGCACCGATAACAATATCACGACCGAGGCTGCAAAAAAAAGACTAGGTTCATTGGACAGCGACCGCATTTTAACAGCATTGTCTGCAATATCTGCTTATGACACCCAATCCGCCCTCAACTGTCTGGATGAATTGACAGGGCAGGGTAAATCGCCCGCCTTGATAACAGAATCCATATTGTCCGCTTTAATGGATATCATTACCATCAAAACCACCGGACAGCCAGAGTCCGTGCTGCACAGCAAAGACTATGTGCAATCTGCCTTAGAAATTGGCAACGGCATGACCTTTGAACGTCTTTACTGGCTGTGTGAACAGTGCTGCGATTTGCGGGGCTCCATAAGGGGCAGCGCAAATCCCATCATGGATATCAAGCTCGCCCTTATAAAAATGAGCAACCATGAGCTTACAGACAGCGATCCTGCAGTTATGTCAGCAACCATCCGGAAACTGGAGCAGGAACTGGCAGAACTTAAATCTACGGTCAGAAAACTAATGAGCGCCCAACCTGCAGACAATTCCCGTTCACGGGCAGCGCCTCAAGCCGGAGGACAGTTCCACACGGCGGATCAGTATGACGTACCTTTTGAAACATCTTCCGGAATCCAGCGGTTTACAGACGAGGAATTATATTCTGTATATGCTGAAAACTACCGGAAAGAAGGGGATCGGGAAGGAGGGATGCAATCAGACAGACCGGAAGAGCCGGACGGAGAGGAGATTGGAAGCTCCGGCTCCACGCCAGCTTCCGATCTGTTTAAAATACGACCCTAAATATCTCCCTGCAATCTATAAACCAAATATAATAGAGGAATGGTATCTGAAGCATTGCCTTGAACGGCATCTGGATAGCCCTTTGTTTTCCGCGGCGATAAACTGCTGCAGAAAAACAGGGGCTTTTTCTTACGAAACAACGCTTTATCCTGTATTTCTGATACTAAAAAAATACTTATCTGTATACACGGAGCTTTCCATGATACAGGTCATTTACCTTGGCAATTCTGTTACTCTGTATTCCTGACAGAATTGCAAAAACACAAACCAGTACTGCAGGTGCCATAAGTGGCATCTGCCTTTTTAAAAGGAGGAACATATGAATCAAATATCATTTGCACATCTGCATTCCCATACGCCTTACAGTCTGCTGGACGGATCAAACAAAATTTCCGAATACATAAAACGCGTTAAAGAGCTTGGAATGAAAAGCGCAGCCATCACGGATCACGGGGTAATGTATGGAGTTGTGGATTTCTACAAATGCGCAAAGGAAGCCGGGATTCATCCGGTCATCGGGTGCGAAGTATATGTCGCCCAGGATTCCATGTCAAACAAAAACGACCGCGGTTATTATCACCTTGTACTGCTTGCCGAAAATAATGAAGGCTATCAGAGCCTTATCAAGCTGGTATCGCTCGGCTTTACAGACGGTTTTTATTACCGCCCCAGAATCGATTTTAAGGCGCTTTCTGCCCATCATAAGGGTTTAATCGCGCTGAGCGGCTGCCTCGCCGGAGAAGTGCCCAAAAAGCTCTCACAGGGCAATTACAAAGGAGCCTGTGAAACCGCAATGCTCTACCAGTCGCTTTTTGGCAGGGATAATTATTTCTTAGAACTGCAGGACCACGGAATTCCCGAACAAAAGAAAGTCAATCAGCTGCTGGTGCGGATGCATGAAGAGCTGGATATTCCTCTTGTCGCCACAAATGATGTACATTATACAAGGAAAGAGGATGCCGAGGCACACGATGTCCTTTTGTGCATACAGACAAAAAAACTGCTGACAGACAAAGACCGCTTGCGTTACGAAGGAGACCAGTTCTATGTAAAGTCACCTGAAGAAATGTACCAGCTCTTTCCTGAAATGCCGGAAGCTTTGGAAAACACGGAAAAAATAGCGAACCGTTGTCAGGTTGAATTTACTTTTAACCATTATCACTTGCCGCAGTTTGAAACGCCAAAGGGATATGATTCGTGGGAATATTTAAACAAACTGTGCAGAGACGGACTGATGGAGCGCTACCCCGATTGTTATAAAGAACATGAGGACAGACTTTCTTATGAGCTTAACACAATAAAAAAGATGGGATTCGTCGATTATTTCCTGATTACATGGGATTTTATCAATTATGCCAAAGAAAACGGCATACCGGTCGGTCCCGGACGCGGCTCCGCTGCTGGCAGCCTTGTTGCTTACTGTTTGAAAATTACGGAGGTTGATCCCAAGAAATACAACCTGCTTTTTGAACGTTTCCTTAATCCGGAGCGTGTAACGATGCCTGATATTGATATCGACTTCTGCTATGAACGGCGCCACGAAGTTATTGACTATGTTGTGTCAAAATATGGCAAGGATCAGGTTGCACAAATTGTTACCTTCGGTACTCTTGCCGCTAAAGGCGTAATACGGGATGTTGGACGTGTACTCGGGATACCGGCTTCAACGGTTTCCCAGATTAGCCAGCTTATTCCAACGGATGCAAAAACCACGCTTGACAGCGCCCTTACAGATGTGCCGGAACTTAAGAAAAAATATGAAAGCAGCGATGCCATACGGAAGCTGATTGATATCTCAAAATGCCTTGAAGGACTGCCGCGGCATACATCTACGCATGCAGCGGGTGTTGTTATCTGCCCGAAAGAAGTTTCATCTTTCGTACCTGTCTGCCTCTCCAGTGAAGGAGCATTGACAACGCAGTTTGTCATGACCACTTTGGAAGAACTCGGTCTGTTAAAAATGGACTTTCTGGGCCTGCGGACATTGACAGTCATACAAAAGGCAAGGGACGCAATAAAACAGAATTATAATGCCGAGGTTACGTTTGATTACCAGGATCCCTCTGTTTTCCAGTATATCAGCACAGGACAGACAGACGGTATTTTTCAGCTGGAAAGCAGTGGCATGAAAAGCTTTATGCGCCAATTAAAGCCACAAAATCTGGAAGACCTGATTGCCGGAATATCGCTTTACCGTCCGGGACCTATGGATTTTATCCCCAAATATATCAGCGGAAAAGCAGATCCGGCAAGCATCACCTACGAGATTCCTCAATTAAAGGAAATTCTCGACCCTACTTACGGGTGCATCATTTATCAGGAACAGGTAATGCAGATTGTAAGGGCGCTGGCCGGCTATAATTACGGCCGGGCCGACCTGGTAAGGCGCGCAATGTCAAAGAAAAAAAGCAAGGTCATGGAGGATGAAAGGAAGGTATTCCTTTCCGGCAATGAGCATGTTAAAGGCTGCATCAGCAACGGTATCCCGGAAGATGCAGCAAACAGAATTTTTGACCAGATGATTGATTTTGCCAAATACGCCTTCAATAAGTCCCATGCAACGACTTATGCCGTAGTTGCATACCAGACGGCTTACCTGAAATATTATTACCCGGCAGAGTTTCTTGCCGTACTGATGAGTTCCGTAAGGAGTGATACAGGAAAGACTGCAGAGTACCTTCTTTTAAGCCGGCAGCTGTCAATTCCCATAACAAAGCCCGATGTCAATTGCGGAAATTTGGATTTTACGGTTCGGCAAAATGCAATTATTTACTCTCTGGCATCTATCCGTGATGTAGGCGATAACTGCGTTTCAGACCTTTGTGGGGAACGTTCAAAAAAATCGTTCCAGGACATGAAAGATTTTATTTCACGCATGAATTGCTACAGTACCTTCAACAAAAGAACCATAGAGGCATTGATCAAATCCGGGGCTATGGATTGCTTTGGACACACAAGAAAGTATATGATGGAACAGTATCCCGAAATTTTAAACAGGATCAGCTATGAAAAAAAGAATGGAATGGCAGGCCAGACCCCGTTATTCAGCCTGTTTGCAGCAAAAAAAACCGTACAGGAAGAAGAGTTTCCGCTCTTAACACTGCTTGCGGACGAAAAAGAGGTTCTCGGCATTTACCTGAGCGGGCATCCTTTGGATGAACTTTACCTGCAATGGATGTCCGGTGTAACGGCTAAAAGCACCGATTTTCAGCAGACGGAAGAGAGCTGTGTTCTGAAAGACGGGAAAACGGTCACAGTAGGCGGGATAATATCCTCAATAACTGAAAAACAGACTCGTCAGAAAAAGAAAATGGCAATTATTACACTGGAGGATCTGGTTGGCAGTATAGAGGTGGTTGTCTTTCCGCAAAAGTACGATGATTACTGCGAAAAGATGAAAGAAGGGGAAAAAGTTTTTTTTACCGGAACTGTAAAGAATGAGGATGATAAGAATGCAACACTTATCTTTGAAAAAATGACACCGATAAATGCTTCCATTTCCGAAATATGGCTTCAGTTTTCTAATATTCAGGAGTACGAAAAACTTAACCATAAACTGGAGCAGCTTTATCCAAGGTATATCGGTGATGTTCAGATAAAGATTTACCTGAGAAATACAAGGCAGGTGAAATGTCTGGATACAACCCGTCTTTTGGTTAATGAGGAATCATGGAATTCTTTATGCGATTTATTGGGGCAGGAAAATGTAAGACTTAGATAATTTAATAGTATGTACGGGGGTTGGTTGACAGCTCCCGTATTTTTTTGTTGTATTTAATACAAAACGAATATATAATATAGTTGTCTTTGGTTTTCTTTCATCATATGGATAGATAAAAATGGATGGAAGAGGCTGTCATCTTATTCATTCTTTATCATATATTAGAACAGATATTATACAGATATTAAAACAGTAATTGGTAAAAGGATGTTCCAAAACCCCAGTAAAATCAATGAATACCGGAAATATATAGGGAAACGGTTAGAAAAAAGTGGAAGAAAATCCACAACCAGGGGGTTAAAACATCATATTTGTAGATGAATTATTTTTGAAATGGATGAAAACTTAGCAATAAAGGATGAAAAGAAATGTAATGTGGATGAAAACTTTTGAAGAGTGGAAAACTTTTTTCCGGTTAGACAGATAAAAATATGGAAAAATATGGAAAATAATGATGAAAAAACAGAGAAAATATAGAAAAAAGGAAAAAAGGGCACAACAAAAAAGCCCTCTATGAAGCGAAAATATTAAATACGGACATATTGCGGATATAATGGCGGGTCAGGGCTCCAAAAGATTCCACTGGCCTGCGCTTTGCTATGTAGTCATTATATACACACGAGATTGCCTGTTTTACCATGTTCATGTTATACTGGATGCACATGGATGCCAGATCACGGTAATCATCATTAGTCAGGATCAATGACGGGTACCGGTGGAATGAACCAATGGAGAACATGGTTAAAAGAGCCTGCGTGCGTTCAGGATCAGCGTAAGACTCTTTATCATTTGCAAGTTCCAGCACATCATTGAGAGAATCAACATGATTTTTAACTTCCTGCTCGCTTTCCAAAAGCATAGCCTTACGCATATTCTTCTTAGCGTATTCCTGCTTCATACTGAAAGTTACAGAACTGTCTGAGAAAGAATACTGGAAAATGGCATTGCCCTGTTCCAATGCTTTGCGGATTACATTGCGTTTACAATATGATGGGAGAAAACCGCGTAATTTGTCAAATGTAGAGGTAACATCTGTTAAATTTGGATTTGCAGCATCATAAGCAGAGGCGTTATCCACTTCAAGGATCCCCTTTATTGTAAGGCGGAGCGTATTTAGATGATCGACAGCCAGCAGTTCGGAGAGCATATTGCTTGACAGACTGAGATATCCCCGTCCACCCTCGCTTGCCGGCTTATGATAATTTTTATATTCCGGTATGTATACATTGATATGGTTATCAGAAATACCGGAATTGCAAAAGTAGCAATATTCATAGGAACTTAGGATTTCGTTACTGGAACGGATCGTAGCAGGAGTGCAGTCGAGAAGCTCAGCAAGTTCCTTTACACTTACGTTCTTTATGAAACCAAGTGTATCAGGCTGTAGGAAATGATATGTAATAAAAAGCTTGATGGCGTTCACCTTAAGTGTCGGCTGGTAGCCATAACGGTTTTTCTCATTGATATACTTGGTATGTGTAGTGTAAGTACTTTCCCACACAGCCTGGGAGCATGTCCGGCACTGCTCATTCAGCGCATCGCAGACCTCTGTAACTCCTAATGCGGAAAAACGGCACTTTAATTTGCATACTTCACAATTATGGCATCCGGACTTCTCTTCGTTCAGTTTATCTTCAGATTTTTCATAGACTTCTTTATAATTTTTCTGAAGTCCGATTGCTTTTGTAATAACCGCTTTACCAATGCGTGCATAGCTGTTCAGTTCCAAAGTAGCGCTCCTTTCCATATCCATATCAAAATAGATATTGTATTTATCCATATTACAAAACACATAATATGGTATCCTCAAGTTGCATTATAGAATGTTTTGGCAGAAATGTAAATCATGGCGAAAAGGCGAAAAAAAGAGTATCAATTTTTGAAAAAGCATGATATTACAGCAGTTTATGAAGGATATTTAATTGGCGAATAAAAAGGCATCATTTTCCGAAAATAAAGAAATCGAGGGGGTTCCCGAAAGAAATATAGGACAAAAAAATTTTTTTGATCTTTTTTGGTCGAATAAAAAGGTATCAAAAGGTTAAATATTCTCAAATTTAAGGTTTTAACATAAAAAAGGCGAATGAAGAGGTATCAAAAATACAATAAAATGAGACGAAGAGTAATTTTTGGCGTAAAAATTTTTTTATTATCATCTTGTTTCTGAAAAAAACGGCGAAATTACTGGTTTCATTTTATTTTTTTATGTGATTTGGCGAAGAAAACAACATAAAAAACGCTACATGGCGAAAAAAAAAGTATCATATTACGATTTCTAATACAGGAAAATATGTTATAAAGCTATTTGATGAATACAAAAAAATGATGCTTGAGAAAAAGGCGAAAAAAAAGGTATCATTTTCTCTTAAATAATAGACTTCCACTCATTATTAATAAAAAGGCGAAAAAAAAGGTATCATTTTTGCAAGAATTGGATATAAAGTTATATTGTCAGGACATCAGCCTAAACAATTATTGAAAAAAATAGTAAAAAAAGCGAAGAAAAAGGAATCAAAAATTGTCGATTAGGTACTTGTGTAATGAATAATAAATAAAAGGCGAAAAAAGTGGTATCAAAAAAAGTTCTGTATAATAAATATTGCAGTTGACCGAGTGGGTTAATGCGGCGGAGACAATGAAAAGAGCGAAAAAAAAGGTATCATTTTGTAAAAAAAAGTACAAAAATGGAAAAAGAGGTAAAATCGGCGAAATAATTAGCATCAAAAATATGTATTCTGCATTATGCTTTTGCCAAACTCCATATTGACTATAATGGTCGGCATTTTATTGTTAAAAACAGGCGAAGAAAAAGGTATCATTTTGTAGGAAAAGAGCAAAAAAACGAATAAAAAGTAAAAAGGCGAAGAAAAGGGTATCATTTTTAAGAAGTTATGTATAATTGCATAAAATATAATGGTTCAATACCCTTGGAACATCTTTGCCCGGTAGCGAAAATGCTAATGGAATAGAAGATGTTTCATGCTATCATACAGCCACAAGTATGTAACTGAATATATAAGCATGTATACGAAGTTCATTAGAAAGAAAAACAATAAGAGAAAAGCGGGACAGAGAAACTCATGGAAACGTTGAGGACGGCGACCTGATGGGGGCTATCCGGATCTGTGTGGGGTACACGGTGCTGCTGTTTCGTCCTCTTCAAGACCGGAAGCCTCTCGAAATCCATATGGAGCGCTCAATAAAATATTGTTGCAAAATATGCTGTTGAATTTTACATCAAATCAGAGTATACTAAGGGCAGGAAAGGAGAATGTGATTATGCCAAATATCAAACCAATCTCTGATTTGAGGAATTACAGTGATGTACTCCGTGATGTATCTGTGGGCGCACCAGTCTTTCTTACCAAAAACGGACGCGGACGTTATGCAATCATTGACATGCAGGACTATGAAAAAACATGGGCAACCTTAAAACTCATGGGTGAGCTTGCAAAAGGGAAAAAATCAGGAGAGGAAAAGGGATGGCTTTCGCCCTCGGATGTGAGAGCACATTTCCGGGCGAAGGCAAATGAAGAATAGCATCCACTACTCTCCGGAAGCCCAGAACGACATGGACGAGATTTGGGAGTATATTGTCTTTGAATTATGCAATCCGCAAGCCGCTGAAAATACCGTAAACAAAATCATGGACGCCGTTGACGAACTGGAGAATTTTACAGAAATTGGCGCTTTGCTGTCCTCTGTGACAGATATAGAAAGTGACTACCGATTTCTCATCAGTGGAAATTACATGGTTTTTTACCGTGTGAACGGGCAGGATGTGTATATTGACCGTGTTCTCTACGGCAGACGGGATTATCTTCGGATTCTCTTTCCTGATCTGCCGCAGAATGACAACGAAGGATAAGACAAAATATGGTAACGATGGAACCGCTGGCTGACGCAGGCGGTTTTTTATTGCTTCGGACCAACCTGGTCTGAAGTAATAAAAGAAGAAAAGATGAAATTGTATTTTACAGAAATGCGTAATCAATTATTGGAAGAAAATTGTAAGGCAATTAATGATATTTATATGAGTAAGACAATTTAATGGGATGAATATACACATAATTTTGCTGTTTCTGTCTATACTTTATGCTAGGATGAAGCATAGACAGAATCCCGTTTCACGCAAAGAAGTGCATGTAATGTATAATGTTGTCACCCGTTAAGATATGGAGCAGAAAATGGTGTCTCTTGTACCTGACAGATATAAGAGAAAAGAGAGTCTATCAATGATAGCTCCCTTTAATAAATACAGATTTATCCCCAAATATCTTCTAATTCCAGTTGCGTACCACTTCCCGTCTCATAATTTTTAGGGATAAGGTCCGATTTCTCATCATCTGTAAGGTTATAAAAATATAGGGTAAAAGCCCCTTTGCTCTGCTGGTATTCATATTTTGCAAGTGCAATTTTTTTCTCTACAAATTCGTCCAGCGTCTGCTTTATCAGTAAAATGTTGTCTGCTTTTTTCCGCTTTTTAAAGAGTATGATCCGTTGAAAATAGGAATAGTCATAACTCTTTACAAGATGCCCGTCCTCATTGGGAATGGAAGATGAGGATAAGGTGATACGCTCTTTTTGCAGGTTGTGATATAACAGCCTGCTTAGGTCAAGTTCCAATGAATTATAACTGCTGGCAGTAACCGCAATCATCTGTTTTTTGGTAACAGCATCAAACAGTATATTACCGAATGTGACAATGGCATATTCTTTGCCGTCTTTTTCCGGAGTCATCACATTGTCAAAGAAATTAAAGGTTAACAAAGCTTCTTCAGGGTTATCTTTACTGTATAAACGAAAAGTAGTTCCTGCCATTGTATGGAGCCTTGTTTTAACGTCCTCATAGCAACGTTTGTTTGGGCGGCTGTTCAGTGCCTTTGCAAGTGTGCCGATTTCGATTGTTATAGCCCTGCTTTCATAAAAATCCAGTTTGATGTTGTTGATCAGCGTTAATAGAATTTGGTTATCTTTGGAGTCAAATACCTTTAATTTTTGCCGATCCTCAATATGCTCAGAGTCTCCGCTTACGAGCATTTGGAACACCGTATTTTCTGCATCAAAGCTAATCAAATCTGCAACATAGGAATCAACTGATTTCTGAAGAGGGACTGAATATCGGTTTGGCGCAAAAAAAGGAGTATCCAATAAAATTTCAGGTTTTTTTGCGAAATAAGCTTCTATATTTCCATCCCAGTAAACAATGATACTGTCAATCAGGTTAATGATCAGATCTATCTGGAACGAGGACATAATCTGATTTCTGGTCTTGTCGGATATAAGAGGATATTCAATCAAAAGTGACTTATCATTTTGAGCCCATTCATTTATAGCAGTATTATATTTTTTAATGGTCGATTCCACATCTTTGGCGTCGTATATTTTCAGAAAACTGTGGCCTGGAAGGATCTCAAAGTTATGCTGGATGGAATAAAACGGATGTTTTTTATTCGTTATCTCATATTTTTCAATATTTTCCTGCTGCGCTTTTAACCAGCGGCTTTTTTTCTGTCGGCGCATTTTTACCTGTACACCATAGATAGATTTTAATTCTGACTTTCCGGTTTCCTCTTTGACATATTCCCATAACGTATCAGCAATCAGATCATTTAGGTTGCTGTAGATAGGAAATACTTTTAAATGCTCTATTTCAAAGAAATTAACCAGAGCCTCATTAAGGTTGTCTGCAAGAGACGATATCAGCTGTTTAGGGTATGCCATAGGTACCTCCTTAAACCATGTCCAAAGGTTTATATGTTATTATAACGCAGAAAATGAAAAAAGGCAAAAAAAGAGTTGACAAGTTTACGATTTCCGGAACGAATGACTTGCGGAAATAGAATAATAATGATAAAATGATAAAAACTATTTTTATTTTTTAGCTTACTCCATTGGGGAAAGGCATTGATTTAATTCCTGGAAACAGGTTATATTATGAGAAATAAAAGTAGTCAGCCTCTTATGGGGCTTTTTTTTGTGCCAAAAAACAAATCATAAAAGGAGGTAATAATGGAAGAAGTAAAAAAACAGTCAAGATTTACCCGGCTGAAGTATAATGAGGCAAAAATGGGCGCCTATTATACTGATCCGCAGCATTGCAGGTATATAAGCCGTTTCCTGCAGTTTCCGGAGGAAGATGAGGTGTGCTGCCTGGAACCGTCAATCGGGGATGGGAAAGCAATACTTACTGCTACGGGAAAGATCGGGGAGAATGGGAAAAACCTGAAAATCTATGGAGTTGAGCTTAACGATGATACGTATCAGGCAGTAAAGGACACGGAAGGAATTGACCAGTGCCTGAAGGCAGATTTTTTAAATGATACAATCATCAGCCACAACGCGTTTTCCTTTATATTCATGAACCCGCCATACGGGACATCAGAGGAGAAAACACGGTATGAGGTGGATTTTTTAAAGAAAGTAATTCCGTATGCTGCAAAAGAGGCAGTTATGGTGTTTGTTCTGCCACAATATGTAGGAATGGAAGAAGAACTTCTGGATGAGTGGTGCAGTCACTTTGAAACCCGCTTCGTATACCGTTTTCAGGACATTGAATACGAGAAATATAAGCAGATTGTGCTGATAGGGCAAAGAAAATCCACGAATGAGCGGGACAAAGAGGAGGAACAAAGGCTTCGGTCTGTTATTTCCCGTAACAGGGAGATGCCTGTTATCCCGGAAGATTACGACGGCGAACGCCTGGAAGTACCCAAATCTTCTGAAAAAGGCATCGAGGAATTTATGACGAGGATATTCCACGCGGATGAAGCGGTAAAAGCATTAAAAAGAAGTCCGTTACAAAGAATCCTGATGGATGCCATATGCGTTCCGCCATATCTGATTGACAATCTTGCGAGGCCGCCAATCATGCCGTCGGAAGGCCAGATGTATCTGCTTGCGGTTTCCGGTGCAGGGCAGGGATTGGTTGGAAATGAAGAAAATGGCGACCTGCATTTACAGCGCGGTGTATCAAGGATTGCAAAAAGGAGCGAATATGTGCAGGATGACAGCGGAAACATGAAAGAGGTGGAGATTACATTCCCCCAGATCAGTTACAACTTAATAGAATCATCCGGAGCAATCCGGACGCTGCAGTAGTAACGTTTCTCATAAAGGGAAGCGTTTTTTATTTTACAGCGCAGAAAATTAATAAAAGGAGGATATGCTTATATGCGGATTTCAGCAAACGGGGCATTCGCCCATGTAGAATATGTTTTTGCTGCAATCAAAGGTTATAAAAAAATAGCTTTGATATATTCCTGTTTTGAGCGAAGCGAGATAGCATTGAGAGGGTTCACCGCTAATATCAGCATCGGGAATGTAAATCTGTATCCGGAACAGGATTCCGGTGGGGATATAATGATATTTCCTAAGACACAGACTACTAACTACCACACAAAGCTGATGAAAGGGAAGGAACCCGTAAACCATGCGCTCTGCATATCGGATACACTAAATGAAACGTATATTGTTACTTCAAAGGAGTCGCAGGACAAGGATATTTACAACTGGCTGATGAATCACTTTGATCTGCCGCTGCTGACGGATTGGATACCTTATTTAAGGGAAGCAGGGAAAGAGTATATGTCCCGGGTTGAGACAAAAGTATATGGAGATATGCCGGAATGGGCAGAAAACGCATTGGTATATGAAATGTCCATGACAGAGGCCGTCCTGCAGGAACTGGTAACAAACGGATTAAGGAATTGTATGATAAAGATATCAGGCAAGCCGCAGAAGCCGCTGCAGTTTGACAACATGGATGATTATTTTATGAAATACGGAAGCTCTTTGATAGAGAATCTGGAAAAGAAGCTGAATCCATTGGTGGAGCTAAAAGACACGGTGGATGAAATTGCATTTTTGAAAAAGCGCTACTTCCCACAACAGGCGGCTATCGTAAACGGACTTATGGAATGCATGAGGCACAGTTCTTATGCTTTCCTTAACGAAGATATGGGATGCGGCAAGACTTTACAGGGAATGGGTGTTCCGGAAGGATTTTTTGTCAGAATGATCATGGAGGCAAACCATATTTCCGCGGAAGAGGTATACAAGGACAGTTCACTGGTAAAGTACCGGAATATTATTATGTGCCCGTCGCATCTGGTGGAAAAATGGAAAGAAGCGATACAGACAGATATTCCGTACGCTAAAGTGGTAATCATAAAGAGCATTAAGGAACTGTGCCGGCTGCGGAAACAGGGAAAAGCGAGAACCGGAAAGGAATTTTATATACTGAGTAAGGAAACCGGAAAGCTGTCCTATACGTATGTGCCGCTTCCATCACAAATTAAGAAGAAAAACCCCATTGTTAAACGGTGCAGAAACTGCAAGGACCTGCAGCGTATGTCCACGTGGACACAGTGTACCTGTGGGTGCAAAGAGTGGGAGATTGAGGAATGCGGTTTTCAGGAAGTGGGTCTGGTATGTCCGGAATGCAGCCAGCTTCTGTATCCAGCTGATACGGATGCCTGCTGTCCTTCGGATGAAAACCGGCCGCTTCAGCCATCTGATTTTGCCACGCAGACAAGGGCAAACCATGTCTGCAGAAATTGCGGCACTTCTCTCTGGCAGCCCGCCTGCGAACCGGTAAACAGGACATTGTCGTTCAAGCCGGTAAGCATCAGGAAAAAGTCATGGGTTAAAATGACGCATTGGGCGAACAAAGCAAAGAAGAACAAAAAGACCGTCTGGGTGCATGATAAGTGGAAAGAAGAATACATTGCAGAGAACGATCTTGATGAAGATGAAATTACATATCCCAAGATTATGGGCGTACGCAAGTATGCGCCGTCAAGATATATCAAAAAGTACCTGAAAGGTTATTTCGACTTTGCCATTTTTGATGAGGCTCATGAGTACAAAGGCGGAGGGAGCGCCCAGGGGTTCGCAATGCATGACCTTGTAAAAGCAAGCCGCTGGCAGCTGGCACTTACCGGCACGATTGCAGGAGGATATGCAAATCATTTCTTTTATCTGCTTTTCCGTCTGGATCCAAGGAAGATGCGCAGTATGGGTTATACCTATGATGCGGCTGGGGAACGTAAGTTTGTCGAGAGGTACGGAACCATTGCAACGGAGTACGAGGTGGAAAATGGGAAAAACGGCGATTATAACACAATGTCCAGAGGCAGGATGATAGGTTCTCCTAAATGCCGTCCGGGAATCTCCCTGAACATATTTACAGATTTTCTTATGGATAAGGCTGTATTTTTAAATTTATCGGATATGAGCTCTTATCTGCCGCCGCTGAATGAGACGGTTGAGTATGTACCGCTGGAAGATAAGATTTATGGTGTATACTGCGATATCAGAGATAAAATGAAGACAGCAATGATTGAACAGCAGCTTGGCAACTCGATTCTGGGAAGCTTCTTACAGTTTTCTCTTTCCTACACGGATAAGCCGTATGGCAGGTCAGATATTCTGTCGCCGATAGACGGCGGAATCATTACGAAAGTCCCGGATTTGTCCTATTTGATAAAAGACGGGAAACTCTTGAATAAGGAAAGGCGTCTTTGTGAAATTGTTGAGCGGGAGCTGAAGGAAAACAGAAACGTTTTTATTTACTGTGAATATACCGGAAAAGGAGAGGCCCGGGTAACAAAACGTCTGAAGGAAATCATTACCAGGGAATGCGGCCTGCGTGTGAAAGAAGTTGAGATTCTTGAAAGCAGTAATCCGCCTGCGGAAGAAAGGGAGGCCTGGATGCACCAGATGGCAGCAAAAGGCGTCAGGGTGTTTATTACAAATCCACGCTGCGTTAAGACTGGGCTGGATTTTCTTTTTGAGTATAAAAATGAGTTATATAACTATCCCACGATTATTTTTTACCAATACAGCTATGACCTTTTTACCATGTGGCAGGCGAGCAGGCGCCATTACCGCCTGAACCAGATCCTGGAATGCCGGACCATATATCTTTTGTCAGAAAGGACAATCCAGATTGATGCGTTGGAGATGGTGGCAAGCAAGCAGGTGGCCACCAGTGCGATACAGGGGCATTTCTCGTCTGAAGGCCTGTGTGCCATGGCGCAGGGAGTAGATCCTAAGATAAAACTTGCACAGGCAGTCACTGAAAAAACACCGGAGCAGATGAAAGGCTTGAAAGGCATGTTTGATGCTCTGAACCAGTGGCATTCCACTACCGGGGAACGGCAGGAGCATAAGCAGATGAAAACCTTTGAGGAATTGACAGGAATAGATATTACAACAAGGGTAAGCCGATCCGGAGGATTATTGTCCGACACGGGAGAGTCCATAGACTTGTTTGACCTGTTTGGGTTAAAAACGAATAGTGAAGATCGGATAAAGGAAGAGGAGGAGTTCGAAATGCCACAGGAAGAGAAAGCTGTTGAGGAAGAAACAATGGAAGAAGATTTACAGGTGAAGCAGGCTGAAGATGCCGGAATAAATTCAAATGCGCTGTTTACTACGTTTTTATTGGATACAGGTTCCATAGGCGAAATATTCAGTAAAAGCGAAAAAAAGAAAAAGAAAGCCGGCAAAGGGATGCCTACATTATTTAGTATGTAACAGAAGTCATTAATGGCAGAAAATATCTGCCCCAAAAAAGGAGGAAAATATATGAAATTTACAGTGGAAAGTTCAAGATTTGCGGAGTGTATGAGAAAAATTCAGCCCGCAGTGGGAGTCACCAAGGAGAAAAAGGAGGTTACGGAAAATTCCGTGCGGCTGACCATGACCAAAAAACAAAAGATTAAGGAAGGTTATATTGGCATGGCAGTCAGCTTCGATGGGAAAAAGCAGTTGTTCAGTGCATTTCTGATTAATGAACTGGAGATGGAAGAAGAGGACTATGATGCATATATTAGCGGTAAAAAGCTGTGTGACATCACAAATGCCCTGAATAACGGCAATGAAGCGCCGCTATCGTTGGAAGTCGGAAAGAACTGTATCATAAAAAAAGGCGGAAATCAGGTTCAGATACCGCTTGGCGAGGAACCGGTTATCATCGCGCCGACAAACGACTGGCTGGTGAGAACAACCATGGATACAAAGAAGTTTCTTGAAATCTTGTTTAAGGCGGGCAGGTTTTATGATTCCGGCGCTGACGGTGTGACAGGTTCGGTCTGCATCCGTTTTGACATGGAGAATGGAAAATTCCAGATGAGCAGCACTGACACTTATAAGCTGGCTTTCTATGGGGACAGTGTAAAATATGAGCTGCCTGATTCTGCAAAGGAGGAAGGTTCAGAACAGAAAAAGGAGTTTCTTTATCAGGTGGATGGAGACCAGTTAAAAATTCTCACAAGGTTTTTGACTGGGAAAAATACGGAGATCTGTGCTTATGAGAAGTACCTGTATTTTAAGAGTGAGGCAGATATCGCTATGTTCATGATTAAAGATGCCGGAGACAACCCATATGCACTCAGCGGGGTAATTTCCATGGCAAATGGGCATAGCAGAGCCAGCAAAATCACGGCTCTTCCAAAGGATGTACTGGAAATCCTTGATGTTTTCGATGTAGCAAACCAGGGAGAGGAACCCTTCGTCTATATTACAAAAAACAAAACCGGAGGTCTCTGCTTCAGTACAAAAGCAAAGACGTATAAAGGCATTGTGCCGTGCAAGGTGGAAGGAAAATTTAAGGATATGATACTTAATTCTAAGTTTTTCCGCATGGTTCTTGATAACTACGACAAGGAAGAAGCCATGAGCATCTTTGTAGGGGACAGCAACGAGGGCATATTGCTTAAAGACGCAGAAGAAACGGAAGATTTCAATATTGCAATCAGAATGGCAGAATAGTTGGTTATTTGGGGAAAGATGTGTGAATTACATCTTTCCCCGTTTTTTTGTATTCAGGCTTCAAAAGAAGATTGCCGGCAGAGCCGCCGGGTGGGAAAAATTTTCCGGCTCAACGGTTAACCATAGAATGGAATTAATGGCTATAGGAATGTAAAAATGTAAAAAAATATTTTACAAACGAGTTGATAATGTGGGAAAATACGAGTATACTATAAACATGGAAAGGGAGGGAAAATACGATATGTCATTTGATGCTTTATTTGAACAGAGAATATTAGTGGGTAAAAAATTAAAGGACTGCATCAGGGATTCAGGCTTCACTAAAATATCGTTCTCTAAAAAAGCGGATATCTCAAGACCTACACTGGATCGCCTGTTAAGCGGCACGGTTGACAACAAGAGTACATTTGACAGACATATACAAAAAATCCTCAATGTATTAAACATGACCGTGGATCAACTGCTCTCCTATCGTCCGGTCGGAGAAGTCAAAAAAATAGGTGCAGTGTATTCCTTAAATGCGCCGCCTGAGTATTCAATGGATGAAAAGGCAAAAAAACAGTATGGTCTGCTTATGGATGTCATAGACCTTTGTGCAATTTATTATTAAGGTGATTGTTATGAGTGAAAAAATAACGGCAGAAAATCTTGATCAGGTAATTCGGAAGAATAAGGAGATAAGCGCGGACATTGAGCAGTGCAGGCAGCTGGTATTCACCCGGTTTAACCGGATGCAGGTAAGTTCACCGCCGCAGCTGGCAATCCAATTACTCAGGACATATGGGCTGATCCAGATGCCAGTCAATAATCCTTATTTTGGCGGTGCTATTTATGTGAAAGAAGGCAGGCGGATTCCGTTTATCAATACAGCACTGCCGCGTGTGAATCAGTATTTTGCGGAATGGCACGAATTATATCATCTTTTATTTGATACAGTGTCATTCGACCATCTTATCGAGCCGGAAAACACTATGGAAGAGAGAAAAGCGGAATATTTTGCTTCCAGGATGTTGTTGGGAAATTTAATGTCGTATTTTTCTGAATTGCCAGAGGATATGGATTTCCGTTCCAAAGTTTATAACTGCATGGCAGTATTCCAGACGCCATACAAGGCTGTTTTGATTGCATTATACGAAACTGCCGCTCAGACGGAGAATAATGCCCTTATGGATAAGGTGAAAACATACTTTGATAATGTCCACCCAGACATGTCAGAATGTTTTGCAGAGCTGGGATTGGACAACACACTGGTTCTGCCTTCGTATGTCGTGGATGTAAGTTCGCTCCAATCCAAGATTAAAGAATGCGAGCAGGAAAGACCGGATATAAGTTACCACAAAGATAATGAGCATTTTTTGGAGAGGGTTATGAAAGAAATCAAGCTAGTTGCAGGTGAGTCGTATGTGTAATATACTTAATATACCTCATTACGACAAGTATAACGGTGAAAAGAGAATTGCGCTGCTGGATAATTCTGCGGTATCATTTATGCTACAGCTTGATAATAAGGGATATAAACCCGACTTAATGTTACAAGGGTATGATGTAATATTTCTGCCAGAGTGGGTTGTTGAAGAAATTCGGGATTCAGAGTCTAGAGTTCAATATATAGAAAGACTGGAGAATACAGGTGTTCCTATCAAGATCATAAAGGAATACTTTTATAGCAATTTGATGGACAAGGAAGAAATTTTCCTATATGAAATAGTAAAAGCAGCTGTATCCAGATTAGGGGATTTAAAAAAATATCTCCGTGAGAATGTAGACAAAGAAGATCCGCTGGATATGGAACCATATGAAGACTGGATACGTGAGATGTATACAAACTGGCCAATGGAAGGGGGATTAACGGTCAGCGGACGGGTAAAAAAGAAAAATGCAGGGGAAATTTCGCTGACTATTTTATCTGAAATATTTTCATGGCATTATCCTGATACGGAGATTTTGACAGTATACACACAGGATTCCGATTCCTATGTTTTTCAAACGTGTGCTGAGGAACTTTTAAAGAAGGCAGATCACCTAAAAAATGTAGCCCCGGTAAGTGTTACATACCGCTCAAATGATTCCATACTTTGCCAGATGTACAGGGATAAGCAGCTGGCAATAGAGGAAATCGGGGATATCCGTAAGGACGCAAGAAATGTGATATATACATTGATGCGTGAAGATAATACAGTCGCGCTTGTGACTAAAGTACTGGATAATGAAGAATTTGTTAAGCTGATACAGAATAAATCTGTACAGATTATCTTTTAAAATTAAACGAAAGAAAGCGGATTATGTACGGTTCATCTCGTCAAATCCATAATAATGTTTTTATGATATGATTAGCGCATCAAGAATACCATTTTTGACGCGCTAATCATGATATAGGTATTATAATAAAACAGATATCAGGTACTCAAAGGTCTGTTGTTCATTTACAAACGAAAGTCTTTTTAATCGGTGCAATACTTATTAAAAAGTTTTATGCGGTGCGAATGCAGTATTTTTTCGCATAATAAAAAGTATGGCAGAGATTATCTCCGTCATTTTGATATAAAATGAGGTAGATAATTTGGAAATGAGGTAGATAGTATGAGGTTATTTGAATACAAGAAAGAGCTGGAGAATGTGAAAGGTATTAAATGTACACATGATTTGCTGGATAGCTTAGTTTATCTTGGTTATAATCTAAAAACGGCTGATAAAAAATCTGAATATCACCATTATCATCTACTTCACCGCCTGCGCTTATGAGATTTTCTTTCCATAAATCATTTGTCAGGCTGGTTACATACAAATCTATTCCTATCTCCCTTGTTGCCACATAGGACATTAAAAAGACTATTCTCGTAGCAATGCTCTGCCTACGGTAACTGCGGGGGATTAGAATGCTTGAAATATGGACGAAATTGCTGAATCCGGATGCAAGATCTTCACGATCCCTTACACAAAACTGCAATATCAGCAGCTCCTTTTTTTCAGTATCTCCAATATAAATTTCATAGCGGACATGTTCACCCTTCTTTTTTACAGTTCCTTTGGCAAGAAATAATTTTTCAAAGCATTCGTTCAGGATGCTAATAAACGCAAGTTCCTTCTTTTTAAAACGTCCCCGATATTCTATCATTTGTGATTCCCCTATGCATTAGTACGTGTACCCTTTTTCATGGACATTTGCGCCGGAAAGCGGCATGGCACAAGCTTGATTATTATAACAAAGAAAATGCCTACAAAAAAACAATAAAAACGTGTAAACATTTTACACAAATATGAGTAAAAATAAGCGATGGTTTTTGTATAATAATACCATTTTTGAGTTTGTTTTACCGAAATTGAAAAAGAAAAATAATAAAAAAAGGGAAAATAGTCAATTGTAGGCAGATGTACCGAATCGGGAAGCCGGTACTATTGACGGAAAAGAATCTTCTGATATGATTAAAAGAAGTAAAAGCACATGTGATTTTTATAATTTGATATGAAAAAGGAGGCTTGCACGCATGTATGACCTGGTGTGCAGGGCCGATACCCTTTTTCTTGCTGCGCAGATCAGAATGGAAGGCATTCTGCTGACAGGGAACGAGTGGGATTTTTTGATGGAAGACCCCGAGGACGGCGTATTTGCCACCCTCATTGACAAAGCGGAAGATATCGGCGCCAGCGGATATCAGCTTTTGATGACCATAGGGGTAATCGGTCTGGTATTCTCGATTATTTTTACGGCAATTTCCCTGCTCATGACATCCAACGCGCAGAAGAAGGAGGAGAAAAAATCACATGCGCTGGTTATATGCGTTGCTGGAATCTGTATTTTCAGCGTATTCAGCATAGTCGGTTTTTTCAAATCAATCGGCTCTGGATTATAGTTAGTCACTTGAGGTGGAGGCAAAAAGCTCCACCTTTCTTTTTTGCGCAAAAATTTGGGAAGGAGGAAGAAGTTGGCATCAACAGGAGTATTCAGGGTACCAAGGGAGTTTAAGGATGAAGATAAATGGTTCCGCTATTTTACCAAGAAACAGGCACTGGTATTGATACTGGTATTACTGGCGGACTACAAGCTTATTATGGCAGCTGCACCCCACGGTATGGTTATTGCGGCTGTCATTGTGTCTATTTTAATTACTCTGGTGGCAGGCGGCATGGTCATGATCGAACTGCCGGTAGATGTGATGTTTCTGACAGGGGGTGGCATTACGCTGGATCAGTGGCTTTTCAGGGTGATGTTAAGGAAATGCCGCCGGGTGTTATATACAAAGCATACACAGGAGGGAAGCTGATGTATGAAAGGAAAAAATAGAAGAAAATGCCATTCAAGGAAAAAGATATGCACAGCGGCGCTTTTTTTATGCGTACTGCTGCTGACGGGGTGCGGGGATGACGGGGAGAGCATTTACAATTTCTCAGGCGTTGAACCAAAGGAGATCGACCCGTGGGTATACCTGCAGGATACCGCACTGTCCTCGAACACACAGATACTTGGTTTCGCCTCATCCGCAAGCCGCCTTGGGATTACCGTAGGGGTTGCGGGCATCGTTTTTTCCATTCTGTATATGGCGATCCGGATTTTTTTTGCCCGGAACGCGAAAGTCAGGGAGGAAATCAAGGAGGAGGCCATGATAAAGGGAATGGTGGCAATTATGATTTTCAGCGTCCCGTTCTGGCTGGGGATTTTTAAGCTGGCAGGAGAGATGCTGATTTAAGGAGGAAGCAATGCAGACTATAGATACATTAGTCCGCTCCGTGCAGATAATCGCAGTAATTATCGTGGTTTTACTGGCAATATTCGGCGCGGTTGGATTTTATTTCATGAAGATACACAGGAGCAGGGTACAGGAGAAACATCTGGATTACAGCCAGTTTAGAAGGCTGGACTCCCTGGAATATGTGAAATTCGACGACGTGGGGGAGTACATGGTTGTTGCAGACGGGAAAAAGCGCTTTATCGGGGCAATTGCCTGCAGTGGGTGCGAGTTCCGCGATGCGGAGGACGAGGAACGCCTGCAGATTATACGGGGATACCTTTCCTTCATCAATGTACTTGATAACCAGAATATACAGTTTTGGCAGATGGCAAGGGATGTCAACCTGGATAAGATGGTAACGGATTACAAGGAGCAGCTCACGAGCCTTCAGGAGAGGCAGTATCTGATGACGCTGGATTATGAAGAAATAAAAAAGGAGTCGGAGCAGGTTCCGGAAGGTGAAGAAGAACGGTACGACCTGTATTATCAGAAACTCAGGCAGATGCAGAGGGAAATCATGTCCCTGGGCTACTGCGTGGCTCAGCTGAAAATCCAGGTGCAGTATCTGGAATCCGTCAGCGGCGAGAAAGCAGATCCGCATTTGGATCAGTTGTATATTTACGACTGGACTTATAACGCCATTGATTTTACACAGGAACTTACGGAGAGAGAGATTTACTCCAAAGCTGAGAAGCAGCTCGAGAACAGGGCGGCGGCGTATATATCCTCACTCCGCAACGCCGGGGTAAAGGCCCGGATGCTGACAGGAGTGGAAATACTGGAACAGATGCGCCGCTATACACATCCGGTCAGCGCAGCAAAGTACCGCGCTGACGAAATTCTGCAGTCCGCATATGACAGCATTGCGGTGACGAGCAGTTCCTTAAGGGAAATGGAAGAAACGGTCAGCCAGAACGCATTAAGGGAAATGGCGGCAGAGTTTGCATTCATGGAAGAGGAGGAGAATCTGTAGATGAATCGGGAAATTATAGCAATTCTGCTCATAGCGGCATCGGGAATCTTATTTTTTGTAATCATGGCGGTTGTAATAGTAAGACTGCTTAAAAACAGGGAAAAGCCGAAACCGGCAGGAGAGGACGAGAAGCTGTTCAGGCGGGTATCTGCGGCGCGGGAGATAGTGGCGCCGGATGGGGTGGATCCGAATCCCCTGTCTTATTTCATTCTGAATGATGCAGGGCATGACGTGTATGTAAGGTGCTTTACCATTGATGCCCTGCCCAAACGGACTGCTTTTGCAACGACATTTCCAGCCCTGTTCAACAGCGGGCGGATGCGGGTCAGCGTTTTCATAGAGCCGCTGCCGGAGAGCCGTGCGGCACATATGCTGGATACGACAATCGTTGAAATCGAAACGAATATTATCAGTGCGGAAAAGAATTACAACCGGAATATGCTCCGCAAGCTGAACGGGAAGCTGCGGGAGACCGAAGGGTGGGCAGAGCGTATAGAAACAGGCGAAAACAGCCTTTACCATGTTTATTTCCTGTTCGTGCTCATGACATCTTCGCTGGAGGAACTCAATTATGAGTCGGATTCTTTCCGTAATCTTGCAAAAGAGAAACAGATTACGGTCAGCGCCTGTTATGGCGTGCAGCCGGAAGCCTTTCTGTCGGGAATGCCTTTAAACCGCAGGGTAAACGCAGGGATAGGACCTGTGAAAACTGCCGGATTAAAGAGACATACGATGGACAAACTCAGCATCTCCAGTATCTTTAACCATACCCAGACAGATTTCATCCATGAAAACGGCGTCGTTTTGGGAAGGAACATGTCCAGCTGGAAGCCTGTGGCGTATGACTGCTATGATACCAGCCATAACGGATATAACGTGGTTTTCTGCGGGATGACGGGTACAGGGAAGTCTGCCACGATGAAGATTCTTGCATCCCGGTACATATCCAAAAACGGATACCGTTTTGTTGCAATTGACAGTCAGGCAAGGGGAAACCGCGGGGAGTATGCGATGATGGCGGACGTGCAGTGCGGCATTAATTACCAGATAAAAGTCGGAAGCGACATTATTTTGAATCCCTTTGAGGTTCGGGAAGAAGAGGAATGGTCGGAAATGGACGGCGATTATATGGTGTTAAAGCTGAAAGATAAAGTGGAAGATGCCAGAAGCAGCCTTATGATCATGGTCCAGGGAAATAAGGGAGCTGCGGATTTTGAACTGACAACCTACCTTGAGCGTGTCATTACGGACATAATAGTGGAACTGTATGAGGAACGGGGAATCATTGACGGCCAGGTGGACAGCCTGTTTGAGGAAGGGCTGCAGGAGAAGGAGATTTTGGGAAGCGGGAAAAGGCGGAAAACGCTGCCCACGATGACGGATTTTTATAAAAAGGCTTTAAAAAAGGAGCGCGATAACGAGATCAGGGAACACAAGAAAGCCTACCGCATTCTGCTCGACAGCCTAAAGGAACGTATCCGGGAACTGTATTACTGTCCAAAGTGTCTGCGCTTCTATACAAGAAAAGAGTATGAGTCGTTAAAGCATATCTGCGGATGCGGGGAAAATGGTCATAAGATACAGGCCATACAGGGGGTAAAAAGCTACTTCGACGGACAGAGTAATGTTGTCATAGACAGGAATGTGAAATTTACCAACATAGACCTGTCGCAGCTTCCGGAAGAGGAGAGGGCGGTTGCCCGGCTGGTGGCGCTCAGCTTTGTAACGGAACATTTTATAAAGAAAAATGCAATTAACCCAAAGAAAATGGAGTATATGGGTGTGATCTGCGACGAGCTGCATGAAAATTTCAAGTCCCTGCCTGCCGTACAGAAGCTTGATTATGTTTCCAGGACGTCAAGAAAAAGGCTGGTGTCGCTGTGGACGGCAACACAGGCATTGAAGGATTACCAGAGGATGCCGGAAACGGAAGCCCTGTTAAAGCAGGCGGCAACAAAATTTGTATTCAAGCAGGACTATCAGGACCGGAGCTGGGTGAAAGAAGCGCTCAACCTTACAAATGGACAGGCAGACCGCATCCTGGAACTTGGCGGGGATCCTTCGGACAAGAGCGAGGACCGGAAAGGGGAAGTCTGCATCGTGGATAACGGAAAGGTATGCTTCTGTAAGGTGGACTACTTAAAAGCGGCGGAAGCGGTATTTGTGGAAACGGATGCCAGGACACTGCAGGCTATGTACGGAGGCGAGGCAGGATGAGGGGACTGAAAAAAGCACTGTGCCTTGCATTGCTGTGCATTCCGCTTTTGCTCTGCCGGGGAATGGTCGTGTACGCATCCCAGTCTGACAGCATAGAGAATGATGTCGATGAAGGGAACAACAACCGCTTTGATACAACATCACCCTGGCTGAAAGGTACGTCAGACGAGTCTATTTATGGGAATCCCATTGATGCAGGGGAAGAACAGCAGGATATTACCGTGGGCAAGCCCGGACGTGTGGAAAAATACATTGCAGAACTGCTAAGGAATATAGGCAGTTCCGTTATTGCACTCCTGCAGGATAACATCGGCGCATCCCTGGACAGTATCGTATACGGGAGGGTAGGAAGCGGGCAGCCCAACAAGGTTAACATCTATGCCTTTGAACTGCGTAAGGGAAATCCTTACGGCGTGACCGCATCAGTATGTTATGCGCTGCTTAGGGGAATGATGTTCATTTTCCTCGGGATTACTTTTGTGTTCCAGCTGGCGAAATCGGCATGGACAGGGCAGACCGCAAAAAGCAGGGATGAAATCAGGAGTATGTTTCCGTCCATGGCATTGAAGTTTGCCGCGCTTATCTTAATGCCGTACCTGCTGGACGTGGCGCTGTATGTGAGGGATGTCCTGCTGTACGGCATTAAGGAAGTAACTTCGCAGATGATAACCGGAGGGGCAACATTATCACTGTCGAAGGCTTTTCTGATTAATGCGGAGCGCAGCGGAACTTTTGTTGATGCCGTCATGTACCTGGGAACAGTGGTCTTAACGGTTTATTTCGTGTTTTTATATGTTGCCGTGGCCATAGATATGCTGGTCTGTTTTGTCAGTTTTCCCTTTTTGTGCGTACTTCAGAGCAGGAAGCGGGATCTGCTTGGCGGATGGGTAATGACCGTGTTTTCCAATATCATGACGCCCGTGATAGATGCCGTACTGCTCCTGATTCCATTGCTCACAAGCCTGATGCTGTCGGACACGATAAAAGGCGTGGCGGTTATCCAGCTGGTCATGTGCATGCTTCTTATTCCGGCGAGGATCCGGTTTAAGGCGCTGCTGGGAATCCAGAGCAACGAACGGAACGGCTTTTTGGGAGCGATGGCAATGATGACGCTCACAAGGGCAATCGCATCACGTATCAAACAGGGTGTTGGAAAACTCGCAGATGCTTTTTCTGATGCGAGAAAGAGCCGTATGTATGGCGAAATGGCGGATGTTGACAGGGAAGAAGAGGAGTCCTACTTGTCAGCGGCAGAAGGAAAAAGCAGTCCGAATAACAGACTATCGGAAGATGGAAATAATCTGTCGAGGGTAGATGGCGGACAGGAAAATGGCGTTTCATCTGCGGAAACAGGAAGCGAAAAACCGGAAGATCAGAATAATGCGCCAGTCCTTGACAGGGAACCAGATGATATTGCAGTCCCTCAGACGGCGGATTATGCACAGGAAGGGTTATCGTACGGAAACTTTAAAGAAAGGACGGATTTCCCATCAGATATCTCAGGTGCGGATGATGCCGGTACCGGGACTCCGTCTCAAAATAAAAACGATTTATTGCGGAGCATAGACGGTGCGATGAATCAATCACAGGAAAATCTGGATAAATTGAAGGTAGACCGCGCGGAACTGGTACAGCAGGATAAACAATTGAGGCGCCAGATGTTGAACCACAGGCGCGGCTCGGAAGAATACCGGGAGCTGGAAACGGAAAGAGCGGATATAGAAAGCCAGACAGCCCGGCTGGATAAGAGAATCGCAATGGAGAACGGGCGTCTTAACCAGCTTCGCCAGCAGTCAAGGCAGCTTCATACAGCAATGGGTGTACATGGGACCCCGACAAGCTTTGATGACAGAAGGGCGGAGATTTTACAGAAAAGGGCGACCATCTCCAATTTTGAACAACCTGAATTTAAGGGTGTTCTTAGCAATGCACAGATGCGGGATTTATACAAGAAACGCGCTGTAGCGAATGTGGTAAAGGCAGCTGCCGGGACAGGCGGCGGCGCTGCATTAGGGGCAGTTGCCGGCGGCTCAGCAGTATTTTTAGGTGCTTCGGCGGCAGCACTTTCTTCCGCAGGAGGTATTCAGGCAGGCGGAGGCGCAGGAGAGGCAGCGGTAGATGTATCTATTGAAGCCGGGCGTATTGCGGGAGCGGCTGCCAGGAGTGGGGGAAAAAGAATTTACCAGGCAGCTGATATGGCGGCATCCGCTTATCTCATGAATAAAATCAGACCTGCAGCAATGCAGGCATCTTTCCATATGGATACCGGAACCACGGTGGGCGGTACAGTGGAAGCTCCTACATTAAATAAGGAAGAAACAGAAACAGTAAGCGGCATAAATACCCGGTCCGGTAAGCAGATACAGGCAGATGTTTCCTATGCAGTGCAGGAAATCCTGAGCGTAGAAGGCACGATGAAGAACAGTACGGCGCTGCGGGCGATGCAGCAGGCCAACCTGCGTGCAGAGAAAGAGATAGCAGTCATGCGCGAGGAAGGAAAAGTAGTTCTGACCGAGGAGACAATCCGCACAAAAAGGATAGAAGCCCAGACAGCGGCGATTTCAGAGGCAGTCCTTTTGCAGATGGAAAAGAAAGCCAGATATGACCGCGGATCCGAGGACTATGAAAATGCGGCAAAAATGATTCAGGAACGGGTAAAACAGATTTTAGAGGACAAGAACCGTCCCTTGGTATAACAGGAGGACAGATGAAAAAGGGCAAATTAAAAGTATTGCTGTGCCTGCTTTTATTCTCCCTGCTTCTTTCGGGGTGCGAGGGAGATTATGGGTATTATGGAAAAGCAGACATTCCCCCGCTGGTGGAGCAGTGGAGGGAAGAGGTGGAATTTTATGCGGATATGTACGGGATTGCCGAGTACGTCGATGTGCTGCTTGCAATTATCGCACAGGAGTCCGGCGGTGATGCGGAAAAAACACCGGATATCATGCAGTGTTCGGCAAGTGCGGGACTTCCGGCAAATTCCATAACGGAACCGGTTGAGAGTATCCGGCAGGGGGTGTGGTATTTCAGTTCACTGCTCGCAGCAGGCACGGGCAAAGGCGTGGATATGGATTCCGTAATACAGGCCTACAATTTCGGCGGCGGATACATAGATTACATAGAAGCGGAACGGGACGGACACCACTCGGAAGCAGCTGCAAGGGAATTTTCCAGCAGGATGTGCGCACAGCATGGATACTCCGTATACGGAGACGTGCTGTATGTGGAGCATGTACGGTCGTGGCTGAGCGGCTCCGATGGCATGGGAGAAGGTGATTACGATACCATGCTGGCATGTATGCAGGAATATTTAGGAGTACCGTATTTGTATGGCGGAAGTGGGAAATATGGTATTGATTGTTCTGCACTCACGCAAAAAATCTTTAAGTCAGTGGGCATCACCTTGCCAAGAACGGCGCAATCACAATATGATTTTGTGACGCATATTTCGGACGCGGAAGCAGAACCGGGTGATCTGGTTTTCTTTGAGGGAACTTACGAAAGCGGCACATATATAACCCATGTGGGTATATATGTAGGAAACGGCAGGATGTTCCATGCAAGCTCCGGTAAGGGATATTGCTGTTACTCGTCAATAAACACAGCCTATTACCAAAACCATCTTGTCGGTTTTGGGAGGCCGTAAAGAAACAAGGAGGAAGAAACATGAAATATGGTAATTTCAAAAAAGCGCTGTTTTCAACACTGGTTACAATTCTGGTGGTTCTGCTTTTTCTGACGGGCACGTTTTTACTGGTTACGTCAAGAGATGGCACAGGGGAAGACAAATCGCAGACAGAGGACATGGCAGGACAAGAGGAAGTGCCTTTGGAACAGTCGGCCGGACAGGATCCGGAGCAGTTTTTACAGTCATTTGCAGAGGTTTTGTATACCTACGATACCAGGGAACGCAGGTTTTACGAAGGGACGGAAGCATTTATGACACCACAGGCATATGCGGAACTAGTGCCGTTTTCAGTAGGAGAATCAATGGAAAGCGGAGAGAAAATTCCGGCAGTGATATCTTCACTTCGGGAGGCGAAGTGCTATTATTGCTGCTTTTCAGAGACAGAGGCAGAGGTCATCATGGAGAGCTGTTTTACGCTGAACGGAAGCGGAAACGGGCAGATTATGCAGTATATCAAGCTGAATATCGAAAAGCAGAGCAATGAGTGGAAAATTACAGGTATCAATGTTTTAGATACTCTGGAACAGTGAGGTGGCAAATGAGACAAATAGAGGTGATCTGCGGCATTCCGGAAGACACCACATCAACCGGACTTGTAGAGAGGATTTGCCAGATGGCATTAGAAAGAGAAGTAAAGGTTGTTATACATCCATGCTTAAGCAAGCAGGAAGTGGAATATAAGACGTTTTCTATGGATAATCACGAGAATGTGGTTATTCTTCTACAGGAAAATATGGATATGTCGGCATCTTACCAGTCATGGGAAATTGCGGCACTCAGGGACATTAAAAGAATCCCGGTAGTTGTGTCGGTAGATAGGAAGCACTACGGTACGGATTACATGGCGGTTTTGTATGCTGCGGGGATTACGGACGCGGTTTATGAAGAAGATGCCGATGCGGAGGAATTGACGAAAAGAATCCTGTCAAGGCGCTCCAGAAGGGAATCCAGGGAATATTACGGAATCAGGTCTATGGATGAAGTTGTGTCAGTGCTGGATATTTTGGGAAAAGATACGCTTGAACGGTATGTCTATTATATCAGCGCAGGCATTGATGCCCATAATACACAGATCCGCTATCAGGAAGTCCGGGATAAATTAAGTTATGTTGAAAATTGCTGCCTGGCTGAACACCTTCCGGAAAATATCATACAGGAATTACAGTCAGATGAGGGATTTGCCTTATATCAGAATACTATGCAGAAAATGAAAAAAGGAAGGGAAAAGAAAATGGGTACAGGGAATTTAAAAGTGGGTCTCAGAATGGGGCCTTGAGAGAAAAAGGAGGAAATATTTAGTGAACGAAACACAGACAAAGGGGAATGAAGACCGCATTTCATTTATTATGGAAGAAATAGAAAAGCTTTCGACACATATTAAAACGTACAGTGTAGGTTCTTACCCTGTTTTTTACTTACAGCTTCATAGTATTTTGAAAGTACAGGATATCCTTGAGATGCGTCTGTCCGATGTCTATGAATGTGTACATGGCAATGTGTATGTAAAAGATCAGATTATATGTGATGAAAAGGAAGTGGGACTGAGCGGGGAAGACAGAAAAAATCTGGCATGGTATGCGATGCAGCGCATAAAGGTCAGGAATACGGAAGAGGAACAGATGAAAGAAATGTATCTTTGCGTTAATAAACAGGGGAAACCGCTTCAAAAGCAGGTGTATAGAAAAATGCTGGAACGCTCCAGCAGTGAACTGGATCTGAGCAGGGTATACAATTCCGGGTATCTTCGCAGTCTGTACGGCTATCTTGAAATTGCATACGGTAGAAAAACCATAGAGGATGTTGCAACAGAATATCAGGTGGAGCGGTATTATCTGCTCAACCGCATTTTTAAAGGCATGAGCATTGAATATGACAGCCAGCTCTTAAATGAGGTGGCAAATATTGATGAGGCCGATTTACAGGAGGACAGATGCAGATTACATCAATAATAAAAAAACTGAAGGAATTAGCGCAAAAGAGTCCGGCAGGGGAAGAACTGGCAATGGAGGCGGCAGCAATGCTTTCGCTTCTTATGGCAGGTCAGGACGGCAGATGCACGATTCATCTGCTAAGGGGAGATATAACCGTATTCTTCTATTCCTCCCTTCCGGATGATGAGGCAGGATTCTGGAGATGCCCCCTGCCCGCAGTAGAAGAAAGATGCCGGATTAGGAATGACAGTCGGGCATTCGTGCTGTCAGATATGGGAAAGTATGAAGGATTCCTGATATTGGAAGGATGTCAGGGAGGAAGCGGATTGGCATCAGAAGATACGGAAAATCTGTTATGGATATTTCAATTATTCTGGTGTACGTGTCTTTTGGCAGATGAGTCAGAGAAGAATTTTTTTACCGATCCGGTAACGGAGCTGCCGGGAATAGCCGTATTTAAGCAGGCGGTATCCCGGATAATCGCCTCCAGGCAGGAAGGGTATCTTGTTGTTGCCCGGGTTCCGGTGTATTTGGAAAGACCGTATTCCGAAAACAGCATGGATTGCAGGCTTCAGGAGCTTGCGGGGTATTTTAGGGAAAAGGAAGGCATAACGGCTTACCGTATTGCGGCGGATATGATAGCTGTTCTGACAGATGGCGAAAAGGGGACGGCATTGGATCATATGCAGAAGATTATGCTGTTGCTGCCAGAAACGTCCTTGTTCCTGACATCGCTGGTGCATATGGAAAAAGAAAAGGTTTTAACGAAGATTCAGGAGGAAATGGGTAAGTTAGGGGAAGGCAGTACCGGGATCGAGACTTCCTGCCCAGGTCCAAGACTGCCAATATTCATAAAGGACAGAAACAAGGGGGATGGGAATGGAAAAAATTGACAAACTGCATTGTCTGCGGATTGCTATTGCAGTGTTCTTTGGATGTATGGCTTTCTTTTTCATTCCTCCGTCCATTGCATATGGGGAAGAGGTATACATTCAGGAGGAAACAGGGGAGAGCGAGCAGGAAAACTCCATATATGATGCGTTAAGAGAACGGATACAGGATTCTTGGGAGAGCGGCATGGAAAATTTGGAGGAAGTTAATCCGATAGAAATCAGCGGCAATTTTGCTGAACGGATCCTGCGTACCATAGCGGCGGCTTGTTACAGCAATTTAAAAAGCATAAAAGCAGGGGCACTGCTGATAGGGCTTGTTTCCTTTGTTTTGGGAGCAGCTATTGCACTGTTGGCAACAAAAGACAAGAAAATGCGGAAAACGGCAATCAGCGTCGGTATGATAGCGGTGCCGGTAATCCTTTTGATTATTGTATTTGGTATTTCCTGGTTTATCAGTATTTTCCGGTAACGGATTGATAACCGGTAAAACATATTATTTTAACGGAGGTGCGATCAATGAAAGACCAGTTGTATGAAATTTCAGGAAAATTTTTAGGCGGAAGAAAAGAGAAAGAACATTCTTATGCGCCAGAAAGGACAGATGGGCATCTGGAGCGTTATAAAAAGCTGATGGATACAGGGGAATATATGCAGATGGCTTTTGAAAAGGCAGGAGCAGACGGCACCCTTTCCAAAGTGGACAAGGACATTATTATCTGCATGGCATCAGATGCAATTACGGGGGATCCGTATGATCTGCGGTACAAGTCACAGAAGCTGGCGGACGTATACTATGTAAAAGTGGTCAGGGTGGACGATGAAAGTCGTACCGTCTGGGTAAGCCACAATGAAGCGCGGAAGGATAAACGTCCGGAAATCGAAGAAGAAATCAATAACCGGCTGAAAAAGGATAACGGGAATGCAAACTTGCGTGTAAAGGGCAAGGTAATCCGTATCCAGTCTAAAACGGTAGACGGAGAGAACATAGATACGGGCGTATGGCTGGACTTATGCGGTGTCGGAATCTTAGGGTTTGTGTATATCGGCGACTGGGCAAATACATTTACGTCCGCGTTGAAGGGAACAGTATCTTACGGTGATGTTGTGGAAGTATGCATACATGAAAAAAAGATAAGAAAGCAGAAGAAACAGGACATTATCTATTATGCCTGCTCCAGAAAGGAGCTGGTAGAGGATCCGTGGGAGCAGAAATCGCTGGAAGAAAAGTATCATGTTGGCGACATTGTGCGCATTAAGTGCCTGTCACTGAAAAAGGGGCACTGGTTTGGCGAAATCAATGGCTTGGAAGATATCCAGGTATTTACCGAGTACCCGTCATCAGCAAGAGATTTTCCAATTATTCCGGGCATGGAGTATATGGGAAAGATTTATTACATGAATACAAAGGAACGCTCCTTAAAAGCAAGGGTGTTCCAGGCGCTTACGCTGGAGGGATACGAAAAGCCGGAAAATAATCAGGAGGGAGAGGAAATGTAATGGCTGATACGGAAAAGACAACAGAGAGGGCTGCCCGCGATATAGTAGGTATGATGGGGTATAAGGCACTTTTTGAGTATATGCCGGAAATGGAGATCAGTGTGCCGGATTCGGATAAAAGAAATTCTCTGGATAAAATTGCCTACTATTACCGGAATGAGGAAATTGTACTGTCCGATCTGTATATCGGGTATGTGATAGCACTGTACAAGTATACAATCCCCAAAGTAGTGGCGGAAACGATTCAGGCATTAGGCAGTTTCTGGCCACAGAAGCGCGTGCCGCGCTATATTGACAGGGATGCGCTGCTCAGCAGGATAAAGAAGATGTGCAGTATGGGGATGCTGCGCAGGTTTGTCTACACAAAGGAGGGAAACAATATCGTCTTGTATTCTACAACGCCTGAGTTCTGCAAGGTCATATATCAGGCGCTAAAGCTGAATACGGATGCCAGACACGAAAAAGACATCCTTCCACCCCTTGAAATCGTGGAAAAAGCAGCCTCGTCACTGATTACAAATGAACTGATGAAAAGTCCGCATTTAAAAGAGTTTGATTTTATGCCTTCGTATCAGGATAAGGAAAACGGGAAAATCATCTTTAACAGCAGGATTTTTCACGAAATTGCCGGAAAAAATTATGTGACAATAGTGGAACCGATGTTTACCCGCGTGGACTTGAAAAGGTTTACGGAATCTGAATGGGACAAGCATTTACAGAAAAAAGTATCTGCTTTAAAGGGGTATATGGAGCAGCTCAACAAGGATGGAAATATTGTTCAGGCGGTATTGGTATGTGAGGATTTGGAGGATTTTAAGAAGATTAGCGGTATGGTCTGTACTCTGTTTCCGGAAAGCATGTTGCAGCATATCTACTACAGTTCGGAGGGTGCAATAAAGAGTGCAGCGTATGACCTGCATAGCAGCCTTGTACGTATTACCAGTGTAAAAGATGGGGAAGATGGGAAAAAAGTGCTGGGGACTGTTACCTCCCAGCACACATACCCTTTCTTCTAAGGAGCATATATGGGAAGAAAAGAGAAGATTGCATTAATGGTTGCAGGAGGGATTATCTTCTTTATTGTAATGTGTAAGGGATACGGTATATGGGCAATTGCAGGCGCGGCGGCGCTTGGGTGGTACTGGAAACGTAAATAGAGAGGAGAAGCAAATGAAAAGGAACAAAGAACTTTTTATTGAGATTATAGGACAGATTGCACAGGAAGATTGGCGCAGAAGGCATATTTGTCTGCCGTCTATTGTTATTGCGATTGCTTTGGAAGCAATTGACTGGGAAAAGAATGAGGTTGAAATAAGCCCAAATGAATTATTTTCGCATCAGGAGGGTTTCCATGCAAACTCTCCGGTTTTGCGGCATGTCATAATGGAACATAATGATTACCTTGCCACATGGAAGGATCATTCTCAGGAAGCTCCTAATTGGGAGGAACTTATAGGAGAAAGCAATTACATAAGGGCCGTTCAATCGCTGCAGGATCCTAAGTATCCGTATTGTGAGGCGAGATATGAATATGAGGCAACCTTGGTCGGGATAATTGAAAAATATAAGTTGACAGTATATGATGAATAATACATATGGGAAATTGTAGCAGGAGAATATTATAATTTAAGCGTTCATAGTTACTTCAAGGTGTATGTAGCATAGTAGATTATAAGTCTGTAAGAGGCACTATTTTGGGATGGAATAAGGTATTAAGTTTTCACTTGCTTTTTTTGTGAACGCCCTGAAATATGGGAATAATCAAAGGAAAATAGTAACTTGCTGAAAGATACTGACGGAAAGTTATTATTAGAAAAATATATTTTGTAAAAGGTACGAGAGTGCCAAATAAACTGTGTATTTCCTTAAAACTGCCATCAGGGATTATATCAAATCCTCGAAAGCCTGTAAAGGCTGGAAGGCTTACCTTGACAGGCTTCCGAGGATTTAAGGATGGTTTCTAGGCAGTTTTAAGGGATAGTTTTTCGAAAACAACTTACACACTTAATCTGACACGCCCAAAGGTGTTCCACAAAATTGTTCATTTATAGGTGGAGTGTTTGTTCGCTTATTTGTTACTCACAATTATATTTTTTCCTATACTGTCTTTGTCCTGCTGTTTTTGGTCTTTAAGTGTCAGACAGCAAATTAACTTTCCTATCTCCTGCACAAATACCGCAGATTAAAATCGAATATTCTAAATATCATCTCTACAATCCTGCCACATTCCATGACATTTTCTCATCTTGACGAATTCCCGTTCCTGCTGTATAGTTTTTGGTGTAACTGACCGAACAAAAAAAGGAGAAAGAACCCACCCGCAAAGTTTGTTCTTTCTCCCATACCCATAGCGCATCTGCCATTCGGGACCGATCGTATCCCTGACGTGTGGCTTTCGTGCACCTGATATTATTATGATAAGAGAAAAATTACTGTTTTGCAAGTTAATTCATATAAAATATAAAAGTTCATCACCTCTATGCAATTGTAGTTAATGGGGAACAACTGGCGTATACGTAGAAATTCATGGTGACATTCTGAAAGCTCCTTCTCGATGGTGTTGATCCTTACGTAGAAACGCTCTGCCAAGCCGTTCGTCATGAATACATGTACGATTTGGTTGCGACTCTCAAAAGACAGTCAGCGATAACATCATATTATGGCGAAGCACTTTTGGGATCCTATGTAGCTCGTGTAATGCTGCAAGACAAAATATAAAGACATCAGATTGATCGTCATTTCATTTTAAGCGACAGAAAACATCGGATTTTATTAATAGAAAAACAACATAGCGATACCTACTTGATACCGCTATGTTCTTAGAATTATGAGAGTTTATATATTTTTAGTTATCCTATTTTGAAAGTTAGATTAGTGGATTTGTGTGAATTATTTATGAAACTTGATGTTTTGCAAAAGCTCTACGAGAAATAGCAATACCAATTCCTATAAATATAAGTGCAACAGGTACAGCTAATATTGCATATAATACGCCGTTGCTCATTTGACCTACCGACATAAGCGAAATAAACTGAGCGTGATATAATGGCAAAAGTGCGATAATCCTGAATAACGAACTTGTTTCGGAAACAGGCAGAATAACAGGAAAAAGGTAAATTGCAGCAGAAGCGACTAAGGCTACCATTTGGCTTTTACATACAGCGGATAGAATCAATGTAACGCCTGTGACACTGACAGCGCCGGTAAATGCTAAAAGGATTTGATATTTAAGCAATGTGCCGCAGGTAATATTAAAAGGAATATATCCTTCAACGAAGCCCGCAGGCGCAAAAAGAATACTGCAATCTAACCCGTTACTTCCATAAAGCATAAAAGCATATATAAAGTTAATTGTCGAAATAGTCGCAGTCATAATCAATGCAGCTAAAATACTTCCAATGATTTTCGCTGCTGCGCATTTTGTCCTCCCATATTTGCTTGTCAGAATAATATTATCGACTCCCCCATACTCGCCAGAGAAAACAGGTGCAGTCATAATAATGATAGATAATGATAAAATAATGAATACCCTTACCATATTTTCGCTTGTTTTGAGCCAGCCGTATGTATATCCAATCTTAATCTCTTCACTCCCAAATACATCGGAAACTCTAAGCCCATTCCAGTTACCGTCTAAATCAGAAAAATTACGGAACAAAGCCGATTGCATGGCATTATGGTAAAGATATGCCGCATTCATACCATGTAAATCCTGCGTAGGCTTAAAATCAGTCATCATTTGCTGCACCTTTTCATCAGTTAGCGCCCCCTCATATTTTTCTGCAACAGACTTATCAATTTCAACGGCTGTTCGTCCTGTGCCCTCATTACTTATTCCGTCAAAGGCATACATATTTTGATATGTTGAAAAGCCTAAAAGAACCGATAAAAGTAGTAAAGCAGCAAAAATAACCTGTGTAAGCCGCTTTGAAAATATCTTCCGTAACTCAAATTGAATTAGTTTTTTCATTTCTCTGCATCTCCTTTAAAATAGTATAAATATAAATCTTCCAAATTAGGCCGTATCGGTATTGCATTTTCCATAGGCGGGTGATCTGCAATTATCCGCAATACAGTTTCGCCCCTGTCTGTATTTCGGAGATTGCTCGTGTTAAATGCAGCGGCACATTTCTCTGCATGAGCAGTCGGAACAGTACATTCCCATACTTGCCCATCAATTTCAGAAGTGATTTCTTGTGGTTTCCCAAAATGAATAATTTCACCAGATTTCATCATTATGATTTCTTCTGCAATAAATTCTACATCCGAAACAATATGCGTCGATAAAATTACGATACGGTCTTGCGCAAAGGCACTGATTATGTTACGAAAACGTACGCGCTCTTTTGGATCGAGACCCGCTGTCGGCTCGTCTAAAATCAAAATGTGGGGATTATTAAGCATTGCCTGTGCAATTCCTAAACGCTGCTTCATACCGCCTGAAAAGGTCTTGATTTTGTGCCTACTTTCCTCAGACAGTCCCACCGCTTCAAGTAGCTGCTTTGATTTTTTCTTTGCGTTTTTTTCACTTAACCCCTTTAAGGCAGATATATACAGCAAAAAATCAAGTGCTGTAAATTCAGGATAATACCCAAAATGTTGCGGGAGATAGCCTAAAAGTTCACTGTATTTTTCACCTAACGTCACAATGTTTTTTCCATCTAAAACAATTTTTCCGGAAGTTGGTGTCTGAATGTTGCACAACAGCCGCATGAACGTAGTCTTTCCTGCTCCGTTTGCACCTAACAAGCCATAAACTCCATTTGACAGTGTAATATTCAAATGTTTTACGGCGGTTTTGGAGCCAAATTTTTTGGTCAGATCGATAGTTTTTAGTTTCATATAAACTCCTTTCTCTATAAGGGGAATTACGTGTAATATGCAAAAAAATACTCCCCTTGTGACTTTACGGAGAGTATAAAAGGTAATTATCTACTTTTTATCTACAAATAAAATTCAATATTTTGTTTTGAAAAATGCGGTCACCTTTGCACCATCCGCAATATTCTCAATCTGCAGGTAGCCACCGTGATGTTCACAGAGTAGCTTACATATATAAAGCCCTAATCCAAAGTGTTTAAAATGATCGGATTCCTCTGTGAAATATGGGTTAGCAGCTTTGCACAGAACATCTTTGTTAAAGCCTTTTCCATCGTCAGATACCGAAAGTCGTAAGCCGCCATCACTAAATTCAAAAGTAAGCGTTACCGCAGCACAGGCGTAACGGACAGCATTCGCAATCAGATTATTACATACCTGTGAAACAAATTCTGTGTCAATAGACAGTTCATGTATAAAGGTTTTGTTTTGCCGATATAACTTTTTTCCCTTCTGTATACATACAATTTCTGTGCTTTCATATAAGGAAGATAAAAATGGCTGCAAAAGAACTGTTTTGTATTCCGGTTGTGTATCTTCCAAACGCTGAAGATTACTCATGCTGGCTACATATGTTTCCATCCGAGATATATGCTTTCCCATCGTAACTGCAGTTTCTCTGGTCTGTGTGTTATCGCTTGCCTGTAGCATTTCATCATAACCTTTCAGCACCGTAAGCGGGGTTCGCAGGTCATGAGCAAAAGCAGCGTTAAGCCGTTTGCGATCCTCAACCTGCCGCCACATCTCTAAAAAATTATTTGCAAGTTTAGTCCGCATAATTTCAAAAGAAGTACAGAGCTGCCCTAATTCGTCATTACTATCATATTCGATCAAAAAATCAAGATCATTATTTGCTATTTTTTCAGATGCCGCCCGCAATTCCGCAAGCGGTTTCTTCAGCTTATCCTTATAAAATAATAGTACCGCCCCTATGATACACAAAGCAGAGTAAAGTGGTGTTGCAATAACAGGAATTAACGCTAATAGTGCTATTGTACGTTCGTCCTGTTCTGCTAATGAAACTGGTGTACTGTTAATATAAGCACCGTCCCCTAACTGTTCACCATGTTCATTCGTTAAATAATACTTTTCGCCGGATATTGGGTAAGAATCTCTAATAGTATTTGTCATACTGTTGCATAAGGAAGCTGTCATTACAGAAAGGATAAGTGCAAGCATAACAAATATTACCACATAAAGCATAAGACTTTTCCGGAGAGATAAACCCCGTCCTAGGTGTCTTACTTTATCCATTTATACCCACACCCCCAAACTGTTTCAATATACACTCGGTTTGTGTATACAGCAATTTTCGTACGTATTCTGCGAATATGTTCGGCCACAACATTGCTGTCGCCGTCGCTGTCATAACCCCAGATGCGTTCATATATCCTTTCTTTGTCAAAAACCTGTCCTGGATTTTGGGATAGCAGTTCCACGATGTCAAATTCCTTTTTGGCAAGGCCGAGGCGTTTGTTCGCAAAAAACAGGCATCGCTCCGAATAGTCAATTGTTAATTCACCGGAAAATCTAATCTGCGCTTCAAAGCCCCGCCGTGTTTCCCGACGCAGGTGGGCAGATACTCTGGCTTCAAGCTCCATAAGAGAGAACGGTTTGACTATATAATCGTCACCTCCGGCAGCAAACCCTTTAACCTTATCAGTATCTTCAATTCGTGCAGTCAAAAAAAGAATAGGACAGGATATATGGTCACGAATGCGTTCACAGATCTCCAGCCCAGTTGAGCCGGGCATATTTATATCGAGCAAAATAATGTCTGGCTGTCGTTCTACTTGTTTCAGTGCTTCTGTTCCATTTGTGGCAGATAAAACAAGATAACCCTTACTTTCAAAAAAGCTGCGAAGCATTGACACAATATCTGCTTCATCATCAGCTATCAATATTTTCGTTTTTATTTTTCGCACCTCCAACCTATAGTATAAAACCAAATATAGCAGATATTTTTCAACTATTTATCTACTCTTATACCGTCTTTTCTGCGCGCGTCAACAGGTTTTTCTGCATTCTTTGGTATTAACCACATATAACCAAGTTTTGAAATACCAGGTATGCGGTTATCTTCGCATAGTTTCTGTACACGTCTCTCTGAAATACCCCATTTCTTTGCTGCTTGCGGTGAGGACATATATTCCATAACTCGCTTATCCTTTCATCAAATTTATTTAATGTAATTATATACGGTTATCCGAACAATATCAAGTACCAATTATAAAGCTGATTTTAAAACGTAGAAGTGCTTTTGATTAGATTTAAATCTTGTAAATATTCCATTGCTACAGAGTACTTTGATTGATAACCGTTCATTTTGTAAATGAATTTCAAAGCAAAAGTTGTATTGGTAGGTATTAGGCACTTTTATGGTCACCGATTTGAATAGGATACCATTAAGCAGAATTATTACGTGTTGATTCGAAAAAATTACGAGAAATTAAATGCGTAAACATATAATGCTAAAATATGAAAAAAGGAGGAGAACGGTATGGACAATAAATGCATGAGTTTTTCTGATTCCACTAAATTTATGTTTAATGCAGATTCGGTCATTATATTTAATAGATTAAACGGTCAATGGATAAAAATATCAAGGGAATGTTATGAAATACTTAGAAACTGTATGAGCGAAAAATTAACAGAGGAAGAAATGCTTTCTAGGCTAGCAGATGAAGAAGATCGGGCTTATATAAGGAAGATGCTTGATTTGTTAGATTCTATGGGATGTATGTATAGGAAAACAGTGCAAAAAGTCAACAATGTCAGTTTTGCAATTACACACCGTTGTAACCTAAAATGTATACACTGTATGGTAAATGCACAGTATGGAAATGAACAAACAGATTATTTTGATACAGAAACCATATGCAGGTTGTTGAATAAAATAGTTTCGGTTGAACCTGAAGTTGTTGTTCTGACAGGTGGGGAACCGCTGCTTAGAAAAGATTTCTTGGATATATTATCACACTTAAGAAGCAAGTATAGCGGAAAAATAACATTAATGACAAACGGCACGTTATTTAATTCTCAAAATATTACTCCCTATTTAGTCAAGTCTTTTTTCCTTATTTTTCAAGGAATTTTTAGTTACATATCTCAGATGAATGAGCCACGA